>CAJUJH010000001.1:1101115-1152770 GCA_910586855.1 Candidatus Gastranaerophilales bacterium
CCGATACAGATACAGATACGGACACAGACTCTGACTCTGACACAGACACCGATACGGATACCGACAGTGATTCCGATAGTGATAGCGACTCAGACGACGATTGCAACAATCCTGGCGGTCCTGGAGATGGTGGTACATCTACAAGTGGCATAGGTGGTGAAGCTTCTGGTGGTGGTTCCAATGGTGGTAGCACAGGCTCAGGCTCAGGAAACGGTGGTAGCGGCTCAGAAGGTGGTGGTTCCAATGGTGGTAGCAGTGGAAATGGAGGAAGCAGTAATGACTCTTCTCAGGTAGGAGACCCCGGTGCAGCTGATCTTGGTGGTCCCGGTGATGGCGGAAGTACCGGAGGCGCTGGAGGCGCTGGAGGCGCTGGCGGCGGAGGCCAAGTTGGCGATGGCAGCAACGTCGGTGTTGATTCAAACAATGAAGTTAATGATAATACCGGCAATCAAAATGCCGAAAGCGGCGGAATAAGAGGCGGCAACGATGATGCAGCAGCTGTGGATACTTCATATACAGCACCAGCTCCAGATTCAACCGCATCAAGCACAAGTGATTCTGAAACATCAACAATTACCACCGACAGTGAAGGTTCAGGTGAAGAATCTGATGATACAGCCGCAGCTTCAGATGATTTCGGCAGCCCTGGGGATGCTGGAGGTGCAGCGGATACTAGCAGCAAACAATCCGAGCCAGTTGAAGATAGCGGCTATAGCGTTTCTGCAGGTGATGGAGGCACGCGCGGTGGCAATGATGATGCAGCGCTCAGTCAAGATGAAGCCAAAATTGAAGACTAAAATATTAAAACAACAATATAAAGAAAAACAGGGTATAAATAAAAATACCCTGTTTTTTAATACTTAAAAGCAATTATTACAGCACACTTTCTATAGTGCCTCCTCCAAGTACAATATCATCCTTATAAAAAACAACTGCTTGACCTGGCGTTATAGCATTTTGAGGTTCTAAAAATTCTACTTTAGCTGCATCATCTTCAATATAAATATCACAAGCTGATTTTTGTCCTGCAGAGCGAATTTTAGCATAAGCGCTTATTTTTTGCGGAAGATTATCCCTATCATAGAAAGTCCAACTTAAGTCTTTGGCAAAAAGCGTTTTAGAATAAGTCAATTCTTTCTCGCCCACTATTACTTCATTTTTATCTAAATCAAATTTAATAACGTATAAAGGCTTTTCGTAAGCTATCTTTAAGCCTTTTCTTTGCCCGATTGTGTAATTAAATATACCGCTGTGTGTCCCCAGGATTTTACCGCTTATATGACGAATATTCCCCTTTGATTCCTTTGCCTCAATAATTTCAGTATAATTTCCTTTGTAAAAATCCTGACTATCCATCTTATTATGAACTATTAAGCCGTTTTCTTTTGCAAAGTTTCTAACGTCTTCTTTTTCCATTTCGCCTAGTGGAAACAGGATATTTTGGAGCTTATTCTGACTTAATCTATATAAAAAATATGTTTGGTCCTTCTTTGTATTAACACCCTGCTTTAAAAGATACTTGTTAAGTTTTATATCATATTCGATTCTGGCATAGTGACCAGTCGCAAATTTATCAAACCGAAGACCGGATTGTTGTGCAAGATATGGAAAAACATTAAATTTAATCAAAGGATTACACAATACACAAGGATTTGGCGTTCTGCCAAGTTTATATTCGCTTTTAAATTTCTCAAAAACCAACTCATCAAACTCTTTAGCGCAATCAATAAGATGAAATTCTATCCCAATTTTATCACACACCGCCTTGGCATCTTCAATTTCTTTCCTTTTATCGGTGCCATAGCAGGAATTAGCAATAGTCTTAATATCGCCATCATAAACTTTCATCATTGCGCCAATAACATTATATCCTGCCTGTTTTAACTTCAAAGCACAAACTGCAGAATCAACCCCGCCTGAAACACCAACCAAGACCGTTAAATTTTTCTTTTCCATACTAAAAAGTCTATCATAAATTAGGATTTTGAGTGAAAATTATCACACAAATTGACACTAAAGACAAAAGTAATTAAAATTAAGGAATGTTACCTGAAATAGATATAGAAAACTGTAATAAAGTCTTGGATGAGATGCTTGTTGATATCGGCGCTTGGCGAAAATCAATGATACATTATATTAAAGATGAAAATCCTGAGTTAAATTCTGCCATAATTGAGCTTGCAAATAAAACAGATTTAGACCCAAAAGCTATTGCTGCAGGAGCCTATATGGCATATTCACTTATAGAAGAAGCAAACAAAAAACAAGATGAACTCATAAATTTTGAAGAATAATTTGTTAAATTTTATGAATCCTACTGAATTTTGTTTGTTTTTTAGTGTAGAATATTGGTATGAGTATTTATAAAGCAGAAAATCAAAGTTCTCAAAACATGAAAATAGACGATATGCCTTTTCTTGCAAAGATTTTAGAGAACATCAGAGAAGTTATCGCATATGATAAACAACAAAAGCAGCCATTAATTCTTAGAATTAATGAGGCATTTATATTTAAAATCGCGCGCAAAGCAATATTAGAAAAAAATTCTACATTTTTAATGTCCATTGCCGGTGAATCCGCATCAGGAAAGACTACTTTGGTTAAAAATACAGCAAAAGCATGTATTAAAACTGATACTGATAACGCTTATACAGTTATCTGCTGTGATGATTATTATAAAGATGCTTCTAAAGAGCTAACCGCTGCAGGAAGCTATGAAGAATTATTTAAAACAGGTTTTAGCTTTGATACACCGGATGCTATTGATTTAAATCTCATGAAAGAACATTTAATCAAGTTAAAAAATGGCGAGACAGTTTATTCCCCTTATTACGATTTTGTTACTTGCGAGAGCAAACTTGATTCTGTTATCAAAAAACCGGCAAAAATTATACTCAATGAAGGTTTATACGTTCTAAACGAATGCATGCGCGATATTGTGGATGTAAAAATTTACGTTTATACACCATTTGAAATTATCAAAGAAAGATGGTACGCTCGCGCCGTTACTCGTGGCAAAATTGGAAAAGCTGCCGATATGCAGTTCCATGATGTAAACCAAACGGCATTTAGATATATTCGTCCAACAATGGAAATTGCCGATATTGTAATTAACGGGCTTACAACACAGCAATACATTGAAGAAATAGCCTTAATGTTTATTGATGCCATTGTAAAGGTTTTAAGAACAAGATAAATTATCCATATAATATAAAGGAATCCGCTTTTTAAGCCTTCACCAAGGCTAGTTTTTTAGCGTCTCCTTATAACATGTTATGTTAAATATTATCAATACATATCTAATAGATAGATTAGATTTTCATTAAAAAAATACTTGACAACACATAGTGCTTTGAATAAGATAATAGCTGTGGTGGGGCGTCGCCAAGTGGTAAGGCACCTGGTTTTGGTCCAGGCATTCCGGAGGTTCGAATCCTTCCGCCCCAGCCAAATTAAAAATAAACGACCCAAATGGGTCGTTTTTTATTTATCAAACAATTAAAATTTTATGTTAGAATCAAATAGAAACTATTATTAAAAGGTAAATTCAACTTGGCAAAAAAGAATCAGTCTGGTCGTTTAACAGTTCAACATAAAGGAACAGAGGGTGCAATTGGAATCTTTTGTAAAGAAGCTCAGTTCCATGATTACAGTGTTGCACATACATCCTGTTGCGCTTTAGATATTTTGAGCAAACAATATCCGCAATTATCTTTTCGGCATAGACAAAGTATTGGCAAAAAAGAAATTAATAGTGCATTAAAAAAAATTGATAATGAATTAGGACAAACACTTTTTGTTGAAGAAGCCAGTATAAAACCTGATGGTGGCATCATTGAGGTAAAAGATGATAATAACAATTGGAGGATAATATTAGTTTCTGAGGCAAAGCATCAAGGCAAAGATATTGACAATATAAAGCAAGGAAAACTTGTTGGCAAACTGAATAATCAAGACCTAATGGTTGCTGGAAATGCCATTGAACGTGCGCACAAGAATATTTCAGAAATTGCCAATTTTATGCTTGCAGAATGTTATTTTCCATATGTACTATTTTTAGAAGGTTCTAATTTTTTAACGCATAATGTTACAGTAACAAGACCTGATGGAAGAAAAGTCACATTGATTTATAATTCAGGGGCCCTTAACAGATTAGATAGATTAACTTCTGCAAATTATGGAATGCATATTAACAAAAATTTATGCAAGAATAAAATAGTAGCTTGCAATGATGTCAATATTATGCTTCAAGCTGCTTCTATATATACGCAAAGCGAAGGAGAACGTTGGAACATACAAGATATGTTAAACATTATGTTAGATATAGCCAATACCTCGCTTCAAATGCTAGGTAGGGATTTATTTAAACAATTAACAAAAGAGCAAGGATTAGAGAGATAATGAAAAGAAATGCTACTAATTCTTTATTAAATAAAGCAAAAATAAATAAAAAAGATGAATTTTATACCCAGCTGGTTGATATTGAACGCGAATTAATACATTACAAAAAACATTTTAAAAATAAAATCATTTTTTGCAACTGTGATAATGTTAAGATTAGTAATTTTTTCAAATTTTTTGTTAATAATTTTGAAGAATTTGGTATCAAAAAAGTAATTTGTGCTTGCTATAACAAAAAGGAATCAGGGAAAGGATATTACTATGAACATACTGGTTCTAAAATTAATTTTAATAATATAAAATATTTCAAAGGGAATGGCGACTTTCGCAGTTTGGAAAGTATTGAACTATTAAGACAGTGTGATGTTGTGGTTACAAACCCCCCTTTTTCATTGTTTCGAGAATATATTGCACAGTTGGTAAATTACAATAAAAAATTTCTTGTTATAGGTAATATCAATGCTATTACCTATAAAGAGATTTTTAATTTAATTAAAAATAATCAAGTTTGGCTAGGTATTAATTTAGGACGTGGGATTTCCGGTTTTATAGTTCCCAAAGAATATGAATTATATGGTTTGGAAACCAAAATTAACGAAAATGGTGAAAAAATAATTTCACCAAATAATTGTATGTGGCTTACAAATTTAGATAATGAAAAACGACAAGAGGTTTTGCCTTTGACCAAAAAATATATTGGAAATGAATCAGAATATCCTTTGTATGATAATTTTAATGGAATTAATGTCAATAAAACACAAAATATCCCAAATGATTATAAAGGATTAATCGGTGTACCTATTACCTTTCTTCATAAATTTAATCCAAATCAGTTTGAAATTATTAAATTTAGAAAAGGCGATGATAATAAAGACTTAAGAATTAACGGTAAACCTACATATTTCCGAATAATTATAAAAAATAAATTAGCAGTGTAAAAAATACAGACAATTTTTTACCTTCACAGGTTTTACAATGATGTTGTGTTAATAAATTCACTAAACAATGTAAGCTTTGGACGTGCACTGAAACCTGAGGAAATAAGAAGGTTTAGTGCAGTTTGCAATGAAGGTAAAAAACTTGCCGGACAAACTGGGCAGTCTATCTTCATTGTGCATGATGCTTGTCTTCCTCAATCAAAAGAATCAAACACTGGAGTAGGAAATATTTCATCAAAAGATTCGCAGGAATTTTTCGCATATATGAAGCAGTATCTAGGCTTCAATAGGGTTGAAGTTTTGCCCGGAGGTGAACTCAAACCAAATAATGGCTTATACTGCCCATATTCAAGCTCTTGTCTGTCATTAGGAAATCATCAAATAAATCTTGAATTACTTACTCAGGATAAATTCGGAAAAATTTTGCTGCCGGAAGAATATAAGCAGGTTATAGATGCTAATACAGCCCCAAACAAAGAAACAATAGTAAACTATAATAATGTAATGATTGATGGCAGCGCACAAGAAGAAGCCCTGAAAAAAGCTTTTGCGCGTTTTAAAAACCTTGATGAACAAGCACAGCTTAAAAAAGATTTCAGAAAATTTATCTCTGAAAATGACGATTGGCTTGAACCAAAAGCGATTTACAGAATACTTTCGCAAAAATATGGCATAGATGATTACAATTTCTGGAATGAAATCGACAAGCAATTATACGAAAATTCAACCAATCTAGAGAATAGAAGTGCAAGAATTAGGGAAATACTAAAAGAAAGCCCTGATGATGCCGAGTATTATAAATTTAAACAATTCTTAGCAGATAAACACTTAACAATAGGCAGAAAACAACTCAATAATATAGGTGTACAGCTTATTGGCGACTGTGAAATCAATTTTTCAAAAGATGAAATCTGGGCAAATCCAAATGCCTTCAAGCAAGATGAATTTATTGGCGAAAGAGAATGGAAAGTATTAAGCCTTGATTATGATAAAATAAAAGACCGGGATAGTGCCAGTGCCAAGCTTCTTAAACGCAAGGTGGAACTGCACGCAAGAAGATATGATGCAATAAGATTTGATGTGGGCTGGTCATATGTAGTACCCGAAAAATACGGAAGCCTAAAGAATATTCAACCAAAAGAACTTGGAGATGATGTTTTAAATCTCATTGAAGAAACAGTTAAAGAAGTCAAAGGAAAAGATTACGATTTAAATAATCTTATTTATGAATTTCAAGGCGGACAAATATTCAAAAAAGAATATCAAAACGGTGTGCTTGTTCAGACAGGAAAATTAATTGAGGCCGTTAAAAAACGTGTTGGCGTTTATGATACATCATACATGCACGAAAAACTATTTGACCCCTGGGGCTCAAATGACGGATTTTTAAAACGGGGCTGGTCGCCGGATAAATTTATTGTTGGTGTCAGCAACCATGATACGCAGCCCTTAAGACAAATAGCAAACAATATATATGACAGTGCCGCAATAGGCAATGATAGGTACCATAAAGAACCTGCCATAGCCCCGCTTTCAAAAATCTTAAAATTAGATGAATCAAGTTTATACGACCCAGTGGAATTTGCAAAAGCAAAATGGGCAGAACCTATGATGGCAAAAAACAATATGATGTTTTATATGGATGTTTTTGGCAGAGAAGAAAGATTTAATATGCATCAGTTAAATACAACAGTACACCCTGAAAAGAATTTTGCATATAAAATACCTGTAAATTATAAAGAAGCATATCATAAAGCTGTACAGGAAGGCTACGGTTTTAATATTATGGATAGTCTTGAAAAAGTATTCAAGGCAAAGGGTCTGGATAAAACTCAGCCAAAACTATACAAAGAAATAGTAAAATTCAGAGATATTTTATATGAAAATGATGGCGTAAAATTAGCCAAAAAAACCATGCAGACAAATAAATACCCAAAACTTGTTTTACTTGCCGCTGCAGCCATTATTACCGCAGGTACAGCAATTACAGTATTTTTTACAAAGAAAAATAAAAATAATCCCTTGAAATCCAATATTCAAACATCCGATAGCAAAACATACGGTCAAACCCTTCCTGCAAGCAACAATGGAGAGAAAAATACAGGCATTAAAAGCAACGTTGCATCTATAGGTATTTCATTTAACGATTTTATGAATAAAAGCTCAAAATAACCGAATTACTTTTCAAATACCTCACATGTAACAGTTTTAAACAAAAAATCTTTTCTTCTTAGAAATTTTAAGCTGCAATTTTCAGCCTTTGATATTAATTCATGCGGCGACAAAAAACCTTTTTTGGATTCAACTAGATACTTATACGCATTAAAATTTTTACTAAAAATTTTAGCAACTGCAAGTATAAAAATGTCAGCAAAATTTGATATTAAATTTTTTTCGCCAAAATCAAGATGTAAAAATTTTCCACCTGGCGACAATACTCTCACAACCTCACTTAGTGCAGCCTGTTTATCAGGAATATTCCTAAGTCCAAATCCCATTACAATATAATCAAAAGTTCCATCATCAAAGCTCAAATTTGTTGCATCCTCTTTAAGATATTCAATATCAAAGCCTTTTTTCTTTGCAATTTTTAGCATCTCATCAGAAAAATCAGCACCTATAATTTGGCATTTTGGATATTTTTCCTTAATAATTCCAGCCAAATCACCGCTTCCAGTACACAAATCCAAAACACTTGAACCATTTTGAATACCGAGAAATTCTACCGAACTTTTTTTGATAAGAATATGGCTAAAAGCCGAAATCAAATTGTTTAAAAAATCATAACTTTTTGCAATTTTATTAAACATTAACTCTATTTCGGCTGCAGCTTTACTTTTTTTCATATCACTATTTTAATAGACTATTGTTTTATAGCAATATCTTTTTTAAATTCATTTATAAATTCTTCTCTGTATAAAAATCCTAAATGTGCACCATTACTTATTAATACCGTTTTTTTACCTGTATATTCTCTTAATTTTTTAAGCTGGTTTTTATTAGCCAAATAATCATCAAGAGTATGATAAATTTTATAATCATTATTATTTTTCAAATAATCTGAAACATAGTGTAAGCTTGCAGCATTATTGAAATCATTGATTGTTTTGCCTTCATCTTTTATCAGATATTTATTTGCATAATCATAAAAGCTGGTATTGTTTATTTTTCTATACAATGCGGTTTTATCTGTATTTTTGTTATTTTCAATCGTAAAGATGATATCAGAAAGCTTTTGCCTTAAAAGAAAACTTGTTATTAATTTTCCTTCATAATCAGAAAAAGGAAGAGTTTCAATCTTGAAATCCGGGTCATCTGTTTGTTTTACAAGATTTAAAATTTTTGCAGCTGTTACTGCAGTCCTATGCTTTAAATCACCGGGGTTTTTATTCCATTCATCATTGTTTTTATCAAGCGATTTAAGTGCATATAAAAGTTCAACAGGCGGATTTATTGAAATAAATTTTTCAATCCCGAGTTTTTTGCCGCTCTTTGCTTCTAAATCACCCATAAAAAGGGTAGCAAGAGCGCCGAACGATGTACCCATAAGAGTTCTTTTACCTAATTTAGTATCATATTTATCCTCTAAATCTTCAATAATTTTAGCTGTAGCAAGCTGCAATTTCTCTATATCATTTTGCGGTAAACCGGGCGTATATCCTTCAGGCATACTTTTAATAAATTCCCAATGAAAATGACTGCCTTGAATTATTACAGAATATCCCGCATCATAAAATAATTTTGCAAAAAGTACAGAATGACTTGACATAATACCTTCACCGATAGAAGGATACAAAATAGCAACCGGTGCAGATTTTTCTTTTTGCATTATGTATCTGTACTTATATTTTTGCCTATCAGGTGTTAATTCAATCGCTCCGGTTCTTATTCTTTTTGAAAAAGACCTGTTCCAAATTGATAATTCACTCCAGATAGATTCATCCACACCGGGAAGATTAAACAATGCTGTTCTCATTGAATCAACAACAGGACTTTGGGGATTATAATCATCAAGAACAATATCTGCTTCAAGCTCAGGTATACTTTGAATAGCTTCCTGCAAAATTGCTTCATCCTCAAAAGCATTGCCCTTTAAGGTTTCATTTGTTGCAATCTTATCTTCTTTTTCAATATCAGAATTTTCATTCTTATTTTCAGTTTCACCGCTGATATTTAATAGCTCATCTTTGTCATTTTCTTCTGCAATATCAGCTTTAACATCTTTATTTATTTCAGGTTCGGGGATTTCAATAATCTTCTCTTCTAAAATTGTCTCATTTTTAGAATCTACAAGTAATGGCTCTTCTGCCTGCACTTTTTCAAGCACTTCATTCAATGCTTTGGCTTCACTTTCCAAAACATCTTTTCTATCAAGGTTTGAAGTTTTAATATAATTTTCAATACCATATAATTTTTTTGTTATATCATACGGGTCAGCATATGTACGTTCTAAAAATATGCTCAATGGCTGCATATATGAAGTTCTGTTTATAAAAAGTCCCATTTTAACCAGGGCTGCAACAGGCGCTGCAACATAGGTTGTCGGGTCTAAGCCGGTCTCAATTGCACGCCCCAAAAGTGCTCTTGGCGTAGTTGCAGAAAGTATAGGCAAAATAAGAAATGGTCCCCGTTTTACTTTACACTTTGAAAGCCCCTGCTCAATATCTTCTTCCATAGGTTCAATATTAAAAATACTCTTTGCAGGGTCAAACATTCCGCCAAGACCAATCGTACTGTTTGCAAGAAAACGTACGGTTTCAGCTTTTGCCGCTTTAAAATCTCTTTGCATAAGTGAACTTACAAGTCTTTTAGGATACTCAATATTTTTATAGGCATATTGGATTCTATCCATTCCATATTTTGGCATAATAGAAGCCCAAACCACATGCAATGGACGAAGAGCATACTTATTAAGTTTTGAATTAAAATTAAACATTCTTCTATTAAATGTCTCAAACCTGTCTTTACCGATATATTCATTTGAATAATCAGGATACCTGCAAGGCTCTTGACTATTTTCTTTTACCGGTTCAGCAGAAGCTGCAAATGTCAAATTTTCAACATTTATAACCGTAAATGATATAAAAACCAAAACAACAACAAAGAAACGTTGCAAAACTCTATTATTATTGAACATAATTATCCTACTTAAATATGTGGCAATTATAATTTATGTTTTGAATACATAAATTTCATTACTCAACAGAGTAAGATAAAAAGGTATATTTATTAAAAACTATGCTATAATTAATTCAAATTTCAAAATGTTAAAGCAGTAAATGTCGAAGTGGCGAAATTGGTAGACGCGCATGATTCAGGTTCATGTGGTGAACAACCTTGAGGGTTCGATTCCCTTCTTCGACATTTTTACTATAAATTAAATTTAAAGCGGGTTAAATACCCGCTTTAAATTTGTTTATATACCGAAATTATTTTTAATCTTTGATAAAATTCCGGTTTTTGCAACTTCTTTTTTTAAGCCTCTAAAAAATTTTTTTATTTGTCTTGGCTTTTTAAATATTTCTTCAATATCATATTCAAGAGTTCTGTTAAGCACTTCGGCAGCTTCTTCTCCTTTAGTGGCTGTCTTGGGTTTACCTTGCAAGGTAACAACAATTTTGTCAATCACTTCTCTTACAATGGGTTCAGCATCTTCGGCTGCTCCTTCTGCAGCTTCCTCAACCGGTTTAGTAACACTTTTCATATAGACATCAACATTATGTTTATCAGAATATTTATTAATCTTTGCTGCATAATCACCAAAAGTTCCAAGCGCATTTTTCTTAAGAGGAGATAGAACATCAAGCATTTTTTCTTGACGGAAAGCCATACCAAAAGATGGGGAAGAATTAGTTTTAGATATCATTTTTTTATTACCTTTTTAAACTACACCTGTAAAAAACTTAAAAATCCCATCTTTTGCTACAACTTTAAAATATTATTAAAAAACATTAAGGACTTTATTAAAAAACTAAATCTTGATTTTAACAATAACCTTCTTAACTTTTTTAACTTCACCAGCGACGTTTAAACAAGGTTTATGCGCATCTTTTGGTGCAAAGAATGTAAAATTACCTTCTTTAACTAAAACATTCGATGACGGGCATTCTCCAAAGGCTACATCTTTTTCTTTATTGTAGTCTTTTGTCACCTTAAAATCGTCAAGGCTGCCAAATCCCATAATCTCTTCACCTGAAATAACATATTGAATATCATAATAATCCCTATGTACTTCAAATTCAGCTTCATCAGGATTTTTTGTTTCATATTCCTGCAAATTCCCGTAAATATTTTCATTATATTCGTATTTACCGGGCTTTAAATTTTTCCAGTCGGTTGATTTTATAAAATAAAAAGCCTCCTTGATTTTTTCCGATAGGGGATAATAAAGCTGTGCATTTTCTAAACTGTCAAATATCATACTACACCTCCAAAAGTTTATATAAACCAAATGGGCGCATTCAAAAGAAGCGCCCATTTAATAATAATGTTAAATTCTACTTTTCTTCATTCCAAGAATACATTTTTCTTAGTTCTTTACCCACCTTTTCAAGCTCATGCTCAGCTTTAATACGACGGGTAGCTGTAAAATGAGCGCGTCCGTTTTTATTTTCAGCAATCCATCTTGTGGCAAATGTACCATCTTGAATTTCAGACAATACTTTTTTCATCTCTTTTTTTGTTTCATCGGTTATTATGCGTTTACCGATTTCATAATCGCCATATTCAGCAGTATCTGAAATTGAATAGCGCATTTTTGAAAAACCGCCTTGATAAATAAGGTCAACAATTAATTTCATTTCATGAATACATTCAAAATAAGCACTTTCAGGAGCATAACCTGCTTCAACAAGAGTTTCAAAACCAGCCTGCATTAAAGCGGTAACGCCGCCGCAAAGAACAGCTTGTTCGCCAAAAAGGTCAGTTTCAGTTTCAACTCTAAATGTTGTCTCAAGAACTCCAGCTCTTGCTCCGCCAATTCCTGCAGCATAAGCCAAACCGGTTTGAAGAGCCTTTCCTGTAGCGTTTTGATGAACAGCAACCAGACAAGGAACACCCTTGCCTTCAACGTATTCGCTTCTAACAGTATGTCCAGGACCTTTTGGAGCTATCATAATAACATCAACATCGGCAGGAGGCACAATTTGTGCAAAATGAATATTGAAACCGTGAGCAAATGCTAAAGTTTTGCCGGCAGTAAGGTTTGGTGCAATTTCAGTTTTATAAACATCTGCTTGCTTTTCATCAGGAAGCAAAATCATAATTAAATCAGCCATTTTAGAAGCTTCAGCAACAGTTGCTACTTTTAAGCCAGCTTCTTCTGCCTTTTTCCATGATTTTGAACCATTATAAAGACCAACCACAACATTAACGCCGCTTTCATGCAAATTAAGAGCATGAGCGTGTCCTTGGCTGCCATATCCAATAATGGCAACGGTTTTACCTTTCAATAAATCCAAATTACAATCTTCGGCATAATAAATCTTTGTCATATTTTTTCCTCCAGAAATGTCAGTGTTAAACTAAGTTTAATCCTATCACAAACAAACGTCAACAAGTTTTAAACCTAAAAACATAAATTAAAGTATAATAATGGTAAACTTGGAGGTTTTATGACAAAAATTGAAGATTTTAAAACATTATTCAACACACTCACACTCTATAGAGAAATTTTAAATGATGATTTAATTAAAAGCTTAATTAAAATTTTAGATTTAATTACAAAAGAAGAAAATATAGATGAAGTTATAAAACAATGGTCAAATATGGTAACCCCGCTTTACAATAAAGAATATGGCGCCGATTGGACAAAATATATTAACGATTTAATACTTTTTGATAAAAATTATTTCACACTTCAATGTGCCTCAAACAACTACTGTAATATTAATGAAAATATTTTAAATGCCGCTAAAAACGATGTTGGAATTTTGACATCTTTATCAAAAATTAAATGCTCAGACTTTAAGGATTTATTGTATTTTAAATTTCCTTACGATAAAGATATAATTGACACCTTGGCTGCTTTTGATACAATTTGTCAAACATTGTCTTTTGATAGAATTGTAAACTACCATGAAAATAACGGAGTTGGAATTTTTGCAAAATACAAAGCCTTTAAATTCTTATCAAATAGTGAAATTGAACCCATCACAAACTGCGACAATGTCTCTCTTAAAGACTTAAAAGATTATAAAAGAGAGCAAAATATAGTCATTGAAAATACATTAGGATTTTTAAAAGAAAAACCTTACAATAACATCCTTTTATACGGCGACAGAGGAACGGGAAAATCCAGCACGGTAAAAGCTATTTTAAATGAATATTCCAAAGATGGTTTAAGATTGATTCAAGTATATAAAGAAAACTTAATCCATCTTGATAATTTAATGCAAAAAATAAGTAATATTCCTCTAAAATTCATCATTTTTATTGATGATTTAACATTTAACGAGAATGATGACAATTTTGGCGCGCTTAAAGCAGTTTTAGAAGGTTCAGTTGCAAAACAGCCGGATAATATGGTTTTATACGCAACAACAAATCGCCGTCACCTTATTAAAGAAAGCTTTAAAGCGCGAGAAGGAGATGAAATTCATCTTGCAGATACCATAGATGAGACAATATCACTGTCAGACAGATTTGGCATCACAATTACATATTCTGTTCCAAATAAAGATAAATTTTTGAATATTGTAAAAGAAATCAAAGAAGACAGAAATATTCAAATTTCTGATGAAATATTATTCAAAGGGGCAGAAAGATTTGCATTATCAAAAGGTAATAGAAGCCCCCGTCTTGCAAAACAATACATTGATTACATTCAAGCAAGACTTGAATTAAATCTTGAGATTGAATAGTTTTGATTTTATTCTTGTTTTTGATAGAATAAAAAAAGATAGATATTTAATTTAGGAGTTTTGATAATGTCACCTGAAGCTTTAGCAAATTTAGAACTTGGCTTAACCGTTATGAGCATCGGTTTTTCAAGTGTTTTTGTATTTTTAATAATCTTAATTGCAGCAATGAATATTCAAACCGTTGTAATTAACTACTTAAATAAGATTTTCCCGGTAGCACCGCAAGGAGGTGTTGCACCAAAGGCTATTAAAGCATCTGATGATGCTGAAATTGCTATCGCTATCGCATGTGCAACATTAAAACAAAATCATGGTTAAATAATAATTTTAATAAAATATGTAAAAAGATGCCTCCTATGGCATCTTTTTAGCATTCAAAACTTCATTCAAAAATGCTTCTTTAAGGCGTTCAACAGGTTCTTGCCACTCACCTTCTTCTTTTTGCCTGAAAATTTTCATGCAATTATACCAGACTGTTGTATCAACATCCTCAAACCAACGCCAGTCTGCAGAATATGGCAGTAGTATAAAAGTTTTCTTTCCAAGCGCAGCTGCTAAATGAGCAACGGAAGAATCAATAGTAATAACCAAATCTAATTTTTCAATAACAGCTGCAGTATCAGAAAAATTCTCTAATTTACCTGCCAAGGATTCAATATTTCCCGTTTTCTCATTTTGTCTTTCAACTTCTTGTTTAAAATGTTTTTCAGGCTGAAGAGAATAGTAGCGGATATTTTTTAATATACTCGCATCTTTAGTATTAAAAGATATTTCTTTATCAAGATTAAAAAATGATTCCAGAAATTCAAAAGGTACATTTCTATTGCGTAAAGTTCTCTTATTTGTAAAGTTTCCAGAATAAAAAAGCCCTACATTAAACTTTTTATCATCAATATAGTCTGACCATTTTGCGGAATATTCAGGAGGCGACATCAAAAATCTATCAGCAGAGGGTATATGATTAAAATCAAGTTTTAAAATACCGGGCAAATCCATAACGATTGCACTTGTTAAATTTGGCGCAGGTTTAATTTTCCAATCAATTACTTTAAAATTCGGAAAATTAAATGCAAAAAGACTTAACAAAGGAGTGGGTACAACCAGAAGAACATCTTTAAATAAAGTTGCATCAATATAATCAAGATATCTTGAAAACATTAAAGCATCTCCATACCCTTCTGTAGCACGCAAGATAAGTACCATATCCTTATCAGGCTTGCCATCCCAAGGAGTTTCATCAGGAAAGCTATGATGCGATTTTACAAAATTTAAATACAAGGGATAACCTGAAAAATCTCTTAAGGTGAGCCGCAATAGCCCGAGCGTACAATCATAACCAACATCACTTAAACCGTACTTCCTGCTTAATTCAAGCATTTTAAGAGATTCATCATATCTTCTCATCCGTCTCAAAAGAACAGATAGGTTGAATATAGGGTCTAAATTGGGCTTTAATTCTATGGTTTTTTTGTAATACTCCTCAGCCAGAGGGAAATTTAATTGAAACTCATATGTTAAAGCAAGATTATTATATGCCACATAATCATCAGGATAAAGCTCAATAAGTCTTTTATTGCAACGTTCAGCTATGTCAAACTTTCCTATATCAAGTGCATAGCCTGCAAGATTCCTCATAATTTCAATATCTTCGCCATATAGCTCAATATACTTAAGAGCATATTTTACATACGGCTCGCCAAGTTCTACTTTATTTGCACTATCAAGCAGCTTTTCATAAAGAATTTTACTTTGTACAACACCTAAAACATCCTGCAAATTCAACATTGCAAGCCTGTATTCTTTTAATTCGTAATAACAAAGCGCTAAATCTGTTTGTACGGGTGTTGCTCTATCAAGCCCAAAGGCAGTTTCCAGAGACCTCGCAGCCTTTTTAAAATCGCAAATTTGCATATACAAGGCACCTAAAAGATGATGCGCCTTGGCTTCAGATGGATTTTGCTCTATAAACTGCAGATAGCATTTCTCCGCATTTTGAAAATCGCTTTTTTTGTGAAACTCAATCGCCTGTTTTATGATATCCATTTTGATATTATAAATATTTTAATAAAAAATGAAAAGCAAAAAGCTGATTTATACCCAATTTATAGGAAAAAATAAATAATATTTTAAACAAAATTTAGACAAACCACCTGAAAAAATGACTTTAGCTAATAACCAGAAATGATAAAACGGCTAAAAGCCAAAAATAAAAATACAAAAATTTGCGCTAGCCGCGATTCGAACGCGGGACCTATCCCTTAAAAGGGGAGTGCTCTACCTGCTGAGCTACTAGCGCAAATCTATATTCTATTAAATTATCAATTATTAAATAACCAAAAGCTTTTCAATAAGTATGTTTTGCTTTCGACAATATATACAATATCAAGAACATAATTTATCGTCAACATTTTTTTTAAATTATTCTAAAAGGTAATTTATTTTTCAATATTGGCGTGCTAGCTTTGTCTTAAAGGAAATAAGGTATTATGAAAACAAATTTTCCAATAAAATTATTGCTGCTGTTTAGTATAATTTTGCTGCAGCAAAATGTTTTTGCAAAAAATTTATGCTCATGTAAATGCAGTTTTGATGATTTTTTTAGAGAAAATTATCAAAACTTACTGCAGCACTTATGCCCGAATGAAGAAAAAAAGAAAATTTTTGACACCTTATTTAATGCTTATTCCATAAAATTTAAAGGTCTTGATTATGAATACAAAAGCATTTGCGAGGAAATTATGCAAAATCAGGATGGCTGCATAACAGAAAAGAAAAAATACGTTAAATCTTTACCTGCAATTGCAATAGATGAATATGATTCATTTTTAGATGATTTAAGCTTTGAAACATGCGGGGATGAGAATCTTGAAAATCCATCTATAAAGAAAAATAAGAAAAAATACAGAAAACAGTTAAAAAAAATAATTGCAAAATATTGTAAATAAAACGGGCACCAATTCTTAAAATCAATGCCCGTTTATTAGTATTTATTATTTAAAATTATTAATCAACTCCAAAATTTTATCTTCAGCGGATTTAATTTCTTCAATCCTTGCCTTCGTTGAATTTACAACATCTTCAGGTGCTGATGACACAAATTTAGGATTGTTTATCCTGCCTTCAAGAGATTGTCTTTCTTTCTGAAGCTTCTCAAGCTTCTTATTTTGTCTTGCAATCTCTTCTTCAACATCTACAACCCCTTTTAGAGGAACAATAATCTTAACATCCCCCACAACCACGCTTGCAGATTGTTTATCTGCAGCACTTGCAGGTTTAAATTCAACATTATCAACTTTTGCAAGGCGTTTAAGATATGGAAGTACAGGCTTAAATAAATCTTCCCCGCCATCAATTTGAATATTAATTTTAGCACCCGGAATCACATTAAATTCACTTCTGATATTTCTTAAAGCACGAATGGCTTCAAACATAGTCTCCATTTGAGTTTTAGCATCAGCAAATTCCAGCTCGTCGCTGAATTTTGGAAATTCAGCTTTCATTAAATAATCCGCATCTTTGTTTTGGGGCATTAACTGCCAAATTTTCTCAGTAATATGCGGCATTACAGGATGCAGCAGCCTTAAAAAATTATCCAATACATACACAAGAACTGCTTCATTTTTTTCAATCTTTGAAAGCTCTACATACCAATCACAGTAGCTATTCCAAAAGAAATCATATAAAATTGAGGCTACTTCGCCGATTCTATAATTTTCAATATTCTCGCAAACTGATTTTATAGTATTATTTAACTCATTTAAAATCCACTTATCAGCAGCTGAAAGTTTTGCCATATCAAGCTTAAGCTCATCTTTAGATTTTGTTAAATTCATTAAAACAAAACGAGAAGCATTCCAGATTTTATTTGCAAAATTTCTGCCGTATTCAAATCTTTCATCAGAAAGCTTGATATCCTGACCACCGTAAGTACAAAGGCTTGCAAGGGTAAATCTTAAAGCATCGCAGCCGTATTTTTCAATCACTTCAACCGGGTCAATAGTATTTCCTTTGGATTTAGACATTTTTTGCCCGTTTTCATCCCTGATAAGCCCATGGATATAGACTGTAGAAAACGGTGCTTCGCCCGTAAATTCAAGCCCCATTGTAATCATTCTTGCAACCCAGAAAAAGATAATATCAAAACCAGTTACAAGGGTTGTAGTCGGATAAAACTTCTTATAATCAAGACTATCAGTATCAGGCCATCCCATTGTAGAAAACGGCCATAGCCCGCTTGAAAACCAGGTATCAAGTACATCTTTATCCTGTGTATAATTATTTGGGTCAGGATTTTCAAGCGCCACAACCATTTCACCGGTTTTATTATGATAATATGCAGGAATTTGATGTCCCCACCACAATTGACGTGAAATACACCAGTCACGGATATTTTCCATCCACATCAAATAATTTTTCTCCCAGCGTTGGGGTACAAATTGAATTTTTCCGGTTCTAACTGCATCAATAGCCGGTTTTGCCAAAGGCTCCATTTTAACAAACCACTGCTCTGATAAAAGCGGCTCAATTGTAGTGTTGCAGCGTTGACATTTGCCGACATTATGCTCATGTTCCGTTATCTTAACCAGCGCCTGCTGGGCTTTTAGCATCTCAACAGCCTTCTCGCGTGCTTCATATCTGTTTTTCCCATGAAGCTCCTGCGGTACCTCCTGTCTTGCTATCATTTTCCCTTGTTCATCAATAACCTTAATAAACGGCAAATTATGGCGCCTCCCAACTTCAAAGTCGTTAGGGTCATGTGCAGGTGTAATTTTCAATGCACCGGTACCAAAAGATTTATCAACATACTCATCTGCAATAATTGGAATCTCGCGCCCGGTAAGGGGTATAATGCATTTCTTTCCAATTAAATCTTTATATTTAAAGTCATTTGGGTTAACTGCAACCGCAACATCCCCAAACATAGTCTCAGGACGGGTTGTAGCTATTACTATTGCGCCCGGTTCATCCTTCAATGGATATGAAATTTCCCACAAATGTCCATTTTCTGTTTCATATTCTGTTTCAATATCAGAAATAGCGCTCTGGCAGCGCGGACACCAGTTAACTATGTAGGAACCCTTGTATATCAAGCCTTTTTTATAAAGGTCAACAAAAACTTTTTTAACTGCTTTTGAACACCCATCATCAAGGGTAAAGCGTTTTCTGGATAAGTCAAAACTGGCACCTAAAAGCTTACATTGTTCCAATATTCTGTCTTTATGACTATTTGCCCAATCCCAGGTAACTTTTAAAAATTCCTCTCTTCCAAGGTCATGGCGGGTTTTACCTTCTTTTGCAAGCTGTTTTTCAACAACATTTTGTGTTGCAATCCCGGCATGGTCACATCCCGGCATCCAAAGCACCTCTTTTTGCTGCATTCTGTTGTATCGAACTAAAACATCCTGCAAGGTTTCATCAAGCGCATGCCCCATATGCAAGATTCCTGTCACGTTCGGGGGTGGTATAACTATTGAATAAGCAGGCTTTTGAGAAGTATTATCAGCCCTAAAACAGGAATTATCCTCCCAAAATTTATATATTTCTTTTTCGGTTTCTCTTGCTTCATATTGAGTTGGTAAATTTTGAATATCAGAATTTGTCATACTTTTCCCCATTTTTAATTTTTTATATTGAATAAAATAACATAAAAGCATTAGACAATAAAGTATTACCCAGAAAGTGTATTATTTTTTGAGCAACATTTTATTACCCTGTAGAATATGAAAAGATGGGCAATTAAAGCTTTTTTAATATTAATTTTATTCCTGTTTGGCTCAAAAACAGATGCTCACAAGGGAATTATTGATGATGACATAACTCCGCTTAATGCCTACTGCGAAAGCTGTAAGGAAGAAAAAGATGTAGATGTCGGCGCCGAAATTATGGAACATTTCAAACAAAGTCCGCTGCCGGTAAGCCTCGATGAGTGTATAGGAACCGCGCTTTTAAATAACTTTAATATAAAAGTGGCACATTCAGATTATATAAGTTCAAAATGGCTGCATAAAAACGCTTTGGCACAATTCTTGCCGGAAGTAAGCTTTCAAGGATACAGTATTTATTATAAAGGTCACGTTCTGGTTGGCGGAGTAGTACCTGATACAGTAGAAGAATTAGCACTATCAGGCTCATTAAATGTTACGCATGACCTGACAAAAGGCGGAGAACAAATATTTGAAGCAAAAGCCCGTAAATTTAAAGCCAGAGCAGATTTGAACAATCTGGATTTTACAAAAGATGAAATAATTCTGGAAACTTCAAGAAAATATTATGAACTTTTAAGAGCCAAAATAAGTATAGAAATACAATTAAAAAATCTTTATGAAAGAACAGCACAATTAAAATTAACACAAAACCTTATGGAAGCAGGGCTTGGTACAAGATTTGATGTTGTAAGGTCAAAAAGCGAACAGGCGCTTGCCGAACAAAATTTAATAAAATTTCTGGAACAATTCAGAACAGCGCAGGCAGCACTGGCAAATATTATGGGTATTGAAGTTTCTACGTCCCTTTTTCCAATTGAAAATGAAGTAAAACCCTTTATTTTAGTGGATGAAACCCTGACACCCGAAGATTTATTTAAAGTTGCAGAGTTTTCAAGAGATGATGTTAAAACAGCAGAAAACAACATAAAAACATTGAAAGAACAAAAATACAAAGTTTATACAGAATTTATCCCCAAACCAAGAATTTTATACCAAGGGCAATTTCAAGGTACAGCAAGAGCTGGTGTGTATTCTAATAACGTTCTAGGCGCCTATTTAGATGTTCCGATAGGTTCACGCCTTGGGGTTGGTACAATAACAAAAGTAAACAGCATTCAAGCGCAAATAGATAGTGCCTCATATAATTTAGAACAGCTTTTAAGGACAATTAAAGAAAACATAATTTCTGATTACTATAGCGCCGAGCTCCTGAAAGAGAGAATAGAAATAGCTAAAAAACAAGTAACATACGCAACAGACAGTGTTAAATTAGCAGAATTAAGGCTGGATGCAGGAGAAGGAATATTAATTGATGTAATACAGGCACAAACCATTAAAAATAATGCGAGAATTGAACTTTTAAGTACAATTGTAGACTACAATATAAATCAAATTCAGCTTTTATATGACAATGGGACAATATCTTACGAAAACATTACAAAAAATTACAACCCATAAAATTTCAGCTAAAACATTACATCTTATATTTTTATTTTTACTTAAAAATTTATAAAGCAAACTTTACAATACATAAAACATATATACTAGTACAAAAATAAAAATCAAGTTATATCTATATTTTCAGGTTTTAGATTAAGTTTTGTAACAAAAATAGTATATTCTGAAATCATACTATTTAAATCGTTTTTATATAAATGTAAGTAACCTGAAGTGAAAGGGCAAAAAAATGTCAGTAGGTACAACAGATTTAATGGCTAGAATTACTTCATCAGCAGCATTCACAAATGCAGCTGGCAACAATACACACGGTGAAGGCGAAACCATTACAGAATTTTTAAGCTTTGATGCTAACGGAAATAATATCCAAGTAAAAGATTCAGACAATGAAACATTTAATTTATCTTTAACAGCTCTTGCTGAACAAGTTGGAATGACAGTTGAACAACTTAAAGCAGAATTAGGTGTTGATACACTTGAAGGTGCTGAAGGCGCTGGTAAAGCAGAAGGTACAACAGAAGCATCTGCAGTAAACGGTGCAAATTCAGAAGCAATTCAAAAAGAAATCGATGCATTAAATGCTGATAAACAAGAATCTATGGAAACATTAAAAGCTCTTGAAACAACTATTAAAGATTTAACCGAAACCATTGAGAAAAAACTTGAAGATGCTGCTAAAAAACAAGCGATAAAAATTGAAGAACATCAAGAAGAAGTTGAAAAAGCAATTGCAGAAAACGTAAAAGGCTACATTGATGCAAGCAAAACCAATGAACCAATGTCAAAAGAACAATTGCAATCAAATATCAAATCTTCAATTGCAGGTATTGACGGCATTCCTCAAGGTGCAGATGATGTTATTTCAAACCTTTTCACAATCAACAACGAATTAGGATTACTTGATGCAAATCTTGCAAAAGTTAAAAACTTAACAGACCATGTGCAAGACATTGATTGCCAGCTTGAAACAAAAGGTGCTGAATTAGAAGCAGCAAAACAAGCTGAAGCTGCTGCAGCTCAATCAAAAAGCTGTGACCCAATTGGTTTCCAAATGGAAACTGCTGCAGGCGAAGCAATGCAGGTAGACTTCTTTGTAGATAGAGACGGCGACGGTCAAATTACCGATGCAAGTGAATTTTTAGGCGCTACTGCTGATGCACAAGGCAAAGACGGCTGGTCTGAAATGTTAGCATTAAATACAGACGGCAACGACACAATTGACAGCGATGAATTAAAAGCAAACGACCAATTAAAAGTAATGGTAACAATTGGCGGCAAACAAGAAGCAATGTCAGTAGCAGATTTTGAAGCTCAATACGGCGAAATTGAAATCAACGCAAACAAAGATGCTCAAACAAATACAGCAGTTGGTCCAAATAACTTTGGCGATAGCAAATATGACAACCAAATGTTAGGTTCATTCGGTTTAACAGTTGGCGGACAAGCACTTACCGGTTACCAAACAAAAGATGATGTTGAATATTTGGAAGATAACTACAATTTCTCATCAGGTGCAGCACTTGGTGCAGATGGAGCAGCACTTCTTCAAGCAGCACAAGGCAAAGAAAATGTTGATGGTGTTGAAGCAGTTGATGGCGTTGAAGCTTCCGAAGAATTGCAACACTTTGTAGATTTCTACGAAACTTACAGCGAACAAGCAAAAGAATTAAGAGAACAGCTAGAAAATCTTTGGACAATGCAAGGCTTAAATGATGAATATATTGAATTAATTGATAAATCAGCATTCATCGTAGCTGAAAACCAAGTAAAAGATGTTAAAATCGAAGCTGAAGATGGTGCCGAAGGCGCTGAAGGCGAAGATGAAACTGAAATGGGCGTAGATGCCGTAGGTGAAGCTGAAAACGCTGGCAACCAAGAAGCTGAAGAAGATAAAAAAGAAAAGAAAGAAGAAGAAACAGCATTAGTTTAATCTAAAAAATAAATTTAATTCAAAAACGCCCAAAAGATAATACTTAAGGGCGTTTTTGAGTATTTATATATTTTATGATATACTAATAGAATACTTTAGTTTGTTTAAGGTGTCTGTATGAATTTTTTTATGAAAAAGATGTTATCATTAATAGCCTTTATTACATTTTTTGCTGCTGCTCCGGCATTTTCAGCAGAAGCTTCATTGGATGAAATGATAGGACAAATGATTATACTTGGCTTCAAGGGAAACAGCACCTTATCAAAAGGCTTTAGAGAAGTCTCCAATGATTTAAAAGAAGGAAAAATCTCAGGTGTAATATTTTTTGAAGACAATATAAAAAACAAAGAGCATTTAGATGAAATGACTCAAATTTTATACAGTACAAGAATGGCGGCAAGACCATTTATAGCAATTGATATGGAAGGCGGACAAGTCCAAAGAATGAACGCTGAAAACGGATTTATTAATTATCCGTCAGCAAAGAAAATGGCTGAAGAGTATGATATTAAAAAAGCCGGCGAATTATACTCGGATATGGCGCAAACACTGAGTAGCAGCCTATTTAATGTAAATTTTGCCCCATGTGTTGATTTAGATTTAAATGAAAATTCTATACTTCATAAAAAAGAAAGAAGTTATTCAAGCGACCCGAATAAAGTAACACTTTATGCTTATGAATTTATAAAAGCGCACAGTGACAAAGCAATCGTAACTGCTTTAAAACATTTCCCAGGACATGGAAGTGTTTCTGAAGATACGCATTTAAATTTTGCTGATGCCACAGCAACACATAAAGATGAAGAGCTTTTACCATATGAAAATTTGATGTTTAAAAACGACCTTCAGATGGTCATGGTATCTCACATTTTTGACAGTAATTACGATGAAATTTATCCTGCAAGTCTTTCATATGAAACAATTGGAAAACTTTTAAGACGAAATATGAATTTTAACGGGGTTGTTGTTACAGATGACCTTGATATGGGTGCAATAAGACAAAATTATGACCTTGAAGAAACCGTAATACAGGCGGTAAATGCCGGAAATGACATTTTACTTTTTTCAAACAGAGAACGTCATAATCCAAATTTAGCTGATGACATTAATAAAATAATTAAAAATGCAATTTTAGATGGACTTATTGAACCTTCCAGGATTCAAGAATCATATGACAGAATTATAAAATTAAAGAAAACCATAGTTGCAAGCGAGAAAAAATAAAATAATTAAAATTCTCTTGTTTTATGTTAAAAAACAGATTTAGAGCACATTTATAAGGTATAAAATCGTCAAATACCTTATTACAAGTAGGGTTTAGTATATTTTTTGCATAAAATACTTAAAATATGCTTAATTAATGTATTTCAACCGTTAGAAATTCTAAAAAGACAGATACTCCAAGAATTTTTAAGAATTTATTCCAGAAAAAGAAACCGATTTTAAGTATAAATAAAATAAAAAAACAGTCAAAATCCTTGAGATGAAAGCCTTTCTCACGTGCAAAACCGCTTAAAAATAAGTATTTGAAAGACTTTTAGGCTATTTTATACTGTATATATATTTTATATACAGTATTTTCGACACAATTTTTTCAAACATATAAGAATATATATTTTATATACTGCTTTATAAAAAATTTTCCGCAGTTTGTTCTGCGGAAAATTTGTAAAGTTTTATTTATAAAACTTAATTAACTTAACTATTTTAAAGCATTTTCAACTGCAACAGCAACTGCTACCGTAGCACCTACCATCGGGTTGTTGCCCATACCGATAACGCCCATCATCTCAACGTGAGCAGGAACAGAAGATGAACCTGCAAACTGAGCATCACCGTGCATTCTGCCCATAGTATCAGTCATACCATATGAAGCAGGACCTGCAGCCATATTATCAGGGTGAAGAGTTCTTCCTGTACCGCCGCCTGATGCTACAGAGAAGTATTGTCTGCCATTTTCATAGCACCATTTTTTATATGTACCTGCAACAGGGTGTTGGAATCTTGTCGGGTTAGTTGAGTTACCTGTAATAGAAACGTCAACGCCTTCTGAAATCATAATTGCAACACCTTCGGATACATCATCTGCACCGTAAACTTTAACTTTTGATTTTTCACCGTTTGAAAATGGTGTTTCTTTAACAACGTTCAATTTGCCTGTTTTATAGTCATATTGGGTTTCAACATGGGTAAAGCCGTTAATTCTTGAAATAATATAAGCAGCATCTTTACCAAGACCGTTTAATATTACTCTTAAAGGTTCTTTTCTAACTTTATTAGCGTTTCTTGCAATACCGATAGCACCTTCTGCAGCTGCAAATGATTCATGACCTGCTAAGAAACAGAAACATTTTGTTTCTTCACGAAGAAGCATAGCACCTAAGTTACCATGCCCGATACCAACTTTTCTTGTATCGCCAACTGAACCGGGAACTGCAAATGCCTGCAATCCTAAGCCGATAGCTTCAGCTGCATCAGCTGCTGATTTGCAATCTTTTTTAATTGCAATGGCACAGCCAAGAGTATAAGCCCAAACAGCATTTTCAAATGCAATTGGCTGAATACCTTTAACAATTTCTTCAACATTGATTCCCTTTGAAAGGCACAATGCTTGCACATCTTCAAGGGATTTAAAGCCGTATTCAGCTAAAACTTTATCAAGTTTAGCCTGACGTCTATCTTGTCCTTCAAATTTTATCATATTAATTTTCCTTATAATTTTATTTATTAAACTGGATTGTAGGAAACACACAAAGGAGTTTCCTTAAAATGACGGGTTATTCTTTTCTGGGGTCAACCTTTTTAACGGCTTCATCAAATCTGCCGTAAGTTCCGATATTCTTTTCATAAGCTTCTTTAGGGTCAACACCTTTTTTAACTTGTTCCATCATTTTGCCAAGGTGAACAAACTTATAGCCTATGATTTCATCATTTGCATCCAAACCAAGTTCTAAAATATAGCCTTCAGCAACTTCCAAATATCTTGGACCTTTTTGGGCAGTTGAGAATATTGTACCAACCTGGCTTCTTAAACCTTTTCCAAGGTCCTCGAGTCCTGCGCCCACAGGTAAACCGTTTTCAGAAAATGCAGTTTGAGTTCTGCCGTAAACAATTTGTAAGAATAATTCCCTCATAGCAACGTTAATAGCGTCACATACAAGGTCAGTGTTTAAAGCTTCCAAAATTGTTTTACCGGGAAGGATTTCTCCTGCCATTGCAGCAGAGTGTGTCATACCGGAACATCCAAGTGTCTCAACAAGAGCCTCTTGAATAATACCGTTCTTAACGTTTAAAGTTAATTTGCAGGTACCTTGCTGAGGTGCACAGCAGCCGCAGCCATGGGTTAAACCTGAAATATCCTCAATTTTTTTGGCTTTTGTCCAGTCTCCCTCTTGTGGAATAGGAGCCGGTTCGCCCTTAACTCCCCTTTTTATGGGGCACATTTGCTCAACTTCATGAGAAATTTGTATTGTACTCATATTTCTATCTCTCCTCCAGAAATGATAATTCCTTTAAACTTATTCTACTATCCACAAACTAAAAAAGCAAAAAAAATTATCCCGTATGTTTTATTATATTCAACTCCTGATTTTAAAAAATTGAACATACAAAAGACCTTTAAAAAGCTTTACACTTAAAGATTTTCATAATAAAATCGATAAATTCAAAATTGAAGAATACCTTTTACTAAGTGCTTGTGATAAATCTAAAATAAGAAATATGGTTTTTAAACTCGGATCTATTCGGGAGGCAGCAAATAGCAGTGTAGAACTTGCAGTTGATTATAAAAATTTTTTAGATAAAAAATATGGTAAAGATAATTATGTTTTTATATCGATTGGGGTTTCGCCATCTTTAATTACTAAAGCCGATGCCCATAATTTTAGCAGCATAGCTCATCTCCCAGTATTAACAATAGGTGACACTAAAATGACTAATGACAGGCTAACGCTTCATAAAGAGATTGTCCCAAAATTATTTAATTTTGCAGTTATGGATAAATTAGATGAAATGGGATTATTAAAAGAGAACCCGAAAAACCTATCCGCACTTTAGTTAATGACACAAAGCATGTGCAAATATTTCTCCAACCTTATGATTGTATTCTCGGCCGTCATCTTTAGTAAAAAGATTTTCAAAATGGCTCTCTTTTGTTCCATCAGTTGAATATGAGGGATTGCACATCATTAGATGATGAGTGTTTGTATCATAGCGGAGCGGAAATATATCATGCATTTGCATAAAACTTGGAAGCTTATCAGAGGCAAATTCATTTGCAAATAAAGAATTTCTCAAACGATTTAAACGCTCTTCATAGGTTGCACCGCCCGGGTCATTATCATTTGAAACTTCTACACCTGGGGCATATTCCCTGCTGTATTTCATTTTTTCTGCCCAATGCTTAACAGAATAAAAATCATTAGGGTCAATAAAAGCAGTACCCGAGGTTAATCCTAAATTTTTATATCTTTCAAAATCACCAGTACTTTTTTCACCAACAAAACTTATTGTAAAAGAACCTGCACGCGCCCTGATTTCATTTAGAATATACTGCATCTGACCATAGTTAGGCAGTCTGCCGACACCGGTATAATTTATACAATCAAAACCGCCTATGTGTTTAGCTGAATCAATAAACATGGCTTCAAAACCTGTTTTCATAAGCTTTACACATTCATCAATAAATAATTCCTGATGCTCATAATTATCCCAATTAAAAGGTATATTGGAATCACCCCCGGTTGATACTTTCATCTGCCCTTCAGAAATTACAACCCTAAATCCGGTTTTTAAACCTCTAAAATGTGCTAAATCATTAAAAACTTTAAATTGTTCTTCAGCACTGACTTTATCTTCAATTTCCTTACATATTATATTTTTACTGTAACCGCCGCCAAGTATTGTTCCATAGATTGAATTTTCCTCCCATGGTGCTTTATTAAGCCCGTCACCATAAATATTAGGAAAAATTTGGGATAATATAACACAATTTGCCCAACTTTTTGCAGAAGGCGGAATTGCGGGCAAAAGCTTAATGGACGACAACATCCCGTTTTTACATATATTTCCTTCCATCTCTGCAATTGCACGGTTATTTATCTCAATATAATTAGCACTTCTGCCCCAGGTATTCCCATAATCGGGGGAATAAACAGGATTTGGGAAATTTTTATAAAAGGTGTGGCACTCGCAAAGAGTCACAATAGAATTTATGGCATCTTTTACACTTCTATTCAAGAGCTCACAAGGTAAAATGTTAGATACCCATTTTTTAAAACAATGCTCGCCGATTCCATTATATGTATGCTCTTTTGTCCAGTTATCTTCTGATAATTCTGTATCAAAACCAAGAGCTAAAAGTAATTTATCAACTGAAGATTCTGTATTCATAATCTGTATTCTAAATATAAAAATCAAAAATTTAATTACCTTTATGTATAATTTTCTGAAATAAAATTTAACAATAGTAGCAATCTTTTTTATAAAAACATTTTTAATACTTTACAAACAAAGAAGGTTAGATAAAATGGGTATAACATTTTTAAATTCAGGAAATTTCGTTAATAATTTTTCAAACTTAAGCAATATAAGCAAAATAAAAAATAATTTTACCAATTCTATAAGTTTTAAAGGTACAAATAATACTGATACTGTGGAATTTTCTTCAAACGCAAGACAAATACAGGAAATTAACAGCAAAATTGAAGAACAGAAGAAGAAAAAAACAGAGCTTGAAGCAGAATGTGAAGAAAAACAAGAAGAGCGCAGTGCTATACTAAAGGAATTTAACATAGCATATAAAGAATACGGCAGAGATGATGAAAGAACAAAAGAACTCCAAAAACATGTTTCAAAAACCAGACAAGGCAAAACAATAAAGGCGCAAATTAATAAAATAGACATTTATATTAAAAAATTAGAAAAATATTTAGCAGCTGTAAAATCAGACCCCAATACGGCATTTTTATATAATCCAGACACTACATTTAAAGAAAAAGCAGCTCTAGCACAAGGAAGCGATAACATAAATAATGCAGAAAAACTTGCTAAGAACCTGGGTATTCCAGCATCTGCACTAGATTATTGGAGCAAGGCAGGCGTAATTGATGTTGCCTTTGCACAGGACGATAGCGGTAAAGATGCAGCAATGTATATAGATTTAAATAATCAAAGAAATGTTAGATTTTTTGATTCAATTAAAGACAAATTAAAAACCTCACTCTCAGGCACAGAAATCAATAGAAAATTCACAATTTCACCAACCACTATGCGAAAAGCAGTTCAAGACGGCAGATTAAAAACACTGGGAACAGATATAATACCTGAAAAAATCAATGCAGAAAAAGCTATGTATGATTTAGAAGACGAAACAAACAAAAGATATTTTAGAAGCAAAACATACCATGATGAACGTTATTTTGACATGATAGGTAAAGAAGGCAATTATATACCGGCTGTACATTTAGAAAATTTAGGTTATGCAACCGTATCAATGATTAAAAAAAATATCCAAGCAGGATACCTGCCTGGGAAAATAGAAACAGTTGAAACACCTAAAGGAAAAAGGTGTAGAACCCTGTTAGATGTGAGCAGTTATATTAAAACAAATGATTTTCTAAGGATAGCAAGAAAACAAAATCCTGATGTTGCAAGTATCCAAAAACTTGCAGAAGAAATTGGAATAACGCAGGGAAGGATTAAAGAAGCAATAGGAGATGGTGAAGTTGAAATAATACATGAATATCTTATTCCAGAAGACAGAGGAGCATTATATTTAAAACGTTCAAATCCAAAAAACGCTCTTTTTATAAAAAAAGCAATGTTTGAAAAAACCATTGCAGAAGAGCTTCAAGCAAAAGAAAAAGAAGAAAGACATCAAGCACAAATAGAAAGATTGCAAGGATTAAATAAAGAAAATTCATTAAGAATGAAACTTGCAAGAAGTATGTGCACAAATACAAGGGAAATAGCATCAAACTTAGCAAAACAAGACGGTTATTTATGTAAGCTTTTAATTAAAGAAGACGATAACGAAGAAGTATTAACACCCAAGGAAAAAATTAAAGTAAACAGTTACAGAAAAAAGGTATGGCAGCTTGCAGGTACAGAAGAATTAAGTGCAGCGCTTAATAAAGCAGCGCAATATATAAACGAATATCATAATGGGGGTCTAGATGCCGTCAGTGATGAAAATGCAAAAGAAATAATAAAAATGTATTATCCTGAATAAACTTTTTTACTACAGTATGCGTAATTTGATGTATAATTTATTTATTAATTAAAACAGGACACATTTATTTTATGCATAAAGAAACAGAGCCATGGAGAGAATCAAGCTTTAAAGCCTTAATACCCTTTATAGTTTTTGTAATTTTTTATTTTGGCTTTTCAATTTTAACAAGAGATTTTTCAAAAGTCCCTATGACTGTTGCCTTTATAATATCATCAGCCACAGCTTTAATTTTAAACCATAAAGAAAAGTTGAATAAAAAAATTGAAATATTCGCTCTTGGCATGGGAAATAAAGACATAATGATAATGTGTCTTGTATTTATTCTTGCAGGCGCTTTTACAGCAAGTGCGCAAGCTATGGGAGGGGTGGATGCTGCAGTTGAAATTTCAAAATATTTTATTCCTTCTCAATTTATTATTTCAGGTCTGTTTGTTGTTTCAGCTTTGATATCACTTTCGGTAGGTACTTCTTGCGGTACAATTGCAGCGGTCGTACCAATTGCAGTAGCTTTGTCGCAATCAATGGGACTAAACCCTGCAGTTGTAATAGGTGCAACAATCGGCGGAGCAATGTTTGGAGATAATTTATCTTTAATATCAGATACAACAATAGCTTCCACCAGAACACAAAATGTAGAAATGCGCGACAAAATGATTTGCAACTTAAAAATTGTAATCCTACCTGCAATTTTGTGTGTTTTATTATATATGCTGCCAACTTTTACATCAGAAATAACCAAAACCGCCGTTTTAGCACCTGATATTCAAGCATATATTAAAATAATCCCATATATCCTGCTTTTAATCCTTGGGATTATGGGAATAAACGTTATGTTTCTTTTGCTTGCGGGAACAATCTTAAATACTATAATAGGCATAAGTTTCGGGCTTTTTGATATTTGGGGAGCATTCAGTTTTATTGGAGACGGCACAACAAGTATGGCAAATACCATTATAGTAGCACTTTTAGCCGGAGGCTTACTCTGCATGGTGCGCTACAATGGCGGAATAAGCTATATAATAAATAAAACTCAATATTTAATTAAAAATAAAAAAAGCTGCGAATTTGGAATAACATTTTTAGTCGGCATAATAAATCTTTTCACCGCAAATAACACTGTAGCAATTATAACAGCAGGACCTATCGCAAAAGAATTATCAATAAAATACGGAGTGGACCCCAAAAGAACTGCAAGTCTTTTAGATACAACTTCATGCTGCGTGCAGGGAATTATACCATATGGTGCACAAATTTTAATAGCAACAAGTCTTGCTGCCTCAATTTCAATAAGCTCATTTTCAATAATGAAAGGACTCTTCTACCCGGCTTTAATGGGAATGGGACTTCTTATATCACTTATTAGAAATAAAGAATAAATCACTTTATAGAATAATTATAATATTTTATTTCTTTAAGATTTGGCTTATTTATTTCAGTATTATATGGGTCAAAGCCTGTTTTTCCGTAATATTCCGTAAAAAGAAGTCTTTTGCCTGATACAAACCATCCCTTGTATTCATAGTAGTTCACAGAAGTTTTGTGAAAATTATGTATATAAATAAGATATTTTTGTCCATCTTTTTCAATTACACATTCTTTATTAATTCCAAAAGCGCCGACAACAAGAAGTATTGGACAAAAAATAAACACGGTAACAAGGGCAAATAAAATAAATAAAATAATTTTAATAATTTTATTCTTAAGCAAAAATAATAGTTGAAATATACCTAAAATAAAGGTTACAGAAATTATTGATACAAAAGCAATATCAAGCCACTGCCTCAACACAAGATTAAAGACAGGCAAAATAAAAGACAATAAAATAAATACAGCAAAAAATATTGCAGAATAAAATATAAAATACTTAAAACATTTTTTCATATTCACTCTTGTAAATAAAAACTGAGTATACGCCAAGTTTTTATAAGAAGAAAAACTCAAAACCAATAAGAGCAAAATATTTTATTTAAATGCCGATGGCCGGACTCGAACCGGCACGTGGCGTGAACCACACCAGATTTTGAGTCTGGCACGTCTACCAATTTCATCACATCGGCATATTAAATTTTAAAAGTTCAATCTACTTAATTTCTAAACTGTATTGAGACAAATTATCATGCCAAATTTATCTCAATATCCTTCACTAGATTACCAGAAACAAATTATTTTTCCAACTCTTTCTTTAAAAGTTCATTTAAAAGCTGAGGATTAGCTCTGCCCTTGGTTTCTTTCATAACTTGCCCTACAAAGAAACCGAATAATTTATCCCTGCCGCCCTTGTATGCAGCTACCTGCTCAGGATTATCAGCTACAACTTTTTGCACCAGAGGTAAAATTTCATCAGGGTTGGAAAGAACGCTTAATCCTTTCTTTTCAACCAATTTATCAGCATCTTCTCCTGTTTTTAAAATATCAATAACAAGGGATTTTGCAATATTATTTGAAATTGTGCCTTTTTCAAGAAGCTTAAGAAGTTTAACAAAATTTTCAACAGATAATTTTGATTCCTCAATAGATACTTTTTCTTCTTTTAAATATGCGGCAATTTCACCCATAATAAAGTTTGAAGCAGTTTTTGGGTTAACATTTTGAGCTACTGCTTTATCAAAGAATAATGCCATCTCCAGCTGATTTACAAGAACTTGTGCATCATATTCTGATAACCCTAAATCCACATATCTTTTAAGCTTTTGAGCAGGCAATTCAGGCATCGTAGCTTTTACTCTATCTACCCATTCTCTGCTTATTTCCAAAGGCATTAAATCAGGTTCAGGAAAATATCTGTAGTCATGCGCATCTTCTTTTCCCCTCATTGAAGAAGTTATACCTTTAGCATCATCCCAAAGTCTTGTTTCTTGAACTACTTCCTTGCCGTCTTCAACAAGCTCTATTTGACGTTCAAATTCGTATTCAATCGCTCTTTGAAGTGCCTTAAAGCTGTTTACATTCTTAATTTCAGCACGTGTGCCAAATTCTTTTTGACCTTTCGGGCGAATAGAAATATTAGCATCGCATCTCATGGAGCCTTCTTCAAGGTTGCCATCGCAAACACCAATATATCTTAGAATATTTCTTAATTCCTCCATATACTCTCTGGCTTCATCCGATGTTCTCATATCAGGCTCTGAAACTATCTCTAAAAGAGGAGTTCCGGCACGGTTTAAATCAACAAGAGAATAAGATGAACCGTAGATTCCGGCACTTCCGGCATGGACAAGTTTTCCGGCATCCTCTTCCAAATGAGCTCTTGTAATTCCTATAGTTTTATTTGAAATTTTTATACTACCCTTACCGCAGATAGGTTCATCATATTGTGAAATTTGATAACCCTTAGGTAAATCGGGGTAGAAATATTGTTTTCTGTCAAATTTGCATCTTGATGGAATTTCGCAATTTAAAGCAAGACCGGTCAAAATAGCCATATCAACAACTGCCTTATTTAAAACGGGCAAAACACCAGGCATGCCAAGGGTAATAGGAGAAGTCTGACTATTTGGCTCATGACCAAATTCAGCACCATCCGGGGCAAATATCTTGGTTTTGGTTTTCAACTGGGCATGAACTTCAAGCCCGATAACCATTTCATACTTCTGCTTTAATTCCTCAAATTCCATTAATAGCTCCTTAATTAAGAAATATTTTGAACTTATTCTAACATAAACACTAAAAAACAATGCATTAATATTTCTTAATATTTTTCTGATTTTTAGCATTTATTAAGCTTTCATGGCTTTTATTTATATATAGGTAAGGATTTTATTAAAAACATGGGTACAGGATTTAATTCACAATATCAACAATATCCGCAATATGCTCAATATTCAGCACAAGCCATGCAGCCCGGGTATTATTACCAGCCCCAGATGCCTGTTATGCCGCAGCAAAGCTATACACCTCAAAATCAAAGCCCTACAGCAAGTGCGGTTAATATTCAGATTTTTAATCCTACAGCAAATGCAGGACCGCAATATCCTGCCATGCAGCCTGCAGTTCCAATGTATCAAAATACAAGCCTATACGGACAAAACCCGGGTGTAACATACCCTATGAATTATAATGCACCTATAAATCAGACAAATAACTATAATCAGACACCACAGGCGCAAGAGGAAACAAAACCAATAGAAACCGAAAAGAAAACGGAAGATAAAAAAGATAAAAAAACAAAAGAAAAAGTTATTTTAACAGATGATTATATTAAATCTTTAGAAAATTATTTAAATAATCAGGATGCAAAAATAAGATTAACGGCAGCAAAAGAACTGTTAGACAGATTCAAAGAAGATAAAACAAGAAAAGCAGACCCTGCTCTTACTGCATTATTAAACAAAACAATTCAAGACCCAAAAGCGTCAGTAAGATATATAGGCTTAACCATTCTTGATACAAATTATGCACAAGGAAACGAAGAAACGGTTAATATCTTAAAGCAATTACAAAACAGACCCGACCTTGAATATGGTGAAGATTCAAGACTTGCTTCACAAATACTGTTAAAAATGTCAGGACAAAGGGTAGAAGTACCGGATGATACTCCGCAGCCTGAAGCTAAACAAGCAGAGGAAAAAGCAGCATGACATTATACGGACTTGGAACAAAATCAGCATCAGCTTTAGGTCTTGCTTCAATTGCACTTGAAGCGCATGATATGGGAAAAAGATGTGCAAGAAGAGGCAAAGCGCAAGCATCTGCCGATAAATTCGTAAGCGACAATATCGGCGCTTCAAAACTAAACACTGAAAGCAGCAAACACAACGAAATTAAAAAATATATGGAGCATGCTGACACTACTGATAAATTATCTGAAATCGGCGGCTTTATAGGGGGTTACTTATCCGGAGTGGCTAACTGCCTTAAAAATAATTGTTTTACTGCCGGTTTTGGAACCATAGGTTTGTTTGCAAAATCAAAAGCAATGCAAACTATTGCCCTAATAGGCATGGGAGCATCAATATTATTTGATACAATTACAAACGCAACTAACCTTTTTGAGAGGAAAGATTACCTTGATGATAAATAATTGTTAAGAAATATGAATTGCTGAAAATCAAGTATAGCTTAATTTTTATAAATTAATGTAAAAAATATAGGTTTTTTAAGCAATTAATTATCTTTAGAACACTTAAAGCAATGAAAGCATTGCAGCAAAAAATATTATTTCAAAGGAGATATAATAAAGATGATACAACCTCAATACGCTCAGCCTTATTCGCAAGGAACACCAAGTGCAAACGCGGTAAACATCCAAATATTTGAGCCAAAAGCGTATGCATCACCCCAACAGGCTATGCAGCCAAATTATACAAATCAATTGTATAATTATCCGCAAGCATCCTTATATGGTGCACCGCAAGGTCAATATACTCCATACCCTATGACGCCTGCACCAATGTATCAGCCGATGCCTCAATACCCGGGGTATCCAATGCAACAGCCGCAGGCTTATATGCCTTACGCAATGCCGCAATATCCTGCATATCCGGAACAACAGCAAGTAATGCAAGTTCCATATGAAGCTCCACAAGTTGTATCACCTGAACCGCAGCCAATGCCTGCACCTGTTATTGAACAACCGCAAGCACAACAAGCACCAGCGCAACCGCAAGCTCAGCCTGAAGTACAGCCTGCACCTGAACAAGCAGCTGCTCCAGAAGCTCAACAAGTTCAGCCTTCACAACCTGAAGTACAACAGCCTGCACAACAGTCGACAGGTATTGATGTAGCAGCACTTGTAAGCGGTTTACAAAGTACAGACCCATTGGTTCAAGAAAAAACAATAACTGAAATTGCAAACTACAGCCAAGGTGAACCTGCTCAAGCACAACAGGTTTTAAATGAACAAATTATGACAAACCTTGCAAGCATAGTAAATGCTGACATTTCACAACTTCAAGGACCAAGTCAGGAGCAAACGGCAATCTTTGAAAAAGCAGCAAGAGGCGAACAATTAACCCCTGAAGAAACTCAGCTTGCTCAACAGCTTTCACCGCAAACGGCTGCAGCAAAAAATAAAATTATTTCAATGTTTACACTAGCTATGCTTCAAAAGAATCAAAGAGATGAGTTGGATGCATATATAGCTTCTCAAGGTGCAAACAATATCAAGCCGCTTCAAATGCAAGACTTAATCGGATTTAATGAAATTCAAAACGCAGTTCAAAATAATTCAAATCCTGAAGTAAGACTGGCAGGTATTCAAGCAATGTCTTATGTTGCAAGACCGGAAGATGCTCAAACAGTTCAGGCTGTTCTTCAAAATTCATTAAATGACCCTGAACCGTTGATTCAGCAAGCAGCTCAAGAAACACTTTCAAAATTAGGCACAGCTCCTGCACAAGCTCAACCACAAGCACAAGCTCAGCAGGCTGAAATACAACAAATGCCTCAAGCACCTGCACAGCAGCAAGCAGCTTAAGAGACAATTAAAATTAATCTCACAAAACCGCCTTTAAGTTTTAAAAGGCGGTTTTTTAAATGTTTATTAAGAAATTTGAGCTATTTTAAAAAATAATGTTTAATTAATATATGAAAGACAATGATAAAATTAAACAATTTCCAACAAGAAAAATAAAAACAGGATTTTTTAACAACAAAAATAAGCTTGCTGAAATAAAGAATTTTCTTGGCTTTGAATATGTAAAACTCAAAAAAGATGTTAATGGTATAAACTTTAATAAAAAATCTTTGGAAGATTTTGCACTTAGCCTTAAATATACTATTTCTGTTATGAGAGATACTAATAACGGTATTTTTCTTTATGAATATTTTGTTGATGGAGCAAGTATTAACAAATTCTTTGAAAATTATGTTAATGGTACAATTGATGGAACAATAGTACAAATAGAAAAGCATACACCGGACAATTTAGCATGACAGATTTAACAGAATTTTTATCAGAATACTCTCACATTCTTTATAACTGCGAAAGACCATCACGATATATCGGCGGCGAATTTTTATCCATTAAAAAAGATTTTAATACTGCTGATATAAAGATTTTGCTTGCTTTCCCGGACAAATATGAAATAGGGATAAGCAATTTTGGTCATAAAATTTTATACCATATCGTTAATAGCAAAAATAATATGCTTGCAGATAGAATATATGCCCCAGAAAAAGATTTTTGCGAACTTTTAGCTAAATATAATAAGCCATTGTATTCGCTTGATAACAAAAAACCTATGGCAGATTTTGATTTCATAGGCTTTGCACTTCAATACGAGATGTCATATACAACAATTTTAAAAATGCTTGAAATGGGCAATATTCCAATATTATCAAGCGAAAGAAATTTGCACCATCCTATAATTATTGCAGGGGGTCCTTGTGCCTACAATCCAAATCCTATTTCAAATTTTATAGACCTGTTTTTAATAGGAGATGGTGAAGAAGTCACCATAGAAATTACAGAAAAATATAGTGAATTGAAGAAAAAAAATTCAACAAGAGATGAAATTTTAGAAAAATTAAGCGAAATAGAGGGGGTCTATTCACCCGTTTTCAGCCCCAAAAAAGGTAAAGTAAAAAAAAGAATTTCAAATCTACAATATGAAAATCATCCGACGACATCCCCAATTCCACATTCTCAAAGTGTTCACGATAGAGCAACTGTTGAAATTAGGCGCGGATGCGGCAGATTATGCCGGTTTTGCCAAAGTGCACACACAAACCTTCCAATAAGAGAAAGAGCAAAAGATGAAATCATCAGCCTTGCCAAAGAATACATAAAAAATACAGGGTATGACGAATACTCCCTGCTTTCACTATCTTCAAACGACCATGGGAAAATTGAAGAAATTATTGAAGAATTAAATGAATATTTTAAAAATACAGATGTCAGCGTTTCGCTCCCAAGCCAAAGGGCAGATAGATTTTCAACAAAGCTAGGACACTTAATCCATGGAGCAAGAAAAGGTTCTGTCACAATCGCACCGGAGGCAGGAAGCCAAAGAATGCGCGACATTATAAATAAAAATTTAAATGAAGAACAAATAATTAATGCAACCCTTGCAAGCGTTGAAAACGGTTGGGATAAAATTAAATTTTACTTCATAATAGGGCTTCCTTTTGAAGAATACTCTGATTTAGATGGAATTATTGAACTGTTAAGCAAAATCAATCAAAAGTGTAAAGAAAAAGGTTTCAGACTCCCCAAAATCACATGTTCTATTGCAACATTTGTTCCAAAACCTTTTACGCCATTTGCAATATGTTCTCAGAATCTGCCGAATCAGGTTAAAGAAAAAATAGCCTATATGAGAGACAAATTAAAAAACGGTGCATTAAAAAATGTAAAATTAAACTTCCATAATCCAACAGTCTCTCAGTTTGAAGCATTTTTAACACGAGGAGACGAAAGACTCAATAATTTTATTTACACCCTGTATAAAAAAGGCTCATATCTTGATTCATGGGAAGAAAATATAGATTATGATTTATATTACGCAACAGCAGAGGAATGCGGGCTTGACATAGATATTGAAACCATAAAAGAGTATTCGTATAAAGATAATCTGCCTTGGGATATTATTGATACAGGAATAAATAAGGAATGGTTTGAAAATGAATTTAACAAGGCTAAAGCCATACAAACAACTGTTCCTTGTGAAACAAGATGCTCAAATTGCGGCGTATGCACTAATTTTAAAACCAAAAAGATTTTAGATAAACAAGAATATAATTAAAAAACCTCCTTTAAAAAGGAGGTTTGATTATTAGACATTTACATTTATTTTATTATCTTAAACCATCAATATATCTTTCAAGAGCTTCAATCTTTGTGCCATTTTTAGTTTCGCTCTCGTTCTTTAATACTTTTACAGCTTTTTGTAAATCAGCTTTAGCGCCTTTAGTATCTCTTAAATAAATCTTTGTATAAGCAAGTGCTTCCCAATATGAAGCTTTTTTTGGATAGGCTTTTACAGCTTTTTCAAAGTTAGCTTTTGCTTCAGTATATTTACCCTCTTTATAGCAGGCGCTTCCGACAAGATAATATAAAAATTTTCCTTTAGGATATATATTAAGAGCCTTTTCATAACTTGCTCTTGCGTAATTATATTGACCAAGTTCAGTAAAAATAATTCCCTTTAATATATAAGGAGCAAAATAATCCGGCTTTTTAGTTGTAGCCTGATTTAGAGCATTAATTGCCGCTTGTTTATTCCCAAGATGATAATATGCTGCTCCTAAATTAAAATATTCAGTATAAAGAGGCTCCTTGCCTGCTTTTATATTTTTTAAAGAAGCATGCACAAGTGCTGTGCACTCATTGTCATTATTACAAATTTTCTGTCTATTATTCACAATTTCCTGGTATTTAGCATCTTTTATAAATTCACCGCTGATAAAATAAGCAGCACCGGCGGTAAGTATAAATACAAAAATAACAAATGGAACATAAAGACTTGAATTTCTTAGGGTTGTTTTAATAAAATTCTCATCAATATAATCAGATAAATACCCGGGGTTTTCTTTTATAAGTTTATGATTGAGAACTTTTTGGATAAAATAATCCGAATTTGCAAAAATAGCAGCATAGATATGAATAAATACAGCTAAATAACCAATAGGAAAATCAAACTGGTATATGAGTCCTGCTTCAAGTAAAAGAAGCAATAGCCCCTTAAAAATCATTAATTTAAAAATATAATAAAGAGGTCCAAAAATTAGAGCAAAGAAATTAAATCTTGTAAAAAATTTAAATCTGTCAGAAGAACCGTAGCTTATAATAGGCTGCCCGTAACGCCATGCATGAACATTATTTGCCTTTCCCTGATAAAAATTATGAAAATAAGCAGTTTGAATCTTTTTAAAAGTAGTTTTCCACCCTTGGCTAACATTTAAAGAATCAATAATTGTATAAATATTTCGATTATCCATAATTTCTATCCTTAATTTTCTATTAGAACCCCATGCTGCTTTATCTTTTGTTTTTTAATTTTACCACAAAAGTTGAGCCTTGGTGCGGTTGTGACACAATATAAACTTTTCCTTTATGTAATTTTGCATATTCTTTAACAATTGCAAGCCCTAAACCCGTTGAAGTTCCGGTTTTTGTATAAATATTATCGATTTGTGTAAACTTTTTAAATACAAAATTATGATATTTTTTTTCAATACCTATACCAAAATCTTCAACCTCTAATATAAAATATTCCCCGTCATTTTTTGTTCTAACTAAGATTCTGCCCTTTTGTTTTGAAAATTTGATTGCATTGCCAATAAGATTAAAAAGAATTTGCTGCAGCTTTTGATAATCAGCCGCAATAGGCTCCATTACAGTGTTATCATAGACAAGTTCAATCTCTTTTGCATTCAAAAGAGGTGTCATAAGATTAACAACCTCATTCACGGCTTGTTTTGGTTCAAATTCCGAAATATTAAGCTTAACGGCACCGGATTCTATTTTGGAAAAATCCAATAAACTGTTTATAAGCCCCATTAAATGAACACTGGATAGATTAATATCCTTTATATATTCATATTGTTTGTCGTTAAGTTTACCAAATACCTGATTCAATAAAACATCCGAAAAACCGATTATGGCATTCAATGGAGTTCTAAGCTCATGCGAGACATTTGCAAGGAAACTTGTTTTAGCACTATCAGCCTGAACTAATTTTTTGTTCTGCTTTTCAATAGTTTTATATGCATTTTCTTTATCAGCAATTGCCTCTTGCAGTATAGATAATTGCATCTTAAAGACTTTATTTAACTCAAAATCCTTAATTATATAAGCATAAGTACTTAAATAAAGATTTAAAATAGAAATTTCATTCTGATTAAAAAGTTGTTTTTTTATAAATACCACAAAACCAAAAAAAGAATTTTTAATTAAAAGCTTTGAAAATAAAAATTCACAACCTAAAAAATTATCCTTGCAACTTAAAAAATTAAAAATTTCATCATACTTAGCAGTAAATGTCTTACTCTTTTTTGAATTTAAAAACCTCAAAATATCTAAATGAGCATTTTCATTAAATATTTCAGCAGTATCGTTAGAATAAGAATTATTTAATTTATAATCAAAAAATAACGCTTTTTTAGAGAGATTAACATCATCTAAAAAATAAATTCCTAAAGCTTCACAGGAAACCTCTTTTTTAAGCCCAAAGAGCATTTCAGAATAAAAATCGTTATCATTGGTATCTGAAAAATCAGATTCAAGAACGGTAGATAAATGGTCTAAAGTTTGATATTTTATACTCATTAAAGCATTATAAAATAGATGCGTTAATCATGGCAAACTAAACTATTAATTTATAGCCGCCTTTAGTTGCATTTTGAAGCACATCTTCTGAAATTTTCGTTCTTAAATTTTTAATATATTTATAAACATAATCTGTAGGCAGTTCTAAAACCTTTGCTAAATCTTTAGCATATACAATTTTATCAGTATTTGCTACAAAATAATCTAAAACCATTTGCTCTCTTTGAGTTAAAGGTTTTTTAAACACAAACTGTCTTTTACCGGTATCAGATACAGAATCCTTTTGCATATTATGCTGCATATCAATAGATTTTTTTGCAACACTTGAAACAGAATTTTTAGCTTTAGAAGTTTCAATTTTTGAAGAAAAAGTAGAAATACTATCTTTTTTAGTATTAGATAAAACGATATCAATAATATCACGGGTTTGTTTTTCTTCTTTTAGCACCTTACCAAGTCTTTTTGCATACTCTTCAAGCGTAATTTTCTCCAGTGAGCTTCTCCATTGTTTAATCTCTTCTTTGCTTAAGTATTCACTCATTGAACTTCCCCTTTAAGATTTTATCTCTTCACTTTCTGTCCTTCACTTATTTATTTATACCACAAGACCATGCTGAAAATCTCAAAATATTTCATAACGTAAAATTTTATTTATTTTATTAAGAACGTATTGACAATTAAAAATGAGCCCCCAAATAAAAAGAAGGCTCATTTTAGCATTATATAAGTTTAAAACTTACTTAGTCATCTGCATGACCTGCTGTACCTAAAACATCTACCATTTTATGTTTAACCATTTCTTTAACAGCAGTTCTGCCGGGACCCATATATTCACGAGGGTCAAATTTTTCAGGATGTTCAACAAAAAATTCTCTGATAGTTGATGTCATTGCAAGTCTTAAGTCTGTATCAATGTTGATTTTAGCAACACCGTTTTTAGAAGCATAGTTTAGCATATCTTCTGGAACACCTTGTGCATCAGGAAGATTTCCGCCAAATTTATTACATTTAGCAACAAATTCTTTAGGCACAGAAGATGAACCATGAAGAACGATAGGAAAATCATAACCAACAGCTTCATTAACAGCTTTTTTGATTTCAGCAAGTCTTTCAAAATCAAGTTTAGCTTCACCTTTAAATTTATAAGCACCGTGAGAAGTACCAATAGCAATAGCTAAAGAATCACATCCTGTTTCTTTAACAAATCTTGCAGCTTCTTCAGGGTCGGTATAAGTTGCATGTTTAGCATCTACTTTAACGTCATCTTCAACACCTGCTAATTTACCAAGTTCAGCTTCAACTGAAACGCCTTTAGCATGAGCATATTCAACAACCTGTTTTGTTAAAGCAATATTTTCTTCCAATGGAAATCTGCTGCCATCAATCATAACTGAAGAGAAACCGCCGTCAACACAAGCTTTACAAATTTCAAAATCAGCACCGTGGTCTAAGTGAAGTGCAATAGGAACAGTAGTTGTAGCTAAAGCCGCTTCAACCAGTTTAATTAAATAAGTTTGATTAGCATATTTTCTGGCACCTGCAGAAACCTGCAAAATAATTGGTGACCTTGTTTCTTCAGCAGCTTCTGCAATAGCTTGTAGAATTTCCATATTGTTTACATTGTATGCACCAATTGCATATTTACCAGCTAATGCTTTTTTAAACATTTCCTGAGTACTTACTAATTTTCTTTCCATAGAATTTAACTCCTAAATTAATGACATATCAAACTAAATGTATAACAAATTTAAATATAAGACAAGAAATATTTTTAGCCTGAAAATTTCAGCCCAATACATAGTAAAAAATATTAAACAGTTTTGTAAATATTTGTAAATAAAATTATAATTTTCCTCAAGATGTGGAACATTAAAAACGATAAAGAAATTATACAGAGAAGAATGTGGAAATTTCGTAATTCAACCGCATATATTCTAAGGATACTGCATCAATAACGGAAGGGACAATAAAATGAGCAACGGTTTTGACATTTCTAAAATCAATTTTGGCAATCTTCCTGATAATTTCAAAGTTGAAGTTAATTTGGATAATATCAGTACAAAAACATCTGAAGGCTTAAAAAAGGCTAAAATTGATATTACCGATGGTTTAGATAAAGCAGAAGCTGAAAATTTGTTGACCGAACTTGATGAAGATGAAAATTTGGTAATTGATGATGAAGAAATAACTGCTTATGCAAACAACAAAGGTATTGAAGGCAAAGAAAACGAAATTAAACTGTTAACTCAAAGTATTATTGATGAAACGGGAAAAACAACAGAAGAAAATAAAGAAACTGAAGAAGAAACAGCTGATATAAAGGTCACAATACAAAAATGGGGTTCAGAACCGGCAGACGGTAATAAATATGCTAACGACTGCTTGAGCCATATTATGGCAAATAATTATCCGGATATTGAACCAAACTCAAAAGAGTGGCAGGATAAAGAGCTTGAAATTATGAATGCTAACCCTGCAATATATGGCACTGTCGATGCAGAAGGCAATGTTACAGGTGCTAGAAAAGAAGTGGGTGGCACAGGAAGACACAATGCTGTTTTATACGAAAATGACGAGCTTATTTTACCTGGAATTAAGAACGAACAAACCACTAAAGAATCTGACAATGATAAAAAAGCAGAAGAATTAGATGAAACAACTTCAGGTGAAGGAGTAAGAGAAGACAATAATGATGGTTCTTATTCTATGTCATACAAAGACGAAAATGATGTTTTAAATAAAAAAGAAAATTATGACAAAGACGGCAACCATATTTCAACATCAGAATATGCATACAATGATGATGGAAAATTAACAGAAATAAAAGATACAGAAATTAAAACCGGAAAAACTACTGTAACTGCATTTGAAGAAGATGGTGAAACAATAAAATTAAAAACGGTAACAGAAAAAACAGATGATGGAAAAACCATAACAGAATTTGATAAAGATGATTTAAAACTAAAAGAAACCGAATTAAAAATTGATGAAAATGGAAACACAACAGAAGAAACAGTGAGCGAATTTGATGGAAACGGTGTCAAAACAAAAGACACAGTAAGTAAGTTTGAAATTCAAGATGGCAATTCCGTAAAAACTTCGCTTACCCAAAACGAATATGATGCTAACGGAAACCAGATAACAATTATTTCACTAGACCCAAATGACGGAACAACCGAGCTTGCAAAAACTACAAATGAATACAATCAAGACAACAAAGCGGTTAAAACAGAACATTACCAAAATGGCAAAATGACATCAATGACAGAAACAACATATAATGATGCCGGAAATTTCAACACCGTAACTACTCATGAATGGGATAACCCAGATGATGCTGTAGCGAGTAAAACAACTGTAAGAACCTACAATGAAGACGGCAGCTATTCAGTCAAAACTATGCTTGGAGATGAAAACGGTCAATACACCATTACTGAATACAACAAAGATGGCAGCATAAAAACAGAAGAAAAAAGATTTGATGAAAATGGCAATGAAATCCAATAATATAATCAATCAAAAATAAAAAATATTAAGTAACACTAGAAATATATAAGGAGCAAAAATGAGCGACGATTTCAACATTAAAATTACTGGAAATTGGGATTTTGACAATAAAAAAGAAATTCCTGAAGATGAAACAACAAAAAAAGCTATTGATGGGCTCAAAGATGCTTTTGGCAATTCTGAGACAGGTAAAACACTTGCAAATATGTTTAAAGACGGCAAAATTAATAACAAAGAAGCCGAACTTGTTATGATGGAATTTGAAGACGAAGGTATATTGGGTCTGGACGATTTCACAGTTGAAGGCAAAGAAATAGAAAAATTTTTGAAATCCAAAGGGGTTAGTGATGAAAACCTTGAAGCTGCAGCTAAAAACATACAGACAGTTGTATCTCAAATTGCAAACACATACCAAGAAGCAAATAAAACAAGCTCTATTAAAGAAAATTATAAAGCTGTAACAGATATTTTCACAACAGATGGAAAAACCCAGACACTTAAACCTGGCGCAGATAACGATGTGCAAACCGTTATGTACGATAAAGACATAACCGGACCGCAGAAAAAAACCATTGTTGATTTAATTCAGGACGGTTATAACTTTGGTGATACATTTAGCGTAAAAGATTTTCCACAATTCTACGAACAGGATGAAAAAGGTAATGTTGTATATAGAGATGAAAATGGCGAAGTTACAACAGATAAAACAAAAGGTAACCCGACATTTAATTTTGATGCAATTGATGACAATATTGCACACAACATTATTGATGAATATCTTCAAATTAATGATAATTTAGCTGCACAACTTGTTAACAGCTACAATGAAAACAATCCTGATGCTCAGATTAAAAGTCTTGATGATTTAACAAATAAATATGACGCAATCAAGGATTTAAACCTGATTAAAGTTCCGGAAAATAATGAAGAACCTGAGGCATTAGAAGTTATAGTTCCAGAAGTAACTTTACCAATGCCGGGCAGCAGCAGGAGAGTTCTCCCAACCGAAGCAACACAAGAACAATATTCAACAGAAAACAAGAGTGTTGAAATCTTAACGCAAGAAGAATATGATACGGCGCATGCAGAAGCAATCCAGAAAGCTTTTGAAGAAATGGGTGGCGTTCCTGAAAAATATAAGGACTCTTCACTACATGGTGACACAGACGGCGAATCACCATTCCCCAATATTCTTTCGGACGATAAGCTTGAAGAATTTGAAGCCAAAATTGCAGATGCTATGAACGGTAAACACACAAGCGTTCAAAATGCAATTGCTGCAGAATACGGTCTTGAAGTTGATTCCAAAGGAAACATTAAAGATAAAGATGCATTTAATGCAATTTTATTCCAGATTGCAAATGACCCCGCAAATGCTGATTTATTTGAATACTGGACAGATAATGAAGGTGAACTTGAAGCAAACAGCTTAAATGATAACGAAAGAGCACAAGTATTATTAAATCAATTGACTGCAGAGGATATTGATAAATTAAATCTTCCCGATAATGTACTTGTAAATAGTATTAAATTTGAAAATGGCAACTATACTTATACTGCAGGAAAAGAAATTTTGCAATTATCACCTATGTCTCCGGAAAATGGAGAAGCACTAAGTGAAATAGCTCTTGCAGAACAAATTGACCCTCAAAATATTGATAAAAACGCAGTTACAAGTCTTGAAGATATACTTAAATACTCTTACGACCCAAGAACAGGTGAAGCTCTAAAGGGCAAAGAAGAAGTGACTGTAGAAAAAGGCGATGTCATTGAAAGATTAGTAGCTGCACACTATCCAAATATTAAACCCGGCACTGCCGAATGGAAAGAAAAATTAACAGAGGTTATGAATGCAAACCCTGAAATTTATGGAACCATAGATGAAGAAGGTAATTTAGTTGGCGTAAGACAGCCTGTCGGCGGAACAGAAAGACAAGATGCAGTTATTCGTCCGGGCGATGTAATACAGTTACCTGGAGCACTTAATATCAACGACCAGGCAGCAAAGGGTCTTGCAGATGCTTACATGTTGAACAATATCAAGGATAACCCGGAAATTTTTGCCTCAACACAAGAAATTAACGGCAAACTCGAATTATTTGGTGCATATGAAATAGATGAAAAAGCACTAAAAGAAGCTATGGGCAAAGATGCGGAATTTACTTCAATTAATGATTCTATTGAAAAATATAAAACAGATAACAATGTAAGCTATGAAGAAGCAGCTGCTGCAGTACGCAACAATCTCATCAAAGAATACGGTAAGACAAATGATACTGATAAAGAAGGAACACTTGAAAACTTCCTTGAAAAATTTGGTAACGTAAATCTTGAAACAGCTCAAGACATTGATTTCTACGATGAAAACGGAAACATTAAGTTTAAAAATGAAGACGGTACGCCAGTCACAATAAAAATGTCAGAAACTTATGTAAGAATGGGCTCAGCTAAAGCAGTAGTAAATAAAGAACCTGCACCAACTCAAAAAGATGATGCACCGGATGTAACTGAACCAGAACCAGAACCAGAACCGGAACCAATCGACACAGATTCAGACTCCGATATAGACACAGATACTGATACTGATACTGATACAGACACTGATACTGATACTGATACAGACACTGATACTGATACAGACACAGATACTGATACTGATACTGATACTGATACAGACACAGATACTGACACAGACACAGACACAGATACAGACACTGATACTGACACAGACACAGATACAGATACAGATACAGATACTGACACAGACACAGATACAGATACAGATACTGACACAGACACAGATACAGATACAGATACTGACACCGACACAGATACTGATACTGACACAGATACCGACACAGATACTGACACAGATACCGATACAGATACTGATACTGATACAGATACTGACAGCGATGATGACCCTAGACCTGGTAATCCAGATATAGATTTACCTGGTGACACTGACACCGATACAGATACAGACACTGATACCGATACAGATACAGACACTGATACTGATACTGATACTGATACTGATAGTGATTCGGATTCAGATGATTGTGAAGACCCCGGTAAGCCAGGTGATGGCGGCACAACATCTGACGGCATAGGAGATGATAATTCTTCAGACACTGACACTGATACCGATACAGATACCGACACAGATACAGATAGTGACAGCGATTCAGATTCTGATTCAGATTCAAATAAGCCAGGTGATGGTAGTGCATCAGGTGATAACAACAAAGACCCAGGACAAGTAGGCGATGCCGACGATAAGACTCCAGGACTTAATACGGGCGACACTGATACTGATACCGACACTAACACAGACATAGATACAGATATCGAAAAACCTGGCGATAGTGGTCAAGGCAGCACAATTATCCCGCCAAGCGGAACCGGACAATTAGGCGATGGCTCTAGCGTAGGCACAGATGTTGGAAACAATGTAAATGACTCAACATCAAATGACAACGCACAAAATGGTCAGATAAACAGCGGAACCGATACAGGAGTAGCTGCAGGCACAGATACTAATAAAGAAGCCGGCACAAATGACAATCCTAACTCAAGTGCAGGCAGCGATAGCAACCCCGGCTCAAATCCTAATGATAAGGAAACTGGTAATAACACTCAACAAGATGATAGCAATCGCGGCGGAAATGATAATCTAAACTTGCAAGCAAGAAGTACATTTAATTTCAAGGAAAATTTCTTCGAAAGATTCAATAAAAACGCATAAAAATAACCGCTAAGAAAACAGGGTATCTTTTAATTGATACCCTGTTTTTAATTGTAAATATTTGTAACCAAAATTTATAAAAAGTTTAAGAACATATAAAAAAATACCGATAACTCATTTGTGGAAGCAAAAGGAAGAATTGTATATGAACCAAATAAATCCATTTGATAATCTGCATTTTAAAAAAGGGTTAGGGCAAACAGAAAATATTGGAGCTCCGCAAAAAATTGATGAGCAAAATTCTCCTGCCCAAATTCAGGAAGGTGCAGCAATTCAAAGTCTTCCTAAAAGCGATGAAAATGATTTTGTAGACATGTCTTCTATGGTAGATGATTCCGGCGATTTCAATTCATCAAATTTTAATTTTGAAGATAAAAATGCAGCAAACGAAATAAATAATACGGATAATCAAAATAATGAAAGCCAAAATCAAAATAACCAAAATGAAGAAGAAATTAAAGAAGAAGTAAATCAATTTGTAAACGATTTACTTGAAAAGAAGAATTAATAACAAATCATAAAGGAGCGATAAATGAGCGACAACAGCATTAACATCAAAGGTTTAAATTTTAAAAATTTACCTGATGATTTCAAAATTGAAGTTGATTCAGCAAAAATCAGCTATCAAACAGGAAAAGCGCTTGAAAAAATTGAAGGTGTTGATATTAGCGACGGCATAGATAAAACTGAAGCAGAGCTCATTATAATGGAAATAAACTCAGATGATAATGCAGATGAAATCAGCATGGATGAGATTAGAAAATTTTGCTCTGATAATAAAATAGCGGATAAAAACGGTGAAGTAAAAACCGACAAAATAGAGGAACTTGCAAAATCAATAGTAAGCAATGCAAGGGAAATTTTAGACCCCAAAGAAAAAGTAAACGATTCAGATACAGACTCAGATTCAGATGCCGACATAGATGCTGACGATGATGAATCAAAAGCAGGAGAAACTCCTGCAGCACAAAACGATACAGGAAGTAATGAAAGCAGTTCGCTTGATATAAAAATTAATATTCAACCCTGGAAAAGCACACCTGAAGACGGTAATAAATACGCAAACGACTGTCTTGACCATATCATGAGAAATTACTATCCGGATATAACACCATACTCTCAAGAATGGAAAGACAAAGAACTTGAAATAATGAATGCTAATTCCAATATTTACGGCACGGTTGACAGTGAAGGCAATATTAGCGGCACAAGAAAAACTATTGGCGGAACAGAAAGACATAGTGCAGTTTTATATGACAATGAAGAGCTGGTATTACCCGGCATAAAAACAGCAGAACCTACTGCTTCTTCAGGAGAAGATGATAATACGCCTGCAGTTAAGGGTTCAGCAAAAGAGTGTGCCGAAAAAATTACAGATGATAACGGTTATTCAACAGAAACCCTTACTGATGAAAATGGCAATATTGTAGGCAAAAAACAGTATGACAATGAAGACAATATAATGTGGGAAAGCACAATTGCCGCAGGTGAAAATAATACAACAGTTGAAACAAAAACATGGACAAATAGCGGAACTATACAAGAAATAGTTTATGATGAAAACGGCAAAGAAATATCAATAAATACAACATATGCCGATGGAAGCAAAAGTACAGCAGAATTTTCATATGATGAAAATGAAAATAAAACAGCTAATGCAGTATACTTTGATACAGATAATAACCAAACTGCAAGTGCAAAATTAACGTTTGATACCAGCGGCTCATATGTTGAAGACAAAGAATACACTAATGGTATAAAAGAAACATTAACATATGACCAATACCAAGCAATAGTAGAAAAAACCATTACAAAAGCAGATAACACGAAAACAACAACTGCATATGAAAATAGAAAGCCTAATTCAACAGTAACCTATGATGCAGAAGGTAATGAAATTTCAACATCTGTATATGAGTATACAGAAAACGGATATAATGAAACCATAACCTTCAAAAATCCTGAAAAGAATGACAATATCACCACACAAACCAATACATGTAATAACGACGGTAAAATAATCGAAACAAACGGTGCTTATTTAGATGGCAGTACATATCATAGCGAATACACATATGAAGAAGACGGCAGCTACAGCGTAAAAAATACGTATAATCAAAAAGAAGCAAAAGAAACAAACTATAAAGAGCGCGAAATAAAATATGACAGCGCAGGAAATAAAATTTCAGAAAAGTTTACATTAGAAGGTAATGAAACAACCGGAGAAATTAGCGGCACCGGCACATTTGAAAATGGAAAGGAAATTTATACACAGCTTGAGGAAAAAACAGGTATAAGTACCACTAAAACAATTGAAGGCGACACTGTAACTCTTTCAGTGTCACAGGGAACTACTAATACAACAACAGTCAGCAAAAACGGTGTAAAAACAAAAGAAACCGTCATAGAATATGCGCCTGAAAGTACAAATGAACTTTCAAAAACAGAAACAGAGTTTTACGACGATGGCATAACACCAAAGACTGTAACAGTAACAAAAACTGACGGCACAACAGAAATTACAAAATATGATGAAAACGGAAACCCAATAAATAGCGAAAACAGCAATGATAATATTAATGAATCAGAAGAAACTAAAATGAGAGCAGATATTGCAACAGCCAAAGCTCAAGCACTTCACGCTGCAATGGATAGAGCCGGCAC
>CAJUJH010000002.1 GCA_910586855.1 Candidatus Gastranaerophilales bacterium
GGCAGTTTGACTGGGGCGGTCGCCTCCTAAAGAGTAACGGAGGCGCTCAAAGGTTCCCTCAGGTTGGTCGGAAATCAACCATAGAGTGTAAAGGCACAAGGGAGCTTGACTGCGAGACCTACAAGTCGAGCAGGTGCGAAAGCAGGACTTAGTGATCCGGTGGTCCCGAATGGAAGGGCCATCGCTCATCGGATAAAAGTTACCATAGGGATAACAGGCTTATCTCCCCCAAGAGTCCACATCGACGGGGAGGTTTGGCACCTCGATGTCGGCTCGTCGCATCCTGGAGCGGTAGTACGTTCCAAGGGTTGGGCTGTTCGCCCATTAAAGCGGCACGCGAGCTGGGTTCAGAACGTCGTGAGACAGTTCGGTCCATATCCGGTATGTGCGCAAGAGAATTGAGTGGAGTCTTCCTTAGTACGAGAGGACCGGGAAGAGGGAACCTCCAGTGTACGGGTTATCCTGCCAAGGGTAAACGCCCGGTAGCTGTGTTCCAAGCGGATAAGCGCTGAAAGCATATAAGTGCGAAGCCCACCACAAGATGAGTTCTCTCATAGCTCAAGCTAGTAAGTCCCCTTGCAGATCACGAGGTTGATAGGATGCAGGTAGAAGTTTGGCAACAAATGCAGCCGAGCATTACTAATCGGACGAGGGCTTTTCCTGAATATGGATTTCAAATTTAGTTTGAAGTTCAATCAAAGGAAATATACAATTGGTTTTATATCATTTATGCAATTTTCAGGGTATAACCCTAAAACCAGAAATGGTTTGTACATTTTCCAACTAAATGAAGTAAAAGGAAAATTATAAAAGATTTTCCGGTGGCCAGGCGGCAGGATTCCACCCGTTCCCATCCCGAACACGGTCGTAAAGACTGCTTGCGCTGACAATACTTGGAGGGTAGCCTCCTGGGAAGATAAGTAGCTGCCGGATTCTATATTTAAAATAAAAAGCTCTCAAATTCTTGAGAGCTTTTTTAGTGTATAAATTTTAAATATTTATTAAAACTCAGTGAATATATTCTCCTAATCTCTAGGTATTTATAAAAGTTGCCTGTCTTATTGTTTTTAGTATAAAAGTTTAAAATATTGTAATTAATATTTAGCTTAAAATAGTTTTTAATAAAAGTGCAAACTAATGAAAGTAAAATTTATTCTATTTTTCTATATTTGTAATTATTTAGTATTTTTTAGATATATATTAATATAATAATAATTTTTATAATTTATTGAATCTTTAGTGTAAGATATAATAGTGCAATTAAAGAGAGGTTTGTGTATGAAGAATTTTAAGGCGCCTGAATTTGAAGCGGATGCATTTAATTGTCCTTATTGCGGAGCATTTTCCAATATGATATGGTACAGCATTATTCAAGAAATGCCAACATCATATAAATATTTTCCATTTGACAAGTCATTTTTATCCGAATGTTCTTGCTGCGAAAAATATATGCTTTGGGTAGAAGGGGAAATGATTATTCCCTCAAATTCAACTGCACCTATGCCTCATTGCGATATGCCAGATGATATTAAGAAAATATATACTGAAGCAAGAGATATTATTAATAAATCACCAAGAGGAGCTGCTGCCCTACTTCGGCTTGCGCTTCAGATGTTATGTGACTATCTTGTGCCAGAGAATGGAAATATTAATGATAAAATTTCAAAAATGGTGTCAAACGGTCTTCCTAAAAGCTTGCAGAAAGCTTTTGATTTAGTCCGTATAATAGGGAATAACGCGGTGCATCCAGGTGTGATAAATATTCAGGACAATCCTGCCATTGCTTATAAGATGTTTGAATTACTTAATATGATTGTTGAAAAAATGATAACAGAACCAAAGGAAATTGAGTCATTTTACAATGACACAATTCCTGAAAATCAAAAACAAGCCATAGATAAAAGAGATTCTGCTTTTAAAAAATAATTTTAAATTACTTTGTATTTGTAAAATGGGTTTGTGAATTTATATTAATTTTTTAAAATATAAAGTAAAGTGCAGGAGAAAAAATGTTATAAAATAATTTTTTTGGGTATTTTATAGATAATCATATTTTATGATGAAAAAGCAAAATTTAAGGTCAAAAAGACAGTGAGGCAGTTATTTATTTAGCTGCCTTATTTGTTTTTTTTGTTTAAAATTTAAAAAGATAAAAAAGAGTATTTTTATGAATTTTAATATATGTGAAATTAAGGATAGAAATAAGGAATTAATTAAACAGCTTGTAGGAATTTGGGAAGCTTCCGTAAGGTCTACACATTTATTTTTGTCTGATGATGAGATTTTGAAAATAAAAGAATATGTGCCTGAAGCGATAAAAGGTGTGCAATATCTTGCTGTTGCAAAGTCTGAAAATAATTTACCCCTTGCTTTTATGAGTGTAAACGGCAATAAACTTGAGATGATTTTTGTATCTTGGAATATGATTGGCTGTGGAATTGGGAGAACATTGTTTGAATATGGAATAAAAAAATACAATATTAATACATTAACTGTAAATGAACAAAATCTTCAGGCACTTGAATTTTATAAACATTTTGGCTTTAAAGTTTTTAAAAGAACAGAACTTGACGAGCAAAGTAAGCCTTATCCGCTTTTATATATGAATATTTAAAATAGGTATTAGGTATTATTGGTTTGTTTATATTGAGTGATAAAGGTATAATTTTGAGCAATTTTTCATAGAAATTTGCTTTTAATTATATATAAGATTTTAAGCATATGAGTATAAATATTAACAATAATATAACCAATATTGATAATCGGTATTATAGCGGAGGTAAGGCAAATAAGACGGATTCATTTTTAATGCAGCCGTTTAATTTGCCCTTGAAGGCACCTTTTGATAAATTTTTTGATGAAGTTATTTTTTCAAAAACCACAGAAAATATTGATACTATTGATAGGACTACCGGTATAGAATCAGTAGATAATGAAAGGGTGAAATTAATTGCTCATAGGGGATATACGGAAAATGCTCCTGAAAATACAATTGCCGCCTTTGTTGCTGCAGCAGAAAATGGCTACAGTACAGTTGAATGTGATGTAGAATGGACAAAGGATGATATTCCCGTTATTTTGCATGATACTACTATAAATAGAACCGCAAGAAGACAAAATGGATGGCGATTATTTTTTCCAAGAAAATGTTCAAATTTAACTTATGAACAATTGCTGAAATATGATTTTGGCTCTTGGTTTTCCAGTGATTTTAAAGGCACAAAAATCCCATCATTTGATGAACTTCTAAATTGTGCCAATGATCATGATTTGAATTTGTATATTGAATTAAAAGAGACCACCGATTTTGGAGATAAAAAGGCACAAATTTTAGCTGATGCTGTTAAAAATGCAGGTCTGGAGGATAAGGTTACCTGGATTAGTTTTAATTCTGATTATTTAAAAGCTATGGCAAGTGTTCTGCCTGAAGCAAGGCTCGGTTATTTGAGCAAAAAATGTATTGACGGTGGCACTATTGATATATTAAAAGGTTTGCAGACAGGTCAAAATGAAGTATTTTTAGATATAAAATCAAGTAAAATATCCGAGAAATCAAGTAACTTGTTAAAAAATGCAGGTTTTGATTTTGAAGTGTGGACGGTAGATGATTCTGATGAGCTTGAAACCTTGTCATTATATGATTGCAAGGGGATTACAACCGATAAAATCACAGAAGAAGATATTGAAGAATACTATGACCGTTAATGCGGCTTGAGAAATTTTATTTCAAAGCATATAATTTTTTTATGATTGAAGATGCTATTTTTAAAAAAGCCAGACTTGATTTAAATAAAATTAAATCTGCAGGTTTGAAAAAGTTTTCCAGCGGCTGGGAGTTAGAAAAAGCTTTTATGGATGGGGCTTTTAGATGTGTAATTTGGATTTATGAAAAAGGAAATGTTAAAGGTAAGGTTTATGATTTTGTTAATGGGGAAGAATATTTACCATTAAGGATGGAGCATCAGACAGGCGGGTTTTCTTCCAAAGTAAGGCTTGAATATGAAAAGATGCTGGAAGATATTTTAAAGAATTATTTTATTGAAAAACATTTTACATCACTACAGGCAAATAGAATCACGGATTTAATATATAAGTATTTTAATGTAAAGCCGGATTTTCCATGGAAAGACCAGAAAACTGGGGCTGATGCAGGAGTTTTTAGAAAAAATGTTAAAGGTAAGTGGTTTGCTTTAATCATGAATATTAAAAAAGACAGACTTATCTTGAATGCAAAAGAAAATGCTGATATCATTAATTTGAAGCTTGAGAGTGATGAAATCGAAACTCTTATTAAAAAAGAAGGTTTTTATCCCGCTTATCATATGAATAAAAAATATTGGATAACGCTTATACTTGATGAAACTTTGAGCGATGAAACTATTATAGAATATATTAAAAAAAGCTATGAAAATGTTAAATAACCTTATTCTATATATTTTTCGCCCCACTCGCACATTTTATATAATATTGGTATAAAGGATTCTCCTTTTTTAGATAAGGAATATTCAACCCGGGGAGGAATCTGCGGGTATACTTTTCTTTTAATTAAATTATCGTTTTCAAGTTCTTTTAATGTACTGCTCAGTGTTTTATGAGATATAATGTTTAGATATTTTTGCAGACTGTTAAATCTTATAATTTTATGTCTGTAAATTGCGTATAAAATTGTTAGTTTGTATTTACCGTTAACAAGGGATAATGTATAATTGAAGCCGGTTTTATCAAAACTTTCAACAATTTTTAGGCAGTCTTGGTCTTCTATAATCATATTATGTTCCATTTGGTTATTAGGTTACCTTTTTGTACGTACTTGAATAAAATATCCTTATAATTTAACATAATAAATATTTAAAAGAAAGGGTTATTATTATGCGGGAACAGATAGAAGAATTTAGTAAAGTTGAAAATGTTGCAAGAAAATTTATAGAGGCAGTGCGTACAGGCAACAGTGAAATTGTAAAGCCTTATTTTTATGAAAAAGCTTCATTTTTTGGGCAGCTGAATGAAAAAGAATATCAATCCGGCTCAATTCAAGGTTTTTATGATACTATCGATAAAATGGGTTCTATCAAGGAAGATTATATTGCAAGAGTTGATGTTTTAAATATTGAGAAGACTGTTGCTGTTGTGAGAGTCATTGAAGATAACTGGCATGGGTATAAATTTACTGATTTTCTTATTATGAATAAAATAAACGGCGAATGGAAAATTGTTGCAAAAGTTTATGATACGTTATCTTAAAATGAATTAAAAACATAAATGCAAATAAAAAATACGGGCTTTTTATTTGAGCCCGCATTTTTATAATATTTAATTTATAACTAAATTCTATTTTCCCAAACTCCGCCTTTTCTATCCACAAGGGCGTCATAACAGGACCAAATTCTAAAAATGCCGGTTAAACCTAGAACCGCATGGGTTATGTTTTTCTTCTTTTCATTTTTATTTACAGCTTGACCAATTCCTGGCCAAATGAAAAGCGATAAAGCGGCAGCGCCTACTGACTTTCCGGATACTTCGCCATCTGTGCCGTGGGTTCTGGCGTAAGATGGTGTCAATGTTGAAAATATCGCAAAAATAATCAATATTAATAAACTCTTTTTCATATAAAACCTCCTCGTTCTTACTTTTATATATTCCGGCATGATAGCATAATTCCTAATTTTGGGCAAAATTAGGAATAGCACCTTTTTAGTTATTTGAAGCTATTTTGTTTAGTATGGTATCAAATCCAGGACACAGCGCACAGAAAAAGCAGCACTAACCGGATAAGTAGCATTCAAGTGCAAGACACCAGTATCTAATGGAGCATGATAAGGGTAGCCATTAGCTCCGCCAAAAGAAGCAGACCATATAGCGTGCGGGTAGCAGTTGGTATTGCTGGAGCCCTGGCAGCCGCCACGCAGCTCAAAACATCGTGCAGCGCCGTACTTAGAACTCTCAAAGTACTCGCAGAGCTGACAGTCTGTACTTAATAGCAACATCAAACCCACGACACAGCGCACAGAAAAAGACCATGTGGCAATACACTTGCCATAACCTCCTGTCTGATTACATGTAGAAGAAAGCGAACCAAAAGCACCTCTAGCAAGCTCTGGTACTCTATAATGCCCGCTTGACTCTGCAACGGTACCTGACCACAAGTGGTACGCCCAGCAGTTGCCGCTATAGGAGCCCTGGCAGCTGCCACTCAGACCTGCACACCGTACAGTACCGTACTTAGAACTCTCATAGGCGTCACAAAGCCGCAAGCCATAGTCTGAAGAGTCCAAATCCAGGACACAGCGCACAGTAAAAGCATAGGCAGGAACTCTGACTAACGGATTAAGTGTGCCACTGTTTAACGAAAAGTCGTGATACTCTGTCGATGAAGCAGGAGTACCGGACCATATGTCTAACGGGTAGCAGTTGTTATTTATAGAGCCCTGGCAGCCGCCAGTCATGCTAGAAGCTGTATCATGCGGCAGGAATTTTTAATGTACAGTAATTTTGCGCTGTGCCAAAATAGAAGTAAGTAATTTGGCTTGGTAACTTAAATTCTATCAAGCGATATTTGCACAATTATGAATGCAAAACTTTATCATTTAAATGACCTTACTTGACGATTTGAAGCCTCATTCTGCTGAAACCCTTGAGTTTCAACACTCTAGAGGTATATATTAATATATCATATTAAAGTATTTTAAAAATAACAACTTTGTAAAATTTTGCTTCAAATCCAGGACACAGCGCACACCAAAGGAAGCTACAGCAGGTCTTATAAGAGCATTTGCAAAACTTCCGGCATTCAACTCTCTGTTATAATAGTAACCAGTCTCTGATAATGCTGATGACCATATACCATACGGGTAGCAGTTGTTAGCCCAGCTTGTACCTGGGGCAGCGCCCTGGCAGCCGCCATAAAATGGTCCGCACCTTGCAGCACCGTACTTAGAACTCTCAAGGTACTCGCAGAGCTGGCAGTCTGCACTTAATAGTAACTTCAAATCCAGGACACAGCGCACAGAAAAACCACTGGAGACAGGATAAGTAGAAGGCAGCCCGGTGATGCCGGAATCCAGATAAAAGTGTATAGGGTTACCATTACCACCAAAGCTGTTAGTCCACATAGCGTGCGGGTTGCAGTGGGTATTGTAACCGCCCTGGCAGCCGCCAATCAAGGGATAGCAGTGTGCAGCACCATACTTAGAACTCTCCCAGTGGTCGCATAGCTGTAAATCATCTTCTGCATTTGGATGTGTGCTTCAAATCCAGGACACAGCGCACAGAAAAGCTCCAACTGACGGCACACTTGCCGTGCTCACCGCCTGCAGATGAGTCTTGATGACAAATGCCTTGGCTTTCAAAACTGCCGTTTGTGAAGTGTAAAGCTCTATGATACTGCTGTGAACCGACAAAAGAACCTGACCATACTATGTATGGAAAACAAGCACCTATAGCCCCGCTAAATCCTGATGATGCGCCCTCACAGCCGCCAAAAAGAATCTGGCACTGTGCAGCACCGTAACCAGAACTCTCCCACCTCTCGCAGAGCTGCAAAGCCATATGCAGGTGCTGAAAACCAGCTGCTTGAAACAGTGAGTGAAATTCAAATCCAGGACACAGCGCACACCAAAAGCCCAGGCAACAGGGTAACTGGTAGAAGGATTGAAGCTGCCTTGATTGAAGTGACCGGAACTTGGCTCGCCGGATGATGCCTTAGCACCCCAAGTAACGTGCGGGTTGCAGTTGGTATTGTTGGAGCCCTGGCAGCCGCCATTCAGTTCGTTTGCAGGCTCGTGTGGGTGTTTTGCAAGAATTTGTTTTCACTGACGTTCTCACAAAATTTACTCAACATCTCCCTCTCGCAAAACGTGACATTTAGTCACCTTTTGTTCGGCAGAGTCTTGCCACGCAAATGCTTCTTTTTGTCAATGCTCACACATTGGCAAAATTCAGCACCGGCTTACGCATATCGTGCAGCACCGTACTTGAAACTATCCCAGTTGTTGCAGAGCTGCAAACCTTTAGCTGCAGCAAAGTAAAAAAGCATCTTGCAAAAGCTGCTTTATTTTCAATGTGCAATTCCTGCTGCCTTTAAATTTAGGCACTGTGTCTATTAATAACGACAAGTAATTTAATTTAACAGCATAAACTCTATTAAATGGTATTTGCTAAAAGCAAAATTGAAATACACTTTCCAAACTGCATATTTATTGCAGCATTTTACTGTATTCTTGTCTGACGATTTGAAAACCCTTTCTGTTAAAATCCTTGAACTTTAACACTCTTAGGGCATATTTCTTTATAAGATAATAATAAAATATGTTTTAAATAGCAACTTTGTAAAGTTAATGGAACTTAATAACTCTGACAATTTATTTTATTTATATGTGTTAACTGAATAACAGACAAAAATGGAGATTTTATAATGACGGTAAATTTTAAAGGACAAAATCCTGCTTATATCGCACTTGAAGCGCTGCCTGTTGGTAAAAAAGCCAAAAATACCAACAAAACTGTATATATTAACCCAAATGCTGTAGGAGTAATTGAACCTTCAAGTAAAAAAGCCCGCACTGGTGATGGTTATGCATTAAATGATAGTGACAAACTCACAGAAAGTAAGATTACTTTAACAAACGGGCAAGAATTTTATGTAAGTCTTGGAGCTAAAGAAACTGCAACAAGGCTTAGTGAAGGTGCCAGAATAGAAAATTTAATTCTTAATTATAATGCATAAAGGCAATGTATATAATCTTAAAATAAACTTTGTTTTATGATATGTTTTATTTTGTAAAATAAAGGAATTAAATTATGAAAAAAATATTTGTATGTGCAATATTAGCAGTTCTAGTAATTAGCACTATTATAGTAAATAAAGTTTTGGCGCTTCAAAATGTTCAAATGAAAGATTCTGATTATGCTAAAAATATGTATTCGCCTGCCTTTCCGTTGGTTTACGAAGATTTAAAAAACGAAATTGTTAAAGGTAAGGTAGAGTTTGTCGGGTATCATTCTTCAATGATTGATGTTTTGGATTCCCTTGATTCACCTGAAAATCGCCTAAGTGAAGAATTTTATTATAAAATAATTGCAAAAAGAACGCCTGAATATAAAAGGAAAATTGAATATGATATTAAGAAAAAATTTAATGAAAAAAGTTCTATTCTTGATATGATATCCTGGAAACCAGGAGATGAGAGAGACATTGTTCTTTATTCAATGGTAAAGAAAAATGTTGAATTTTTGAAGTATTTTGAAATACTTGAACCTATGTCTTTTAATAATTCAAAAATAGATATTAAATATTTTGGTACAAAGGATAAATTAAGATTTTTCAAAACGCAAATTAAACCGTTGTTTTATAAAGATGAAAATAATTATGCAGTTTCTCTAAAAACAAAAACGGGCGACGAGGTTATTTTATATACAGGAGACTTTAAAGATAAAACCGTACACCAAATTTGGGGTGATTTAAATAAGAAAATAAAGCCTGACAGCTTTAAAAATGACGATAAATTCCTGGCTCCTTTCATTGATATTAAACAGCTGATAAGCTATGATGATTTTGCAGGCAAGGAAATTAAGGGCACAGATTATAAAATTGCAAAAGCTATAGAGAGTGTTGAATTTTCACTTGATAATAAAGGAGCTAAGCTTAAAAATGAAGCCATGATAATGATGGAAACCTGTGCGCTAAGACCTGATGTGCAGCAGAGGTATTTTTATTTTGATAAACCATTTGTTCTGTTTATGAAGGAAGAAGGACACAGCCTCCCTTATTTTATGGTTAAGATTGAAGATACAAAGTATCTGGTGAAGCCATAAAACGAAGGTTTATGGTGAAAATTAAATATACGAAATTTCATTAGACCATAAAACGAAGGTTTATGGTTAAGATTGAAGATACAAAGTATCTGGTGAAGCCATAAACTTACTTTTTAGAAAAGAAGTTGATGATTTTATTTAAAAATCCTTCATCTTCTTCATCAGCTTCTGCGTAGGCTTTATTTTCGGCATTTGGGGATTCTTTGCCTTCTCTTACCTTGCCGTATTTTTCAGCCATTCTGTAGTCGCCTTCTGAAAAGTAAAAATCACCCAACACAGTTTTAGCGTGGCTGTCGCCGTCAAGTTCATAGACTGCATTCCAAAAATCCATAGCCGTATATTTTTCACCTAATCCCATATACAGGTTTGCAAGCTCAATTAAAACATTTTTATCTTTTTTATTTAAAGAGTGGGCGTGGTTAAATTCAACAATGGCTTCATCATTTTTATTTTGTGCTTTTTTCATATAGCCAAAATTAACTGCTGCCATAAATTCATCATTTAAACCCTCATAGCATAATGCTTTCATCTGAAATGATACAGCGCTTGGACCTATTAAATTAATATATTCATTAACCACATTAAGTGCTTCATTGTATTCATTTTTGTTATAGAAATATTCAGCTAAAAGAAGTTTGTATGCTGCTTTTTCTTCTTTAATCTGCGGCTTCATTTCATCCAAAACGGCTTTTGCTTCTTCATTTTTGCCTGCCTGTAATAAAATTTTAGCCTTAAGATTTCTATCTGTTACAAATTTAAGTGCTTCTTCATAAGAGGCTAAATCATAATACAATTTTGCAAGAATGTTTTTAAAACCAATATCATCAGAAAATTCATCAACTGCTTTTTTTGCAATACCTACAGCGCTTTCTTTAGCATCTTCTATAATATAGAGGTCAATAAGTTCAAGATAGCTCTCTTTTGTGTCGGGAGCTAATTCTATAATTTTATTAAATTCATCAATGGATTTTAAATTTTTATTTGCAACTCTGTATAAACGGGCAAGTTTAATTCTAGCTTCAATTGAATCAGCGTTAAGGTTTAAGGCTTTTTTTGTATCATTAATTGCATGTTCAAATTTTTGATTTACAACATTATAATTGGCGCGCATCAAGTAATATTGGAATTTATCCGTTTCAAAATATAAATCCATTAACTGACCTAAGGCAATTTCATCGGTTGGTGCAATTGTCAAAATTTCATTGTATAACTCTATTGCTTTTTCTTTATCGCCATCTGCCATAGCATCAGAGGCTTGATTATGAATGTCTTGTAAATCTTGTGTCATTGCTTATAAAATCCTTAAACTTATTCTTCTTTTAGAAACATTTTTGCAAGTTCATCAGCTCCTGTAAAGCCTCTGTCTGCTATTAACCTGCTTACTTTTTTGTTATCGTAATTTATAAATTTATGTTCAACTTCAAAAGTGCCGTTATCGTTAATTTTTAAGATTACATAAACAGGCATTCTGGCTGGAATCATAGAACGACCGACACTTCCTACATTTATTACCTGCTGACCTGAATTTAAAATAAAACCGCAGGGAATGTGGGTGTGTCCGCAAAAAACAATATCTGAAAATGACCTTGAAACTATTGACTCAACTTTGCTCATTTCAAAATACGGGTAGATATTTTCATCCTGACGCCTTGGAGAGCCGTGTACCAGATGAAGTCTCATAGTTCTTTTTTTGTATTTTATATCTACCATTTTGTCTTCAGGCAAATTTTTCAAAAAATTAATATTTTCTTTTTTAATTATTAAAACATCATTAGCCAGAGCATGTGCCATTGGGGATGATTTTTTATTTACTTCTAAGAATTTTGTTTCAGAATAATGCGCGATTAGTTTATCGGTATTTCCCTGAATAATTTCAAAATTACGACCCATGGTAGTTTGAAGTTCCATGCATTTTTCAATGGTATAATTCGGGTCATATCCTGCCATTGCAATGTCTCCAAGGCAGAAAATTTTATCACAGTCATTATTTTTAATGTCGTCTAAAACTGTATCAAATGCGAGTTTATTCCCGTGTATATCAGATATTATAGCAATTTTCATGGTATGATTTTAACATAAAAAATAAAAATTAGAAACGGAAAATTTTATGGAAAAGATTCAAATAAAAATAGGGGATATAAAAATTGGTGCAGGCGCACCCGTTTCTGTGCAGTCTATGACAAATACCAAAACAGATAATATTGAGGCTACGCTTTACCAGATAAATGAGCTTGCAGAAGCAGGATGCGAGATTGTACGTCTTGCGGTTTTAAATAAAGACTGTGCAGCGGCACTAAAAGAGATAAAGCAAAAATCTCCGGTACCTTTGGTTGCTGATATTCATTTTGATTACAGACTTGCTTTGGCTGCAATGGAAGCAGGAATTGATGCGCTTCGTTTAAACCCTGGGAATATAGGGGGAGAAGACCATGTTAAAAAAGTGGTCGAGATGGCAAAAAAGACTCAAACTCCAATAAGAATAGGGGTGAATGGCGGGTCTTTAGAAAAATATTTAATTGAAGATAAAACCTTGACTCTCGCTCAAAAGATGGTGAAAAGTGCAATGGCGCATATTAAAATATTGGAAGAAAATGATTTTAATATGATAAAAGTTTCTCTTAAATCATCTGATGTACAAACAACAATTGATGCTTACAGAATGATTTATGAAAAAATTCCATATCCGCTGCATTTAGGGGTAACAGAAGCCGGGACTTTAAGAGGCGGGATAATAAAGTCTGCAATAGGTCTTGGAAGTCTTTTATCGCAAGGAATTGGCGATACTATAAGGGTTTCTTTAACAGAAAATCCTGTGGAAGAAGTGAAAGCGGGGTTTGAGATATTAAAAGCCCTGAAATTAAGAAATGACGGTATAAATTTTGTATCTTGTCCTACTTGCGGCAGATGCCAGATTGATTTAATTTCGCTTGCTCATCAGGTTGAAGACAGGTTTAGAAATAAATTTGATGAACGATTTAAAAAAATGAAACAATCTGTTACAATTGCAACAATGGGGTGTCCGGTTAATGGACCAAATGAAGCAAAAGATGCAGATTACGGTGTAGCCGGTGCGATAGGCGAAGGTTATATCTTCAAAAAAGGCGTTTTGGTGAAAAAAGTTAAGGAAGAAAATCTCTTGGATGAATTTGAAAAAATAATAATTCAAGATTTTAATTAAAAAATTACATTAAACGGTTGGTTAAAAACAAATAATAATATATAATAATATTAATAAATAAAAAAGTATTTAATTTAGAGGATTTTACATTATGAAAAAATTTGCAATAACACTTTGCATTTTAGGCGGATTAGGAATCACTTCAGGTGCTTTTGCTTATATTCAAGCTGAAGATATGCCAACAGTTCCGCAAATAAAGGCTGAAGGCTACTCAACCGAGATGAGCAAAGTTACTGACCTTGTAAGATATAATCATTCTAAAGCAACTGCAGATACTTACTATAATCTTGACCCGTATGCTGATTGCGATGGCAGTGATAAATTAAAATGGTACTCATTTGTTAAAAGATGGTTTGACCCAAACCAAGATGATGAAATGTTTGGCAGACACAATATCAATTTCAGCAATAAATGGGGTGTTATGGATGGTCAAGCGCCTTATATGACCAAAAAAGTTAAAGAAGCAGAAGGCGAAGTTGACGATGTTGATATTCAGCAAGTAGATTCAACTCCTATTGATGATGAGATTGATTCGCTATAGTTTTAATTGAATAAATAGTTTTAAAAAGTGCTCTGTTTCAGGGCACTTTTTTTATATTGTTTTATTGGATGCAAGATTTTTTCAGGTAAGTTGTACAAAAATATTAAGAAATATAAATATATATTTTATTTTTTACCGTTTTGATTTTAGAAATTTTGCAGTTTTGCCGATATGTGTATTATCTGATGAAAATTAAAATTATTTATAAATAAAAGGAGTGCACAGTTATATGGAACGAAATTTTTTATCCGGCAAATCAGTAGATTTTGGTAAAGTTGCAAAACAATTAGCGAGATATGCAGCAGATGAAGAAAATGCTGATAAAATCCAACAAGAATCCTCGGGGGGGATTTGGGAAACCGAAACAAAGCCTGTAAGAGGTGCGTTTAGACCTGATAGCGGCACGCTTTTTGATGATAGTGTAACATCTTTTATAGAATTAGGAAGAAACGTATCAAAAAGACATATGGCCCCGGAGCCTTATGATTTAAAAATCGGCACTGATTTAGATTTAAAGGATATAAGAAAAGAGCATAAGATAGCTGATAATAAAAGAACAGCGAATGATAAAGAGCAGGCAATTGCAGTAAGGGTGCCTGTAAGAGATAAAGTTTCCAATATGGATACAGAACAAAATAAACAAAATGCGGCTGCAGTCCAAGATAATAAAACAAATAAAGCAAAAGAAACTGATGAAAAAGCTAAGAATAAGAAGACTAAAAATAATATTGCAAAAGAAAAAGTAAGCAATAATGGCGACACTACAACAACAGTAAGAACGTATAAAGACGGTACAAAAGAAAAAATTATTCAAACAGGTGATAAAGTTACTACAATCAGCTATGATAAAGCCGGCTTGCGCACAAATAAAACCATTACTGAAGGCAAAGGCAATAATAGACAAGAAACTAATGTCGAGTATAAAAATGGTGTTGTAGATAAAAAAACTGTGACCCGTGCAAATAATAAAGATTATAAAGCTGTGACATATTATGATGATGGTAAGGCTTCAAAAAAAGTTGTAAAAGATGGCACAAGCACAATAAATAAAACCTTTAAATATGATAAAGACGGTAATATAGCTTCTTCCTACGCTGAGATTGTAAATGATATTACTAAAGAAAAAACAGTTAAATCAACTGTTTATGATGGTAATAATAAAACAACAACCGAAGCCAGACCTGACGGTAAAATAAATACTTATATATATGAAAGGCAGGATGCAAAAAGCGATTGGGGCATCATAAGAAAGGAAATTCAAAAACAAGGCTCAGAAGATAAAACCATTTGCGAATATTCAGATAAGGTAATAAATAAAGATGGCACTGCGGTACGCAATAAAAAAATAACAACACCTTTGGGAAATGTATATTATGATGTTCAAACAATCGGCACAAATGGAAAAGTAATTAAAACCATGAGATATTCTGATGAAGAACATAAAAATCTTACCACGGTGACTGAAGCCAATTTTAATACTGATGGATATAAAATAAATACGAAAAAAGTTAAAACAAATAAAGAAGGTGTAACAACATCTAAAGTAAGTACAGAATATAATGATAAAACAGGAAAACCAAAAAGTTGCGTTAAATCAACACATGATGATACAGGTAAACTCATAAAGAATGAAAAATATACATATGATGATAACGGTGTTATTACAAGCTGCTCTGTGATGAACAGGTTTGATGATAACAAAATAAGTACTGAAATTCAAACATTCCGCTCTGATGGGACACTGGAAGCTGTAGAAAACACAACACAAGGATTTAAAAGCTTTATGAATACTAAGGGTGTGGTTTCAAGAATGGAATTTAGAAATATAAATCCAGCATCTATAGCAGAGCATGTTCCAGAAATGTCTGTGTCAAATTCTTCTCTACCTTTATTCAGCAGCGAAGACGGTACCCTTATTGGTATTGCAAAATATGATGAATCAGGCAGACTGCTGCAAATAGATTGGGAAGCAGGTGCTGCAGTTTGATTTAAGTGTTTTTATTTTAATTTCAAAGACCGCATAAGTTACAAATGCGGTCTTTTTTTTGTTATATAAAATTATTTAAAATATTTATAACGGGTGTGGAGAGAAAAAAGCCTGCAATTAATAGCAAAGCTGCCATCGAGAGGATAAAAATATAAATGTTCACTCTGTTAAATACAGGTTTTTTCTTGTAGATTTTTAACCTATCAGGCTTTTGGAACATAAAAGATATAATTTTAAAATTGTAATATACGGCAAGAATGCTTGCAAATGCTGCAAAAAGCAGCGGGTATACGCTAAAAATTCCGCTTCTTAAAATATTGGAGAATAAATAAAATTTAGCGGTAAAGCCTGCCATAACAGGAAAACCTGCGAATGATAAAAGACAAATTACAACAAGGGTTGCAAAAAACGGGCTAATATAAGCTACACCTTTAATTGCGCCCAAGTTTTCATCGACATAAAGTTTTTTAGCACCGTAATCCGTTTCATATTTTGAAGTTTCAGATTTCAATATAAACTTTCTTAAATTGCGCACTACAAGCATAAAGGCTGCCCAAAGCCCGAAATTTGAGATTAAATAAACGATTAAGAAAAATATTGAAGCTGTAATTGAACTTTTTGTGAAAAATGCTATCCCTAAAAGCACATAACCTATATTTGAAATAGAGCTTGATGCAAGAAAATCTTTGATATCGCCTTCTTTTTTAACTATTCTTGCGGCGATTAAATTGCCAATCACAAGCGTAATGCAGGCGCACAAAATAAGTGCAAAACTTAAAACACTGTTAAAGCACCCTAAAGATGAACCTGTTTTAATCAGCGCAGCTGCTCCTACAGTTTTGATGACAGAGGATATAAAAAGACCAATTGAATAATTTGAGCCTTTAAATACATCCATAAGCCATATATAGAATGGAAATGCACCAATTTTAAAGGTAAGTGCAAGGAAAAATAAAATTTCACCAATATTTAAAAGAGGAGTGGAAGGGAGAATTTTATTTATTGCTATTGTGTTTATATCGGAAAAATTAATGGTACCAAGGTTCAGGTAAATATAACTTATTCCAAGGAGCATAAAACAGCTTGCAACTTCATTTATAATGAAGTATTTAACACTTGCTTCAAGGGAATTTTTCTCTTTATCTTTTTTATTATAAAAAGAAGCTATTAGAAAATATAAAGCTACACTGAGGATTTCAACAGATAAAAACAGTGTTATAAAATCATTTGAAATACAAACCCCGTATCCCCCAAGGAGTGAAATTAAAAACAGAGATGTAAAGTTTGAAATCTTTCTATTGAGTTTTTTTACAAATCCAAACGATAAAAGAGACGTAATAAAGGCGCATAATGTTATTAAGAACTTAAAGAATAAATTCAAAGGAGTAATATTAACGGAACCTGAAAGGAAGGTTAAATTATAATCTGTAAAAGGAACAAGATTTGAAAAGATATCAAGATTTGTTAATTTTAAAAAACCTGTTAAAAACGGTAAAAATCCCAATAGCATTAATGCAAGAATTGTGTTTAAGAGTCTCAAATGCCATTTTGGCGCTAAATTTTTTATATGCAGCCCGATAAAAGCTGATAAAATAACCCCAAAAATCAGGATGAAATCAGAAACAAAATATATGTAGCTGTTTTGTAAGGTTTCCATTTATACTCCTTAAAAAATATTTGCTATTATTGTGGTGATATTTATGTTTGAAAAAGCTGCAATATTATCAATAATGCCCATTGGGTAAATGCCAAAAATTATTACTGCAAAAGCTAGAATGGCAAGAATTGCGGTTTGATGGTTTGATAATTTTATTTCTCCAAAATCATATTCAACAAGCCCGAAAAATGTTCTGTGCAGCATTCTTAAAACATATACGGCACAAAGGATTATTCCTAATGCTGCTGTAATAACAGATACCTGTATGAAGTTTGTCATAAAGAATCCTTTTTCAATAAGGGGTGAAGAAAAACCGCCCATAAGAGATAGGATTTCTCCGCTAAAGCCCATAGTAAAAGGGATTGCGATATATGAAGCAGATAAAATAAGCATTAATACTGTGATTTGCGGAACAAAGTTTGAGATTCCTCCTAAAAGTTCAAGCTTTCTTGTCTTAAATTTTTGATGAATTATTCCCTGACCCATAAATAAACCTGCCGAAATAAGTCCGTGCGCTATCATATAAAATATTGCACCGTTTAGCCCAAATTCCGTGTATGAACAAATACCGATTAAAACGATTCCCATATGAGCAATTGAAGAATAGGCGATAATTTTTTTGATATCATTTTGTGAAATAGCGCAGTATGAGGCAAAAACTACTCCTATTGCACCAAGAAAAATGAGTGCCGGTGCCATAAGCTGAAATATTTCATAGAACATTTGAAGATTGATTCTAATTAAGCCGTAAGCACCTGTTTTAAGTAAAATTCCTGCTAAAACCATACTTACAGGGGTCGGTGCCTTTGTGTGCGCATCTTTTAACCAGGAATGCAGAGGAAAAACAGGCAATTTTACAGCAAATGCAGCCAAAAATCCGATGCAGGAGATTAACTGGAGAACAATTGGGAAATTAACCGAATTTTTAATTAAACTTTCAAAATCAAGCATTACCCCGGTATCTGCTCCGTAAGCATATAGAAGAGCAATTGATATAAACATTAAAATTGAGCCTGCGAATGTGAATAAAACAAATCTCATTGCGCTTTTTTTAGCTTCGCTGCCGCCCCACATTGAAATTAAAAAATACATAGGAATCAGCTCTAATTCCCAGAATATAAAGAATGTAAATAAGTCATTGGCGGCAAAAATGCCTGTAATTGCGCCCTGCAAAATTAACATAAGCGAATAATAAAGCTTGTATTTTGAATTTATCATAGTTTTTGATGCCATAAGAGCCAAAAGCATAATAAAGGAGGTCAAAAGGCACATAAGAGCTGAAAAACTATCTAAACCGAATGACAAGGCAGCATTTAGCCCGGGCAGCATATCAAAGGGCAGTTTTTTTATAAATCCGAAGGTTGAGGTTTCAGGATTTAGAAAAAGTGTAAAAAATATTGTATAAACAAGGTTAAAGATGCAAAAACCTTTCGCAAAGCGTCTGATTTTTACAGCATTATTTGGAAAAAACGGCGAAATTATCATTAAGCCTGCAAAAACAGGCAGCAGTACAAGTACAAAAATATTTAAACAACTAAAAATAAAATCAACCGCCATAGTTTGAAAGCCCCTTAAAATATACCATTACCGCGCATAAAAGAATCAGTGTTACAAATAAAAACGAGCAAAAGGTGTATGAGTTTAAATTACCGTTTTGCAGCCTTAAGCTTAAATATGAACCAAATCTTGCAACTTGGCTTAACAACACATAAAAACCGTTTATAAAATATTTATCAATTGCCTTTATTACTTTTGCAGTGCCTTTTATTAAAAATTTATAGAGCCATTCAAAAATTTTATTTATAAAGAATTGAAGCACTATAAATCTGTATATAAGGCGGATTTTTTTAATTTTAAATCTTCTAACACCGTATATATGCCACATAATATAAATCATTACGCCTGCAAGTATAAATATGGATATTTCAAGCTCAGGGTGCCTTATGAGATAAAATTTTTGTCTTATGATGTAGATGTATCTTTGAAAATCAGGCGCCAAAAAACCGCCTAAAAACGCACTTAAAAAGGCAAGAAATGCGGATGGTATAAGTAAAAATAAATCAATTCCGTTATAAGGGAGCTCCTCATTTTTTGAAAAATCAATCGAGCCTTTATAATTGCCTTCAAACATTAAAAAATAACTTCTAAACAGGTATAAAATACTTAAAACCCCTGCAAAAACAAATAATCCAAGGTATAAAAACTGGTTTGAACTATATAAGTGGCTGATAATCATTTCCTTAGAATAGAAGCCGCTGAAAAAGAAGCCAGATAGTGATAAAGCTCCTAAAAGCCATCCTGCTGCAAGTATTGGGAAATGTTCTCTTAAACCGCCTAAAAATTTAATATTTGAACTTAGAGTTTTTTTAATTACAATACCTGCAATTAAAAACATCATAGCTTTTGTAATACCATGCATACCAAGATGGAAAATCGAACCGCTGTATGCCCCGCATCCAAGTGCTGTCATCATTAAGCCGGTTTGAGATGAGGTTGAAAAAGCAAGAATTTTTTTAATATCATTTTGCGAAATTGCAATAATACCGCAGGTTACAGCCGTTATAATACCGATTATTGAAATAATTTTTAAAACCGAGGGAGATAAAATCAAAGCAGGATAAACCCTGATAAGCAGATAGACTCCGGCAGTTACCATTGTTGCCCCGTGGATAAGCGCACTTATTGGCGTTGGTCCCTCCATAGCTTCTACAAGCCATACCTGAAAAGGAAACTGGGCGGATTTTACGCAGGCTGCAAGCATCATTAAAAGGCAAATTCCTGTGTACATTAGGGCTCCAAGCTGCACGTATGCTAAAAATCCCCAGGAATTAACATCTTTCAAACTTAAAAGCGGATAAAGTATACTTTCATTGTCCTGAATTGCAAAGTATGTAAACCCTAAAATTGCTGCAAACAGTGCAAAATCCCCTATTCGGTTTATTAAAAAAGCTTTTCTTGCAGCACGTTCTGCCTCAGGCTTTTTATAGTAAAATCCAATTAGAAGATAACTAAAAACACCAACCAGTTCCCAAAAAATATAGAACTGGATTAAATTTGTGCTTAAAATGAGTCCTGCCATTGAGAAAATAAACAGGTTTAAGAAAATAAAATATCTGCTAAATCCTTCTTCATTTTTCATATAATTGTATGAAAAAGCACACACAGGAACGCTTACGGCATACAAAATTATCAGCATAAAAGCGGAGACGTTATCCAGAAGCACCCCAAGATGAATTTTAAAAACTCCTGCATTTAAAAACAGAATATTTGATTCAAAAAAATCATTATTGTGAACCATTAAATGATGGGCGCAAACACTTGTTAAAACAAGAGAAAGGATTGTGCCAAAAAGTGTTAAAAACAGTGTTATACGCCTTTTTGGATATGACATACAGCCGTTTGGAATAAAAATAAAAAATGCTGCCATCAAAGGGAGTATTAAAAGCATCCATAAATTTTGAATAATATCCATAGATTATATGTCATCCTCCGTATTTAAATCGTCATAATCAGGGCAATCAGCTGATTTTAGATTGTTGAGCCCGTTTGTATTTATGTTTTTAAATTTAAAATAAACAGCCAAAATAAGCCCTAAACCTGCTGCCATATTTATTGCCCCGATTACTGTTGTAAACAAAGCAAGAGTTTGTCCTTCAGGGATAGAAAAATTAAAGAATAAATTTTCTACAGGTGCAAAATTTTGTATAATAGTGCTGTTTGATGCAGTTAAAGAATTTATATAAGAGTTGTTTTCATTAACAAAAGCGTTTATTGCAACAAAATTCAGGCTGACAGCATTAATCATAAACTCTATTCCAATAATAATTCTTATTAGATTTCCACTTGTGATTGTAATTATAAGCCCTGTTATAAATATAAAAAGAGCAAATATTAAATAGTGGCAAAGCCCGGGCTGCAGCCAGTTTGCCGGGTTTTGTATATTTATAAAAGAGAATATTTCACCAAACATATTTAAACATTTTCCCCTTTTTTAAATCCGGTATTATCTGTGTCAGATACCTGTTTATGAGTGTTTTTTATTACTATAACGGCAGTAACTCCTAATATTGCAGCAAAAAGAAGGATGCCTGTGAGCTCAAACGCAAAAGCATTATTTTTATATAAATTGGCTGCAAAATCAGACATAGTATAAACTTGAATGCTTTTAAAGCCTTTAAATTGATATAAAATAAAAGGAATAATAAGCAGTGCAAAAATAATCCCCAAAACAGGCGTAAATAGAGTTTTGAGGCTAAATAGCAAACTGTTTTTTTTATCATTTTTTAAATTTGTCATCATAACTGAAAACAGCATCAAAATGCCTATTCCAGCCCCCCATAGCATAATTTGGATTGCTCCAAGATACGGGGCATTCAACAGAAAATAAAAACCCGAAAACCCCCAAAATAGAAGGATTGCTCCTGCTATAGAATTTATTGTGCTTTTTTGAAACAGGCAAAAAGCCGCACAGAGTGTACAAATGAGTATTAAAATATAGAAAATTATTGTGTTTAAAACTTCCATTTTATCCCTTTGGTTTTTTAAATTTCTTCTTCCGTTACAAACGCCGGTATATCTGTATTTTCAGAGTTTTGATTATCTGAAGACAGCATCTCTTGTGCTTTTTGAATGTTTTCTTGCGAAATTTCAGACTCTGCCTGCGTCTCGGTTTCTTTTTGCGCCTTAATTTCAGATATTTTTTTACAATCTAATATTAAATCTTTTTTATCATTTGTTGCAAGTTCGTATTGTTTCGTTATATTTAAGGCTCCTGTCGGGCAATTATAAGCGCAGTTTCCGCAAAATATACACCTTGAAACATCAATTACTGTAAGCTTTTTTATTCCATTTTCGTGCTCTTTAATTTTGAGGACATCCATCGCAGGGCAAATTTTGGTGCAAAGCCCGCAGCCAATACACTTTTCATAGTTGAGTTCAAGCATTCCTCTGAATTTATCAGGGATTTCAGGTTTTTGTTCAGGATAAGACAGGGTTACTCTTTTTTTAAATGCTTGGCAAAAAACTGTCAATATGCTCTTAAATATTGATATTGCGCCTTTTGTAAATTCTATAATCATATTAAAATCATTATTTTTCATCTATTTTGCACCCATAAAATATTGAATCAAAACTGCAATGTTAAGATTTATTAATGATAATGGAAGCAGAATTTTGTATGAAAACTCTAAAACCCTGTCATATCTTAATCTTGGCAGCGCTGCTCTTATTAAAAATATAAAGAAAATTATAAAGAATGTTTTAAGAATTAACCAAAAAATCTGCTCAATAAATATTAGCGATTCGGGTAAAACATAAGTGCCAAACGGACTTAGATAACCTCCAAAAAACAGGCATACAAAAAGTACTGAAATTAAAAACAGAAGCAAATATTCGCTAAAGAAAAACAGTGCAAACTTTATGCCTGAATATTCGGTGGCATAGCCTGCTACAAGCTCACTTTCGGCTTCCGATAAATCAAACGGCGTACGGTTCAAAAGTGCCAAGGCTGAGATAAAAAATACAATGCAGCCGATAATCTGCGGTATAAAATGCCAGCCAAAGAGCCCCAAATTGCTGCTTTGAGACTGAATTATGTCATTTATATTTAAGCTTCCTGTCATAAAAGTGATGGCTAAAATACTTACCCCTATTGGGATTTCAAAGCTTACAGCCTGGATTATTGACCTTGCAGCGCCTATGAGCCCGTATTTATTATTGCTTGAAAAACCGGCTAAAAATACTCCTATTACAGGGATTGAAGCTAATGCCATAAGCAAGATAATTGATGGTTCAATATTTGACTGTATATAAAAATTATTAAAGGGTAACAGGCAAAAAGCAGTGACAACAGGGCATAGGACTATAAAGGGCGCCATAAAAAAGAAAACTTTTTTTCTGGTTTTTGGGGCGCAATCCTCTTTTAAAAGCAGTTTTATAGCATCTGCAAAGGTTTGTAAAATACCTTCATACCCCACGCGGTTTGGACCAAATCTTAGCGTAAATAGCGCCAGAATGCGTCTTTCAAGGTATACGAGAAGTAAAACCATAATAGTGGCAAATATTATAGTAATTATGAAGCAAATTAGCGGATACGCAGCTGCTATAATAGTTTGAGCAATATCTGAAATTGCATTATCGTCGTTATTGAATAATTTAATATATGCACTAAAAACCGCGTCGTTATTCTTTATAAGGCTGTTAATCATCTGTCTGCCTCCGGTAAAACTATATCAAGGCTGCCGTAAATTGCCATTAAATCAGCTATGGTGTTGCCTATAGCAAGCTTTTCAAGAACTTGTACGGCATAAAACGAAGGTGTGCGCCATTTTACACGTTTCGGCTTCTCGCTTCCATCTGTTATTAAATGGCACATAACAAGCCCTCTTACGCTCTCTGTATAGCTTACAGCCTTTCCTGCTTTTGGTTTTATGTTGATTTGATTTAATTCAAGAGCAACCTTTCCTTCCTGATGGCTTAAAAGCCAGTCTGTACACTGATTTACAAGGTCGAGTGAAATTTTTATTTCATCAATTCTTAATTTGTATCTGGAATAGCAATCGCCCTCAAATGCCGTGGGGACAGTAAAATCAAGCTCATCGTAAATAAGATAAGGTTTTTCTTTTCTAAAATCAAGAGAAAGCCCGCTTGCTCTTAAATTTACCCCTGTAATTGCGTAAGGAAGGGCAATTTCAGATGTTAAAATCCCTAAACCCTTTGTCCTATCCAGAAAAATAGGGTTTTCTGTAATCATATTTTCTAAGACTTTAAACTTTTGATTAAAATTTTGTGTAAAATCTAAAATATCATTTAATATATTATTTGAAATTTTATCTCTTACGCCGCCGAAAATATAGTAATTATGCATCATTCGGGCACCTGTAATTTTTTCAAAAATATTCAAAATCTCATTTCTTAAATTAAAAGCGTAAAAAACCGCGCCCTGGTTGCCTAAATCCATTAAAAAACACCCTAACCACAAGAGATGAGAGGATACCCGGTTTAGTTCCATAGTTAAAACCCTAATATATTGGGCATTTTTAGGAATTTCAATCTCTAAAAGTTCCTCTACAGCTGATAAATAGGCTTGTGAATAGAAAAATCCCGCAAGATAATCCACCCTGTCCACCATAGGTAAATATTGGGCAAAAAGCCTGTCTTGTGCTGCTTTTTCAAGCCCTCTGTGCAGATATCCAAGGTACGGAGTGCATTTTGTAATTTTTTCCCCGTCTAATTCTACTGAAAGTCTTAATACACCGTGGGTTGAGGGGTGCTGTGGACCTATATTTACTGTCATTTTGTTTCTTGCAAGTTCCTTCATTTATCCCTCTATTCCTTGCTTTCAGCTTCTATATTTGCCTTAAAATCGCAATTTGAGGCGTTTTCATAGTCATTTCTTAAAGGATGACCTTCAAAATTTTCATCAAGAAAAATTCTTTTTAAGTTTGGGTGATTTTTAAATTTTATGCCAAAAAGGTCATAAATCTCGCGTTCATCATAGTTTGCGCTTTTATAAAGCGTTGAAACGCTTGGTGCTTCATTGTTTATGGTGGTTTCAAATTCCTTAAACTCTTTATTTACAGGGTTATACAGCGTATAGTGCAGTTTAAATTCATCTTTACCTTCCGCATTTGGGCTTAAGTCTTCCGCCATAAGGGATATAAGCGAAACAAAACCGTTTCTTTTGAACTTGCTTAACGTTTGAAATATTTCCATAGATTCTGTTTTCATGGTTTATCCACCCCAAAATACTCTATTTTTAAACCTTCAACATCTTCTGTATCATCTAAAAGCTTGTTGTAGCGTGTCATTAAGTCTTCTTTTCTTTCCGGGATTGATTCGGTTTTTATTTTATTTTTTAATTTTATAAGTGCATCAATTAAGGCTTCAGGCTTGGGGGGACAGCCCGGCAGGTATATGTCAACGGGTATAATGCTGTCTATGCCTTGAATTACACTGTATGAGTCGCAAAACATTCCGCCCGATGCCGCACAAGCACCCATTGCTATGACATATTTGGGTTCCGGCATTTGGAGATAGAGTTTTTTCAAGACTGGCGCCATTTTTGCGGTAATTGTACCTGCGCAAATCAATAAATCCGCTTGTCTTGGAGAACTTCTAAAAACTTCCGAGCCGAATCTTGCAAGGTCATAATCAGCAAAGGCGGCGTGCATCATCTCTATTCCGCAGCATGACGTTGCAAAAGTCAACGGCCACAAGCTGTTTGCTTTGCCAAAATTTAGAAAATGGTCGATACTGCTTACTATAACGTTCATTTATCCTCTTAATTAAAATTTTAAAAAATTTGATTTTATACTAAAGATTAAAGTTAGAATTAAAATTAGAATAAAAATCATAATTTCTATAACATAAAAAATGTCTAAAACCCCTTTCATATAAGCAAAAGGGAACATTAAAACACATTCTGCTTCAAATAATAAAAAACATATTATATATGTAAAAAAATTAATTTGAAAGCAGATATCCGCATCTTCTGAAATCTCTGTACCGCACTCGTAGGTTGAGTTTAAGGCGTTATTTTTTGTTTTATATCTTAAAATCCAGCTTAAAAAATAAGCAAGAAGCCCGAAAATCGTTGAAAAAACTATAAAACCGAAAAATACCAGAAAATCCATTGTCCGCAGGCGTTTTAGCGCCTTCTCTCCCATTTGTGCTTAAAAGTCTATATATAATTTATAGCAATTATTTCAAATTTTGTAAATTAAATATTAATATTAATTAAAGAGTGTTATAATTTTATGGTAATTGAAATTGAACCAAATTTTTATGAGGATTTTATGAGAGCTTCAAAACTTTTTATACAGACACTGCGCGACTTTCCAAACGATGCAGAGGCTATGAGCCACAAATTGCTTGTAAGGGCGGGTTTTATAAAGAAATTAGCCAACGGTATTTATACCTATATGCCTTTAATGAAGCGGGTTTTAGATAAAGTTTCAAAAATCACAAGGGAAGAGATGAACGCTGCCGGGGCACAGGAATTATTAATGCCTTTTGTCCAGCCTGCCGAATTATGGCAAAAATCAGGCAGATGGCAGGTTTATGGCAAAGAATTGATGAGGATGAAAGACAGGCACGATAATGAAATGTGCCTGGCGCCTACCCATGAAGAGGTTGTAACCTCTGTTGCAGATGGGATTTTGGCTTCTTATAAACAATTGCCAGTAAATTTATATCATATTCAATTAAAATTTAGGGATGAAATCCGCCCCAGGTTTGGACTTTTAAGGGGCAGAGAGTTTATAATGAAGGATGCGTACAGCTTTCACACCTCCGAAGAATCACTGGATGAAGAATACCAAAATATGGCGGAAGCTTATAAAAAAATATTTAAACGCTGCGGGCTTGAAACCCGTATGGTGCAATCGGATTCAGGAGCTATTGGCGGTTCTGTAAGCCATGAGTTTATGGTTTTAGTGGATACTGCTGTTGGGGAAGATGATGTATTTTATTGCGAAAAGTGCGGCTATAGCGCTAATTCTAACCATGCCATATCAAAATTAAATGAAACTGAAACAGACGGTGGATTTAAAGAACTTAAAACAGTTGATACGCCTAATGTTAAGACAATTGAAGATTTGGCAAAATTCTTTAATATTAAAGAAAACTGCATTTTAAAAGCAGTTTTATATATTGCAAGCTTTGCTGATGAAGAAACCCCGGATAAGCCTGTGCTTGTAATGATTCGCGGGGATAAAGAGGTTGAAGAAACAAAATTATCAAATGCGGTTGGTGCTCTTGAAGTGCGCAAAGCCGTTGATGAAGAGGTGGTTGAGGCATTAGGCTGTGAGCCCGGGTATTTAAGCTTTTTAGGTGCAGCGGATAAAAATGTTGAAATTTTATTTGATGAAACTGCACGCGGTATGAATAATTTTGTAATCGGTGCAAATGAGCCTCATAAGCATATTACAGGGTATAATTTTTCTGATATTACAGAAAAAGATGTTAAAGAAGTAAAATTTTTTGATATTTCTCTTGTAAAGGCTGGAGAAGGTTGTCCTGACTGCGGTGCGCCGTTAAAGATTACAAGAGGGATTGAGGTTGGAAACATATTTAAACTTGGTACAAAATATTCAAAACCAATGAATGCCCTTTATACCGATGAAAATGGCAAAACGCACCCTTATATTATGGGCTGCTACGGTATCGGGATTTCAAGAACAGCTGCTGCAGCGGTTGAAAGATACCATGATGAGTTTGGAATTATTTGGCCGCTTGAGATTGCGCCATATCATGCGGTTGTTGTGCCTGTAAATACTAATGATGAAGCTCAGGTGAAATTAGCGGAAGAAATTTATGAAAAGCTTAAAAAGGCAGGTATAGAGGTTGTTTTAGATGACAGAGCTGATAGAGCCGGGGTTAAATTTAAGGATGCTGATTTAATTGGTTATCCTTTCCGTATAACGGTTGGAAAGACAATCGCAGAGGGGCTTGTAGAATTTAAAAAACGTGATGAAAAAGATGTTTTAAAGCTGAGCCCTGATGAAGCTGTAAATCTAGTTGTAGAACAGGTTAGCGCTGCAAAATAACGCTGCAGTGCCTTTAAATACACGGTTTTACTCTATAATCCAATTAATAAGAGGTTTTAAAAATTGCTAAATTCAGAATTAAAAATTTCAATATGCCACCTTTATCCTGATTTATTGAATATTTATGGGGATATGGGGAATATTTTGGCGCTAAAAAACAGACTTGAATGGCGCGATATTGAAGTTGAAATAACTGAAGTGAAAACCGGCGAGCGGGTAAATTATAAAAAACACGATATTTATTTTATAGGCGGAGGACAAGACCAGCAGCAGATTATGGCATCTTTAGAATTGCAAAAAAATAAGGATGCGATTTTTAAGGCTGCACTTGATAATAATGCTGTTTTTCTTGCAATTTGCGGCGGGTATCAGCTTTTTGGGCATTATTACCAGCCTTTTAACGCTGATAAATTAAGCGGTATAGGGCTTTTGGATGTTTATACGGTTGCGGGTGAAAACAGGTTTATCGGGAATGTGACTGCAACTGCTAAATTTTTGAAGAAAAAGACTATTGTTGGTTTTGAGAATCATTCAGGACTTACATATTTAAATGCTGAAGCTGAACCATTTATGAAAGTTAAAATCGGGAATGGCAACAATGGCAAGGATAAAAGTGAGGGGGCAAGAAACAGAAATGTTTTTGGCACTTATTTACATGGACCGCTTTTACCTAAAAATCCTGAATTGTGTGATTATTTAATATCTTTAGCTTTGAAGAAAAAATATGATTGCGATATTCCTTTATTAAAATTGAATGATGACATAGAGCTTTTTGTGCATAAGGACAGGGTTAAGGCTAAGTATTAAGATTGTCTAATGTTAATGGAAGCTGCTTGACGCCATAAATTTAAAATATAAAAGCCTTATTACTTGATTGCAAGCATACCGCAACTGCATGATGCGCATGGGTTTTGCCTTTGTTAAGAAATGTAACATCATGTATAAAAAATGAAAAAAGAAAGGCAATTTTTAAAAAGAGAAATTGTTTATTATAGTGTAAGGTTAGTTTAAATTTAAAATTCAGGTTAGGAAAAGAAAAAGCCATTTAGAAGGCAAATTTAAATTTTAAGTTTAAGCAAATGAAGGAAGAATGTAGGTTAGGAGGCAGACAATGTCTTGGGTAATGTTGTCATTAAGGAAAGTTGCACTGAAGCAAAGAATAAGCAACTTTGATATGAAATTGGTACAAATATCCCAAAGGATACAGGATTTGCAAAGTTATGCAAACAATATTGCTGATGGTGTTATAACCTACAATGAAGCTGCAACCTGTCCTTCCTCTCTATTTGGTACACAGATGGATTTTATGGCAAATTCATCAGGGATTGCTTATCAATCAGCGCAAATTAAAACAGATGCTTATATTCAGCAGATGCAGGGGCTTCAAAGCCAAACCGGCGGTCAATATAATTATGCCCAAAATTCTATAGATGCAACTTATGCAAACTCAGAACAAGCTTATCTGCTATTTAACGAAATTTATAAACAGGAATTGGAAGAATACGCAAAAGAGGTTTCAGCCCAATTAAATGAAGAAGAAAAAGCGCTTCAAACAGAACAAGCAAGAATTGAGGCTCAATTAAAGGCGGCCGAGGCTGAATATGAAAGCGTATCTCAAAGAATGGATAAAAACATTCAGGCTGATGCAATTAAATTTGCATAAAAAAAGATTTTAACTCCTAATCAATTAAAAACTTATAACCTTATCGCCAATCTTTATGATTGGCTTTATTTTTATTTATTTCGAGATTATGCAGCAAAAATATTTTAAACGTACTATTGATTTTGGTGTAACTTTCTTTTAAGATTTATTTATAAACATTAACAATTGTTTTCAAAAAAACTTAATATGTGTTAATATATGTTTATAAAAATCAATATTTCGTAATGGAATAATGGGATAACAAAAGGGAAGATAGGATTTTTTTAAGAAATGACTGATGACTTAAACAATGAACTGGGTGAAGTTAAACAAAAAATTCTCGTGGCTGATGATGAAGCAAGTATAAGAAGAATTTTAGAAACCCGCCTTAAAATGGTTGGCTATGATGTTGTTACAGCTGAAGACGGCGAAGAAGCGGTTGATGTTTATAATAAAACCATGCCGGATTTAGTAATTTTAGATGTTATGATGCCAAAAATGGATGGATATGGCGTTACAAGGGAAATAAGAAGAACATCTGATGTTCCTATTATCATATTAACTGCTCTTGGTGATGTATCAGAAAGAATTACCGGTTTAGAGCTTGGTGCTGATGATTATGTTATTAAACCTTTTAGCCCAAAAGAGCTTGAAGCAAGAGTTAAAGCGGTTTTAAGACGTACAACCACAAAAGAAATTTCAGTTCCATCCGGTAAGACTGCTAAAAACGTTATTACAACTGGAAGTATTAAAATAGATACCGCAAGACGTCAGGTATACAGAAAAAATGAACGCATAAGATTAACAGGCATGGAATTTAGCTTATTAGAATTATTAGTTAATAATTCAGGACAAGCATATTCAAGAAATGAAATTCTGCAGCATGTTTGGGCTTATCCGCCTGACCATAGAATTGATACAAGGGTTGTGGATGTTCATATTTCAAGATTACGTTCAAAACTTGAAGCTGACCCCGCTAATCCTGAATTGATTTTGACAGCCCGCGGTATAGGGTATATGTTTCAGAGAATAAACTAAAAAATGAATTTACAATATAAAGCCCTGGAGAAATTATTTTCAGGGTTTTATTTATATGTAAGGTTGAAAAATGAGCATAGAATTAATAAAAAGATTAAGCCTTGATAACGAGATTGCAAAAAATATTTTGGTTATCGGTGTATTCCACGGCGATGAAGAACAGGGCGAAGCGCTTGTAAACAGATATTTGGGGCGCTGCGGGGGCGGTATCTGCCCTGTTTGCGGTTTTAAGTATAAAATGGATGAATTTTGCCGTGAAATTAGCTTTGATAAATCTTGTAGAGAAAATGATTTAAAAAATAATCTTTATTATATACCAAGATTAAATTCGGCTAAAACCCGCGTTAATAGAAATGGTGTTGATTTAAACAGAAATTTCCCCACAAAAAACTGGGGTGAAGATACATCTGCTGCGGGAGACAATGCAGCTGATTATTATGGTGGAAGGGCTGCTGCAAGCGAAGAGGAGACAAAATTTATCGTATCTTTGATGGAACAAATTAAATTTGATGCAATTTTAACTATTCACAGCCCCTATAAAATAGTAAATTATGATGGTGACAAGGATGGAGAAGCCTTAAAATTGACGCAAAAAATCTCGGAATTTACAGGATATCCTGTTCAAAAAGATATAGGATATCCGACACCCGGCAGCTTCGGTACATATGCCGGTGTTGAAAGAGATATTCCAGTTATTACTGTTGAAGTGGATGAAAATGAGCTCTATAGTGTGCTTTATCCAAAATTTAAGAAGGTTTTTGAATATCTGGAAAATGATTATTAAATGTTTATTTATATTTAAAAAGCCCCTATTTATAGGAGCTTTAGTTATTTTTAAAGTTTAGTTTGCAAGTTCAATTTTATCTACTTCAATAATGACGCCGCCTTGTTCTCTTTCAAGCTCACCTTCAATGATTACGGTGTCCTTTGGTCCGGCTTTAACGCCATTCCAATCGTCATCATCTATTTCAATTTTTACGGTACCTGTATTATCTTTAAAAAGATAGGTTTCCTTGCCTAATTTAGAAGCTATTTTTCCTCTTAACTTTACATAAACACTGTTTCCAAGTTTTTTTGCTTCTAATACCGTTACAATGCCGGATTCTAAATCTCCCGTATAGCCGCCCTTATCAGAAGATGAAGGTATATAATCAAAACCGTAGTGGTGCTGTTCTACGCGCGCGTGGTCATGAGCAAAAACAACAGGTACAGAAACTGCCAAAACAAGTGCAGCTACAATAAGTGATAATTTTTTCATTTTTTCTCCTTAATTTTTTTAACAATCCATTAAAATCTTATACACTTCATCGGGAGTGATATTGGATTTTTCTCCCAGAGTGCAATTTCTTTCCTTAAATCTTTCTGAAATAAGTTTAGCGGCTTCAATTTTATCTATGCCGTAATCAGAAAGCTTTGTTCTCCTTCCTAGTGATTCAAAGAATTTTTTAGTCTTTTTAATTGTGATATCAGCCAGAATATTTTTTGGCAAAAAGTCATTTGCTCCAAATACTTCAACTGCCATCTTTGCAAGTTTATTCATTTTATCATTTTTTCTGTTCTTCCAAACGCGTGTGAGCACAACGGCTAAAGATTCGCCGTGGTCTATCCCGTATAGCGCTGTAAGTTCATGTCCTATCATATGGGTTGACCAATCCTGCACGCATCCTAAGGACATCCAATAGTTAAGCCCGCAAGTGGCGCACCAGAAAACATTAGCTCTTGCCTCGTAATCATTTGGATTATGAAGAACTTTTTTAGCTTCTGTCATAAGGGTTTTAATTAACCCGAGCATCCATTCATCTTGAAGCGGGGTATTGACATCATAGGTTGCATACTGCTCCATTGTGTGCACAAAAGTATCTACAATGCCGTTTACGGTTTGTTTTTCAGGAAGAGAGAAGGTGGTTTTCGGGTCTATAATTGAAAATTTCGGGTAAATAAAATTTGAATGGAAGGCAAGTTTTTCTTTTGTTTCAAGTTTGGAAATTACTGCACCGTTATTCATTTCAGAGCCTGTTGCAGGGAGGGTAATAATGTCTCCAAGAGGGATGGCATCTTTGATTTTAGCTCCGCCGTTTAGAAGGATTTCCCAAGGGTCGCCCTCGTATTTTGCAGCTGCAGCGATAAATTTTGTCCCATCAAGCGTAGAGCCCCCGCCAACAGATAATAGGAAATCTATATTTTCTTTTTTTACAATTTCAACCGCCTGCATTAATGTTTCAAATTTGGGGTTTGGTTCAATTCCTCCAAATTCTAAAACCGTATGTTCCGATAATGCCTCCATTACCTGTTTGTAGACGCCATTTTTTCTTATGGAACCGCCGCCGTAGGTCATTAAAATTTTCTTATCTTTTGGGATTTCGTCTTTAACTTTAGATATTGTATCTGCACCAAAAATAAGCTTTGTCGGCGCTTGAAATTCAAAATTGTTCATCCTGAAAAAACCTCCTTCAATCGTCTTGATATTATCCTTTTTGGTAATAACTATTTTTAATAATACCATATATTATCTTTTTGTAGATTGTAAGGATGGTTATAAGTTGAAGCCAGGGTTTAAAATTTTTTTTCTTATATTGTTTATATTATGCGTATTACTTAATTCCAACAAGGTTTTTGGGGCAGATTCCAAGGGGATAAAATTAAAAGAGCCTAATGATAGGCTGCAGTATATAGATTTTAATTTTTTTAACAGATTTAATGATGAATTATTGCTTCAATATATAATTGCAGGTATAAGCTATAATCACAACTTAAAGGCTTTGAGGCTGAAAATTAATGAAATGCGCCAGATGAAAAATATGGAGATTTCAAAAGAATTTCCATCTTTAAGTGTCGGGGCAAATTATTTAGGGCTTAAAATTCCGCATTTTGCTTTTCCATATCAGGGTTTTCGGGATAATGCCTTTGCACTTCCTTTTATAACGCATTGGGAAATTGATTTATTTGGCAAAAGGAAGAATAAAATAGAGATGAAGCGGGAGGATTTAAATGCTTCAATTTATGAAGAAAAAGGGGCAACAATAGCGCTTGCTGCTGAAATTGCAGGGGTATATTTTAATATTGCAAACCTAGATGAGCAGATTAATATTCAAAATAAAATTATTGAAAATAAAAAAGATAAATTAAAAAGGGCTCAAAAGCGCTTTGACAACGGGGTTTTGGGGAAAATTGAACTGAATAATGCCAAAAAAGAAGTGTACCTTGAGAAAATTGTTTTGAATGATTATAAAAAAAGGCGGGAAACTTTTTTATCCAACCTTGCGTATTTAACAGGGGAGGCGCCAAATGGGGAATATGAAATCAGGAATATTAATAATATTGAATATAGTGGGAAAATCCCTGATTCAATAGCATCGGATGCTGTATTGTCAAGACCTGATTTACTTCAAAAGGAGGCAAATTTAAAAAAGGCAAAGATTGATGTATTGCTTGCAAGAAAAGAATTTTTGCCCAACATAAATGTTTTTGGAATTTTAATGTTTTCAACCCTAACGCCTAATTTTTTATGGAAAGGGGCAGTTGCAAACCTTGTTGCAGGGGCAACTGAGAAAATTTTTACAGGGGGCGAGCGTATTTTTAATATTAAGCATAAGAAATATGAATATGAAAGGGTGTTAAATGAGTATCTGGATACCGATTTAAAGGCGCTAAAAGAAGTGAATGATGCTCTGTATAATCTAAAAACCGATGATGAAACCTACAGAATGAATTTAGAGAATTTAAGTTTTGAAGAGAATAATTTTGTAAGGATTTCAAATTCTTATAAATCAGGGGTGAAAAACAGAGTTGATGTTTTAGATAAAGAGAACAGTTTTTTGTATGAAAAATCAACAACTCTAAATTCTAAAGTTCAGAAATTTGTCGATTTAATTTCTTTATATAAAGCGCTTGGAGGGTGCTTATGAAGAAGTTAAAATTTTGGATAGTTTTAATTTTAATTGTCATTATGGCTGTATTTCTTTTGTGGCTTTTGGTTTTTAAAAAAGATAAAAAGGATGAGCTTTTATTATACGGAAATATTGAAATCCGTGAAGTTAACTTGTCATTCAGGGTTTCAGGCAGATTAAAGGAACTATATTTTGAAGAAGGAGATTATGTTAAAAAAGGGCAGATTTTAGCAAGGCTTGATTCCGATACGTTTGAAACCAGTTTAAAAGAAGCAAAAGCAAAGGAGGCTGAAACAGCTGCACTCAAAATAAACAGCTATGATATTTACAGAAGAAATTTGGCACTATGTGATGATGAGACAATTTCCAAAGAGGAGTGCGAGAATATTTTAACTAATAAAAATAGGACGGCAGCTGATTTTGACCTTGCGCAGGCACAGCTTAAAAGCGCTAAAATAGCACTTAATGATACAAGATTAATTGCACCGAATGACGGGATAATTTTGACCAGAATAACAGAGCCTGGAACTATTCTTGCCTCAGGTGTACCTGTTTACAGTATGTCTTTATTTAAGCCTTTATGGGCAAGAGCTTATGTTTCAGAGGAGGATTTAGGAAAAATAAAGCTTGGGCAAAAGGCTTATATCTCAAATGATTCGATGCCTGATAAAGAATTTAAGGCGCACATCGGGTTTATTTCGCCAGTTGCTGAATTTACCCCAAAAACTGTTGAAACGGTTTCTCTTCGCACGGATTTAGTATATAGATTAAGAGTAATTATAGATGATATTGAAGATGGGAATGATAAGGAATTAAGTCTTTATTTGAGACAAGGCATGCCTGTTAATATTAGAATTCCGCTCATAGATTCTTCCGTGGAGAATAATGACTGTGGAAGATGATATTATTTATGTAAAAAATTTATCTAAAACATTTAAAGAGAGCAAGGTTCCTGCTTTAAATAATATTTCGCTGAATTTAAAAAAAGGAGAGCTTGCAGCCCTTGTAGGACCCGACGGTGCCGGTAAAACAACGTTTTTGAGGATTTTATGCGGGCTTTTAAAACCTGATTTTAGCACCAATGTTGAAGATAGAGGGGAAGTTTTAATAGACGGGATTTCGCCATTTGATGCTGACGGTATGATGACCGTGAAAAAAAGTATAGGGTATATGCCGCAGAAATTCGGGCTTTATGAAGATTTAACCGTTATAGAAAATTTGAATCTTTTTGTATCCTTAAACGGTGCAAAAGGTGACAGCGCTTCAATTGATACTCTTCTTGAATTTGCAGGGCTTAAGGATTTTAAAAAAAGGCTTGCAGGAAATCTTTCAGGCGGCATGAAGCAAAAGCTCGGGCTTTGCTGTACTTTGATTTCAAAACCCAAACTTTTGCTTTTGGATGAGCCTTCTGTTGGTGTTGACCCTGTTTCAAGGTTAGAACTTATGGAAATAGTAAGAAAACTTGTCAGAGAAAACGATATATCTGTCATTTGGTCAACATCTTATCTTGATGAGGCTGAGAAATTTGAGAAAGTTTTTTTACTCTCAGAAGGCAAGAAAATCTATAATGGCGCCCCAAAAGAAGCCACGGATAAAATGGACGGGCTTGTTTATTTAACATATAAGGATGATAAAGAAGGGCGCAGGGTAAATTTAAGGACTCTTTTGAGAAATATTTTAAGAGCGGAAGAAAACAAAGGAAAACCTTTAGCGGATGCTATTGTTGAAGGGGATAAAATTCGTGTGGTATTTCAAAATAAAGAATACGCACAAAGCTTCTTTTTGCCTAAAACACCAATACAGCCAAGATTTGAAGATGCCGTTATTTATATATTAAAAAAAGAGAGCGGCAGTTTTTCAAATAAAGTTTCCCTTAAAGCGCTTTTTAAAGGTACGCCGGAAGATTTTAACAGAAGTATTGAATGTGATGATGTAAAAAGTGTTTCCAAAGAAAGAAAAACCGGCATGGAGTTTACAATTGAGGCTAATAATTTAGTTAAGAAATATGGAAATTTTACGGCAGCTGATAATATAAGTTTTTCAATTAAAAAAGGAGAAATATTCGGATTATTGGGACCAAACGGTGCCGGAAAATCTACAACTTTTAAAATGTTGTGCGGGCTTATTCGTCCAAGCGGCGGGTATTCTTCCATTATGGGAGTCAGGATGGATGAAAATCCAAGCTGTGCAAGAAGTTTTTTAGGATATATGGCTCAAAGATTTTCTCTTTTCGGGGATTTGAGCGTGAGGCAGAATTTGAATTTCTTTGCAGGGGTATACGGGCTTTTCGGGTTTAATGCAAGTAAGCGTATAAAAATTCTTTTAGATTTGTTTGATTTAAAAAAATATGAAAATGAAGATGCGAAAAATCTGCCGTTAGGGTATAAGCAAAGGTTGGCACTATCCTGTGCCATTGTGCATAATCCCCCTGTATTATTTTTAGATGAGCCGACTTCAGGCGTTGACCCTCTATCAAGGCGTGAATTTTGGAATCAAATAAATTTTTTATCTGAAAATGGCACCACAATTCTAATCACAACCCATTTTATGGATGAAGCGCAGTATTGTGATAGAATCAGCCTCGTTTTTAGAGGAAAAACACTTGTATGTGATACGCCTGATAATCTTAAAAGGCTTGTCAAAACCGATAAAAACCCTGAACCTACAATGGAAGATGCTTTTATTGAGCTGATTTTGAGGCAGAAAAACACTGCTGCTTTCAGTGTTAAAGATGATGGCGGTGCAAAATGAGAGGAGAGATAGTTTTTGCACTTGTAAAAAAAGAGATGTTTCAAATAGTGCGGGATTTTTCAAGCATTTTGATTGCATTTTTACTTCCTGTTATTTTATTGTTTTTATTTGGTTTTGGGATAAACTTTGATACTAACACGGTGAAAATTGGAGTTATACTTGAGGATAAGACGCCAACTACCGTTGAAATATTAGATACAATGCGCCATTCAAGGTATTTAGATGTTAAGGTTTTTAATACAAGGCACGAGGCTGAATATGCTCTTGAAGGGGGCTTTATAAAGGGGTTTGCAGTTATAAAAAGTAATTTTACAAGACGTATCAAGGATACAAGCAGCTTTGATGGTAATAGTGCAGGGACTGGCGGTCTTAGTAAACCCGAAATTCAGGTAATTACGGACGGGTCTGAGCCAAATGTGGCAAAGTTTGTTTCAGCATATATTTTAGGGGCACTTGGAACATATAAAGCAATTGGCGCTTATTCTTCACCATCCATGACAAGCAGTGTCGGTGGTGATTCTTCAATAAATATTATTCAAAGGTTTTGGTATAATCCGTCGTTAAAGAGTTCTTATTTTATTTTGCCGGGGTCTTTAGCTATTATTATGACTATGATTGGGACGGTTTTAACTGCCCTTGTTATTGCAAGAGAATGGGAGAGGGGGACAATGGAGTCTCTTTTGACCACAGATGTGACAAAAGGGGAGTTTTTATCTGCAAAATATGCTGCATATTTTTTACTTTCAATGACATCTATTTTATTTTCCTTATTTTTAATCAGATTTTTATTCAGGGTGCCTTTCTATGGTTCCTATTTAGCATTTATGATAGTTTCAGCACTGTTTATGCTTGGGGCTTTAGGGTTTGGTTTTTTTGTTTCTACAATTTCAAAAGACCAGTTTATTGCAAGCCAAATAGCTGGCGTGGTTGGTTTTATGCCAGCAATGATGTTATCCGGGCTTATTTATGAGATTAATTCCATGCCTTGGTTTCTAAGGCTTTTAACTTGTTTTATTCCTGCAAGATATTATGTATCAAGCATTACAAGCCTTTTTTTATCGGGGACCATAATGAAGACGATAGTTTTAAATTCAATTTATTTGGGACTTTTTGCGCTTTTAATGTTTGTTATTGTTTATAAAATTACGCCAAATACCCTTGAAGAAGGAGACTAAAACTGTGTCCGGTATAAATTTGAACCGTTTAAAGTCTTTAATTATAAAAGAATTTTATTCCGTTTGGAGGGATAAAAAAAGCAGGCTGCTTTTATTTTTGCCGCCAATTGTGCAGCTTTTTTTGTTTTCCCATGCTGCAACTTTAGATATTGAAAATATTTCTGTTGCTATTTTAAATGAGGATTCTACACCCGTTTCCCGTGAATTTTTAAATAAGGTATCGGGGTCAAGATATTTTAAAAAAATAATTTATGTAAAGAACTTAAAAGAACTAAAAGATGAGATAGATACAGAACATGTCAGGGGTGGGATTTATATAAAAAATGATTTTACAAAAAAATATCTTTCAAGGCAAAAGCCTGAAGTGGAAGTTATTTTGGATGGTAGACATACAAACGGTTCGCAAATCATAGGAAATTATTTAGGGGAAATTGCAAGCAGTTTTAATGCGCAAAAAGATGAAGTTGAGCTTGTTGTAAGGAATTGGTATAATCCAAACCTCTATTATCACTGGTTTATAATATCATCCCTTGTAGGGATTCTTTCTATGTCAATGGTTTTGCTGCTGTCAGCGCTTTCTTTAGCAAGAGAGAAAGAATCTGGCACATTTGATGAACTTTTGGTAACCCCCTTAAAACCTTATGAAATTGTAGCAGGCAAGCTAATTGTGCCGCTGTTTTTTGGATTAATTGATGCCGGTTTAATTTTGATTGCGGCAAAATTTGTATTCCATCTTCCAATGGTTGGCAATATTTTTCTTTATTACTTTGCTCTTATATGGTTTTTAATTTCAATTTCAGGGGTTGGACTTTTTATTTCATGCTTTTGCAAGACTCAGCAGCAAGCCATGCTTTTAGTTTTTGTTTTTATGTTTCCTGCAATGATTCTATCAGGGTACAGTGCACCTGTTGAAAATATCACTCCCGAATTTCTTCAAAAGCTTACCATTGTTAATCCTTTGAGGTTTTTTCTTGTTATTTCAAAGGGGGTAATATTAAAAAATATTAACTTTTATTTTGTGTTGTTAAATTTAATTCCAATCATTTTTATCTCAATTTTTACGCTGTTTATTGCAAATTATTCATTTAAAAACAGACTTGAATAAAACCTGAAAATCCTAGTGTAGGGCTGAATTTAAATTTTGATACCGTTTTATTAAGTTTTATTAAAAGTATATACTTTATAGATATTACCGTATTTTTTTCGACTTATCAGTGGATTTTTATTTCTTTCAGGTTTATTTTTCATGGAAAATGTAATATAATTATTAACATAAATTTGCCTAGTGCGAAAAGTAATTAGATGTAAATATGAAAGGTAAAAATCGATGAGAAAGAGTTTAGGTTTTACTTTAGCAGAAGTTTTAATCACTTTGGCTATCATTGGTGTAGTTGCAGCTATGACTATTCCTTCTGTTATTGTAAATACAAACCAACAAGAATTTAAAACTGGTCTTAAAAAGGCAGTTTCAGTATTAAACCAAGCAATCACTATGAACATGGCTTTGGAAAATGTTACACCTGCTGACTTGACACAATCTGGTACAGATACTCATACTCCTGACAGTTTGATGACTTATTTAGCACAAAGATTAAACATTATTAAAGAAACTACTAATGTTGGACGTGGTTCTCAAAACGCAGCATTCTATACATCTGATGGTATGAGATTTGAATTTCCATCAAGCCACAATATTGCTGGCTTGAGCAAAAATGGTCAAAGATGTGGTGCTACTATTGATGATCAAGGAAATGCTATTGCTACACCTCAAAACTGCTTAGTTGTAGTTGATGTTAACGGTGACAAGAGACCTAACCCAAATGCTGGTGGTACTGCTTATACTTTCCCAGCTCCTAACAGCACAAGAATCAGCGATGTATTCACTATCATGATTACAGATTCAGCAGCTATTCCTTATGGTGCTGTAGCTCAAAGAACAATGTTCCAAAACGACTAATTTTAATAAGTTAGTTTTGAAATATTTAAAAAGCCTTGGTGTATTGCATCGGGGCTTTTTTATTGTTTGCTTTATTTGAAGAAATAATTTTAATAATCTTTTAGATGTCAGGGTTTACTTTTTTTAGGGTTTATTTTATTATTATGTTGAGGTATTGAAGCGGCTTTAAGGTATGCCGCAAAAACCTTGAAAGACAAATAAAAGGAGAAATAAAATGCCTAAAATGAAAACACACAGGTCTGCCAATAAGCGCTACAAAGTTACTGCTTCAGGCAAAATTTTAAGACGCCAGGCAGGAAAAGGTCACCTTCTTGCACATAAAAGTCCTGCAAGAAAAAATAGGTTAACAGGGATGGTTGAAGTTCCATCTTGTAATTTAGATTTAATTACAAAGGAATTGCCATACATTAAGTATTCAAGATAAGGAAGGTGAACTATGAGAGTTAAACGCGGTAATGTTTTAAGAAAAAGACATAAAAAAATATTAAAATTAGCTAAAGGCTTTATTGGTGCCAGAAGCAGAATTTTTAAAGTTGCAAATCAAGCTGTTATGAAGGCATTAAAATATGCTTATCGTGATAGAAGAGTTGTAAAAAGAAATATGAGAAGCCTATGGATTGTTAGAATTAATGCTGCAGTTCGTGAATACGGTTTAACATATTCTAAATTTATGAATTTGCTTAAAAAGGCTGATATTCAGGTAAACAGAAAAATGCTGGCTGAACTTGCTGCAAATGAACCTGAAGCATTTAAAGTAATTATTGATACAGTTGTAAAATAGTTAACTAAATTAATATTTAAAAAAATCCTCCAAATTTTGGAGGATTTTTTGTAAGTCATAAAGTTCAAATATACTGTATAATTACCATAATTGTACTTTTCCCTTCGTTTCACTTTTAATTATTTTGCGGAGTTTTAAATCCTGTCTTCTTGTGGTTTCATTAATATATAAAATTTTATAATATTCTTTCTTTTGTCTTATCTGTCTTTGTAATTCTTTGATATCATCTGATATAAAGGCTTTATTTTGTTGAAGCTCTTTTTTGCATTGTTTTTTATACCACCTGCATTTTACTTCATTTAATTCATCAAGCCTTAAAAGATTGGCTTCAAGCTGCAGGGCAATTGGTCTTACCATTTGATATTCCATAATATTTATTTGATTGAATTTTTCAAGCTCTTTGTTATTTAGCCTTAATTCTTCTTGGATATCAATATAGTTTTCTTGTCTTGCATCTAAGGGTTTTCTTATGGTTTCTTTTTTTGCAAGGATTGCCTGAGCTGATGTGCAGATGCAGACTGCAATTATTATTAAAGATAAAATCTTATTTTTCATTCATTCCCCAATTAATATTTGTATCCCATTTGTGCTTTTGATAGTATTTAAAATCGCTTGAAGGAATTTTAAAATCTTTCAATGAGGTATTCATTTTTGTAAATAAAATAAAGTTTTTGCTTTCCAGAATTGGTTTCCAATCTTTGTCTTCATTGAGATGTTTACATAATTTATTATAAAATTTTTCTGCAATAATATAATCTACATGGAACCTATTCAACTCTTCTTTCCAATTATCTTTTGTATGTATAATGTTTAGTCTTTCTAAAAGAGCCGGGTCGTAGGTTTCTTCGTATCTTCCATCCATAAATATAAAGTTATTTGGATAAAGCTTATAAGCAAGAAAACTTCCATAGTGAAAATTTGCGAGCAGGTTTCCTTTAAGGTGGTTGATTTTTAAGAACTCTGCTTCGACGTAAGGAAACTCTTGAATACTTGTTTCTATTGTTTTTGTTTTAACTGTATAGACAAGAGATATTGAGATTAAAAGAAAAAGCAAAATCTCTTTTAAATTATTTATTTTATTTGACAATTTTTTATTTAAAAGTTTTAAATAAATATCGTCATATAAAAATACTGTTGCACAAAAAGCAAAGAATATTATTAATCTTAAGCTTTTGAAGCTCAAAAAGAACATTGCAATTAAAATTATAGCTTTTGTTTTATCCAGACTGTTATATGTATTTATTAATTTTTCTTTGAAATCTTTGTTTTGCTGCTTTTTATAATTTCTAATTAAAATTATAGAAGAGAGTATTGTCATGCCCATCAGCCATAATTTAAATTTAAAATAATGTGCAAAATGAATTTTAGAAAATAGGGGTTGCCACTCTGTTATATTTGGACGACTCAAGGTTATTGCGTGGAATAGAAAATATACATATTCTGCACCATATGGGTTAACAAACAAGGCTAAAATTGAAAATGCTAGAGTTGTAACATATGGCTTAATGGGTTTTTTATTTAAATATTCTCCTATAATATATAGTGTAAGAAGCCCTAAGCCCGTAAAACAGCCGCCATGGATATTTGACCAGATAATCATTGAAACCGGCAGCAGCCATAATATTTTATAGTTGTTCTCAAGCCTTGATTTTTCAAGTACATACAACCAGATTACAAAGAATAAAAACGTAAAAAGATGACATCTTACTGTAGAATTTACAACATTTAAAACGGATTGCGTTAAAAGAATGAAAAATATAATATTGAATGAAGCTTCTTTCGTTGGGTTTATTTTTATTGATTTATGAATATATTTGCGTCTTAGAAGAATTATTCTGGTTAATATGAAATATGTCACAAAAACAATTACTATTTTGAAAGTTATAATTCCAACATCGCCAAATTTATCAAGTATGCTGTAGAAAATTAAGCTTGCACCCCATTCATGGTCAAACCATTGACGGGTAGGACCAAATGATTGAAAATCAAAATTTAATAGTGTACCTGTTTGAAAAAAAGTTTTTCCTACAATGATTCTTGCCCAAAAATCAGGGTCTATATTGGTTGAAATTAGTGAAATATTTGCTATATACAAAAATAACGAAATATAAAATACAATAATCATTTATCTTAAAATCCTATTAAAAACTTCCATTTTAAAAATATTATATCAAAAATCTTGATGTCAGTCTTTTTTTTGGGTATTATTGTTTTGTTAAAAAAGTATTTTAGAGATTTTTGGGCAAATTTTTATGGAAAATAAAATTTTAGAAATAAAGAAAAATGCCATTAATGAAGTTAGTGGTGCTAAAAATTTAAAAGAGCTTGATGAGGTTAAAAATAAGTATTTATCAAGGTCTTCTGAATTAAACAATTTAAAAAAAGGATTAAAGGATATTGACCCCGCCTTAAGACCAAAAATCGGTTCTTTGACAAATGAAGTTTTCAAGGAAATTGAAGCTTTAATTAAAGAGAAGAATGAAATTTTCTATTTTGAAGAATTAAACCAAAAATTAATCTCTGAAAAAATTGACCCTACTTTGGACGGCACATATATTAAAAAAGGAAAAGTGCATACCCTGACTGCAACAGTAAATGAAATTGTTGAAATATTTGAGCATCTTGGATTTTCCTTGATTGAAAATAAATATTCACCTGAAGTTGAGGTTGAAAAATATAATTTTGATTTACTAAATACTCCAAAAGAGCACCCGGCACGTGATGTTCAAGACACATATTATGCAGCAAATGCAGAACATGTGGTTTTAAGAAGTCAAACTTCAGGCGCCCAGGTTCACTGTATGGAAAATCAAAAACCTCCTATCAGAATTATTGCACCGGGCAGAGTTTACAGGAATGAATCAGTTAGTGCAAGGAAAAATAATCTTTTCCATCAGATTGAGGGACTTTGTGTGGATAAAGATGTTACCTTTACAGACCTTAAAGGTACATTGAATGAATTTATAAGATTGTATTTTGGCGCATCCCGTCCAACAAGGTTTAGAAACAGCTTTTTCCCGTTCACAGAACCTTCTGCTGAAGTAGATGTTCAATGTATAATGTGCGGCGGAAAAGGATGTTCGACATGTTCTGGTACAGGCTGGCTTGAAATTTTAGGCTGCGGTATGGTGGACCCTAATGTCCTTAAAGGAGTTGGGATAGATTCAAATGTGTATTCAGGTTTTGCATTTGGTATGGGTGTTGAAAGGCTCACCATGCTTAAATACGCAATTGATGATATTAGATTATTTTTTAATAACGATGAAAGATTCTTAAAACAGTTTTAAAATAGTTTTAAATAATGAATTTTAAAAAAGACACTTTTTAATTTGAAAAGTGTCTTTTAATATTTTAAATTTTACGGTTATAAGCTTTAAGCTTGCTTATTTTAGAATCTTTCAATACCAAGCTTTGTATACAGATTCTTTTTATCAATAAGCAAAGCGGAGCGTTTATCTATTTTTGCGCCGTTTTGAATTAACATTTTTGCAATTTCAATGTTATTCTTTTTTAAAGCTGTATATAAAATGCTTTTAGATGATATAAGCTCTGTAAAATCAAGCTTTGCACCTTTTTTAATAAGTGCCTCCGTGAGTTCCTTATTATTATTTTTTACAGCCCAAAAAAGTGGCGAATCAAAGCCTGCATTTGGATTTGCACCTTGTTCAAGCAAAATTTTGGCAATTTCTGTTTTATTATACTTTACTGCATAAAAAATCGCATATTCGCCAAAATAATCCGTATTAGGACTGACACCGGCTTTTAACATCAAATTAACATTTTCAATTTTATTTTTTTTAATTTGTTTTATAAATTCTTCGCTTGAAAAAGACAGCTTTTTCATCTTCATCTGCTCTTTTGCGGCACGAATTACCTCTTTTTCTTCAGGGGTTAATTCTTTTTTGTTTGCAGGAATTTGTCCTGAAAAAGATGATGTAAACGGCGTTGAGAACTCTGAAGAGCTGAAATTGCCAAAGGTATATTTTTTCATATAGGCATCGCGCTCTTCCGTGTAGCTTTTTTTTGGCTGGTAAAAACCTGTGGCAGCTCCCTGTTGTGTTTGAGATGCAGCTGGCTCAGCCTGCGCTTGAATATTTAAACCTGTTAAAACAAGTAATGCAATTAAGCTGTAATGTTTAAACTTCATTATATTACAAGTCCGCCGTCTACCCCTATAACCTGACCTGTAATGTAATTTGCATCTACTGCTAAGAATTTAACCGTTCTTGCAATATCTTCAGGTTGCCCTAAGGTTTTTAGGGGGATTCTTTCAACAATTTTATCCACAGGTAAATCTTTTGTCATATCTGTTTGGATAAATCCCGGTGCTACGGCATTTACTCTAATGTTGCGTGAAGCAAGCTCTTTTGCTAGAGATTTAGTAAAGCCAATCATGCCTGCTTTTGCAGCTGAATAGTTTGCCTGCCCTGCATTGCCGTAAACACCTGAAACTGATGCCATATTTACGATAGCACCGCTTCTTTGTTTAATCATAATTTTTGAAACCGGGTTTGTAACAAAGTAAGCCGAGTTTAGGTTTGTATTTATAACAGCGAGCCATTCTTCTTCTTTCATTCTCATAAAAAGATTGTCGCGTGTAATGCCTGCATTGTTTACTAATACATCTATTCTGCCAAATTCTTCCATAATTTCAGCTATAGCGGCATCTACTGCTTCTTTATTTGAAACGTCGAATTTTTTCGCAACAGCATTTTGTCCTAAATCCTTAATCTCGGATACAGTTTTATTTGCCGCTTCTTCATTTCCCGCATAATTGATTACAATATCATACCCTGCTTTTGCAAGCTCCAGTGCGCAGGCTTTACCTATTCCCCTTGAAGCACCTGTAACAAGCGCTACTTTTTTATTATCTGTCATATTAATTTCTCCTATACATTAATAGTGTTTAATTCATTTACTGTGTTCATTAATGAATCTTTATCAAATACGTTATATGTTTTAACTTCTGCAGGGCAGATTTTCCTGTTTAGACCTGCTAAAACTTTACCGTTTCCAAGTTCAATAAATGTATCTACACCAAGTTCGAGTAATTTTTGGATTGATTGGCTCCAGTATACTGAAGAACTTATTTGTTCGGGCATTTTACTTCTAAAATCATCAGCTTTTGTTGTAAGTTCAGCATCCACGTTTGTTACAACAGGAATACTTGCATCATTAAGTTCAAGAGAATTTACAAAAGTTTCAAATTCATTGCTTGCAGATTGCATTAATTTAGAATGGAAACCTCCTGAAACTGCAAGAGGCACTACTCTTTTTGCGCCGGCTTCTTTGATTAATTCATTTGCATAATTAACGGCTTCAAGTTTCCCGGTGATAACAATTTGGTTTGGTTCATTATAATTTGCAATGCTAACCAAGCCCTTTGAACTTGCTTTTTCCAGGCATTCTTTAATCTTATCTTCGCTTAAACCAAGAATTGCACTCATTCCACCCTGTGCTGAGCATTCACATGCTTTTTGCATTAAATCTGCTCTTTTTTGAATGGCTTTAAATGTTGTATCTAAATCCATAACACCTGCTGTGTATAAAGCTGAATATTCACCTAATGAGTGCCCAAGAGTGTAATCTGCTTTAATGCTGCCGTTTGACGCTTCTTTCAGTGCTTCAAGAGCTGCAATTGATACTGTTAAAAGACAGCTTTGAGTATTTACAGTTTGCTTTAAAACCTCATCAGGTCCTTCAAAGCAAATTTTTGAAACACTTTTTTCTAAAACAGAATCTGCTCTGTCAAATACTTTTCTTGCAGATTCAAAATTTTCATATAAATCTTTTCCCATGCCTGTGGTTTGAGCGCCTTGACCAGGGAATATAAAAGCAATCTTCCTCAATTTTTATCTCCTTTTGAATTAATATTCTAATTCCGGTTTTTTAGTACATATAATTGCACTAAAAGCGGAAATATCGGTTAAAAACTATTTAAGACCTTCTCTCAAGCGGACTACAGCAGAACCCCAAGCCATACCAGCACCGAATGCGCAAAGAATTGCAACGGCAGGAGTTTTGATTTTGCCTGACTGAATGCCTTCAGCAAGTGCTATAGGAACAGAAGCTGCTGATGTGTTGCCGTATCTATCAATATTTACAATAACTTTGTCATCGCTAAATTCAAGACGGTTTTGCAAGCCTTCTATAATTCTTAAATTAGCCTGATGAGGAACTAGGTAATCAACATCTTTTGGTTCAAGTTCAGCGTCTTCTAAGCATTTCATAATAGATTCAGGCATAGTTTGAACAACAAACTTATAAACTTCTTTACCGTTCATTGTAATTTTATGGCAGCCTTCTTTTGCAGGTTCTACAAGCGGGCAATTGTCACCAACAAGATTCATTGTTATATGTTTTCCCGTTGTGCCGTCAGCATTAACATTTAGTGCTAAGATATCATCAATGCCGTCTTTTGCTTCTGAAATCAAGATAGCACCTGCACCATCGCCGAATAATACGCAGCTTCCTCTATCGGTCCAGTCTAAAAACTTGGAGTTTGTATCTGTTGCAACAAGAAGAACATTTTTATATTTGCCTGTTGCAATCATTGAACGCCCTATTTCAAGAGCATAAATCATGCCTGTGCAGGCAACTGTTATATCAAAAGCTATAGCGTTTTTTGCACCTATTGCATCTTGAATTACGCATGCGGTTGAAGGATATATATTATAAGGGTTAGAGCTTGCAACTATTATTGCATCAACATCAATTCCTTCAATTCCGGATTTTTTCATAGCATCAAGCGCTGCATTTACGCCAAAAAAAGTAGAATTTTCATCGCCGCTTGCAATGTGTCTTTGTTTTATACCCGTTCTTGTTGAAATCCACTCATCAGACGTATCTAAAATTTTAGTCAAATCATCATTGGTAACAATAGTATCAGGAACTGACATTCCGAGTGCAAGTATTTGTACGGGTTTATAGTTCATATTTTTATTTCCTTTAGATTCTATTCAAAAAATTCTGATATTTTTTTATTTACACCTGTTTCAACTGCTTCTTTTGCAACACGAACGGCGTTTTTAATAGCATAAGCGGTGCTTCTTCCATGTGCTATAACTGTTATGCCTTTAACTCCTAAAAGTAAAGCTCCGCCAAATTCTTCATAGTTGATTCTTTTGTAAATTCTTTTCATAAAAGGTTTTGCAAGCAGCCCTATAATTTTAGAAATTATATTTGAGTTAAATTCTTCTTTAATCATCTCAAAAAGCATTAAGGATGAGCCTTCAACAATTTTTAAGGCAACGTTTCCAACAAAGCCGTCGCAAACTACGACATCACAATCGCCGTGGAATACTTCTTTGCCTTCAATGTTTCCAATGAAATTAATTTGCCCGTTTTCTTTAAGTTCTTGAAGCATTTTATGGGCAGTTTGAACAAGTTCATTACCTTTTCCAGCTTCTTCTCCAATATTTAAGATGCCGATGGTCGGGTTTTTCCTTCCATAAACATTTTTTACAAATGTAGAGCCCATAATTGCAAATTGGCAAAGCATTTCAGGGGTACTGCTGCTGTTTGCACCGGCATCTATCAAACAAATAGGGTGCTTCATGGCGGGTAGAGTAACGCAGATGGCAGGTCTTTCAATACCTTTTAATCTTCCTAAACCAAACAAGCTTGATGCCATAGCGGCACCTGTTGAACCTGCTGCAACAACAGCATCAGAGCTACCTTGAGCTACTGCATCAACAGATAGTACAATTGATGATTTTTTCTTTTTTCTTATGGCTTGCCCTACAGCTTCACCCATTTCAATAACTTCATCAGCGTGGGTAACTTTAATATCAAGCTTTGAAAAATCAACTTTAATGTTATGAGAAAAATAGCCGCCGCGTTTTGATTTTATACCTGATTTTTGGATTTTATCAAGTTCTCTTTTGATTTCATCTTCTTTACCAACAAGCTCAATCGGTATATTGTAATCAAGAGCTGCCCAAACAGCACCTTTAACTATCTCTTCCGGCGCATGGTCTCCGCCCATAGCATCTATTGCTATTCTTGTCATAATACTAAATTCCTCAAAAAGTCCTACCCTTGTAAATTTTAAAGGCAGGCAAATTATTACCTGCCTTTAACTTAATTATTCTTCAGTTTTTTCTTCTGATTCAGTTTTTTTAGGTTTTCTTGTTCTTTTTGGTTTTTCTTCAGTTGTTTCTTCTGCTTTAGTTTCTTCAACTTTAGCTTCAGATGATTCTTCTTTAGCTTTTTTAGATTTTTTAACTTCTTTTGCTTCTTCTACTTTAGTTTCAAGCATTGCTTGTCCTTTAGCGCTTGCAACTTTACCTTTGTAAGTTCCGCATTCAGGGCAAACTGTATGAGTTAACACAACAGCTCCGCAATTTTTACATGTTGTAGTTGCAGGAGTAGTTGCTTTCCAATTAGCTCTTCTTTTAGCTTGTGCTGATTTACCTGTTCTCTTCTTTGGTACTGCCATTTTTCATATTCCTTTTATTTAATAGTCAATTATTATCTTATAGTTTAGCATAAACATAAATAATATTGTCATAAAAAAAGTCGCCCTTGTCAATATTTAATTAAGGACGACTTTTTAAATTTTAAATTAATTTTAGAAAGATTATATTAAGCTAACTTTTGTATATGCGCCTTTTCTTTCAATTTGAATTTTATCTTCTCTAGCTAACCAGCCAAGGCTCATACCGGTAAAGTTTGCATCAAGGTCAAGGTCTTTTTGCATTTTTTTAGTTGTAACTTCACCATTTTCTGAAAGGTAATTGTAAACTTGGCCAACTGCTTCAATAATGCTTTCTTGTAATCTCATGTGTTTCTCTCCTTTTACTAATCTGATGACGGTTTATTTTATTAATATTTAATTTTTTATTAACAAAGTAAACAATTTCAAAAAAAGAACATACATTTAATTTGTGTTAGCTCTTCTTTATGTTTATAATATGTAATAGAGTTTAAAAAGTAAATGGAACAAATGGAGGAGATATTTTGAAAAAAGGTAAAAGTTTTGTTTACGGGGATGACGTTGATACTGATGTAATAATTCCTGCAAGGTATCTAAATACAAGCGTTGCAGCGGAACTTGCAGAGCATTGTATGGAAGATATTGACAAAGATTTTTATAAAAACGTACAAAAAGATGATTTTATTATTGCAGGTGATAATTTTGGCTGCGGTTCATCCAGAGAACATGCTCCGATAGCTATTAAAGCATCAGGAGTGAGTGCAGTTATAGCAAAAAGCTTTGCAAGAATTTTTTATAGAAACGCTATAAATATAGGTTTAGTTATTATTGAAAATGATAAACTGCCTGATGAAACCAAAAACGGCGATGAAATCTGCATGGATTTAGAAAACGGTGTTGTGAAAAATTTAACAACAGGAAAAGAATATAAAATCACTGTTTATCCTAAAGAAATTCAAGAATTAATCGATATCGGCGGGCTTGTAAATTATACAAAGAAGAAGCTTGGTGTATAATTTTTAAAAGCAGTTTAAATTTTATAGAGTTTAACAGGAGTTTTGATTTATGAAAGAATACAAAGTTGCGGTGCTTTCAGGAGACGGTATCGGTCCTGAAATTATGGAAGAGGCTAAAAAAGTCTTAAATGCAACAGGTAAAGTTTTTGATTTTAAAATAGAATATAAAGATGAACTTATAGGCGGTATTGCTTATGATAACACAGGTGTACCATTGCCTGATAAAACGATTGAAACTTCAAAAGAAGCAGATGCCGTAATGCTTGGGGCTGTGGGGGATTGGAAATATGATACACTTCCTCCGGAAGTTCGCCCTGAAAGAGCATTGCTTGGCATAAGAAAAGCCTTAGGCTTATTTGCAAATCTCCGTCCTGCAATTGTTTGGGATGAGTTGGTATCTTCAAGCCCATTGAAACCTGAGAATGTGTCAGGGGTTGATATTATGATTATCCGTGAACTAACCGGGGATGTTTATTTTGGCGAGCCTAAAGGGGTTGAAGTACGCCTTGATAAAGACGGTAACGGCAAAAGATACGGCTTTAATAACATGATTTATTCCGAGGATGAAGTTCAAAGAATTGCAAAAATTGCTTTTGAAACAGCAATGGTAAGAGGTAAAAAACTTTGTTCCGTTGACAAGGCAAACGTTCTTGATGTTTCAAGACTATGGAGAGAAGTGGTATTAGAGGTTGCAAAAGATTATCCTGAAGTAGAATTATCTCATATGTATGTGGATAATGCTGCTATGCAATTGATTAGAGCACCAAAACAGTTTGATACAATTGTAACAGGCAATATTTTTGGCGATATTTTATCTGATGAAGCTTCAATGCTTTCAGGCTCTTTAGGATTACTTCCATCTGCCAGCCTTGGAGAAAATGCAAAAACCGCTTTATATGAACCTATTCACGGTTCAGCGCCTGACCTCAGGGGTAAAGATGTTGTTAACCCGATTGCTACAATACTTTCAGCCGGCATGATGCTGAAATATTCATTTAAAATGGATGAAGCTTATAATTTAATTGAAAAATCAATTAAAGATGTATTAAAAGACGGCTTTAGAACCGCTGATATTATGTCTGATGGCAAGGAACTTATAGGCACAAGAAAAATGGGCGATTTAATTAAAGATAAAATTTTAAAAGCAAAATCATAAAGGTGAAAAGAAGCATATTTTTTATGATTAAGTTTTTAAAAAAACGATACAATATGGTAATGGATTATATAAAAAATTCCCAAAAACTTGAGAATGAATTATTATATGCCCATATTTTCGAAAGTACAATTAGAGGCTCTGTCTGGCTGAAGGAAAATTCATTTTCTTTTACAGGCGGAGCTTGTAATTATTCTTTTGCATATATTTTGTATAGAATTTTAGAAACTGAAAAACCCTTAAATATACTTGAAATGGGCTTAGGGCAGACATCAAAAATTACAACTCAGTATATTTTAAATAAAAATGAAAATGCCTCTCTTGATATCGTTGAACATGATAAAAAATGGATTGAAATTTTTAAAGAGAATATAAAATTAAATGATGGAATAAAAATTCATAATCCCTCTTTAGAAGTTTTTGAATTTCAAAATGTGAAGAATTACAAGTATGAAAATTTAAAGCAGCATCTTGGGAATAAAAAATATAATTTAATTATCATTGATGGACCTTATGGAGGCGGAAATTTTTCAAGGTCTGATATTTTGGATATAATCCCTGAAAATCTGGATGATGATTTTATTATAATTCTTGATGATGTTGAACGTGCGGGTGAATTTTATTTGATGAATAGAATTTTTGAGAAATTAGATTCGCTTTCAATTGAATATGAACACAAGACGCTAAAGGGAACAAAAAGTCAGGCTGTCATAATGTGTAAGGCAAGAAAATATGTGAAATTTTATTGTTAATATTATTTTATGGTGAGAAGATGAAAAAGAAAATTATTTTAGCAGCATTTATTTTTATATTCAGTATTGCAAATACGGTTTTTGCCGCAAATTATACATATCAAAAAGCGGCTGTAAAATTTAATACAAGAGAAGCATATAATGAATATGCTGAACAGGTTAATGATGCCGTATATAAAACTATGCCAAGGTCATTTTCATATATTAACAGAGAACCGCAGTTTGCAATAAGTATAAATAAAGACGGGAATGTTGAAAAAGCTTGGATTTTAGTAAGTTCAGGCTCTAAAGGGTATGATAAAAAGGTAATTAAAAGAATGGAAAATGCAGAGTTTCCTTCTTATAAAGATTATGTGAGTGCGAAAAATTTGGTTTTTAAATATAAAATAAGAAAACAAACCAAAATTATTCCAATTCCAATTCCTATTTGGTTTTAGATTTGTATAAATTTTGAAAAGCCTTATTTGAAACCATGTTTTACAAGGAAAATTATACTGATTGCAAAATATTGGTATTTTGCCTTAGCTTTATTACCTTGCCTTGCCGGGTTATTTATTCATTTCTTTATTTACTTCAATTAAATCTAAAACTTTTTTATAAACGTAATCGGGGTCTCTAACATCTCCAATTACAACAACGTAATCATGAAAACTTCCAACACACACAAAGGATATATTTCCAAGGTTTGACATCCTTTGAAGCGGTCCTTTTGTAACACTTGAATCAAGGATTGACGTATATTCAAGGTATCTGAATTTGCCGTCAAATGCGTTATATGTATATTCCATTCTGCTTTGATAGAAAGTAAACTTTCTTGCCATTGTATTTTTCTTTGCAATATACATAAATAACCAGAAGGTTATAATAAAAAATGCAACTCCTGTTATCCAAAAAGCTGCAAAACTGTTCATAGAGCCCAGAAGGCTTAAAACTACAGTGAAAATAGAACCTATGGTAACCATTGCAACTGCGCCAATAAAGACTGCAAGAAAAAATGCACGAACACCAAGTGTTGCAAGGTCAAAGGCAGGCTTTATGTTGAACATCATTTCTTCATCGCGCGGTTTTGGAATATGCATTTTCTTTGAAGATGTCATACTTCCGCCGCATCTGCTGCAGCAGATGGCATTTTCTGGTAATTGCTGTCCGCAAAATTTACATTGCATTAATGATACCACTTCTTTTTATTTCCTTTTATAAATGTATCATAAATTTATAATTATGAACAGTAATTTTGATAAATATTCTATTTTTTTAGAGTTTTACATATAAATATATAAAATAGATTAAACTTAAAACAAAAATTGCAATTTGGATATAGGTAAAGAGTTTTAATTTATCGTATGAGGTCAAATTACCTATTGCAAACGGGAAAGCAAAAAATATAAACAAAAACGGGCTTGCTGCATATTTTGACATCATAAGATATTTTATTCCCGTTATTAAAATTAATGCTAAATACAAAAACATCAGTATTGATAAAAACACTGAATAAAATGCTCTTGTTTTTGGAAGAGTTTCTTCTTTAAAGATATTTGTTATTCCATAAAATAAAGATATAATCAGGAAAATATTTATACATATAAGAATGATTAAAAGCGCGTGCAAAATTTTCTCCTTATTTTTTTCTTCTGTCTTTTAGTTCTTTGAGTGAAATATTTCTTTTATAAGAAAGAGCATCTATAAATTCAATTGTTTTATTGTAGACCTTCTCTTTTTCGTTATCATATAAAATAAGGTGATAGCTGTCTTCCAGCTCCATATATTCCCTATAGAATGACGAAGTTTTATTATAAACAAATTTTGCACTCTTAGTGCTTGTAAGGTCATCTTCAAGCGAGTGTACCAAAAGAATCGGGGCAAAAACATTTGTAATATTTCTTTTTACTCTTTTAGATAATAAAAGCAGCTCATATATTGAACTTAACGGGTAATTATCCATAGCAACCGTGTTTTTTGTCATTAATCTTGAAATTGTATTTCTTACCTTTTCATTTTTAATGCCGTATGGTTCTCTTTCCGGGAAAGTGTAATAGTATCTTAAAATTGTATGCAACCCTATCGGCATCAAAAAATTATACCAGGGAATTGTCCATCCGTCTAAGAAAAGAGTGGTGGAAAGACATATAAGTCCTGTAATATCCTTATTTTCTTCAGCAAGATTTAGGGCAAGCACTGCCCCAAGGCATAATCCTCCGACAAAAAAATCTGCATAATTTTTTCTAAGTTCATTATATCTTTCCTGTGCAAAATTTCGCCAGTCTCTTTCTTTGACTGAATATATGTCAATTTCATGGCTGCCATGCCCGGGCAGGCAATAACAATAAACATCAAAGCCTTTATCAAATAAAAATTTTGCATATTTTTTTAATTCATAAGGGCTTCCTGTTAAACCATGAAATAACATAATTGCACGGTTTGGAAGAACTGTTTCTCTGTGGATTAAAATGTGGTCTAAATCTGTTTTCTTTGTTTTTTGAACAATCATATTTTATTTGCAAAACCTCATAAAAAGCTTATCTAAAAGTTCAATTGCCATATCAATTTCCGCATTTTTTATTGTGACGGGCGGTACGAGAGTTATAACGTTTTTAAAGTATCCGCCGTTATTTAAAACAAGCCCGCACTTTTGACCTTTGTATTCAAGATTTCCTTTTAATCCTTCTTCTATAATGTTGTCGCAAAGCTCTTTATCAGGTGTAAAACCGTCTTCTTTTGTGCATTCAATTCTAAGTGCCAACCCAAGCCCGTCAACATTTCCGATTTGACGGTAGCGAGATTTTAAGCATTTTAGACCTTCTAAAAATCTCCTGCCTTTTTCTTTAATTTCTTCTTCAAAGTTATGTTCTTCAAATGTATTCATTACAGCGCATCCTGCTGCACAGCCTATCGGGTTTGATGAATATGTTGAATGCGTGCGTCCTGCAGGCCAAATATCCGGGTTTATCATTTCTTCTCTTGCCCAAAGCCCGCCAAGAGGATTCAGACCGTTTGTTAAAGATTTACCGAATGTTATAACATCAGGCTGCACACCAAAATGTTCAATTGACCAGAGTTTTCCTGTTCTGTAGAAACCCATCTGGATTTCATCTGCGATAAATAAAATACCAAATTTATCCAAAACCCTTTTTAATTCTTTAAAATACCCCATAGGCGGTACAATATAGCCGCCTGTCCCCTGCAGTGGTTCTGCTATGAATGCTACATATTCTGATTTTCCTGTAGACGGGTCATAGAAAGATTTATATTCGCTTTCAAAATTCTTTTCAAATTGCTTAACGCAATAAAAATTGCAATCTTCGCATTTTTTGCCATAGTGGCATCTGAAACAATAAGGAAACGGTACAAAATGAGCACGGTCTCCAAAGTGTCCGAAATATTCTCTGTATCTGTAGCTTGATGTAACGCAGGATGTGCCGATTGTTCTGCCGTGGTAGCCGCCCATAAAGGCAAAAAGTAGGTTTTTCCCCGTATAGTTTCTAACAAGTTTCAGGGCATCTTCTACAGCCTGTGCACCACCAACGTTGAAATGCACTCTTCCTTTTATATTAAATCTTTTCTCGTTAGCCCTGGCTATTTTTGAAGCCAGAAGCACTTTGTTTTCAAAAAGAAAACGGGAGGCAATCTGAGGCATTGAATTTATGCAGTCTATAACAGCGTTTGAAATTTTAGGGTTTTTGTATCCCAAATTACAGCTTGCATACCACATTTGAAGGTCAAGATACGGTGTATCATTGTTATCAAACATAAATGTTCCTTCGCAATTTGAAAAAATTTTAGGGTTTTTGCTGTAATGTGTTGTATCGCCCCATGAGCAGTATTTATTGTCAAACTCTCTTATCTCATGTTCTGTTAATGTTTTCTGTTTTAAATCCTGCATTTTTCATTCCCTTCTTTAAAGATAGATGGTTTAAAATATCATTAAAATCATTGAATAGAATAAATTCTATACGCTTTTCAATGCAATGATTTTTTAAACTGTTTTTAGCAAACAACAGATTCGCCTTGCTTGCAATACACCTATCGGATAATCCATCACCGGCGTATATGAAAAATTCATTTTTTGTGATAGATTTTTGAACCACCGAACATTTGCAGGTGCCAAGCCCCTGAGTGCAGGAATTATTTAAATTTGGGAATGAAAGTTTAAACTTTAAAAAACCATTCTCTTTTGAAATTTGAAGATGATTTGAGTAAAAATCTATATCAAGTTTTTCTTTTTTTAAAATGTAATCAATAAAAAAATCAAACCCGTCGCTTATTATGGTGATTTTTTTGTCATTCTCTTTTGCAATTTTGCAAAATTCAATAAAACCATCTTGAATTTCAATTGAATCTAAAAAATTAAAGAATTTTTCTTCTGTAAGATTTTTAATTAAATCCAGCTGCATCTGCATACAGGTTTTAGAATTTATTTTGCCTTCCACCCAATCTTTTTCAATATTAATCCATTCAGGTGCTGCAAAAGTCTTGAAGAAAGAATTTACTGTATCTGTTTTTGTTATTGTACCGTCAAAATCTAAGAATATTGAATTGATATTGTTAAGCATTTTCTAAACCTTTTTAAAGTATATTTTAGATATTAGAACAAAAATAAAAGAAGTTTGAAATATCACCAACTTGGTACATTTTAATATTTTATTAATGCTTGTATATATTTTGTGGTATTTCTGCGCAATTTTTAGAGTTTTTACATCTTTATAATAATATTGGGCAGGTAAAATAAAACAGGAAATTTCATATGAGCTCTTCAGCAAATAATAAACTAATGACATTTTCCCAAATGCAGGGAAATGCGGTTTTTTATAAAAATAATCAGAATATGGTTAAGCCTCAAAATCAATCATCTGTTGATGATAAATTAAAAGCTGATACACATACAGCAAGCAATAAAGAGATTAATAAAAAGGGAACAATAACTGCAAGTGCTGCTATAGTAACTGTAATTGCTTCTTTGGGAACACTTTTTGGTTTAGCTTCAAAGGGAAAGAATATAAATAAATTTGCTAACGGCGTTTCAGATGAGAATTTAAAACTTCTGGCAAATATTCAAGAAGGCTTTAAATACACTGTTTCTAAGGTTAAATCTTTGTGGAACAACAATGAGAAGATTAAATGTGATAATATAAATGACAAAATAAAAATTGGGAAAACGGGTAAAACGCAGGCACCGCAGGATATACAAGCAACAACGCAGATTAAGCCTTCTGTAAATGAGTCTAAATTAAAAACTGACGGACAGATTGATAAAAAGCCCGATGCAGCAAATAATTCTTCTGTAAACAACAATCCTTTAATGGCCGATAATTCACCTGCAACTAATAATCCTCCGCAGGTCCCTGCCCTGCAAAAGAAAGAACAGAGCGGTTCCAAAAAGAAAGCTGATATAGAAAGTGCGCCAAAATCTCAAACCGGGCAGCTCAAGCAGCAGACATCTTTGAAAAATATGCAAGGGGTAGATAATACACAATATAAAGCATATAAGCAGATGTATGAAAAGAAATTTTATGGTGATGTAGACCCTAAAATCATTGAAGCGCTTGGTGAAGATTTTGAAAAATATATGATTTCAGGCGGTTGTATTGATAAGGTGGCGGCTGATGCTGCAGTTTCAAATATGAAGAAAATTTCTGAAGAATTTAGCTCTGAAGAACTTAAAAAGATTGTAAATACTGAAGATGGAAAGCTTGTGTTGCGTTATCATTTGCTTGATTTTGCAAATAAAGATAAAAGAGGTGTTTTTGAATTTTTGCATAATCTTGCATCAAATAATCCGGATGGCGCAGGCAAGCAAATAGTGCAGCAAAAATTGGCTGCTCTTCAAGCTAAAAATCCTGCCTTAGGACATTCTGAATCTGTAGTAAATGCTCTTGAAAACTTAAAACCGGAGACTTTAGCAGCTTTGAGCGATACTACATTTATTGAAATTTTGTCTGCCGATGGTCCAAAGGAGCGTATTTTAAGTGTTGAAAGAATTAAAAACCTTGAAAATATGTTTACAACGGAAGAAATACAAAAACTTAATCCTACTTACGGTTCATGTGAGTTTGGACGCTGGCTTAGAGGATGGAATGCAGATAACAATCTTATAAGCAGAGCAAAATGGGTGACAGGTAAGGATATGATTTTGTAAAACCGCGTTTTGAAAGATTATTGCCCTTGCATAAAAGTGCGGGTATAATTTTATTTAAGGAAGAGGAAAGGTTTGAAGAGAAGCTTTTTGAATACAGACTAAAAAGCTTGATTGAACAGAAAACCCTGATATCGCAAATGCTTACTGTATTAATAGGTGGTGTAGTTTTGCTATGCTTTCTTGATGCTCCTGATTATAAGTATATAGCTGCAGGGATAGGGGTCTATTTGGTTTTTATATTAATCAAGAGTCTTATGGATACAATAACTGAATTAAATGGGTATCTGTATAAAAGAGAAGGGAAGGATAAAAAAATATGGAAATTTCCAATGATATACTAAATGCGTTATTTATAATTATTTTATGCGGTATTTTGTTTTGGGGCGAACGCAGTATAAGCAAAGCTTCAAGACATGATTTTAGTGAAGATAAGAAATAATTTTACCCTTTAGGTTTTTAGCATTAAACTTGCTAAAAATATTTAGTCATCTTCTTCTTGAGCCTTCGGCTGATGCCATTTTGGATTTTGTAAGGTTTATAAAATCTTTTGCATAATTTACGGGAACTGCAAAACCTATGCCTATATTAGACCTGTTGTTATCAGGATTATAGATGGATTGATTAATACCTATAACTTCGCCGTCAAGGTTTAACAATGGTCCGCCTGAGCAGCCGGGGTTAATTGCAGCATCAGTCTGGATTTTCTTTCTTTGATAATCAATTCTTGAAATTATACCTGTGGTTAAAGTTCCCCTGAATCCAAAAGGATTTCCTATTGCAAGCACTCTTTGCCCCACTTTTACATTTTCACTGTTGCCAAATGAAATTACCGGAAGAGGTTTTTTAGGGTTAATTTTTATGATGGCAAGGTCATTTTTATCCTTTAAAACTGCAAGTACTTCACCTTTATATGTTTGTCCGTTTGCAATTGTTACTTCTATATTTTTTGCTTTGCTTATAACGTGGGAACTTGTTAAAATTGCACCTTTAGGGTCTATTACACATCCTGTGCCTGATGATACCCCTTCATCTAATTGTGCATCTATTGCAACAATTGCAGGTGTAATTCTTTCATAAATTTTCGTAAAAGCATTTTCTTCAGGAGTGACCGCATATGCGCGATTATATGTTGAAGAAAAATTTATTGGCATGGAAAAAATTATCAAAACTGATAAAAACGCAGGTAAGAAATATTTTTTTAACGTTTTATACATCAAGAATACTCCGAATTTTACTATTATTTAAATTAAAACATTTTACGCTTAAAATTAAATTGCACCCCTGTTTTAAGTGTGTTATAATTCTTTTAGCTTTTACGAAAGGAAGAAAAATGAGAAATATTGATGTTTTTAAAAGACATTTAAGGGAGAGAAGAGCCGTAAAAATTATAGCCGGCATTGATAACTTTGATATTGAAAGTGTTAGAAACGTTACTAAAGCTGCACAATTAGGTTTAGCAAGTGCGGTTGACGTTGCAGCCAGCGAAGAAGTTATTAAAGTTGCAAAACAAAATACTAAACTTCCTGTTTTTGTATCTTCTGTTGAGCCTTTTAAACTTGCAAAAGCTGTTCAATGGGGCGCAGATGCAATTGAAATAGGAAACTTTGATGCTCTTTACAAACAAGGTATGGAATTTGGTGCAGATGATGTTTACGAAATCGCGCTTGAAACCATGACACTTACCCCAAATGGTGTTTTCACCTGTGTTACAGTTCCTGGTAACATCAGTGTTCAAGAACAAATTGAATTAGTTGGCAAGCTTGAATTATTGGGCGTTGACCTTATTCAAACCGAAGGTACAAAACAAGGTGCTATCAATAAAGCAACAAGTGCTCAGGAATTTTTAAACCTAGCAAAAACAACAATCTCAAACACTATGGAAATAGCTAAACACACAGGTATCCCTGTAATGACGGCTTCTGGTGTTAATGCAGATACTGCTCCTTTAGCTTTTGCTGCAGGTGCCAGCGCTGTTGGTGTAGGTTCAGCTGTAAACAGACAGGAAACTCAAATCGCAATGATTAATGCAGTTAGAAAAATAATTGGCTCAATTGCATACAGAGATTCATTCAGACGCGACCTATATGAAGCAAACCAGCATCTATTGGTTAAATAAGTTTTAAAAAAACTTATAGTAGATTTTAAAAACCGCCTTTGATTTTTCTTAGGCGGTTTTTGCATTTTGCGCATCTCTTAAATTTTATAAAAACAAAATTATTAAAAAACGTTAAACAGGAAGCTCTGATTAGCCTTCAAAAAGATGGTATGTTATAATCCTTATGTATAGCGAAGTACAAGGAATTTATGAAGAGGATTTTAATAACAGGCGGAGCCGGTTTTATTGGAAGTCATTTATCAAAAAGGCTTTTGGATGAAGGAAATGAAGTTATCTGTCTTGATAATTTTTTTACAGGTTCAAAGGATAATATAAGAGACTTAATTTCAAACGCTAATTTTGAACTTGTACGCCACGATATTACAAAAGAATATTTTGCAGAGGCAGATGAAATCTACAATCTGGCATGTCCTGCTTCCCCGCCCCATTATCAGTATAATGCTATTAAAACAATTAAAACTTCAATCCTTGGAATGATTAATATGCTAGGTCTAGCTAAAAGATGTAAGGCAAAGATTTTGCAGGCTTCAACAAGTGAAGTATACGGCGACCCTATGGCACATCCGCAAAAGGAAGAATATTGGGGTAATGTAAACCCTATAGGTATCAGAAGCTGTTATGATGAGGGGAAACGCTGTGCTGAAACGCTTATGATGGATTATCACAGGCAAAATAATGTTGATATTAGGATTATAAGAATCTTCAATACATATGGTCCAAATATGCACCCTAATGATGGCAGGGTGGTTTCAAACTTTATTGTTCAGGCGCTTCAAAATCAAGATATAACTATATATGGGGATGGTTCTCAAACCCGCTCATTCTGCTATGTTGATGATTTAGTGGAAGGTATGGTGAGGATGATGAACAATGATGGCAGCTTTATTGGTCCTGTTAACCTTGGAAACCCGTCTGAGCGAACTATTTTAGAATTTGCAGAGCTCATTATTAAATTGACAAATTCAAATTCTAAAATTATCAATAAACCTCTTCCAAAAGATGACCCTGTTAGAAGAAAGCCTGATATATCCCTTGCAAAAGAAAAATTAAACTGGGAGCCAAAAGTGGATATCAATGAAGGGCTTTTAAAAACCATAGAATATTTTGAAAAGAAAATCGGAGTAAAATAAATGAAAATATGTGTTATAGGAACAGGCTATGTGGGTCTTGTTGCAGGAACTTGTCTTGCAGAGATGGGAAATGAAGTTATCTGTGTTGATAAAGATTTAAAAAAACTTGAACAGTTATCTAAAGGTATTATTCCTATATATGAGCCCGGCTTAGAAGAACTTATAAATGCAAATGTTGCAGAAAGCAGATTAACTTTTACTGATGACCTTAAAACTGCTGTTGAAAAATCATTGGTATGTTTTATTGCTGTGGGTACTCCGCAGGGAGAGGACGGTTCAGCGGATTTAAGTTATGTTTATGATGTAGCTTCAAATATCGGTGAGTATTTAAATGGTTACAAGGTAATAGTGGATAAATCAACGGTTCCTGTAGGTACTGCTGAAAAAGTAACCGAAATTATTAAATCTAAAACCGGTATAGAATTTGATATTGTCTCAAATCCTGAATTTTTAAAGCAAGGGGCTGCTGTGGATGATTTTCTAAAACCTGACAGGGTAGTTATAGGTTCAAATTCGCAGCGTGCAACTGAAATTATGCAGGAATTATATTCTCCATTCTTAAGAACCGGGAATCCTGTAATTATAATGGATGTAAAATCAGCTGAAATGACAAAATACGCTGCAAATTCGTTTTTAGCAGTGAAAATTTCATATGCTAATGAAATAGCAAATATCTGCGAAAAAGTTGGCGCTGATGCTGAAATGGTGCGTATAGGAATGTGTTCAGATACAAGAATCGGCTCCCAGTTTCTTTTTGCGGGACTTGGTTATGGCGGAAGCTGCTTCCCGAAAGATGTTAAGGCAATGATTAAAACTGCAAAATTAAACGGCTGCTCATCATCTTTATTGGAAGCTGCTGATGAAACAAATAAAAATCAAAGGATTCTTTTTATAAATAAAATTTTAGACAGATATCAAGGTGATATCGAAGGTAAAACCTTTGCTGTATGGGGTTTAGCGTTTAAGCCAAAAACAAATGACATGAGAGAAGCGCCATCTATTACCATCATAAATGAACTTTTAAAAAGAGGTGCAAAAATCAAGGCATATGACCCTAAAGCGTTTGACCTTGCCCAGACAATATTTGGTGATAGGATTGAATATTCAAAATCTGCCTATGATGCGCTTTATGGAGCTGATGCCATACTTCTTTTGACAGAGTGGAATGAATTTCGCCGTCCGAATTTTGATAAGATAAAATCTTTGATGAAACATCATGTGATTTTTGACGGCAGAAACCAGTATGATGTGAAAAGAATTACAGATAAAGGGTTTGAATACTACTGCATAGGTAAAAAGACCTGCACTGCGGAGTTGGTGTAATTATTTATAGTATTTTTAATAATATGTAAGATAATATGCTTTTTAGGAACGCAGTCCCGGCTGTTAAGCTTATAGTTCCAAAAAACATTTTGCTTCGCGCCTCTTTAATGGTTCCTAAAAAGCATATTATCTTACATATGTTTTTTTGAAAATACTTAAAACACGAGAGTAAGTTTTATTTTAAATGTATAATAATAAAAAATACACCTTTTTCTTTTATTTGAAAATAAGGAGGGTAAGAAAAAGGTGTTTAATTTAATAATTTAGTTTGTGTTTGTGTAATATTTTGTGTTTTTAGGTGTTGTGCCTGATAACAGGCTGAAAGGGAATAGGGTTGTGTGTTAATGTTGTTAATGCTTAATTTATTTTAATTTTAAAATTTATGTGTATTAATTACACTCTATAAAAACTAATAAAATTTTTCTTTTGCTATCTTTTTATAAAAAATAAGTGTTTTTGTTACATTAATTAACAAAGACACTTAAAACGTCTATAAAACAATACTTTTAAACATTAACAGTTTTAAACTGCATTTCATATAAATTTTTGTATTGTCCATTTTCTATTTTTAATAGTTCCTCATGAGTTCCTATTTCAGCAAGTCTGCCATCGTTAATTACAATAATTGTATCGGCATTTTTAATTGTGGAGAGTCTGTGTGCTATAACAAAAACGGTTTTATCTCTCATAAGGTTTTCAAGCGCTTTTTGTACAATGGCTTCAGATTTATTATCCAGTGCACTTGTTGCTTCATCCAAAATAATAATGGGTGCATTTTTTATCATAGCTCTTGCAATTGCAACTCTTTGTCTTTGTCCGCCGGATAATGTTGTGCCGCGTTCACCTATAACTGAATCAAGCCCGTTTTCCAGCGTATGCAAAAATTCATCCAGATGTGCACCTTTGATTACGGTTTCAATCTCTTCTTGTGTTGCATCAGGTTTTCCCATCAGGATATTATCTCTGATGGTTCCAGAAAACAGAAAATTATCCTGAAAAACTTCAGAAATGTGGCTTCTTAAGGATTCAAGACTGAAATTTCTTATATCAATCCCATCAATTTTAATACTTCCTGATTTTATATCGTAAAATCTTGGTAAAAGGTTTACAATTGTTGATTTACCGCCCCCTGAATTTCCTACAAGTGCAATGGTTTTGCCTTTTTCAACACTGAAATTTATATCAAATAAAACAGGATTGTTTTCTTCATATTCAAAACAAACGTTTTCAAAATCAATACTTTTTTCTATTCCCTTTAATTCGGTGCAATCCGGTTTATTGTGAATATTTGGTACTAAATCAAATAATTCAAATACCCTGCTCATTGCAACAAATACTCCTTGCATTCCTGTAAGGGTGCGGCCAAGGTCTTTAATCGGCTTATATAATAACAAAAGTGATGTAATAAAACTTGCAAAGCTTCCTGTTGTCATTTCGCCTGAAATTATAAGATGGTTTCCAAAGAGCATTACAAAAGCAACACCGATACTTGCTATTAAATACATAATAGGAGACATCCATCCGACCCTTTTTGTTAAAGACATAGTAAGGTCAAATGATTTTCTTATCTGTTTTGTAAATTTTTTGTTTAAATCATCTTGAAGTGAATATCCTGTCATGATTTTATTGCCATGGTATGTTTCGTTAAAATTGGTGTTTATACCGCCGCCAAGTACCATAGCATCATTTGAAACCTGTTTAATTTTTTTTCTAATTAAGGCAACAGGTAAAAATGCAATACAAAGAATAACAACACCTACAAATGCAAGCTTCCAGCTATTGTATAATAAAACTGCAATGAGCCCGAGAGCGCCGGTAGCGCAAGTAATAAGAGTTTTAATTGATTCTATAACGCTTTTTGAAGCAGTATCGGGGTCTCCTAAAAATCTTCCTAAAACAAGACCTGATGAATTTTCATCAAAGAATTTTGAATCAAGTGTGGTTAATTTTTTAAACAGGTCTAATTTTATTGAATTTGAAATTGTATTTGAGAGCCAGTCTGTTAAATAAGCGTTTACGTATTTTAAAAGCCCCTGTACAACAGCAAAACCTACTATAAGCCATGGGATAAGTGCTGCAAGCAAGTCCCTTGTAAGTTCAAATCCTCTTACTGCAAGCGAATTGCCGTTTACTACAACGTCAATATAGGGTTTAAGAGCAAAAGCTGTAGCACCATCTAATAACCCTAAAGGTATAGCAAGAATAAAGGCAAGCAATATTCTTGGAATCAAAGGTTTTATATATGGAAAAATTCTTCCGAATAAAAATGCGTAATCAAAAGCATTATCTGTTTTTGTATTGACTAATTTCATCTAAACTTCCTATAAACTAATCCTTAAATAACATTATCCCACAAACAAAACAAGCTTTATATTATTTTAATAACGTTAAAAAATAAACTCCGGCTAAGGTTTGAGCACACATATACATATTTTCATTTTGAATTTTTTCAATAAAATCTTTAATTTTATCAAGCTTTACTTCTACTCTATCTGTAATTACGCCCCCGTCATCTACAGGTGCCATCTTTTTTTCAAGGTTATATATATCTGCAATTGCAAGAGTGGATTTTTCGCTTGTTAAACCGCCTGATGATACTAAATTTTTTACAACAATCCTAAATTTATCCGAAAAATATCCCGTTTCTTCAAGAAGTTCTTTTTGAAATGCTTCATTTGTTGTTTCGTTGGCGTTTTCATCCCCTACAAGCCCTGCTGGAAATTCGACACAATATTTTTCGCCGTATTCTTCTGTGATGGGCGGTCTTTTTGTGATTAAAAACAGGGTGTAATTCCCATCTTCTTTATGGATAACAGGTGCAATAATTACAACATTTTTTGCATTGGGTCTTTTAGCGTAAACCCAATCAGCTTTTTCATCTCTTTTAGATGCCATTAAATTTAAAAATTTTGTTGAATATAAAATTTCTTTCACCTTATTTTCTCCATAAAAACGGCTCAAGCCTCTTTAAACTAATTTTCTTTCATTATAAAATAAAATTATGAAATTTAAGGCAAAGATAATTGTAAAGTTAAAAGATAAAATCAAAGACTCCAAAGGCGAGGCTGTAAGTGCCGTTTTAAAAAGAATTGGTCTTGAAGAAGAGGCAAATGTCAGGATAGGCAAGGTCTTTGAATTTGAAATAACTGCAAAAACCGAAGATGGTGCTAAATTTAAGCTGAATGAAATAATGAAAGAGGTTTTGGTGAATCCTGTGGTGGAGACATCTGAAATACTTGAATTTAGTGAATATAAAACAATTCAGGGACAAATTTTGGAGCAGTCTGAATTATGAAACTCAAGGCAGGAATCATAGTTTTTTTAGGTACAAACTGCGATAGAGATGCAAAAAGTGCCCTAGATTCTTTAGGGTTTAAAACGGAATTTATTTTTCATACGGAAAAAAATCTTAAAAAATATGATTTAATCGTACTTCCTGGCGGGTTTTCCTTTGGGGATTATATTAGAGCCGGGCGCCTTGCAAAATTGTCTCCGGCGGTGCTTGCCATTAAAGACCTTAAAAACAAAGGTTTCAAAGGTTTTATTTTGGGAATCTGCAATGGTTTTCAAATATTAACGGAATCAGGGCTTTTGCCAGGTGCTTTAATTGAAAACAAAGATACAAAATTTATATCTCAAGATGAGCCTCTTATTTTTAACGGTGATGAAATTTCTCTTCCAATAGCCCACAAGGAAGGGTGTTTTTGGGCAGATTCAGACACGGTAAAACAAATTGAAGAAAAAAATATGGCATTTTTGAGATATAAAAATAACCCGAATGGCTCAATTAATAATATAGCAGGGCTTTACGACAGAGAGAATAAAATAATGGGGCTTATGCCGCACCCTGAGCGTGCCGTAATGAAGGAGTGCGCACCGAATGGCTCATTGGATGGGGTTAAAGTGTTTAATTTTATAAAAGAAGAGATTTTAAAATGATAAAAAATGATACAGATTTAAAAAACAGCACTGTTTCATTAAAATGCAGTGAGGGCTTTAAAACAGCTCATCAGGCTGAAAAGGCGCCATCACTTAAAGACCTTGGTTTAAGCCGTTTTGAATATGAAGAAATTAAAAAAAGATTAAAAAGAAACCCGAATACCCTTGAATTATTTCTATTTTCAGCTATGTGGAGCGAGCATTGCGGGTATAAACATTCAAAAAAATATTTAAGCCTGCTTCCTAAGAAAAATTCCTGCTTTAGTTCTGAAAATGCAGGGGGGATAAAGCTTGGACGGCACATTATATTTTTTAAAACAGAATCTCATAATCATCCGTCTGCAGTTGAACCGTATCAAGGTGCTGCAACAGGAATCGGCGGTATTTTAAGGGATATTCTTGCAATGAATGCAAGACCAATAGCGCTTTTAAACTCTTTAAAATTCGGCGCGCTTGAAGTATCTGAAAATTGTACAAAAGAAGCGGCAAGGAGAAATAAATATTTATTAAACGGCGTTGTAGACGGTATTTCAGACTACGGTAATTCTACAGGTGTTCCAAATATCGGCGGAGAAGTAGGATTTAACGATTGTTTTAACTTATCTCCGCTTGTAAATGTATTAGCGGCAGGTATTTGTAGAAAAAATAAGGTAAAAACAAGCAGGGTAAAAGAGGATTCTTATATTGTCCTCCTTGGTACAAGAACAGGGCGGGACGGGCTTTTTGGCGCTGCTTTTGCTTCAAAAGAGCTTGAAAATAATTTTGAGGACAGGCTTTCTGTTCAAATCGGCGACCCGTATGTGAAAAAAAATATAATTGAAGCAACGCTTGAGATTTTAAAATCAAAAAACGTTACAGCCTGCCAAGACCTTGGTGCAGCAGGGCTTTTGAGTTCGACTTCTGAAATGGCAGCAAAAAGCAATGTAAAAATTGACCTTTGGCTTGATAAAGTTCCGCTTCGTGAAAAAAATATGACTCCGTATGAAATTATGCTGTCTGAATCCCAGGAGAGAATGGTGTTTGGGGCAAGTAAAAAGGGAGCGGAAGAAATTAAAAAAATCGCACAAAAATATGAGCTGAATGCGGAAATAATTGGCAAAACAAGCAAGGGAAACACATATAACCTCTATTATGGCAGAAATTTACTTGCAACACTGCCTGCAGATATCCTTGCAGAGCCTGTTTTATATGATTTAAATCCTAAAAAAACCCGCTATGCAGAAGTTTTAGAGAATAAAAAACTTTGCATGAAAGAATATCAGCAAAATGAAATTAAGGAATTGATATTTAAACTCTGCGCCTCACCTGAATTTGGGAGTAAAAAATATGTTTATTCCCAGTTTGACAGCACTGTTGGGATAAGAACCCTCCAAAATCCGCACAGTATCGGTGTCGCACCGCTGCATATTTTTGAAGAAAACAAAACCACAGGTTTTTCAATGGATTCAAATGAAAGTGCCTGCTATTTAAATCCTTATCAGGGCGCGTATAATTTAATCTTTGAAAGCTATAGAAATGCCGTATCATCAGGGTTTGAGCCTTTAGGTATTACAAACTGCTTGAATTTTGCAAACCCTGAAAATTCAGATGTAGCTTATCAATTTATCCAAACAATTGAAGGGATGAAAGATGCTTTAAATACTCTTAAAATCCCTGTGGTATCAGGAAATGTATCATTTTACAACGAAGGCTGCAGTAAAAGCGGCGAAAAAATTAAAATTTATCCGACACCAACAATAGGGCTTTTGAGCCTTTTAAAATTTAAAACTCCGATATACAGTGAATTGCAGGTAAATGATACAATTTTTTTAATTGGAAAGAAAATTGACAATCCAAAAGAACATGCAGCAAAAAATGTTTATGTAAGCAATTATACAGGCGGTTCATTGTATCAAAAAATATTTTTTAATTTTTTGGGCGGAAAACTTGATGCTGTTGATTTTTCTTTAGAAAAAAAATTAAAGAATGCGATTTTTGGTTTAAAGAAAAAAAGTTTTATATCTGGGGCGATTGATGTTTCAAAAGGCGGAACCCTTGGCGCGCTTTTAATTATGCTTTTTAATTCAATAAAAAACTGCAGTGCAAAAGAAAAAATTGGTTTTTTGGGAAATTTTTCACCTGATTTAGATTCTCTTTTTGGTGAAATTACAGGTAGATATTTAATTTCAACCCAAAATAAAGATGAGGTTCAAAGATATCTTAAAAAAACAAAAACGCCTTATGAAATTCTTGGAACTACTGACAATAGCGGGATTTTAGATTTAGGTTTTACAAAAATCCGCACAGCTGAACTGAATGAAATTTATCAAAATTCTCTTTCAAACAAAGCCCGATAATTGTGGTAAAATTAGTGCGGGAGGAATTTTTTAGAATATGGAGAAATATTCATACAAAAAATCCGGTGTGTGCCTGGAAAATTCAGCCATACTTTCTAATATGCTTTTTTGCGGGCTAAATTCTGCAAATTTCAGCAATTTTGCAGGGCTTTTTGAACACCCGGTACTACCTGAATATTATCTTGCAGGCACTACGGACGGCATTGGTACAAAAATAATTCCTTTAATTGAAAGAAAATTATATAAAACAATAGCGCAGGATTTAGCTGCAATGAATTTGAATGATTTAGTGTGCACAGGCGCTAAACCATTGTTTTTTCTTGATTATATTGCTGCTAATATTTTAGACCCGAATGAAATTTCTAATTTCATTCTAGAATTGAATAATGTTTTAAAAACCTATAATTGTCTTCTTATAGGCGGTGAAACCTCTGAAATGGGGGATTTTATAAAAAAAGGTGCTTTTGATGCGGCAGGATTTGCTGTTGGGCTTGTGCAAAAAGCAAAACTTATAAAAAAGGAAAATATTAAGGAAAATGATGTTATAGTTGCCCTAAAATCAACAGGGGTGCATTCAAACGGGTTTTCTCTGATAAGAAATTTATATAAAGATGGCTGCTTATCAGAAGAAGATTTTACCAAAAGCCTTATCCCTACTGCAATTTATGTTAATGAAGTTTTAAAGCTATGTGATAAAGAGCTTGTTTCTGGTTTAGCAAATATTACAGGAGGGGGGATTTTATCAAATCTTGAAAGAATTATCCCTGAAGGGTTTCAGGCGCAATTGGATAGAAACGCATTACCTGAAATTGAAATATTCAAAACAATAAATAATTTTACAGATACAGAAGAGATGTTTCGCACATTCAATATGGGTGCGGGTTTTTGCATAATTTGCAAAGAAAGCAATCTAAAAAGCGTTTTAGATATTACAAAAGTGCACTCGCCATTTGTTTTTGGGGCTGTAAAAAAAATTAAAAAAGGCAAAAATGACAAAAGAGCGGTATTTAAAAGTTAAAAATGTATTAATAATGGCTTCAGGCAACGGTTCTAACTTTGAAGCTATCGTAAAATACTTTATAGATAAGGGTTTAAAGGATAGGGTTTGCTTCGAACTTTTAACGGATAAAAAGGATGCAAATGTTATAAAAAGGGCTCAAAAGCTTGGGGTGCCTTATTTTTATGTTGAATTTGAAAATTTGTATGATTTTTTAAAAAACCGTAAATATGATTTATACGTTTTAGCAGGTTATATGCGGATTTTGCCTGAAAAAATCCTGAAATTAGCTGCTGCATCTGATGATACAGGTGAGGGCTACCAAAATAAATTTATAAATATTCATCCTTCACTTTTACCGAAATTCAAGGGCAAAGATGCAATTCAAAGGGTGCATGAAGCAGGTGTTAAAAAAACCGGGGTTACGGTGCATTTTGTAACAAAAAATGTTGATTCCGGGAAAATTATTACTCAAAAAGAAATTGAAATAGGTAAAAAAACGCTCACAGAGCTTGAAGAAGCTATACACAAAATTGAGCACAAAATATACCCTGAAGTAGTTGAAAATTTGCTTTTCAAAAAAAATATTCTTCTTTTGGGCGGAGGGGGGCGCGAGCATGTACTGGCGCGAAAGCTTGTTAAATCGCCATTTTTGAATCAATTATACCTTGCAAAACCAAATGACGGGTTTAAAGATTTAGGGGTTACCATTGATTTTCCAACAACGGAAAATATTGGTGCCGATTATCAAATGCTTGCAAAGAAGGCGCATGCATTGAATATTGATTTGCTTATTGTTGGTCCTGAAAACCCTTTGTTTGATGGGATTGTAGATATTTTTACAAAAGAAGGAATCAAATGTATTGGAGCAGATAAAAAATGGGCAAGGCTTGAGGGGTCAAAATCTTTTGCAAAAATTTTTATGGAAAAAAATGGTATAAAAACTGCTGATTACAAGGTTTTAGAAGATATCGCATCTGTTTTAAAAAGCAAAGCTAAAATTAAAGAGGCGCTTGAATATTTTAAAACTAAAGGTAAAATCCCTCCTGTAATTAAGGCAGATGGTGCAGCGCTCGGGAAAGGCGTACACCTTCCTAATACGTTTGAAGAAGCTGAAAGCGAGATTGAATCCTTTCTGGGCGGTAAATTTGGCGATGCTTCAAAAAAGATTGTTTTAGAAGAGAGGCTTTTTGGAAGAGAAATTTCCATCATTTCCCTCTGGGATGGAAATACACTTCTTTCATTTCCCCCTGCTTTAGATTATAAAAGGCTTTTAGATAATGACAAAGGAGCAAATACAGGCGGGATGGGCGCTATTGCCCCAAGCAAGATTTCTGCAAAAGAAAAGAAACAAATTACAGAGTATCTAAATACTTTAAAAACAGCGTTAATAAAGGAAAAAGCTGATTTTACCGGGATTATTTATTCAGGACTTATTTTAACAAAAGATGGCGTATATGTTTTAGAATACAATATGCGCTTTGGAGACCCTGAAACTCAAGTCCTGCTTGAATTATTGGATATTTCCCGCGGGGTGGATTTACTTGATATTTTTATAAAAATGAGCCAAAAACGCCTTAATGAAATTGACTTAAAATTTAAGCGCAAAAAAGCTTTCTGTCTTGTTCTTGCTTCATCAGGCTATCCTGAAAACCCTAAAAAAGGCAGTATTATAGCAAATTTAAACTCAGCAAAAAAATATGGCTGCAAAATTTATTTTGCAGGGGTGAAATGTACTGCAAATACAGGCTTGCATACTGCTTTAAATAAACTGACATTATCTGCACAGGAAGCGCAATACAATTTTACTGCAGATTCTAAAACAGATTTAATAACGAATGGCGGGCGTGTTTTAAATATAGTAAAATCAGGTGTAAATAGCAAAAAGATTCTGGATGATATCTATAAAACTGCACAAGATATAGATTTTGACGGAAAAATATATAGAAAAGATATTGGATATGACAAGCAAAATACTTAAGGTTGCTTCCAGCCTAATTTGCAGCATTAAATAAAATAGCAAGCAAATTTATTTAGGAACCTTATATTTAAACAAATGTGTATGTATTTAAGAAAAGGTAAAAGGTAGAAAATGAATATTACAAAAATTACAAATAAAACAATTCAACCGGGAATAAGTTCGCATAATAATACTGCAAGAAATTTAAAATTCTTTCAACAGCAAATTAAACACTTGCGAAAACTTGATACAACAGATATTCTTGCTACAGAAGTACCCAGTATAATGGCTGGTAAAAATCAAATGTTTGCCTCTTTTGAGGAGTTTGAAGTTGCTTTAAAGAAAGCAAATTCAAATAAAATTTTAACAGCAGCAAGGGAATTATTGGATTCTGCTGCGACAAAGCTTGCGAAAATATTTAAAAAATAATTGATACAATTAAATGCTGTTGCAGAACTGTGACAGCATTTAAAATATTTATACTTAAAAAAATTAAAAGCCCTGAATTTCAGGGCTTTTAAAATAATATACTTAAAAACTTTAATTCTAGTTTTCAAATACATATCCGATAATAGCAGCTTCTCTGCTTCTTTTAACAGCATTTGAAAGCATTCTTTGGTGATATGCGCAGTTGCCTGTTATTCTTCTTGGAAGAATTTTTCCTGCTTCTGATAAGAATCTTCTTAATTTTGAAGCATCTTTATAATCTAAAGCTGTAACTTTATCAGCGCAAAAGCTGCAGTTTTTCTTTTTTTTGTTGTCTTTCAATGATTCTCTTGCCATTATATTTTTCCTTTTCTTATTTTTCTTAACTTTTCTAAAATCCTTATTTCAAAAGTTATAAGGCCTTTTTATATTATTCTAAAACGGAATTTCATCTTCGTCAATTAAGTCTTCTGAAATTTCATCAACTGCAAATTGAACTATATCACTGCTTTTTGGGGTTTCAACCGGCTTTGAAACAGGGGCACTTGCCGGCATCTGGTTGAAACCTGCGCCTGATGGCATAAAGCCGTTATCTGCCAAAATAATTTTTTCAATGCTTGAAGCATTGATTTCAAATATTTTTCTGTCTTTACCGTTTGTACTTTTTACGTTTGCAGTCTGCAATCTGCCGTCTACAAGAACGCAATCACCTTCTTTAACAGTATCGGCTGCTCTATCTGCTAAGCCCCCCCAAGCCATAATGCGGATAAGGGTCTCTTCCTGCGAAAAAGAATCGCTGACTGCAATTACAAAACTTGTTAGTGCAATATTATTCTGCGTAAATCTTTTTTCAGGTGCTTTGGTTATTTTGCCTGTTACAGTGATTTTAGCAAGCGTCATCTTATGCCTTCTTTACTTCTGTAAACATAGTTCTGATAACGTTTTCGTTTAATTTTAAATTGCGTTTAAATTCAACAATTTTATCAGCCGGGATGTTCATTTTTTGAACAACCATAAAGCCGTCTCTAAAGCCTTGAACATCATAAGCAAGCTTTTTTCTACCTAATTTTTCAGTTTCTAAAATGCTGCCGCCAAGAGAGCTAACAGTTTCTTCAATTTTTGCTGTAACTTTATCTGCTTCATCATTGTCCAGATTAGGTTTAATGGTAGTAAGCAGTTCATATTTTTTCATTTTTGTCTCCTTAATGTAAGTGTAAGTGTAAAAAAATCCTATCACAAACATTTTTCAGATACAAGAAAAAGATTAAGTTATTTATACCAAACCCCGGAAAATACTCTCTGTGCATCGCCCGTCATAAAGACGTTTCCGCCCTCCTGATACTGGATGGAAAGCTCTCCGCCGGGCAAAATTACATTTACTTCTTCATCCAAAAGTCCCTTTTTTACCCCGAGAGCAACGCTGGCGCAAGCCCCTGTACCGCAGGCAAGAGTAATGCCGCAGCCTCTTTCCCAAACATCTATTTTAATTTTTTTTCTGGATTTTATTTCAACAAATTCCACATTTGTTTTTTCAGGGAAAAGCGGTGAAACTTCAATCGCAGGACCAATTTCAGCAGCAAGTTTTTTAGTGTCTCCGTCTGTAAATATGACACAGTGCGGGTTTCCCATACTAACCGCAGAAGCTCGAAAGCCTTCAACCTCAAAATCAAAGACATCAAGGGCTTTTGTCGGGATTTTTGCGGCATCAAAAATAGGCGTGCCCATATTTACGCATACTTTTCCTGTTTCAAGAATCTCTGGAATTATCACTCCTGCAAGGGTTTGCACGGAGAACTTATGTTTTTCTATAATGCCTTTATCATGAACGTATTTTGCAAAGCATCTCATGCCATTTCCGCACATTTGTGCTATTGAGCCGTCCGAATTATAAAATTTCCAAGCTATATCTACGTTTTCAGCGCTTGGTGTTCTATCAAATTTTACGGCAGAAAATATCCCATCTGCCCCGATTCCAAAATTTCTATCACACAATTTTTTGGCTAAATCACTTGTGGCATCAGCGTTTTCAAGAATTATAAAATCGTTGCCCAGCCCTTGCCATTTTTCAAATTTTATATCCATTTTATCCTCAAATAACAGCTATTTTAAGCCGATTTTACTGCAATTTTAAAGAAAAATCAATGAAAACTTTACATTTGTAACAGTTCAATTTCAATCTCAAAACTTCGTTTCCAGGGTAAAAAATATTTTGCTGCGAATTTGCAATCTAAAAATTTTGAAATTTTATCTTCATAGTGTTGAAATTCTGCTATATTTGCTTTTAAGCCTTCTTCAAAATCTGTATAGCCTTCCCTTACTGCTTTTCGAATGTTTGCCTGATACGCCCAATCATCTAAAAACCTGACTGCCATCAGGTGCTTAAATGCTGCAGGATTAAATGTGCCGCTTTTCTTTGCCAGATAGGTGTTTAGGGCAATACACAGAGCGCTTCCTATTGTATTTGCACTTGTGTTATACGCGCTATATGCAAGTATATTAGTATTTTCCAGTTTTTTATCAGTGATTTGGCTTGCAAACTCATTATCTGACCCGTTTGCATTGTTGATATCCGCTATAAAATAAGGGGTTTTGGGAATTTGAAAATTGCTTTGAAAAGCATTAACCAAGTCTCCCAAGACTAAATCACCCTGTTCAAATTGGAAATTATTAACCACTATTGTTATTTCGGCGTTTTCTAACGCTGCAAGTTCAGCCCCTGCAAGAGATAGCTGGGATTTAACACAATTTTCCACTGAAATATCCTCATACTTTGAAATTTTGCCCTTAGAATCCGGGAAAGTATATATTGGAGCTATTTTAACATTATTGCCATCTAAAATTGCCCGTGCAAGAAGGGTTAAGGGGATTTCATCAGCACCTGTTTTAATTATGGCATTTAGTTTTCTGCTTTTTGCCTCAGCCTCAAGAGTTTGAGCTTCTTCAACATTAAGTCCGTATTCCCCTGTATCATCTTTAGAATAAACAAGGGTATCTAAAACCCCGTCACTAAGCCAATCTAAGTACAATCTGTTAATTTCAAAGTTTCTTTTTCTTGTAGCAAGATAATCGTCTAAAATCTCTTCAGGCACTGTATTATAGACACAATTATACTGTTTTAGGGCACGGGATTTGTGCTGGTGGTATGAATACTCAAAAATCCTTTTGCCCCAAGGGTTCCAGTATTCTTTTTCTTCTTCATTGATGTTATTGTTTGAGATTCTCATTATGCTTGAAAAGCCAAAAACCTTTGCCTCTTTTGATTTTAAGACTTCTTTAAAAGAACCCAGCCTGTTTTTAATTGCACTAAAGTCATCATTAATTCTTCTTGAAGAAACAAGTCCGCCATAGGCTAAGGTATCAAGCGCAATAACTATATAATCAAGCTTGGGCAGTGTTTTTAGCCATTCCAATAAAGCTGAAATATCTGCCATATCCAACAATCCGCCTAAAAATTTTCTTTCAGGAAGATAAAGTTTTATGTCTTCATTAATGGTGCAAATCTGCTCTACGAGCGTATAGCAGATGGGTCTATTGTCTATTGGAATTAAAGCAATTTTTTTCATCAAAAATTATTTTACATCAAAATCTGTTTAGTTTACAATAATTATAAAAAATAAGGGAATTTTTATTGCCTTGTAAAAAATAATAAAATACCGGGCAGCAAGGCACTTTCAGGAGTATAATTTTGGAATTTAATATAGAAGATATAATAAAAGTAACTGGAGCTGAAATTCTCCATAAAACCAATACCGATGGGGAATTTAAGGTTTCAACCGATACAAGAAAAATCAGCAAAGATTTAGGTAATATAATTTATTTGCCATTGAGAGGGGAAAATTTTGACGGTCATAATTTTATAGACAAGGCCATTGAAAACGGGGCTAAGGGCTATTTTACACAGGAAAAATATAAGATAAATAAAAATGCAGATTTTGTACTGTATGTCCAAAATACGCTTATAGCCTATCTTAAGCTTGCAAAGCATATAAGAGAAAAAATAAACCCGAAAGTTATTGCAATTACCGGTAGTTCAGGTAAAACCACCACAAAAGAAATGCTATCAAGCGTTTTAGAAACAACCTTCAAAACTCATAAGTCAAAACTCAATCATAATAATGAAATTGGGCTTTGCGAGACAATGTTTTCAATGCCTTTAGACACAGAAATTTTAGTTGTGGAAATGGGTATGAGAAATTTGGGTGAAATTCAGCTTTTGACAAGCTATTCGCTCCCTGATGCCGGTATAATAACAAATATAGGTTCTGCCCATGTTGAAAAGCTTGGCAACCAGAAAAATATTGCGATTGCTAAGTGCGAGATAGCCTCAAACCTAAAGCCTGATGGGATTTTTATAGGACAGGATTCGGAAATTTTAAACGAAACTTTGAATTATCAAGGCAAAAAGGTTTTGCCAAAACTTTCTGATTGTTCAAATATTGAGATAGAAATTGGAAAAACAGCTTTTGATTATGGTAAAACCCGCTATAATCTAAGTGTTGAAGGGGAACATAATATTGAAAATGCCCTGCTTGTAATTGAAACAGCAAAGTGGGCAGGTGTTACAACTGAAAATATTCAAAAGGGGCTTTTAAACTACAAACCTATTGAAAAGCGCTGGGAAATCACTAAAATCGGGGATTTGACGTTTATAAACGACAGTTATAATGCAAATCCTGAGTCTATGACGGCTGTGTTAAAAACTTTTCTTTCTGTTTACAAAGCTCCTCTATGTGTGCTTTTAGGGGATATGAAAGAGCTTGGAAAAAATGAAATTGCTTATCATAAAAAAATAGGTGAATTTTTATCGTCTTATCAGGGCGTAACTCTTCTTACTGTGGGAGAATTGGCAAAATTTATATCAAGGGCGTGCACGCTTGATTCAAAACATTTTGATAACAAACAAGAGTGTGCAAAGTATGTCAAAAACAATCTTGAGCCAAATACAACAATACTTTTGAAGGCATCAAGAAGCATGAAATTTGAAGAAATAATTGAAATGGTGAAAAATTTATGAGGATGATGAGTGTTGCAGCGCTGATGACTTTGGTTTTATGCCTGCTTTTCGGCGTTCCGTATCTAGAATTTATGAAGAAAAAAATGTATGGTCAATACATTAGAGAAGAAGTGCAAAAATTGCACGCTAAAAAGAATAAAACCCCAACAACAGGCGGTGTGTTTTTAATACTGGCACTTTTAGTGGGTTCGCTCGTTGCTCTTTTTATGGCGCAAGCTATTTCAACCCGTGCAATCATAGTCCTTATGACTCTTATTTTTTATACTTTTACAGGTTTTGAAGATGATATTAAAAAGATAAAAGGCTGTCAAAATGAGGGTTTAAGCCCGAGGGCAAAATTGGCGCTTCAAATAGCTGTATCAATGCTTCCTGCTGTATACCTTGTGTATCAAGGACAGACAGAAATTACACTTTTTAATTTACATTTGAATTTAGCCTATTTCTATCCTGTATTTGCAGTGTTTATGATAGTCGGCTCATCTAATGCAGTAAACCTCACTGACGGGCTTGACGGACTTGCCTCAGGGTGTGCATTTTTTGCATTTTTTGCATGTGCTGTTATATGTTATTTAAATTCAAATACTGACCTTGCGATTATTTCAATGGCGGCCTCTGCTGCGTGTTTAGGGTTTTTGTATTTTAATAAAAATCCTGCCAAAATATTTATGGGAGATACGGGAAGTTTGGCTTTAGGCGGGCTTTTAGCTACCATTGCCGTTATGGGCAAGTTTGAGCTTTGGCTTATTCCGATTGGGATTATTTTTATAGCTGAAACCCTATCTGTAATGCTGCAGGTGGCAAGTTTTAAACTGACAGGAAAAAGAATTTTTAAAATGAGTCCTATACATCATCATTTCGAGCTTTCAGGCTGGAATGAGAAAAAAATTGTTACCGTTTTTTCAATGATTTCTGCATTAGGCGGTATTATTGCCGTATGGGGAGTGTGCATTGGTAAAGTTTTAACAAACGGACAGCTGTAAAGAATTTTAAGGGGAGTTTTAGGGGAATAAGATGGAAATTTCTGTCAATAGTTTAAAAAATGAAAAAATATTGGTCTTGGGGCTTTCTACCACAGGATTTGCGGCTGCAAAATTTTTACTCAGAGCTGGTGCTGATTGTTTTTTAAGCGATTCTAAAGAATATCCAAAAGACCCTGTGGAGGCGCAAAAGGCGGAAATTCTTAAAAATAATGGGGTAAAGTTTGAATTTGGCGGGCATACGGAAGATTTTATAAAAGGGTCAAAATTTTGTATATTGAGCCCTTCTATTCCGCCTGAAAGTGATATTTTGGCACTTTTAGACGAATTAAATATACCATATTTTTCTGACCTTGAACTTTCTTATTTATTAAAGCCCGAAAATGCTGAAATAGTAACCATTACAGGTACAAATGGTAAAACTACAACCACAATGTTGACATCTCATATTCTGGGTCAGAAGTTTTTTGCTCCAGCTGCAGGAAATGTTGGGGTTTCTCCGTTGGATTATCTTTGCTTTGAAAATTTTATAGACAATAAAGAACTTTGCGCTGAGCAAAACAAGGGTGATAATACGGCTAAAAGCCCTGATTTTCTTGTAATTGAGGCAAGTTCTTACCAATTACACTATACAGGTGCTTTTTCTCCTGATATGGCGGTATTTTGCAACCTTACCCCGGACCATATAAATTGGCATAAAAATATTGAAAATTATTTTTATGATAAGGCAAAAATGTATGATAGAATGGGCGAAAATCAGCATGCTATCTTAAATTTAAACGATGATGCGGTAAAAAATATTAAAACAAAAGCAAAAATCCATTTCTTTGCACTTGAGGATAAATATGAGGAGCTGCAAAATATAGATGGAGCTATAGATAGAGCTTCTTATATAAAAGGCGGGAAAGTTTATTACGGAAATGAAGAAATTATAAACACTGATGAGGTGCCGATTGTGGGTAATCATAATCTGCAAAATGTAATGTGTGCAGTAATTTCAGCTAAAATTGCAGGGCTTGATAATGAAACAATTAAAAAAGGAATTAAAACATTTAAAGCCCCAAAACACCGCTGCGAGCTAATTATAACTAAAAATGGAATATCTTATTACAATGATTCGAAGGCAACAAATCCTGAAGCATCAATTGTTGCAATAGGTGCATTTGATGGCAAAAAGGTATCGCTTATTGCGGGGGGGCGGGATAAAAATACTTCACTGGATGAATTTTCCAAACTCATTAAAGAGAAGATTGATAAGGTTGTTTTAATAGGTGAAGCTGCTGAGCGCTTTAATGATGCCCTTAAAGATGCAGGTTTTAGCAATATTGTTTTTGCGGATACACTTTCTGATGCAATTGATAAAGCGGAAGAAGGAAACCCTGATGTAGTACTATTTTCACCGGCATGTGCCAGCTTTGATATGTTTAAAAACTATGAGATGAGAGGGGATGCTTTCAGGGATTATGTATTATCAAGGTAATCAAGGCTCATCCAATAACAGGTTTGATGGCAGATATAATTCAGAATATCGGCGCAGAGGCAATTATGGCGGCGGAAACGGCGGTGGAGGCAACAGAGGTGATGGAGGAAACAGCAGTAAAGGCGGCCGGTCTGGCGGACAGAATTATATAATTTCTCCGCCCGATAAAACGCTTGTTTGGATAATAGGCGCCCTTGTTGTTATTGGAATAATGGCTATTTTTTCGGCAGGTTCTCCTCGCGCTGTTGCAGAAGGTGTGAATCCTGTATTCTTTACAGTAAGACAGTTCGCCTGGCTTATTGGCGGTGTTTTTGGCGCGATGTTTTTTGCAAATTTTGATTATCGTAAATTACGCGCCTACACTTATCAATTACCCATTGTGGTTCTCGTTTTGCTTGCTCTGGTGCAGTTTACGCCTTTGGGGCTTACTGTTAATGAGGCGAAAAGGTGGCTTGTATTGGGTCCTATTCAATTTCAGCCGTCAGAACTTGCAAAACCTGCTATAGTTCTTATGTTTGCATCATTATTTAGTGAAAACCCAATACTTCTTGATGATAAAAAGATTCCAGCTTACATTATTTTTGGTGCAGCTCTTTTATTAATATACAAACAGCCGAACCTTTCTATGATAATACTTTTGACCCTTACTTTTGCAGCACTTTATTATATGGCAGGCGGCTCGCTTAAAAAGCTTATGATAACGGGTTTAAGCGGTATAGCTTTGGTTGCTTTTACAATAAGAGATTATCAAAAACAAAGATTTCTTGTTTGGCTTGACCCGAATAAAGACCCGCTGAATGCAGGATATAATATAATTCAGTCTCTTGTGGCGTTTGTTGAGGGGGGATTTTTTGGTGTCGGGTTTGGCAATTCTAAACAAAAGCTATCCTGGCTTCCTGAAGGGCATACAGACTTTATTTTTGCCGTAATTGCAGAAGAATTTGGCTTTTTGGGGTGTTTTTTCATAATAATGCTTTTTGCAATGTTTCTACATAGGAGTTTTATTATAGCATCCAGAAGCCCTGATATGTTTGGAAAGCTTTTAGCTGTGGGTATTGCATTTTCTGTAGGGTTCCAGGCATTTATGAATATGGCGGTTGCAAGTTCATTTATTCCTGCAACAGGTATTCCGCTTCCTTTTATAAGCTATGGCGGAAGTTCGCTTTTTGTGTCATTGTGTATGTTTGGAGTACTTTTAAATATTTCAAAAAAACGGGTGCAAAGGATTAGACCATATGAAAAAAAATCAGCATACTAAAACTTTTTTCTTAACAGGAGGGGGTACAGGAGGGCACATATACCCTTGTGTGTCGATTTTAAATGAGCTTAAAAAGCAAGGGTACAGCAGTATTTTTTATGTTGGAAATAAAAAAAATCCTGAGTTTGAAATTATAACAAATATGGGAGAAAATTTTTTAGATGTTCCTGTTTTTGGTATGCCAAGGAAATTGAGTTTGAAATTTTTAAAGTGGATGATTTTACTTTTTATCTCAATTTTTAAGTGCTTATATTATGCTCTAAAATTCAAGCCGGATGCGGTTTTTGCAGCGGGCGGGTATGTGAGTGCCCCTATGGTGATAGTTTCGAATATCCTTAAGATTCCCTATATAATGCATGATTCAGATGCGCACCCGGGTATTGTAACCCGTGCCTTCTCAAAAAATGCAGACACTTTAAACCTTGCTTTTAAAGAAGGTGAAAAATTTATAAAAGCAAAAAGAATTACACACTTTAAAAACCCTGTAAGGGATGAATTTTTCACGGTTTCAAAAAATGAGGCGAGGCAAAATTTTGGTTTAGATAATGAACTTTGTGTATTAATTATGGGCGGCTCGCAAGGGGCAAAAAGCATCAATAGCGCTGCAATTGGCGCTATTAAATATTTTAAAGACAATAAAAATGTAAAAATAATTTTCCAGACAGGAAAGAAAAATTATGAAGGCGTTATAGCTTCTTTGCAGGAGCAGGATTGTGCTGTGGAAACCCTTGAAAATGCCGTAATTCGTCCTTATTTTGACAAAATGTATCTGCCAATCTTGGCTGCGGATATTATAATTTCACGTGCAGGTTCTTTAAGTATTTCAGAGATTTTAGCTGCTAAAAAACCGTCGATTCTTATACCTTACCCGTATGCGGCAGCTGACCATCAAAGAAAAAATGCAAGAGAAATTGAAAAGACAGGTGCCGCACTTTATATCGAAGATTCTGATTTAACGCCTGAAATCCTCATAAAAACAATTGAAGAGTTGATTTTAAATGATAAAAAGCTTAAAGATATGATAAAATCGGCTTCAAGCCAAATAACAGAAAACCCGACAGGAAAAATTTTAGACTTAATTTTGGATGCTGCAGGGGCTTTAGAAGCTGACAACAATTAAAAGGAATGCTTTAAATGAGAGCGGAAGAAATTTTAACATCTGCAGGAAAATTTCATATAGAGCTTGGACTTACAAGGATTTTAAAGATTTTAGAGCTTTTAGGCAATCCGCAAAAAGATTTAAAATTTATCCATGTTGCTGGCTCTAACGGAAAAGGCTCTACATGTGCGATTTTAGAAGAGATTTTAGTTAAGGCGGGGTATAAAACAGGAAAATTTACAAGCCCGCACCTTTTTTCTTATACTGAAAGAATAACTGTAAATAAGCACCCCATAAGTGATTTAGATTTTGAAACCATAATAAATAAAATTGTTGAACTTGATAAGAAAAATAATATTGAACTTACCGAATTTGAAATTTTAACTGCGGCAGGGTTTTTGTATTTCAAGGAAAAAGCTTGTGATATTGTGATTCTGGAGGTTGGACTTGGCGGAAGATTAGATTCTACCAATGTTATAGAAAACCCGCTTGTCTCAATTATAACATCCATAAGCCTTGAACATAAAGAAAGGCTTGGAGATACAATTGAAAAAATTGCAAAAGAAAAGGCTGGGATTATTAAAAAAGGCCGCCCGGTTGTGTTTTTAGAGGAAAATAGAGGATGTAAAATATTAGAAGATGAAGCTTTGAAAAAAGACGGGATAATCTTTAAAACCAAGGCTATATCGGTAAAAAACGGATGTGCAATTTTAAGCTTACCGCACTATACCGGTAAAACTACACTATCGGATGTTATAGACGATATTAGTATTTCAAAAAGTGCTGCGGTGTCTGTAAAATTTAACCTTAAAGGGAAGCATCAGGGTGAAAATCTTGCACTTGCATTAAAAACGGTTGAAATATTGAATACCAAAGGGTTTAAGATTGACCAAAAAACAATCATGGGTGCACTTGAAACCGTGCGATGGAAATTCAGGCTGGATGAAATTAATTACAATGGGAATAAAATTTTAATTGATTCTTGTCACAACCCTGATGGAGCAAGGGTTTTATCAAATTATTTAAATGAAAATTATAAAGGTAAAAAAATAAAATTTATATTCGGGTGCCTTAAAAATAAGGACTACGGTGAAGTTTTAGAATATTTATTAAGCAGCGATACAGAAGGGAAAGATGTAAAGAAGCCCGATATTCAAAGAAAACTTTTTTTCTATGAATTTGATTACCCGAATGCATTAAAATATGAAGATTTTATAAAAAATATAAGGGCTGATTTTAAACCGCTGATAGAAAAAACTGATTATCCAAAAATTGGAATAACCGGTAAAGACTTTGATTTAACGGTAGTTTGCGGTTCAATTTATATGCTCGGGCTTCTTTTTAAAGATTTTCCCGATTTTAATTTTTAAAAAGCTATAAGTCTTAATTTCTTTAAAAAATTTTAAGCCCATTTTATTTTTTTTGTTTTATGAAAAACCCTTTGTGGTATAATTTTCCCATAAATATTACTATTATGGAGAAAAACGCCTTATGAATAATACCCTAAGTGCTACAAAATCTGAATACTTAAATAGAATCATTGATTTAACGGCTTCAAAAAACCCGAATGAACCTGAATTTTTACAGGCAGTTAAAGAGGTTTTATCTTCACTTGAACCTGTTATTTTAAAACATGAGGAAGAATATAAGCCGATTGCTCTTTTAGAAAGAGTGGTAGAACCTGAAAGAATTATATCATTCAGAGTTCCTTGGATTGATGATAAAGGACAGGCGCAGGTAAATAGAGGCTTTAGAGTGCAATTTAACGGTACTCTTGGACCATACAAAGGCGGTTTAAGATTTCACCCTACAGTTAATCAAAGCATTATGAAGTTTTTGGCGTTTGAACAAATCTTTAAAAATGCACTTACAGGGCTTCCTATTGGCGGCGGTAAGGGCGGTTCGGATTTTGACCCTAAAGGAAAATCTGATAATGAAATTATGCGTTTTTGCCAAAGCTTTATGACTGAATTGCAAAAACATATAGGCCAAGATGTTGATGTTCCTGCAGGTGATATCGGTGTTGGCGGAAGAGAAATCGGGTATTTATTCGGTCAATACAGAAGAATTAAAAATAATTATGAAGCAGGTGTTTTAACAGGCAAGGGCTTAGATTACGGCGGTTCTTTGGCAAGAAAAGAAGCTACAGGCTACGGTTTAATCTATTTTATGAGAGAAATGCTAAAAGCTAACTCTATGGAATTAAAAGGTAAAACCGTTATTATATCCGGTTCGGGTAATGTTGCCATTTATGCTTGCGAAAAGGCTCAGGAATATGGTGCAAAAGTTGTAGCCATGAGCGATTCAAACGGCTGCATATATGATAAAGACGGCATTAAACTTGATGTTGTAAAAGAAATTAAGGAAGTAAAAAGAGGCAGAATTAAAGAATATTTAAATTCTGTTCCATCAGCACAATATATGGAAAATAACGGCGAAACTCCTGCTGTATATACAATTAAGGCAGATGTAGTTCTTCCTTGCGCAACTCAAAATGATATTGATTTAAACACTGCAAAAATCCTTGTTGAAAACGGTGCAAAAGCAGTGGGTGAAGGCGCTAATATGCCATGCACAAATGAAGCTGTCGGATATTTCCTTGAAAACAGTGTTCTTGTAGCGCCCGGTAAAGCTGCAAATGCAGGCGGTGTTGCTACATCAGCGTTAGAGATGTGCCAAAATTCAATGAGATATTTCTGGAGTTTTGATGAAGTAGATAAAAAGCTTGACGGGATTATGACAAATATCTTTGCTCAAACCAAAAAGGCAGCGGAAGAATACGGTTATGACAATAATTACGTTGCAGGTGCCAACATTGCTGCATTTAGGAAAATTGCAAAAGGTATGAAATCTCAAGGGTTAATTTAATCCTTAAAAAATGCTTGCGTTTGATAAATTTAATATCAAACGCAAATTTAGCTTGAAAAATAAAAACGAGGTATTAACAAATGATTAGATTAGGAATTTTAGGATACGGGAACCTTGGAAGAGGTGTTGAAGCTGCAGCTGCTCAAAACCCTGATATGGAGCTTTGCGCAATATTTACAAGGCGTGCGCCCGAAACATTGAAACCTGCAACAGATGTGAAAGTGGTAAATGTTTCAGAGATTGAAGACTGGAAAGATAAAATTGATGTTTTAATCCTTTGCGGCGGAAGTGCTACGGATTTGCCGGTTCAAACACCGCAATATGCTAAAATGTTTAATGTTGTGGATAGTTTTGATACCCATGCAAAAATCCCTGAACATTTTGCAAATGTTGATGCTTCAGCAAAAGAGGCAGATAAAATTGGTATAATATCAGTAGGCTGGGACCCGGGGATGTTTTCTTTAAACAGAATGTATGCTAATGCCATTCTTCCTGAAGGAAATGATTATACATTCTGGGGCAGAGGGGTAAGCCAAGGGCACTCTGATGCAATCAGAAGAGTGGAAGGCGTTTTGGATGCAAAACAATACACCGTTCCTGTGGTATCAGCACTTGAAGCTGTTAAAAACTGTGAAAACCCGACCCTTTCAACACGCGAAAAACACACAAGAGAATGTTATGTTGTACTAAAAGAGGGTGCAGACAAGGCAAAAATTGAGGCTGAAATTAAAAATATGCCAAACTATTTTGCAGATTATGATACAACTGTGCATTTTATTTCCTTAGAAGAATTAAAACGCGACCATTCGAAAATCCCTCACGGCGGTTTTGTATTTAGATGCGGTAAAACAGGGTTAAATAAAGAGAATAACCACATTATTGAATATAATTTAAAACTGGATTCAAACCCTGAATTTACATCAAGCGTGCTTGTTGCCTATGCAAGGGCTGCATATAAATTAAATAAAGAAGGGCAAAAGGGCTGCAAAACAGTATTTGATATAGCTCCTGCTTATTTAAGCCCAAAATCAGGTGAAGAACTTAGAAAAACAATGCTGTAAACCATGTTTTTCTTAAAATAGCCTGGTTTGTTAAGGGCTTATATACTGTAAGAGTAATATAAAACTCAAAACCAGATAACAATATATTGAAGGTGTCAAAGTTAGTTTGGCGCCTTTTTTAAATATTTCTTCACGATAAAATACAAACTTAATATTGTTAAAATTATTCCTAAAGCTTCTGAAAGTGCATAAGGTAGGTTGAAACCTATGGGTGCATTTAAAATAAAAGATGATGTTATAAAAATATAAAATAACCCGGGGATTAAAGTGATAAGATAGTTTTTGCCTTCTTTATACAAATAAACCGTTGCATACAGGAAGGTTGGAATTGCAATGAGCTGGTTTACAAATGTAAAATACCGCCAAATAAGTGAAAAGCTGTCACTGTTGTATTTTGCCCAACATAAAATTAAAACAAGGTACAAAACAATTGGAATCATTATTTTAACTCTGTTTGAAATTTTATTTTGTTTAATCTTAAAAATCTCGCACAGTGTGAGTCTTAAAGCTCTAAGTGCCGTATCTCCTGATGTTATTGGTAATATTACAACGGCAATTGTTACAATCCAGGCTAAATAAGGTGCAGCAAAAGTATCAGCTATAATATTTATAACATTAGCTGTTCCTATAATGCTATCAGGTACAATATGCTGATTGTAAACGCTCATGGCCGCCGCTGCCCAAATCATTGCAATTAAAGATTCAATACACATCATACCGTAAAATATTTTCCTTCCTTGAGATTCCTTTTCTACGGTTCTTGAGATAATAACAGCCTGTGTTGAATGAAATCCTGATAAAAGTCCGCAGCTTACCGTCATAAAAAATATGGGTAAAATATGCAAGCCTTTTGGGTGCAGGTTGATATTTGAAAGGCTAAATTCTGTTAAACTTACACCTTTTGTGAAAAATCCTGCAAGGATAAAAAGCGTACCTAATAAGAGCATGATGGTAAAAATCGGGTAAAATCTTCCTATAATTTTATCAATAGGAAACATTGCAGCCAAGATATAATAAAGCGCAATTGCAAAATATATGGATAAAACCACAGGGTTATTTATTGAAAAATCAGTCTGATTGAAAAATCTCTCTGCTATAACATCTCCTGCTGTATAGATAAAAACTGCGGCAAGCAAAATAAGCATAATTGAAACTATTGCAACAAAGATTTGGTAAAACCTTTTTCCTAAATATTTGTTGATAAGTTCTGTTATTTGGGCGCCGTTGTTTCTCATTGATATCATTCCGCAAAAATAATCATGAACACTGCCCATAAAAATACAGCCTAATGGAATTAAAAGAAAAGTAACAGGACCAAACAAAATTCCCTGAATAACGCCGAGTATGGGTCCTAAGCCCGCAATATTCAAAAGGTGGATAAGCATATTTTTATTTTCTGAAAGTGAGAGAAAATCCACCCCGTCATTTAAAGCGATTGCGGGTGTTTTTCTATCATCCGGCGCAAAGACATTCTCAATATATTTTGAATAAAAAATATACCCGAAAAATAAGATACAAAGCCCTGTTATAAATGTAATCATACTGCTTTTCTCAAATTTTATTTACACCCCTGTTGAGCCGAATCCTCCTGTGCCGCGGGCGGTTGATGTCAGGTCGCCCGATACTTTAATTTCTGCCCTAACTACAGGTGCTATCAGCATTTGAGCGATTCTATCCCCTCTTTTAATTGTAAATTCTTCATTTGATAAATTTATAAGCCCGACACAAACTTCTCCCCTATAATCTTCATCAATTGTGCCAACGCAGTTTGATAAAGTTATTCCGCTTTTTATAGCAAGCCCGCTTCTTGGACGGATTTGCGCTTCATATCCTCTTGGAAGCTCAATTTTTATTCCTGTTGGAATTAAAGCTCTCTCTAATGGTTTTAAAACTACAGGCTCATTGATTGAAGCCACAATATCCATACCTGCAGCACCTTCAGTTTTATATTCAGGCAGCCCTGCACAGTGTTCCAGTTTTTCAACTTTTAATATAATCTTTTCCATATCTATTCTCTCCCGTTTATTAATAATTCTATGGATTGCCGCAGCAGCTATTTCCTCCTTTGCAATGATAAAAAAACTACTTATTCAGCTCATACAAATATTTAAGCCCAAGAAGCGTTAAATCTTTGTTTATGTAATTAATATCTCTCTCTAAATTTGAAAATAAAACGCTTGAAAAGCCGCCTGTTGCAATAATGCTGGCACCGTCTGAATCTTTAACCTCAAGTTCTTCTTCACAATGCTTAATCATGCCATCTATCATACAGGCATGACCTCTTACTATTCCTGACATCATGGCATTAATAGTGTTTTTGCCTATGGTAGTTTTAGGTGCTTCAATTTTCACTTTTGGAAGTTTTGATGTAAAGCTGCTTAAGGAGCTTGCCTGAATTTTGAGCCCCGGTGCAATAATCCCGCCAACAAATTTTTTATCTTTATCTACTATATCAAAAGTGGTTGCTGTGCCAAAATCTATAACAATTGCGGGGAGTTTATAATACTTTACGGCTGCTGCAGCATTTGCAATTCTATCTGCGCCAAGTTCTTTCGGGTCATCTAAGTCAATTTCAAAAGGCAGTTTTAATTTATGCGATACTAATATACTTTCAATATTTAAATATTTTTTTAAAGCAGCCTTAAATGTTTCTCCTAAAGACGGCACAACGGTTGATATAATTGCAGCTTCAATCTTCACATTTTGCCCGATAGAATTTAGAAGACTTGAAATTAAAATTCCATATTCATCTATCGTACGCTTTAAATCAGATGAAATATTCCAGTTTATAAGAGGCTTATCTTCATTGCTGCTTGAATATGCGCCGGAAATTCTGTTAAAGACTCCTATATTTGTGTGTGTATTTCCTATATCAATTGTAAGCAGCATTAAAACTCCTTTGAAATAATTTGCCCGTTAGTTATCAATCACTTCAATCTCGGAAAAATCAGATAAATAGGGCAGATGCTCCTCTTTTATGATTTCACCGGGTAAAAGTACGGAAATTCCTGGAGGGCATAGCGCTATTACTTCTGCTGAAATTTTTCCTACAGCATCTTCGATTTTTACAAGTTTTTTAGGTGCAAAATAAGCATCCCTTGGATTCATAATTGTTTCAGGCACCATCAAAGGCATATATTTTTTACCTTCAAGATGGCAAATATCAGGATATTCGCGCTTTGAAATCTCTTTTAGTGCCTTAATTAAATATTCAAATTCACTTCTTGTATTTCCAATATTTGATAAAATCAAAACTCCTACATCTGAAGCTGATTCAATTTCAATATTAAAATCTAATTCTAAAATGGTTTCTAAACGCTTACCGCTTAAGCCCGCCATTTTAATAAATATTTTTGTAACATCAAAATTAACATTATCTTCTTCCCCAAGGACAGAAAGATTTTTGATATTTTTTGCTTCACGCCTGAAGTATTTAGCGTTTTCAATAGCATTTTTTATTAATTCCTGACCTTTTTTTGAACTTAAATGTGCGCGTGCAGCATCCAAGCTTGCAAGAAGAAGGATTGAGGGGCTTGTTGTATGTAAAAGTTTAAGAGCATGTTCAATTTTATGAACATCAAGCTTTGAATTTTTTGAAATATGCAGCATAGAAGCCTGAGTCATAGCTCCGCCTGTTTTATGCAATGAATGTACAACGGCATCTGCCCCAAGTTCAAGCGCACATACAGGTAGCTCATCAGAATAATTCCATAAACTTCCATGAGCTTCATCTACGATTAATGGAATATTACGTTTTTTACATATTTCAGCCATTTTTTTAATATCTGATACCATGCCTTCATATGTAGGATTTACCACCCAGACAAATTTTGCATTTGGTTTTAAATTAAGTTGATATTCAAGTTCATCTGCTTCAATTGCGCCAAAAATTGACCAATTATCTAATAGTTTTGGCATAAGCCAGGTTGGATTAGAGCCTGAAATCATTGTGCCTGTGAGCACTGAACGGTGAGAATTTCTTGCAATAATAATTTCATCAGATGGAGATACTACACCAAATGCTATTGCAAGATTAGAAATTGTACTTCCGGATGTTATAAAAAATGTTCTTTTTGAATTATAAGCAATGCTTGCAACCTTCATAGCATCTTCTATAGCACCGGATGCAGGGTGAAGTGTTCCAAGCCCGTCAAATTCATCTGTTGTATCTAATAAAAGCGCAGAATTTCCAATTAGCTTTTCAAAGCGCTCTAAAATACCTCTGCCCCTGTTGTGACCGGGGATGTGGAAGCCAACTGCAGGATTTTCTTTATAGCTTTCAAGTGCATCTAATAAAGGTGCGACAACGCATTCTTCAACATTATTTTTTCTATCATACAAAATTGAAGATTGATTGTTGAATGACACTATGGGGTTAGATTTAAACGAAATATTATCGCGAACACTATCAGATATATTTTTATTCAATTCAATTTCCTTGTTAATTACAATAATATTATATAAGAAATATTATAAAATCAAAGAAACATGTTTTTTGCCTTATAAAGCTGTATAATCTTGTTTTTGTTGCAAAATGTTAAGAAAAAATTACACATTTTAATAAAGGCGGAAACTTTAAACATCAATGCGCAAAAAAAATTAATTTTGTGTTTTGTACGAAATGAAGCACCTTTTTGCTTAAAACCATAAAAAATGATACAATAAACATTAACGAGGAAAAACAAGGGTTTTAAGCGAAGGTAAGAAGGTAGGGAAATTATGGTCGATAATCGTTCGACAGGTTTTCTTGGGTTAAACGGCTTCAATTTTAAATCTGGGGATGCATCTGGCATGGCAAATAAAACCCAGGATGATAAAATGGGGCAGGGCGGCGAATATTTCGCACAAGGTCAAAGAGAACCTGAAGAAGAAAAAAGAGAGAATATATTCATTGACCGGTCAGCACAATTAAGGGGTGCCTTAGATTCTCTTGCACTTTTGAATGCTTCAAGAATTAAAAAGTTCAACATTTTGGACAGAGAAGAAAAAGAAGATGAGGAAGATGAAAAGAAAAAGAAGAAAAAATCTAAAAAAGAATTGACTCATCTTATTGACGACTTTGAAAAGAATTAAAATTTAATAATTAAAATGCAAAATAGTATTGCGGATAGAATTTTAAATATTAAGAAAGAAGATTACTACAAAAAAGCAAATCTTCATACTCATTCAACTGCATCAGACGGTAAAGAAGAGTTTGACAAGCTTATAGAAGAGGCTATAGAGCTTGGCTTAGAGCACTTTTCTATTGCAGACCACAATACGCTTGAAGGGTATAAGACTTCAAAATATATAAATAACCCCATACTTATTCCTGCTGTTGAATTTGATTGTTTTTATCAAACCAGCTTAATCCATATTTTAGGCTATGGTGTAGATTTTAATAATCCTGAAATTAATGAGATTTGTACTAAAAATAAATCTGAAACCGAATATGATATTGTAAGGCTTTTTCATTCAAGGCACCCAAAAGATGCAATAGAAAAAATTCATAAAGCTGGAGGAATTGCAGTATTGGCACATCCTTGCTGTTGTTCTGTTTTAAGTTTAAATTACCTTGTTAAAAAATTAAAATCATTCGGGCTTGATGGTATAGAAACCTACTATCCATATAACAGGCACAGAGGGATAATTAAATTTCACTCAAGAAAAAAGCCCCATATTCTGGCTGAAAGATACAACCTGATTAAAACAGGCGGTACAGATGAACATGGGAAGCTTAAATAATTTTTTAAACCTGCTTATTTATATAGGTTTTTTGCAGTTTCTTTTTTATCCATCCTCAAATACCACCAAGTTAAGCACAGCATACTGAATGGTAAAAGAAGCCCGCCCATTGTGGCTGAAAAATAACCTTTAATTAAATTTATCATCTGCATTGCACTCATATGGTTCATATAAAAATCTTGTGTAAATATTAAAGCATTTGACAGCTGGCCTGTTATAAAAGACCAAATTTGAACAATTATGCTAAGTAAAATTACAATACCTAAATTGGGAAAATAATTTTTAAGCGCAAGCTTTATTGCCTTTAATATGCTTTCTGTCGGGGTTAAATTAGGGCTTAAAACAAAAGATTGCAGGGTTACGGTAAAAAGCAGAGCAAAAGCAAATGTAATTAAGCCTATAAGTGCAATAGCTTGAATACTTGAAGGACTTGCAAAATCTCCGGAGGCAAACATTTGCGGGCTTAAACCAAGAGCTGTAAATAAGGCTATTATAAGTACAATAAATAAAATAGGTATAATAATTGCAGAAATTAAAAGAAAAACAATATAGTCTTTTGTCCTTTTTTTAAAAATTTCAGTATAATATTTAAATTCTTTCAGTGGTTCGTTTTCAACGATTTGTTTTGAGATTAAAATTAAACCGCCTGAAATAAGTGCATACTGCCAAAAACTGTGGCAAAATAATATAAGTCCTAAAATTAAACATATAAATGCCATTCCTAAATTTACATTTTGTCCTGATATCAGAAACGGTAAAAAACATACGGTTATACCGATAAGCTGCCCAAAAAGCGGGTATAAAATATATTTTAAATACTGCGGCAGCCTAAAAAGATATTCTGTAAATGATTTTGATACTATTGTAAAAACAGAACTGCTTTTTTTATACATAAAAACTCCAATTTTTCTTCTAAAACTTGTTTTAAAAGAATTATAGCAATTTTTATAAAAAAGATAAAATTTATACTATTTTTAGATTACTTTCTTTTTTAAGGAAGCTGTATTTTGAATAATATTCTTCAGGGTTTTCCTTTGCGGCTTTTATAATTTGCTCAAGTTCAATAAACTTGCTTGCTAAATTAGGGTCAAATTGGCTGCCTGAGCATCTTTTTATTTCTTCAATTGCAACTTCATGGTCTAAAGCTTTTCTGTATGAGCGTGTTGAGGTCATAGCATCATATGTATCTGCTATGGCTACGATTCTTGAAGATAATGGAATCTCTTCACCTTTAAGACCATCAGGATAACCTTTACCGTCCCATCTTTCATGATGAGCTTTTAGCCAGCTTGAAATGCCTGCTAATTTTTTTACGCTTAAAATCAGTTTCTCGGAGTTATTCGGGTGAGATTTCATAACAGCAAACTCTTCATCTGTTAATTTTCCAGGCTTACAGAGGATATTTTGAGGAATAGCAATTTTTCCAATGTCATGTAAAAGCCCTGCTGTTTCAATCTCTTCCAGTAATTTTTCATCAAAATCCATTTCTTTGGCCAAAATTAGAGAATACAAAGTAACCCTAAGTGAATGCCCATGGGTATAAGGGTCTTTGGAATCAAGAGCTGATGATATTGATTTAATTGTTTTATAGAATAATTCCTTTAAATCCTTTAAAATTACAGCTTTTGAGCTTGTTAAATTATATTTATTTATGCCTAAATTTACAATATTTGTAAGCTCTTCGGGCTCAAATGGTTTTAGCATATATTGGAATAAGTTACATTTGTTTACGGCATCTGTTAATATTTCAACATCTGCAAAGCCTGTAAGTAAAATTTTTACAACATCAGGCGCCAGGTTATTTACTTTTTCCAGAAATTCTGTTCCATCCATAATGGGCATTTTGTGGTCAGAAACTATAAGGGCAATTTTGTCCATGTTTTCTTCAAAGGTTTTAAGCCCCTCTAAACCGTTTTGTGCGGTTAGTATATTATATTTTCTATGAAAAGTTCTTTTTAAAAGCTGTAAATTGTTAATTTCATCATCTACAAGAAGAATTGTTGCATTATCAGTATTGATTTTCCCGCAAAGGATATCATCCATACCATCAATGAATAATTCTTGTTCTAAATTAAGCATCTACCCTCAACAATTAAATATCTTCAAAGTCTATATCGACAGCCTTTATTTAATACTTTAATTAATTTTTTTACTAAAATCAATAATTCAATTGTAGGAGAAGGATTTTGAGGATAAATGCGATTTGTTAAAATTTCTTAACTTTTATTTGTCGTAATTAAAAAACTGCCCAATCTATCTTTGGCAGTTTTTAATAATTAAAGCTTATTTAAATTAAAATTAATTATCAAAATAACCCATATTTGTTTGGTCTAGATAATCATCATATGTTTGTTTTTCTTGTTCTAATACCTGAATTTGAAGCTCTTTATTGCTTATTTTTTTATTATAGTCATCTTCCAGTATTTTGGCGTCTCTGGTTAATTTATCTTGTTCTTTTTGATATTTGTTTATAATTTCTTCTTCTTTGTCTAATCTTTCTATTTCTTTTTGAACATCTACATCTGTGCTTGTTGTGCTTTCTTCTTCATCTTCTATGGTGTCATCAAGCTCTTCATCGCCGTATTCAAGTTCTAATGCCTGGAGTTCGTTTTCTTCCTGGTCGCAAACTTTCATTAGTTGGTTTGATAATACGCGCTGGGCACACATCTTGTCATCAGATAATTCTGTAAGCTCAAATCTGGCATCACTAAGTTCACCTGTAACAAGGTAATCGCCTATGTATATTGATGCTGAAAAATGTTGACTCATTACTTTGGACTGCCTTTATGCTTACATTTTTGTGCCTCTACATGTATATAAAGTATTTTTGTATATAAAAATTGCTTACCAAATATATACTTCTGTAATAAAACTTTACAAATTCATTATTTTTTGAGCTTGATTGGAGCTTTAGACAGTTAGATATTTGTAAATATTTGTAAATAAAATTATTAAAATTGAAATTCTGACATTTAAAAAAACTTTATTAAAGTGGAAGAAGTAAACCAAACTGAACAAACCAAAAAGGAAAATTTAAATCTTTAAAGGCAAAAGAAGCGGCGGAGGTAAGTTTTGACAGTACAGCTTAGAAATAATCCTCAAACAGTAACTAATCCGGCAATAATTCCAAATAATACACATATATTATCAAACCAGACACAATTTCAAAACCCAATGCCTCAAGGAGTTTCAGCTCCACAGGGCGCAAGTGTACCGCCTCCTCCATCAAGCTGCGGCGGAAGTTTAAACACTTATGTTTAATTTAGGATAAATTTTTTATTAATTATTATCTTACTTTAAATTAAATGCACTAAAATTTAATAATAAAGGGCATTTTAAACCAAGTTTTTCTTTCAGTTGTAAATTATGCTTATTTTATGACATGCACAACCTCTGGTTGTGCTTTTTATTGTTTGCACTAGAAAACATTAAAAACAGCATGCATAAGGTGCAGGCGCTGACATAAAATTACAGTTTTATGTAAAAGTATTTTGGGTTTAGTTATAGTGTGTTATTTATTTTGCCAGATATAAAAAATATGCTCTATATTTTATATTTTCCCTCCGCAAAATATTTTACAAAAAGGACACGGGATTCGCACCTGTAAAGGATTGTATAAGTAATCTATTTATTAATATCTGCGGAGGCGAATTTTTTACGGTCCTTTTTTGTAAAATATTTTTCTTCTGGAAAATTTATATTTTTATTTCACCAGATTTTGGAACTGTACAAACTGTAGAAATTGCACAAACCACAGTTTTTTAAGTCTTGTAATTCTATGCCGTCTTGCTTCTTTTTTATCCTGATAAAGTTTTATTTTCTCAAGTGAATTTGAATCTGATTTACCAAAAAGAAATTCCAAGATAGAATCAAAATCTTTCTGTTTTTTATTTTTTGCTTTTTCTTTAGTTTTACTCATATCATATTAATAAAGTAAAAACAAAAGGTAAAATATTCCCCAAAAGAATAATGATTATTGCCCGAAAACACAATAGAAAAGATTAGTAATTGCTTGTATAAAACAAAAAGCCGATTAAAAGGTCAGCTAAAAGCAGGTAAATTGTACATAAAATAGCAGATTTAGTTGTTGAATCTCCAACATTTTTGGCTCCGCCCGTTGTATTATATCCTACGGTTGCGCAGACTGTTGAAATTATGGCGCCAAATATAAATCCTTTAAAAACACTGATATAAATATCTTTTGTATTAAACATAAGCCATACGGAATTAAAATATCTATTCGGGTGTAAACTGATAGAAAAGTAGGATACAAGCATGCCGCCTATTACACCTATGAATTCGGCTAAAATTACAACAAACATAACGCCGAATGCACCTGCAACAATTCTTGGCGCAAAATAATATCCTATCGGGTTTACCCCTAAAACCTTCATTGCATCAACTTGAGAGGTTACTTTCATATTGGCGATTTGTGCTGTTATTGCAGTTCCCGCTCTTGCCCCTATTGCAAGTGCTGCAAAACCCGGGGCAATTTCTCTGATTAATGCAACTCCTAAAAATCCCCCTATATAATCTTCTGCGCCGCTTAATAAAAACTGTTTTGAAACCTGAAGCGCAATAACTGATGATGCTATCATTATAATCATCAATGATATACCAAGAGAATCAAAACCGATTTTTGCAGCCTGTGATATTACGCTTTTAAAGGTGACATTTCCTTTAAAAGTATACTTAACAGCCTCTATAAAATTTTGTACACATTGTCCTAAAAATATAATCATAGAAAAATTTTAGCATAAATTATCGTAAAATATCGTAAAGAAAACTGGTTTTTTAACACCTTTTTATTTAGAATTAATGTTATGAGTTTTATATTATTTTTATTATTTTTATACCTTATTCTCTATTGTATATACCTTTTTACGCTCAATTTCAAAGCGTTTTGGAGAAAAGGCTTTTTAAAAAATGAACATTATATGCAGCAGATGAATTTAAAAGAAAATAAACTCTGTGTTGCAATTTGGGCAAATAGCAAGCATAAAAGGCTTGAAGATTTGCTTAAAGCTTTGAATAATCAAACTTATTCAAAGCAAAATTATTCTGTACATGTTGTTGTTCAAAGGGAGAAAGACTCTGTTAATTTTCTTCCTGAGTGTATATATGGCGCCATAATTCATTATATTGAAAATCCCGAGTTTTTCTCTAAAGATAAAGCGTTGTCAGTTTTTGTTGAAAAGCTGCTGCCTGAAAATAAATTTGATGCTTTTGTATTTTTAGGTGCAGACAGGACCGTTAATGAAAATTATCTTGAGATGGTGAATAAAAGCATTTATGAGTCTGGAACAATCTTGACCGGAAGCTTGAATGTGAAAACATCATCCCCTTCTCTTTTCTATAAATTAAAATATGAAATTTTAAATGCAAAGCAGCATTTTGTAAATAATACCGTAAATATAGCAAGAAGAATGTTTGATTTATCTCAGGTAATAGACGGTAACAACTGTGCTATAACTGCGGATGTGCTTGAAAAAACCGGAAGAATTTGTTTTGAAACCAGAAATGATGAATTAAAATATTCATTATTTCTTGCAAGTAACAATTTAAAGCCCACATATTGTCCTTTTATGGAAACATATGTAGATGTAGAAAATTTTGATGCAAGTACTGCAAATTTATCATCACGATATTCTTTATTTAAATATTATCTTCCTCTTCTGCACAAAAAGCCGTGGTCATTCATTGAATTTGTATTTTCAACCTTGAAACCAGGGGCGCTTTTTGCATTGATTGTGTACGCAATTCTTTTATATTCTTCATTTACATTTAAATCAGGAATTGGTTTTAAATATGTTCTTCACCTTGGGGTTTTAGGTATATTTAGCACAATGACAGGAATTTTAGCTGCAAGGTTAAATCCTAAGTCTTTAATGTATTTGCTGCTTTACCCTGTTTGTTCTTTTATGCTTAATTTTAAAGTTGTAACAAAGAAAATATCTTTAAAAGGTATTCAAAAACAAATAACCGAAGATGAAAATGTGAACTCTGCTACTGTAAATTCAATAGTTTCAGACGGCAAAAAAGATTTAATTTGTAAATTGGATTTAGTTTCAGAAGATGGCATGAGAAAGGTAGTTTTCAGATTCAAGAAAAAACGATTTGTATCTGATGCACACTTAAGAATGTATGATGCAATGGAAGATATATCAAGGAAATTAAAATCCAAAGGTTTTATATTAAAGGTTTGTCAAAATTGCGGATATTTTGAATCTTGCCCGGATGGCACAATTGATTTACTAAAAGGGGTTTGTAAACTCAAAGGAAATTATGAAAACCCTGAAACAGCTGTGCAGACTTTAATTTGGAATACATGTCAAGGGTTTATGCCGCAAAAAATCTCAAATATTATAGATGATATGGCAAAGAAAAATAACAACCCTGCTATTCAATAAAATCAAGTATGTAGTATGCCAATATCTGCGCTTGCAGTGCAGCAGTTTTAAGGTCTTGTAGTATAAATAAATATGGATTGTTAGATTAAGATATGGGTTTCAAGATTATAACCATTAATAATATTGAAGATTTTCAAACCTGTAAATTTGATACACGTTGGTTATTTAGAGGACAATCTCAAAATTGGAAGTTAAAAAGCAGCATAGAAAATTTACTCGATGAATTAGGCTATGATTACTTTTGGTACTTGGATGAACGTGCAGCGGGAAACAAATCTTTTAGACAGGAATTTGTTGATAATTTTAAAATAAAAACAGGTCTTACTCATAAAGAAAATTTGCATTTGTTATCTTTAATGCAACATTACGGATTAAAAACCGAATTATTGGATGTTACTGAAAGTAAAGATATTGCATTGTTTTTTGCGTGTGAAAAAGATTTTGAACAAGATGGAGTTCTTTGGGCATTTAATATTTTAAGCCTTTACTTATGTAATGTAGATAATGGAATTGTAAAATGCAATTACAAATTTGGTAGTGATGAAATTGCACTTGATTATAGTAAAAAATTATTAACAGATAAAGCTTACCGTGCAAATTTTGTATGCCATTGCAACTTACATGATTTTCAAAAAAAAGATAATATCAGAATCAAAAGACAAAAGGGCAAATTTTTATTTGCTCCTAATTTCTGGACAAGCAAGTATTTTGCAAATATAGAAAATGCAATATTTTCTTCTTATGGTTTTTTACGAAACAGTGTATATCCCTCGAATATTAAGGATATCAATCACAGTATATTTGGCGATATGTTAATTAAATTTATTATTCCGGCAGATTTAAAAAAGGATTGTTTAACTTATCTAAAATATAAAAATATTTCACAAAGCTATTTATTTCCTGAAACCGATGAAGATACAAGGCTTAGAACAATTTGTAGCAAGATTCTCAAAGAATTCAAATTAAGAGAAAAACAGCATTTTTAGGTTTATATTAAAAGGCTTAACAAAGTTGAAAATACTATAAAATTATGATTTTACTTCAGGGGATTTTAATATTATATATGTTTTAAAATATAAAATTTACTTGAACTTCTAAGATGTAATGATGGTTTAAAAAAGAGCCTTATTGGCTCTTAATTAAATGGTGGGCGTTGAGAGGCTCGAACTCCCGACATCCTCCTTGTAAGGGAGGCGCTCTACCAACTGAGCTAAACGCCCGCACACACTATTTAGTTTTTATATCTCTCAAAGGAGGCTTTTATAATAACCGAAAGCCAAAGCTTTCTTGGTAACTGAGCTAAATACCAGCTCCGATATAAACAATTATACATGGAGAATTTTTCATTTCAAGTACTTTTTTTAAATTTATTGAATTTTGTTCTAAAAAAGCCTGAAATGTATAAATAATACGGAATATAAGCATTATAACAATTGATTATTGTATAAAAAATTGGTAAACATAATGCTTGTGCTCAAATACTGTTAAGATTTTTATTGCAAATTTTTTTAGTTAATCAATAATCTTTGGGTAAAGGTAGCATTGCAGCTATTAAATATTTTATTTTGATTTGCCTTAAAGTGTGCAACATGGAAAATACGAGATTTATGACTTGTACCATGCTTTTGCAAGTATTTTAATATCAGAAAACGTGTCAATTAAATACATTCAAACCCAAATGAAACGTGCTTCTTTTAAATAACAATGAACACATACGGACATCTGATGCCTGAAGTGTATGTGACAAGTGAGGTTGAGATTGATGAGTTGATATAATGTGAATCAGTTATTACAATTGTAAAAATATTCGCCAATTTTAACAAGTAGAAATAACTCTAACCAAGACAATATAAGATTTTTTTCTGTACCATAATCTAGGCAGCATTCATCGCCATGTAGAATTCCTGGTCTAATTTTATTATATTTTTCTTGTTCTTTAATTGAAAGTTGTTTAAATTTTTCTGTTCTGCAAAATGTTTTTTCTACTATGTTTTCTAGAGCAATGCAATACATGCTTTTAAAATTACTATTTGCATAATCTAAAAGCAATCTTCTTCCTTTTAAGTTAGGAGTAGTTTTTTGATAATCTTTGGGAATTAATTCAATGCAATCTTCCATTAAACCTGTAATCTGAGCAGTCAATGTCGGTATGATTATATTGTAGCGGTCTTTTCTTGGCAATTTTGTTATTGCTTTAATACAAGAATCTAAAATATGAATTCTGTTTTGCACAAACTGTTTGTTTGAAATAATTTTATACGCTTTTATAAGATTTTCGTACTTATTTTTTTTATAGTAATTGATTATACATTTTTCAAGTGATTTAGAATCTCTTTTTCTCATAAGTCTAATTTTATCAATTAGAACTTCATCAAAAATAGGATAGTATTCAGCAAAAATTTGATTTAATAATTGTAATCTTTCTACTGTTTCTTTTAATTTTTGATGTTGTTGTATAAATTTATTTATTGCGGATTGAGCTGAAAAAATACTATTAGCTTGAGTAGCCATTAAAACAAAATTATTTGATAAACCTTGAATTTTAGAGGTTGCGTTTATTAAGGAATTCGGCAAACAATATGCTTTTATATTATTTATTGATGAAATATATTTCAATATAGGATGTTGATTAATCATATTGATTGCACCAAACGTATTATTCATCATTCTGCAAATATTTTTATTTGCAAATAATTTATGAGCTTCAAGCATTGGAGAACGAATTTGTTGTACCAATTTACGCATTTTTCTTTCATGTTCAATAAAATCTTTCATTCTATCCCTTTAGTGACAATGACCATATTTTAACATAAAAAAGAAGAGTTTCAAGGTTTTTGAAACTCTTCTTTATCAATTGGTTGCGGGAGCTGGATTTGAACCAACGACCTTCGGGTTATGAGGATAGCCTCGGGCTTTCCTGCCTGTAACGATTTTTCACGATTTACCACTATTTGGCACGAATTTTTATGAGAATTTATCTTGTTTAACGAGATTTATTATAATTTGTTAAACCCATGTGCAGTGGAATGTGTTGTTATTTGAAACATTAATTTTTTGTTAATTTTTTATATGAATTGAAAAATGTGAAATAGAATAATTCTATAATGGAATTTAAACTGTATTGTCGGAGCAGGAGGAATGAATGGCTGATTTTAAATTAAAAATTAATTTGGGTGAAGCTTCTATTGAATTAGAAGGCGAAGGCACTTTGGTAAAAGAAATTTTAAACGACTTGAAGGAGACTGGTTTAGGCGTTCTAACTAAGGTCGCTACCAATCAAAACGACAAAGCGAGTTCTATAGATAAATGTAACGCTATAAATAATACAAATGTAGATGCAGAAGAAGCATCAACTGAAAGTTCGGAATATCCCAGTTTGAAGGATTTAATGTACAATGATAGCATCAAGAACGAGTCAGATAGAATTATTGTTTTTGTTCATTATTTATCTTCTTTTGGACAAAATGTTGTTGGTGAAAGTGCTATAAAGGAAAATTACCAAGAATTTAATTTGTGGAAGAAAGCACGTAGTAATTTTAAGACCAATATTAAAAAATTAATACGAGCCAAAAAAATGTCTTCTGTTGATAGCGGGTATATATTGACACAAAAAGGAAAGGATGATGCAGATGCAATAATATTTGGCAGACAAAGGGAAAAAGAAACTAAAAAAGATAAAATTAATAAAAGTACCAAAAATAATTTTACAAATTATCAAACTGTTGAGCTGAATTTAACTCGTGAGGACAAAGCAGAACTTATAAAATTATATTCCAATAAAGAAGATTTAAATACTATTGATAAGGTGTTACTTGCTAGTCATTGGTATAAGAATAATAGACAAGAAACTATAATCAACAAGGATATTGTATTTACTATATTGAGGAATGCAAATGTTAGTACGGCGTTCAGCATACAAGATGCACTGGGCAATGCCAAGAAAAAGAATTATTATTCGAAAACTGGTAAAGCAGGAGAGTTTGAATTTTCTTATTTGGGTGAAGATTATGTAACAGAACATCTTTTAATACAGGAGTAATAAATGGAAGATTTGGAACTGTTTTATCATAAAATACCACAGGAAGATAAAGAGACCGGCTCTGTAATATCATACTTTGTGCATTATTGCGAAGAAAAATCAAACGCAGTAACACCTGTTTTGGTGAAATCTTGCTATGAAAACTTGTCCTTAAAACCATATTCAAATATTGCTTCATATATGAGTTCAAAATCAAGAGGTAAATCGCCAATATTTTTAAAAAATAAAAACGGTACTTATAGATTATCTCGTAAAGCAAAAGAAGAAATTGCCTTAAAACTAAATGATGTTATACAGCTTCCTGCAACCGATAATTTGGTTCCAATGAGTATTTTTGATAATACTCGCCAATATATTGTTTCTATCGCAGAACAAATGTGCAAATGTTATGATTATGGGTTATATGATGCCTGTCTTGTTATGATGAGAAAGCTTGTTGAAGCCGTAATAATTGAATGTTTTGAGCGGTATGGTGTAGCTGACGAAATAAAAAAAGACGGGCATTATGTATTTTTAAGTGAATTAATTCCTGCATTTATAGAATCAAAACATTGGACAGCAGGAAGAAATATAACCAATAATATTTCAAAGGTAAAAAAATGGGGAGATACAAGTGCCCACGCAAGAAGATATATAGCCAAAAAAAGCGACTTTAATGAATTTAAATCCGAATTGAGGATTATTCTACAAGATATAATACTGCTTATAGATTATCCTAATTGGAATTTAGAAAAGAAAAGCAAAAAGGTTTCATAATTTATGTGTACATCTCCTCCAGCTTCTCCAATTCCTGTTCGGCGAAGTCGGGGATAACATGCCCGTAGATGTCGTGAGTTATCGTAATGCTGGCATGTCCTAAAAGTCTTGACACAACAATGGGCTTCATTCCGCTTTCCAAGGCTCTTGTTGCAAAGGTGTGTCGTATAGCGTGGACGTTTCTGTGGGGGATATCAAGTTTTTTCTGTATTCTGCTAAAGGCATCTAAAAAAGTCCCGGCATCGGTAAAATATCCGTCTTCTCTTGGAAAAACGAGGTTGAATTTGTAATAATCTTTGCCGAGTTTCTTTTTTAACAGGTTTTGTAATTGTTTATATTCTGTTAAATCAGCCATTAATTTTGGCAATACCTTAATTGTTCGGGTTGAAGTATCAGTTTTTGTATTGTACACAAATCCTAATATTGTTTTACTGTCTGCTTTATAGCTAAAATTTTTATTTCTTTGCACCTGTTTATTAATTCTTACTGTGTTATTATCAAAATTTACACAATCCCAAGTTAAGCCTAGTAATTCACCCGCTCTTAAGCCTGTATAAAAATCAAATTTTATCGCCATACCATAATAATGGTTTTTGCATTCTGCAATAATTTTTTCTTGTTCATCTCTTGTAAATACTTCAACTTCTTTTTTGCCTTCGCGTCTTAATTTTACGTTCAATAAAGGATTTCTGATAATTAACCCCTCTTTTAAAGCATAGTGTATAGCACTGCTTATTACAAGGTGAATATTTTCGACAGTTTTTGGTGCAAGTCCACCCTTGCCTTCCAGTCTTCCGTGCGAATAAAGGAAATTGTAAAAATCTTGTATGTGTTTACTTGTTAAATTAGCAAACGCAATATCGCCAATTTGCGGTTTAATGTGTCGCCTTATTATCATTTCATAACTTTGGCTTGTTGAAACCCTCAACCCGTGGATAGCGCAATCATAAAACCATTTGTCGAAAAATTCACCCACTTTTAAACTTTTTGTGCTGACATCAATACCTGCTTGATGTTTTGACATTAAATCTTTCAATAGCACTCTTGCTTCACGTTCTGTTGTCGCTCTGCAGGTTCTAAAAATTCTGTTTCCTTTTGAATTTATACCAATTTCAAATTTACCAATCCACTTACCGCTTCTTGTTTCTTTATATATACAACCTTCGCCGTTACTTCTTCTTTTTGCCATTATGCAGCCTCTCTTTCTTGTTTTACGAAATTGTAGAAAGTATTTGTTTTTAAATTCAGTAATTCACAAGCTTTTTTGGCTGTAATTTTGCGTGTAGCCCACTCATTATACACTTCTTGCCAGTTATCAGGTTTTGTTATTTTCTTTCTGCCTTTGTATTTACCTTCTTTTTTGGCAACAGCTATACCGTCTTTTTGCCTTTCTAAAAGGTTTGCACGTTCAAATTCATAAATTGCACCCAGCATTGTAACCATTAATTTGCCGCTTGGTGTGCTTGTATCAAGTTTTTCCTTGTGGCTAATAAGTTTTACGCCTTTTTCTTCTAATTTTTCTATAATCCACAATAAATCTTTTGTACTGCGGGCAAGCCTTGAAAAATCTTTAACATAAACAGTGTCGCCGTTTCTAACATAATCAATCATTTCTAAAAGTTTTGGGCGGGCTGTGTTTTTGCCGCTGATTTTTTCTTCAAAATACTTGTCAATCTTGTATTGTTCTAAAATTTCAAATTGGCTTTCCGTATTTTGTTCCAGTGTGCTTACTCTGATATAAGCGACATTTTGAACCTTAACTTTTTCTTCTTCCATTTTTACCTCCTTTGGACTTTTGCATTATTGGATATTGATGTTTTAAAGTAAAGACTTCTGCAAACATCTTTTTAAAAATTAAAAAATCCACCCTAAACAAATACATTTCAAATGTTTGAGATGTTTTGTTTTAGACCATAGTCTATTTAAAGACATTTCTTAATCAAGTTCTGTTAAATTGATGATTTTTATACACGCATTCTTTGAACAAATACTGCAAGCTATATCTTTTACATCTGAATATATGTATTTTTTGTTTTTCTTGTCTTGATTAATCATTCAATGCGTTTATATAAATGATGACAACAAATAACCAATTTGATTTTGAAAGACTGGCATTTGTGCTGATAAACTCCTAAATTTAAGCCTTCATCCTTGTGTTTGTTGGCTTCTAACCTAATTGATGCCAGCCATTGGCAAAATACAAATTTTATACATTTTCAATAATCATATTAAAAATATAACTATGGATTATTCTATCTATTTGCTAATTGTATTAATATGTAAATTACATATGCATTTTTACAGTCGCTGCATTTAGCCCACAGGATATCTAAAGATGGCATCTTTTCTGTTATTTGCGTGAAAATAAATATCATCCTCTTGCTTTGTTGAAATTCGTGTCATCTTTTTAAAATCAATCGGAATAATATTTGTAAAATCCCTGACGTATCTTAATGTTCCGGATTGTCTTACTACATATTGAAAATAATATAAAGGGTTTGTATTTGTTATATCGTATGCCCTGGAAGTTCCTTCTCCGTATTTTCTTGTAATGCTTTCAACAAGTTTATTTGAAATAATTTTTTCTTGTTTGGTGTAGGCAATTATAATATGAAGGTGCGGTTGAACAGTTTCGGGCGGCGCAAAAAGTACACGTTTTGAAACAGCTTTTCTTTTTGGACGACCTTTTTTGCCATTATGAAACATAACATATTCGCCAAAGCGCAAGCTTAATTGACTTACTGCAAATAAACAAGAGAATGGCAATTCTGTTCTTTTTGCAAATCTATCCATTATCATTTTTAGGCGGTTAGCTTCTTTTATCGCATCTTCCATACTGTCAAATTTAACCGAATGTTCTACATTTATAAACCTAATATCCATACTGCTATCTCCTTTCTTTGTCTTTCTGTTAACCTTAGTTTGCCCGAATTTTCAAGTGCCCATTTTTTGTATTCCTTATATATTAGATATTTTCGTCCTATATTGTCTTCCTTTATAAGGCTGTTAAAGGTTTTATCCCTATCGAGCCATTGTTTTAATTTTGCGTTTGAATATATGCAAATAAGCCTTGATAGCGCATAGAGTATCTGATGATAACCTATTCTGTCATCATTCTTAACATCTTTTGAATATATCCAATCCACCTCTTTATCCGTATTTGAAATGCTAAATAAATTCATTGGATTATCGTGAAGTTCAATTTTGCCTTTGTAATACGGGTCATAATTGCGGCTGAAATTTTTATGTGTTCTGTGGTAATAATTTTCATTTATCATAGTGTTATTACCTTTCCCGTATTTCTCATAATCCATTCGTTAAAATCGTTTGCAACTATGTATTTTTTCCCTCCTATTTGTATGACGGGAAAATCTTCAAGTCTACATAGTTTGTAGACAGTGTTTATGCCAATGTCAAAAGTTTTTGAAAATTCTTTGACTGTAAATAAATTGGCATAAAGTCTACCGCTGCAATTTTGACGGATGTCCTCCATAGTATCCAGCATTCTAAATCTGTTGGGTGGCAGTCTATCTTTCATATTTCTATCCTTTCTATTTGCGCTCCGCAATTTACTATCACTAAAAACGCCTACAGAAAGACATAAGTATGCATCCGAATATTTAACCAAATATCAGTGAGCGCAAATTTCCTTTACTTAAAATCTTTCTGTGGTGAAGGCTTCTGTTTTAAACCCAGGCATAAAGCCAAAAACTGCTGGGGAGTATTTAAGTAAGGGAAATACTCAAAATCTGTTATTTGGTTGTCAATTTGCAATTTGTGTTCACAGTTTAACAAGCATTGAAAAAAATCTCAACGGGGTTTATACCCGAAGGTTTTGTGAAAATAAATCGACAAATCAGTGGTGATGATATGTTCGATGCAAATAAAAGTTTTACATAACTTTGTAATTTACATACAATTTTTGCATGCAACCGTATAAAAGAGTCCTTAATTCTCTGTGTAAAATTTAGATTTTAATGTGCCTAAAATAAAATCATATCAAAGTGTTCGATGTTATCAGGGGGGTTATTTTGTTTTTATTCCATCAAAGCTCTAATTTTATCTGCTAAAAGTTTTCTTCTTTCTATGTAAAATCTTCCAAAATTATCAAATTCTAAAGAAATACTAGGACGAATAAACGAACGTTCGTAGAACATTTTCTTTTGTTCTTGAGTCATGTCATCCACATATCTTACAAGAGATAAATCTTTTTTGCTGGCATTTTCCCGCCCTACTAAAAGATGCAGATTTGCTAATCTGTTACGATTGCCTTTCCATTCTTTCCATTCTTCAAATTTAATAGATAATGGCTTTTGATTATCGTCACTAAATCTTTCGCAAGGATGCAAATGATCTTGTTCATACTTAAGTTCTTTATTCAGCCACTCATGACTCATGTAGTATAAAGCTTCGCCAGCTATTCGGCTACCCTTTTCCGAGTTTAAAATATCTTCAATTTTGGAATCAGTTACTCTTAATTCATAAATATTATTAAGCATATCTATTGTGATTGCGTAATTGCAATTTGATATTTCTTTTTTAAGTTTTTGTAGCTTACCTTTTGTGCCGGATTGAAAAAATGTAAATAAAATAGCTCTGATTAAATATGTTTTCATGGCTTTGTAGTTGTCTTTAAACCCATGGTTGTAATAGATGGAATAAATTAATGGTATTAGCACATTCCAGCTACCTGAAAATCTTGCTATATCAATTTTTACATTGGTTAAAAATTCTTTTAAATTTAATAGTGCTATTTTTAGATATTTCCAATTGTTTTTGAGTTTTTCTGCAATTTCCTTGTTAATGTTTGTTTTTTCAACATTGCCAAATAACATTAAAGCAGTACGAATGATGAAATCTGTATCAAAATTTTCAAAAGAGTCTACTAAAAGGTTGCCAAATTCAGTTCTTGCGCTTGGCCAGTAGGCTTCTAAAATTGACATTGTAATTTCTGAGGGTTTTAGAGCCTTTCCGCCGCTATTAAATCTAACAAACATTTCAAGAGCATCTTCTTGTTCCATTTCTAATATTTCCGTATAATGAACCAGTTTTTCGTCATAAATTTTGCTGCATAGCTTGTTTAAAATAAAATCTGCATATTCTTGGTTATCTGTAGGAATGTTCTTTATAATGTCACATATTGCAGTTTTTCTTGTTTCTGTATTTTGAAAAATTGGGTTAATTAGTTTTTCAATTTCAAATTGAGTTAAACTTGTTTTTGTTGTAAATTTAATGTCATATTTTTTATTATTGTATTCTTCTTCAGTTGACGCTCTGTTATTTAGTTCAATTACTAATTTAGCAATAGTGCCACCCACTGTCCTTTTTCTTGCATATTTTTCTCGAACGTAAGATTTTCCGTACAAGGACAGATATAAGGATGTTAAGCGTTGTTGTCCATCTAAAATTGCTGTATCTGAAATATGCGGTTTTATGCTAGAAAGTTCGTAATTAATGCTATCAGACTGTTTTTTGTTGTCAAAAGTTACGGTTTTAAGAAAATTACAAAAATAAGTATCCCAATCGGTATTGTATTCATCTACGTGCCAAAATAAAAATGTTGCAATTGGGTAGTCCAATAAAATAGAATCCCAAAGCTTTTCTATCTGCTCCATACTCCATACATATTGTCTTTGAAAGGCCGGCATAACATATTTTCCGCTTTCAATATACTGCATTGCATCATATATACTTAGGCAATCATTAATTAATTTACTCATAATACAAAAAGCCCCTTGTTTTAATATCAAAATTATATTAATGGTAAGTTAAACTCATAATATTTCAATAAAATGAGTATGAAACCAATATATATGAGTTGAAATCATTTTACAATAATTTAATGAGTTCTATTAAGTTCATTTAAGGGATTTTATGCCTACCATGAGATAGAGGGCTTAAAATGAATAAAAAAGAACTTTTAGGTAAAAGATTAAGGGAATTAAGGAAAAGAAAAGGTATCAATCAGGAAAAATTGGCAGAATTGATTGATGTTGACCCAACAACAATAAGTAATATTGAAAATGGTAAAAATTACCCTTCTATGATAAATTTGGAAAATATATTAAAAGTTCTAAACAGTTCATTTTTAGAAGCATTTGATTTTGAACATAAAAATACTGGTGATAATTTGATAATTCAAATAAATAATCAGTTGAAAAATAATCCTGAAAAGATTGAGGATTTTTATAAAATAGTTATGGCGCTTACAAAATAGCTATCATCCAAAATTTAATTATTGCGGGTAATTTTGTACCTCGCCGCCCTAAAACATTTCATCATTCGTCCGAGAATGGTTTCATTTTAAAAAATTTTGGCAGGGTTTTTATGCCTGAGAAAAATTCTACAGCCGAAATCTTACGTCCGGCTACACGAAACTATTTTTAAATTGTGAGAGGGGCTACCCCGGGGTATTTTTTAAAATTGTTACATTGCTTATTCAATCAGGGCAAAGGTTTTGGTTCATTTCATTCTATTGTGTTGTAAAATGTGTTGTTTTTTATAAAAAATTAGCTTTCAGGGTTTACCTAAAAGCTAATAATATCAATTGGTTGCGGGAGCTGGATTTGAACCAACGACCTTCGGGTTATGAGCCCGACGAGCTACCAGACTGCTCCATCCCGCGATATTTACTTGTATATCCCATTATTAAACGCTGAAAATAAAATTTCAAGTGTTAAATTTCGGATGAGATTTTTTCATTATCCCTACAATTAATTGTAGGGGAAATTGTAAGAATGGGGCGGGAAAATAATTTTAAAAAAATATAGCGGGGTAAAAAATTAGCATTTGTCCTTATACTATAATTAGTATGGCGGTGTTTTGATTTATTTGTGTGGGGAATTATGCCAAACTTGCAATAAGCAAGAACAGTGTTTATGGTTAATGATGTGCCAAAAATATTTATAATTCAGCAGCGGTAAAAAAGATATTTAGTAAACAGTATTTATTTAAGTATTCTATAAATGCCAATAACACTCATTATACCAAGCAAGAAACCTAATTTAAAAATAAGCCTTATGAGCCAACGAGCTACCGTCTATATGCCCGTAAATATTGACTTTTCGCCATTTTTGTGCTATTATATGAATAAAATTATAATTTGTATGAGAAAAATTTTTAATGAAATTTAGCTTATTGAACATAGAAACAGACTATAAGAATGATGCTAATATAGAAAAGGTAGGTCGTACCATTTTATTAATTTTTTCCTTTATTTTTAGCATTATTGTTGGAGCTGTTCTTTGTTACTATTTTTTAATGCCTCATTGGGCTACAATTTTGCACAATTCTGTTTTTTTAGATAATAAAAATTTAAGCAGCGAAGAACTTGAGACTATATCAACATTGGTAACTCAAAATAAAATCCATACCTTGGATTTTGTGGTAGAAAGATTAATAAGTTTCTATGAAACGCAAGTACAGCATTTGGTAGGAATTTTCGCCATTTTTGGCATGATAGGATTCTTTTATATAAAATGTTCACATAAACGTGACATAGCGGAAGAATTGCAAGAATATATGAACTCAAATACTGGAAAATTATTACTGCAGAACCTTGTAAAAGATTATATTAAAAATGAAAATATTAGACCATTAGTAGATGAAGCCTTTAATAGGGAAAGAAATGAGAATGGTATTATTTCTGAAATGTATGATGCTATTGCATCATTGGAAGACAAGAATGATGAGCTTCTAAAAGAGCAGACAAATCTTTCTGTAAGACTAGATAGTTTAAATATAAGTAGCGAAGCTGGCGAAATTAATTTTCCTGAACAAGTAGACGAGAAAGGAGAATAAATGGCAATTATAAAAACTAGAAACATAGGCAGACCAAATAATATATCTGGTTTGTTTGGAAATTTGAATATATCATTAAATAATTTTAATATTACAAGTGCTCCTGATTTATTGTCTAGAGCTAATATTACTGATTTTCCGGTGGATTTAAATGTAATATTGCGCTTATTGGGATTGACTCTTGTGTATCAAAAATTAGAGAATGATATTTCTGGTGTATTGGATGTTAGAAATAATACCATTACTGTAGAAGCGTGTCATCCAGAACAGAGGCAACGCTTTACTATTGCTCATGAGATTGCACATTTTTGTTTGCATCAAAGCAAGGAGGATTTATTTGAGGATAAAATCTTTTTTAGGGGTGTTGATATTAATTCACTAGAGTATCAAGCAAATGAATTTGCAGGTGAATTATTAATGCCTGAAGATGTATTTTATGAACAAATCAGACAAGGCAATAAATCTATTGAAAGACTTGCAACACATTTTGGTGTGTCAACTTTGGCGATAAGAGTTAGAGCTAGAAATTTGGGATTAACGGGGCATGGATTATGATAAGAAAGTATGTGCCAATAATTAAAACGGGTGATGCAGAGTTGAGGGCTTTGTCGAATATTGATGACGCTGTTAAGAATTTTGTAATGCCTTTGTTTGAAATTACAAGGGGACGCAAAACTAGAAATGCGGAAGAAGGGGTGATAGCCAAAAAGGTGGAATTTATTTCAAACCATTTTTCAGAGATTCCGTTTATATTAGATTTGACTAGCGATAAAACTTTGACTAATTCTGAAATTAATCAATTACATTCTTCGAACAATAATTATGAGAGATGGACTCAATTTTGCATAAAAAATAAGGATATTTTTGGAAAATTTTATCCAGTTATTCAGATTGAAGAAGAAGACGATTATGAAAACTATTTATGCAAGTTGTTTGAACAAGTCAAAATCTTGGTACAGCATTTTGACTTTATTGTTTTTCGTTCCCAAAATGAAATTGAAGCAAAAGATTTAATTACAGATATAAAGGGTTTATTAGATAAAGATGCATTTAATTCAATCAATTTGCATGAAAAATTGATCTACGTACTTGATTATAAGTATATTAAAGATGTAGATAAATGCGCCAATACTGCCAAAATATTTATCGGTGCTTTAGATACATTGGGAATAAAAAATATTGTTTTATCCAGTACATCATTTCCCTCAAATGTTTCTGAACATATGAGTGAAACAGATTACGCGAAATTTGAAATAAAAGAATTTGATTTTTTTAATATTGTAAAATCAAGATTAAATCCCTTGAATGTCAATTTGATATATAGCGACTATGCATCCATAAATCCAATTAGAAATGATAATATTTTTGCCCGAGGTTGGATACCAAGAATTGACGTACCTTCTGTAGATAAAAATATTCACTGCATGCGTCAGCGGAGAGAAAAAACTGAAAATTATGCTAAAGCATATGCGGACATTGCACAAAAAGTAGCAAAGCAAACATATTTTACTGACTTATTTGATTCAGATATTACATCGTGGGGGAATGCAGAAATACAAAACGCCTCCAAAGGCAATGTAGGTGGTGCAATACCTAGTTTTTGGATTTCGGTACGAATGAATATTTATTTTAAGCTAGTGTCACTCAAATTATTTGATTATATCAGTTAGAATGTTGCCAGTCAAAGATTTTAAGTCATCTTCAGTAATTACCTGACCATTTGTATCAAGCAAGAAAAGTTTTAACAGTTTGGAATACCTATGCGTTAAGATATCAATAGAAGCGGTTTTTATGATATTTAAAGGTATTTTTCTTGCATTTTTTCTAAGTTCAAAAACCGATAATTGACTTAATCCTTTTTCGTTTAAGATATTTATAAGCTCTTTTTTGTGTAAAAAACATAGTAAATTCTCTTTTTTTATCTGATGAGAAATCTTGGCTTGCCTTATTTTTTTAATTTTTTTATCTTTAGTTATCAAGTAAAGTCCAACCATATTGTCTATTTTGTTTATTTTTTCATTTGAATATTTTTCCGTAAAAATCAAACTAGTGTAATCAAATGTTTCTAAATAATTTTGTAGTTGTTGGTCAATATTTTCAAGATTATCGCTGTCGCTTTTTATTTCATATGCATGTGTTTTATTGCTTAAGATTTGCAAAATATCCGTTCTATATTGATGATTTGAGAACAAAACCTCATTTCCTATTATGCTACTAGGATATTTTTTTAGTAGCCATTTTATAAATATTATTTTTATTTCGTTAGCTTTCATTTTATCCTCTTTTATAATGCAAAATTATAACATGTAATTTGTTTCTGCTCCCCCATAAGCCCCTCTCGTGGTTTAAAATTGGTTTGGTGGGGTGAGATACAAGATTTCGGTTGTAGAATTTTTCTCAGGTGTGAAAACCCTGCCAAGAATTTTTAAAATGAAACCGCTCTCGGGTGAATGATGAAATGTTTTAGGGTGGTGAGGTATAAAATTACCTCTTAATAATGCCCGTTTCTTTTTATGGTAGTATCAATTTAAAAAGGGAAAGATTTTAAATTATGGGAATAGATAGAGCAAATATTTTTAGACTGCATGAAGAAACGTTCAAGGAATATGAAAAAGACCCATTTTTAGACTGTTTTGAAAGCACTAAACAATTTGCGCAAGCTCTAAAACTTGATATAGAAACAAAAGAAACCCCGCATACCTTATTGTTGTCTGCGGATTATGGTATGGGTAAAACCTTTTTCTCAACACGTTTTACTCAGTTTTTAAGAAATGAAAATTTTGATGTTATTTATTTTAGCGTTTGGGAAAATGATTATATGAAAGAGCCCTTTGTGGCATTTTCAAAAGCTATCGTAAATTATATCTACAATAAATTCAAAACAAAAGAGTTTCAAAATAGTATAAGTAATCTTTTTTCAAAAATTCAAGGTGTTGTTAGTGCAATATCTATTAACATTGGAGTTAATAAGTTTTGCAGTATTGATGTTTCGGCTAAAGAATTAATAGATGCATTCAAGGAACCTGCTGACCCTGTTTTGGAATTTAGAAAACAATTAGCTGATTTTATTTCTAAACTGAAAAACAAAAAACTTATTCTTATAGTGGACGAACTTGACCGTTGCCGTCCTGATTATGCAATGAAAACGCTTGAATGTATAAAACATTTCTTTGATATAGAGGGGCTTTTTGTAATTTTGCCTACAAATATCAATGCCTTAAATAATTGTACAAAATCATTGTATGGCTTTGATAATTGCAACAAACAAGATAAAGAAAATTATTTTAAAAAGTTCTTTAATGATGAAAGAACAATAAAAAGACCAACTGTTGAAGATTATAGCCATATTTTAAAGCAACTTTTAAATAATGATGCATTAAAAGAAGCGTTGAATAAAAAATTATTGGTAGAAAATGGGGAAAATTTCAATAGTTTAAAAACTCTTCATAGTTCACTAGCTAAATACTCCCATTTTGCTGGTTTAACTATTAGGGAATTTAAAGATATAGTTATAGAAACTGTGCGGCTTTGTAATAATTTTTATGAGCCAGTACGGGCAGAGTGGCTGACTTGTCTTATGACATATAAAAATAAAACAAAGGGAGATTATTTCAATTACCCGCTCCCTAAAGAACATTGTTTTTATCACAGTTCACTCATAAATAGCTCCTCAAATGGAAATGGCAAAACCGATATATTAAAATTAATGATGCATTCTTCAATATTTAATAAATTAAGAGTAACATATGATTACAGATGCAAAGGTTATCGAAGCGAATATATAGATTTAAGAACATATATAAGTTTTATGCGAAAATATGAAGAAGTGCCAAAAGAAATAAATAGCTATAATAACGCAGAAAACTTTTTAAATAATGTCATTAGTGAAATTGAAACCATTGAAAATAATACAACCTGCGAAGCCCCTCCTTATAAGCTTATGCTGAGCAGGTTATCTGAAATTAAGGAAGCTATAGCAAGGCAAAGAGATGTAATTACATCCTATCAGGATAAATACGGCTCAGATGACAATGACTCAATACGAGAGAAACAATATGCAGATATTGTGCAAAATCCTGAATGTCTTTATTCTATTAAAAGCGAATAATTTTATTTCAGTAAAAATGTCCTGATATACTTATGCGCTAGTGCTAATTCTTCTTGGCTTAATTTATCAAGCATTGAAATAATATCTGTTTTTAATTCGGCGGCGTCTTGCAGGTAGTAAAATTCAAATAAATCTTTTGGCTCAATACTTAGGGAGTTTGCAAGCCTTTCAATTAAATCTGACGAAGGAAAATTCTTACCGCTTTCAATACAGCTTATATGTTTATCATCAACATTCACAAGCTCTGCAAGCTGCGCCTGTGTCAGATTTTTCTTTTTTCGGTATTCTTTTATTTTTCGCCCGAATAAAATTTTAATATTAGTCATTTTAGCCTCTTTCTTAATTCTATAGAGCATTTTTGGAATGCAGAATGGGAAATAAGGTAAAAAATTGACTGAAATTTACGTATTTGATAGAATTTATTACAGAATGGGTAAATTAAGCCTGATTTTTTACCTAAAAAATGGATTAATATGGTTTTAAATTTAGTTAAAACAGCAAAATTTGATATTCAAAAAGTTTTAGCAGAGCTTGCAAAAACTAACCCCCTATTTTGTAGCGAGCTTGAATTTCAGTTTTATTTAGCTTGGAAAATCAAGGAATTATACGCAGATGAATATAAAATCTGTATTGAATATCCTATGAAAAGTTTTGAAGGGAAAAACAGGAATATAGATTTGCTTTTGATTGATAGTAATAATGCTTATATTCCGATTGAGCTTAAATATAAACCAAGAAAATTTAGTCAGACAATCAAAGGCTTTGAATACAACTTAAAGGAACAAGGTGCCAATGATTTAGCAAGATATGGACATTTAAAAGATATTTCAAGGATTGAATATTTTAAAAAGGCTGAAAAAAGTTTTAAATGCGGCTATGTAATTACAATAACCAATTATGAAAGGTTGTGGCAAGGAATTACTAATCCCAAACAGACAGATTATGAATTTTCTTTAAAGGATAATTCGCTTATACAAAAAGGAATTAAAAACTGGGCTGAAAATACTTCGGAATATAATAAAAAATCTTGTCCGCCGGTTATTTTAGAAAATAATTATCGCTTAAAATGGTTTGACTATTGCAATTTTGATAAACCTAACGGATTATTTAGGGTTTTAATTACGGAAGTTAAATAGGTGGAAATATGGCTAAAGAAAGCAATATAAAACGTGAAATAGAAAAACTTTTATCAATAATGCCAAAGGATTTGGAATTTAGCGCAAAATGGTTTAAGAGTACGTTAAATGGGCTTTATGGTAGAGCAAAAGACTGCTATATTCCGTCAGATTATTGTTACAACAGGAAAAACAACGGAATAAACTATGGAAAACAACCGCATTATTTTCTTTATCTTGGTCTTGGAAAGTATAAATATGTGGGAAAAGATTATAAATATACGGGCGAAGTAGAACATAGGCAGAGAAAAATAAAATAAGCAAAGTGCTATGATAAGATTTATTGAAATAATACTTATTTGGATTGTTATATTAGCTTTAGCATCATTATTAGGCTGGTAAGGGCTTTTTAAAATAACCCCGCGGGGTGCGGGGAAAAGAAAAATAAAAAGAATGAATATTTTAGTTTATATAAAAATACCCTATATAAAACTATAAGATTTAATAAAACATAAAATATTTGATGATTATATCGAAATTGTTGTCGTTATGTAGGTTTTAGTCATTTCAAAATCAAAATTTAACCACAATAAAATAACGTGTTTGGTAAGAAACAAATAAAATTTTGTATTATTAGGCTTATGATTATATCGAAATTCAGATGTTAAAAGCTTTTTGAACTTGTCAAAGTTCAAGGCTTATTTAGATTGAAAAAGAGAGGAAGGTGAGACCCAAACAAAAATTTTATAGCACTTGTAATATTTCTTCACAATGCATATTTTTTAGAATGCAGATGTAGAACAAATGTCCGCCCTGTTAAAAATTTATTGTATAACATAAAATCAACAATAATAAGGGTTTTGCCGATATTTTTCTTGACAAATATCTGTTAAATTGATATCATACAGGAGTAAATTATAAGAAGCTTTTCGACGTTAGCGAATGGATAAACGCCCCGGCAGTGGAGAACCAGATGCCATGGTTACTAAAACAAGGGTTCAGATGTTAGTAGTTGGATGACGAAATACATCGTTAACTTAACCAGATAATAAACTTTTGAGACTAGTTTTGACTAGCATTTAAATATAATTTACATTTTATCTTGGGAGTTAAATAGGAAGATACTTAATCAAATTTGATTAAGTTTTATCACGTGTTTGGGTATACTCTAAACAGGCGAAATTTTGGTATTTAAAACTCCCTGAATAGACTTAGAATTTGATTTTTCAGTCATTTCAGTGGTGAAGTCTTTACTTCAAACACTCGTCATCCTACAAACAAGTAAAAAGGAGATTTTACTATGAACAGAATGACGACCAAAGGACAAAACGTCGGGTATATCAGGGTTAGTTCCATTGAACAGAATACTAAAAGCCAAAAGGAATTATTGAAAAATGTCGGTATGGACAAGGTTTTTGAAGAAAAAATAAGCGGCAAAAATGCTAAACGTCCGGAACTTCAAGCTATGCTTGAATATGTTAGAGAAGGCGATACCGTATATGTTAAAGATTTATCCCGCCTTGCGCGTAATACAAAGGATTTATTAAACATTGTTGAATACCTTACCAATAAAGGTGTAGCACTGAAAAGTATCAAAGAAAATATTGATACATCTACAAATTTCGGTAAATTGATGATAACTTTTTTAGCCGCAATTTATGAATTTGAACGTGCAAATCTTTTGGAAAGACAACGTGACGGTATTGCAGTTGCTAAAATGCAGGGCAAATATAAAGGCAGAAAGAAGGTTGCAAAGCCCGATAATTTTGATGAAGTTTACAGGAAATGGCAAAAACGTGAAATTAAATCATCTGTCGCCATCCGGGAATTAAATATCAGCGAATATGCGTTTTATAAGTTTGTTCGTGATGGCCAAGCTGAAGCACAGGAAAAGGGGTGCGCAAATGGCTAGAGGAAGACGAAAAAACGGCGAAGGTTGTTTTTCTAAAAACGGCAACGGCTATGATTACAGGATTTCCTATATTGATAATTCAGGAAAACGCAAATATAAATACTTTTGGGCAAAATCAAAAGATGAATGTCTTGCAAAGGCTAATAAATGGCGAAATGAGCAAGAGGGCATATATTCTGATGATGTTAATGCATATTGGACTGTCGCACAATGGGCAAATTGTTGGTTTGATAATTTTGTTACAGGTCATGTTAAAGTTACTACAATTAGTGATGACAGAAGCATTTTAGATAAACATATTATACCCGGCATAGGAAATATAAGGTTAAAAGACCTTACAGGTTTAAAACTGACAAGATTTTATAACGAATGCTTGAAGAAAAGTAACGGCAGAGGCGGAACACTTGACCCTAAAACAGTTAAGAATATCCGTGCCGTTGTAAACAGGATGCTTGAATGCGCATATCAAAACGATATTATCAAGGAAAACCCCAATAATAAAGCTAAATACCCAAAAACTACAAAGAAAGAAACGGAAATATTAAGCCCTGAAGATTACGATAAACTTATAAAATATTGCTGCGAGCAAGGTACTCAATGGGATATGTTAATAATATTCTTTCTCTGTGTTGGTTCAAGATTGGGCGAAACACTTGGTTTGCAGTGGTCAAAGATTAATTTTGAAAAATATACAATAAGAATTGACCAACAAATGCAGGCAGTGCCAAACAAAGATAAAAATTCAAAGTATAAGTATAAAAAAGAAATAATTGACTCAACTAAAACAAAATCATCAAACAGAACGATACCAATGTTTAAGGAAGTTGAGCAAATACTTCGCCATGTTAGGAAACTGCAAGCCAAAAACAAACTAAGGCTGGGGCAAAAATATTTTAGGCAGCTTGACCTTGTATTTGCAAAGGATGATGGCGATTTTATATGCGATACAACATTTAGAGCCTTTGTTAATAAACGACTTAAAGAGGCAGGCATTGAATATTATAAAATACATTCATTCAGGCATTCCTGTGCTACGGCATTATTTGAAGGAAAAGCAGATATTAAAAAGGTTTCAAAATGGCTTGGGCATAGCGGTATAGGTATTACTTTAGATACATATACACACGTATTACCGCATCAATTAGAAGAACTTGCAGACCTTCAAAGTAATCGCCTTAAAAGAATATTTAACAGTAATGAAAAAGAAATTCCGGATGAACTTATACCACATAAATAGTACAAAACGGGGGAATAAAAATGAAAGAAAATAAAAAGAAAATTATACAAAAAATGACCTACAATTATTGTAGGTCTTCCCTACAATTTAAAGCAAAAAGCCAAGTATTCTATAAATGCCAATAACACTTATTATACCAAGCAAGGAACCAAATTTTAAATGAGTCTTATGAGCCCGACGAGCTACCAGACTGCTCCATCCCGCGATATTTAATTTCTAATTGGCAAAAGTGCCAACCGTATCTACATTATTAAATGCTGAAAATAAAATTTCAAGTGTTAAAATTTTCAAAGATTTTTTAGTAAGGTTTAAGGCTAATTTTGTGATTTGTTTAGCTCTTTTGAACTAAAAACGACTTCTCTTGTAACATAATTTCACAATATTTGTAATACAGGGCGGTATTCATGCTAAAATTGGTTTTGTTATTAATAGCAAAAAGTTTTTAAACGAGGAAAATAAGCGTTTGAAACAAGAAGTGCAGGCGTTTTAGAAAATATGTTGAACAAGAAAAAAATCTATGCAGGCGTATTTTTAACGGTTTTTGGCATTTGTCTTTTCGGGTTTATCTGGTCTTGGATAGTTACAAAAGACATACGGTCAAATTCTGTGTCCGATGAAGTCAAAAACAGGCGTGTGACTGTAGGTAATCTTGTTTTAACGGAAACCAAAGATGAAAAAGTTTATTGGGAACTTTATGCTAAAAAAGGAAGCTATGAAGCAACTACAGGGCTTGTTGTTTTAGAAAATGCTATGGGCAACTTTTACAATAAAGAAAATGAAGTTGTGTTAAGCGTGGAATCAAGCAGAGGCACCTACAAAGAAGATGAAAAAATTATTACGCTTGAAGGAGATACTTTGATTGTTGCAAAAGACGGCTATTCTATTCAAGCGGATAAAATTGTCTGGAAAGGCAGAGATGAAGATATTGTGGCTTCCGGGAATGTTTTAGTAAAAAGCAAAGATATGTTTGAAGCCAGAAGCGAAAAAGCTATATTTAACTATGATTTTACAAAGTTTAGGATTGAAGGAAAATGTATTTCATCCATCTTTGATACAAAAAAAGATGAAAGCACAGGCAAAAAAAGCTCATTTAATCTTAGCTTAGGGGGTAAAAAATAAATGAAAAAAATATTATTAACATTATTTATAATGTCTTTTACCATAATCGGGGCAAATTGCGCCAATGTTGTAATTGAAGCAGCTAACCAGCAGATAAATGTTGATAAAAACAAAGGTTTTTTCTCAGGTGATGTAAAGGTTTCTGTTGGGGATATTGTTGTAAAAAGCCCAAGAGCTGAGCTTGATTTGGAGCCAAAATCTAAAAAACCTTCTTTGGCTGTGTTTTTTGATAATCCTTATGCTTTTCAAAATAAAGATAATAAAAAACACGAAATTAAAGCAAATATAATGAAAGTTTCTTTAATTAATAAAACTCTTAGAGCTGAAGGCAATACCCAATCTATTATGATGAAGGACAGACAGCCTTTAATCACGATAAATTCTGATTCACAAGAATATGATACAAATACAAAAATTATGAAGGCAGATGGGTCTGTAATAGTTCATTATCAGGATGTTGAGACATTTTCTGATTCCGCTTCAGCGATTATTGATAAAAACGGCGAAGTGCAGAATTTAAAACTTATGGGGAATGTTGTGATGAAAGAAAAATCAAACATTTTAAAAGGAAATAAGTTTGAATATAAGCCTCAAAATCAGGAATATCAAATGTCTGGGAATACAAGTACGGATGTTACCTTTGAAGATGGGTCAAGACTTTTTGTTCAGGCAAGATATCAGCAATATAACAGAAATACTAATAATATGATTGCAGGGGGCAATGTTCGTATAAAATTTAAAGATTATACGGCAGTTGGTCCAAAAGCTCAGGTTTTTATAGATAACACAACACAAAAACCAAATAAGGTTGTATTTACTGGACGCTCAAAAATAACACAGGGCGCAAGCACGGTTGAAGCAGATATTATAACAATGACAATGAGTCCGAAAGAATTTAATGCGACAGGAAATGTTAAAACAAGCATTTCGGGCGGAAGTGGTGACAATGATATGGAGATTATGCCTTAATTATGAGTATTACACTTGAAAATAAGCAATGTTTAATGGCAGGAGACGGGCTTTTGCCTGTGAAGATGGCGCAGGCAGCTAAAGAAAACGGTTTTGAAGTTATAGCAATTTCTTTATCTGATGATAATTATAAAGAACTTACAAAATACTGTTCAAAGGTTCTTCCCTTTGGTTTTGGGCAGGCAAACAGTATTAAACAGGCACTTATTGATGAAGGAATCAAGCAGCTTACTTTTTTAGGCAAGGTTTCAAAAACCATGCTTTTAAGGCGCCCAAAACTTGAACCTATGGCGATTGAATTTCTAAAAGAAGCGCCAAAACTCAATGATGATGCTATTATGCTGAAAATTGTAAAAGAGATGGAAGATATCGGGATTACAATTTTAGACCAGACGATTTTCATTAAAAGCCTAATGGTGCAAAAGGGTGTTATAACAAAAACCCAGCCTAATGAAACACAGCTGATGGATGTAGAATACGGTTTTAAAATTGCAAAAGAGATGGGAAAGCTTGATATAGGGCAATCTGTTGTCATGAAAGATAAGATGATTATGGCAGTGGAAGCAATTGAGGGTACTGATAAATGCATTAAACGCGGCGGCAAGCTTGCAAGAAAGAAAAATGCTGTTGTCGTAAAAGTTGCAAAACCTAATCAGGACAAACGTTTTGATATTCCGACCGTAGGGCTTAGAACTCTTCGTGTGATGAAGCATTACGGGGCTTCGGTTTTAGCGTTAGAGGCCGGTGAAACCATTATTGTAAACCAAGAAGAGATGGTAAAATACGCTGATAAAAACAACATAGTAATAATGGCTGTGTAATCAAACGGTTTTTTTGAAAGAATACGAAGTGAAGAATTTGAAAAAAGTTTTTATAATAACAGGAGAATCTTCAGGAGATAAGCATGCAAGCGGCGTTGCAAGGGAACTGATGGCTTTAAACCCTGATGTCAAAATTGAAGCTGTCGGTGGGGAAAACCTAAAACGCGTTGGCGTAAAGCTTTTTTCAGACCAAAAAAAGATGGGTGCAATGGGGCTTACGCCAAAAGTTGTTATTGACCATATTTTTTTAGGGGCAAGGATTGTCAATTATTTAAAAAATGTTTTTAAGCCGGATTTAGTGCTATTGGTGGATTACGGGGCTTTCAACCTTGCAATTTCAAAACGGCTTAAAAAAGCTGGTATTAAGACGTTTTATTTTATTCCGCCGCAGATTTGGGCTTCAAGGAAATGGCGCCTGAATACGGTGAAAAAGAATGTTGATAAGGTTTTAACAATTTTTCCATTTGAAGGTGAGATGTATGATAAAGCAGGGGTGCAAAATACATACGTTGGACATCCTCTTATTAAGGAACTGCCTGAAAAAGTGGATAAAAGAGAGTTCTTTTTGCGCCATGGGCTTGATTTAAACAAGAAACTTGTAGCTATTTTCCCCGGCTCCAGAGAGTTTGAGCTTAAATTTTTATTTAAAATTTTCTTAAAAACAGCTGCCTTAATTGAAAAAAGTCGAAAAGACGTTCAGTTTGTGGTTTCTCACGCGAGCAATCTTGGAAACGATGTGTTTGAGAGATTTAAATGCCATTATAAAACTATTAAAGGGGAAAACCATGCACTTTTATCTGTTTCTGATTCTCTAATTTTGGCGTCAGGTACTGTGGCACTTGAAGCAGCGCTTTACAAAACGCCTATGATTATAGCATACAGGGGACCTTTGTTTTTCTATATGGTGTATTTGCTTGTAAGGTCAATTAAAAAGGCGTGTTTGGTAAATATTATAACAGGTAAAGATATTGTGCCTGAATTTTTAATGTTTAATGCCAAGCCTAAAAAAATTGCAGATGAAATAAATAATATTTTAGATAATCAAAAAGTAAAAATGCTTCAATTAAGCGGGTTTGATGAGGTTGAAAAATTACTGTCAGACAGACACTCGGTAGAAGAAGCAGCAAAAATCATAAATGAGGAATTATTAAAGAGTTAGGGGAATAATATGGCAAATATCATCACACTTTCAAGGATTTTTTTAGCATTTATCGCAATGGGGCTTTTATTTTATGATGTGAAATATGCCCTGGTTTCGCTTATTTTAACCATTTTTGTTATGTGGTTTGACGGACTTGACGGGTATGTTGCAAGAAAATTTAATGAGACATCAAAACTTGGTGCAGTTCTTGACATTATGGGTGATAGAATTGTTGAAAACCTTTATTGGATGAGCTTTTGCGCATTGGGATGGATTAGTGTTCTTGTTCCAATCATTGTTCTAACGCGCGGGATTGTAACCGATTCTCTTCGTTCTTTAGCTTTAGCACAAGGGTTTACAGCATTTGGTGAAAAAACAATGATGCAGGGGAAAATTGCAAAATTTATTGTTGCATCAAATTTTTCAAGGTTTACATACGCTGTATGCAAGGCTTTAGCGTTTCTTTTATTGATTGCAGGACATCTTAAATTTAATACAGACCACACACTTTATATTATTGGTTTAATTTGCACTTGGATTTCAGTTATATTCTGTGTTTTAAGAGGTTTACCCGTTGTATTTGAATCTAAAAGATTTTTAAAAGATTAATCAAAAAGGTTTTAAAAGATATGTTAAACGGGGCAAAATATCTTAATATCGTTATGTTCGAGCCTGAAATTCCGCAAAATACCGGAAATGTTGCAAGATTGTGTGCTTGCACATCTTCAAAACTATATCTTGTCGGGCGTCTTGGCTTTTCTATGAGTGATAAATATCTAAAACGCTCTGGGCTTGATTATTGGGATAAACTTGAAGTTGAGCATATTATTGATTTTGAAGAATTTGAAAATATGTTTGATATAGAGAAAAATCCTGATAAAATCCATCTTTTTACAACAAAAACCGATAAACTTTATACAGATGTGCAATATAATGAAGGAGATTTTTTAATCTTCGGGCCGGAAACGCGGGGGTTGCCTTCTGATATTTTAAATAAGTATAATAATTCTTGTGTCACTATTCCTATGAATAAAGATACAAGAAGTTTGAATTTATCGAACAGTGTTGCAATCGGCGCATATGAAGCCATAAGGCAATTTGGCGGAATAAGATAAATACTGAAGTTTGTAAATACTATATAATGAAGCACGGTAATAAGTTTAAATTGCCATAAAATAAGGGTATTAATATGTTTTTTAAGAAAAAAGAAATTAAAGAAATAGAGAGAAATATAATTGAAATTGAAAAGTCTTATGCAAGAAATCTGCTTCCTATAAGATATCCTAATTCAAACAAAGGTACATACGGTACTGTTTTAAATATCGCAGGGTGTCTCTCTTATCCTGGGGCTGCATTTTTAAGTTCAATATCTGCTCTGAAAGTCGGTGCAGGGTTATGCTGTCTTGCGACCGAGAGCAATGCACTTTCAATTATTGCCTCAAATACGCCCGATATTATTTTTACAAACCTTGGAAGTTCTGATAAATGCACAATTCCAAGAGATGCTGTTAAAAATTTAAAAGATATATCAAAATATAGGGCAGTTTCAATCGGCTGCGGGCTTTCAACCGAAAAATCTACAAGAGATTTTGTTTTAAAATTTTTAAATAAGAATTTAAAATCCGATAAACCGTTTGTAATTGATGCCGATGCTATAAATATATTGGCAAGTACGGATAATATGCCGATTCCAAGCAATGCTGTTATAACTCCTCATCCTCTTGAATTATCGAGAATTATGGATATGGATGTTGAAGAGATACAGGAGGATAGAGTAAAATCTGCAGCTATGGCGGCTGATTACCTTGGCTGTATGGTTGTTTTAAAGGGTAAAGATACGGTAATTGCTGCACCTGATGAGAAGGAAGTGTATATTAATAAAACGGGAAATTCAGCGCTTTCAAAAGGCGGTGCGGGGGATGTATTGACTGGCATGATTTCCGGGTTTTTAGCACAAGGGTTAAAAATGCAGGAGGCTGTGCATTTGGCTGTTTATCTTCACGGGTGCGCAGGGGAGATTGGTTCAAACACACTGACTGAATACAGTGTTTTATCTTCAAATCTCATAAACTACATCCCAATTGCAATTAAAGACTTGCAGGGGTATTAAAAATAATTTTGATGAGGTAAGGCAGTCGTTAAATATTTTAATGCCGACTTAAAATATTCTGCTCTATAAAATATCTCTTTTAAATAAACATTAAACTTCAAAAAAACATTTTGTTTAAATTATGTTTGAAATATAATAAAGTTGATTATGGATATAATTAACTTTAAAGAGATAGAATCAACGAGCGTATGGGCGAGGAAAAATCTTAGTGACCTCAATGATTTTCAGGTCGTAAGTGCTGATGTTCAATCAATGGGGCATGGACAGTTTGAACGCAGCTGGTATTCATCCGATAAAAACGGCGGGAATATTTATATCTCAATTGTTCTAAAGCCTGAAAATATTGAACATTTAAATGAGCTTACAAGATTTACGAGCTATATCGGGGCTAAAACTATTGAAAAATATGGAATTAAGGCGCAGTTTAAATTCCCGAATGATATTTTGATAAACGGTAAAAAAATAGCCGGGATTTTGGCAGAATCTGTTTTTATAGGTAATGAGTTTAAGGGTGTAATTGTTGGAATCGGAATTAATTTAAATTTAAATAAAGAAGAAGTGAAAAATATTGATATTCCTGCAACTTCTATCTTTATTGAAACAGGAAACAATATTGATAAGAGTGAATTTCTGGAAAAGCTTCTTCATAATTTTAAAAAAGAATATGATGAATTTCTTAAAAATGGCATGAATGAAGAAGCCAGAGGATTATTAAAAGTTTAAAAAGTTACGTGATACAAAAAGAAGGATAAAAGAATGTCAAAAAAACAAATTAAAGTTATGGATACCTCGTTTCGTGACGGTTTTCAATCCGTATACGGAGCAAGAGTTTTCACAAAAGATTTTTTACCTGCTCTTGAATCTGCAGTGGCTGCAGGGTTAAAGCACTTTGAAGTAGGCGGCGGAGCAAGATTCCAATCTCCTATTTTCTACTGTAATGAAAATGCTTTTGATATGATGGATACAATCAGAAAAACTGTTGGTCCAGATATTAATCTTCAAACATTAGCAAGAGGTGTAAACGTTGTTGGGCTTGATTCTCAGCCAAGAGACATTATTAATCTTCATGCCAAGATGTTTAAAAAACACGGCATGACAACAATCAGAAACTTTGATGCCCTAAATGATGTTAATAACTTAATCTATTCAGGTCAATGCATCAAAGATAACGGCTTAAAACATGAAGTTACAATCACTATGATGGAACTTCCTATAGGCTGTACAGGTGCCCATGACGTTGCTTTTTATGAAAGAGTTTTAAGAAATATACTTGATGCCGGTATTCCTTTTGACAGTCTTGCTTTTAAAGATGCTTCAGGAACATCAGCACCTAGAAAAGTTTATGAAACAATTAAAAGAACAAGAGAAATATTAGGACCTGATATGCACATCAGATTCCACAGCCATGAAACTGCAGGAACAGGTTTAGCTGCTTATATGGCAGCGCTTGATGGTGGAGCAGACGGTATTGACCTTTCTATGAAACCTGTTTCAGGCGGTACAGCACAGCCTGATATCGTTTCTATGTGGCATGCTCTAAAAGGCAGTGAATATGACCTTGGAATTGATGTAGAAAAGATTTTAGAAACAGAAGAAATCTTTAAGGAAGCTATGAAAGATTACTTCCTTCCTCCAGAAGCTATGGCTGTTAACCCTGTGATTATATCTTCACCGCTTCCCGGCGGCGCCTTAACTGCTAATACTCAAATGATGAGAGATAACGGCACAATGGATAAATTCCCTGAAGTGGTTGCTGCTATGAAAGAAGTTGTCGAAAAAGGCGGTTTTGCAACAAGTGTTACTCCTGTTTCACAATTTTATTTCCAACAAGCTTATTCAAACGTTATGTTTGGCAAATGGAATAAAATTACAGAAGGCTACGGCAAAATGGTTCTTGGCTATTTTGGTAAAACTCCATGTGAACCTGATAGCGAACTTGTAAAAATGGCATCTGAACAATTAGGATTGCAGCCAACAACAGAATTGGTTGTAGACCTTAATGATAAAGACCCGAATAAGGGTATTGAAGCAGCAAGAAAAATGCTTAAAGAAGCAAATTTGGAAGAAACAGAAGAAAATATCTTTATTGCAGCTGCTTGCAAAGAAAAAGGTATTATGTTCCTTCAAGGTAAAGGACAAATTGGTGTTAGAAAAAATGCCGATGTTAAACAATGCTCGTTGGGCACCGAAAAACCTGAAGGATATACAGTTTCTGTTAATAACAAAAAATATTCAGTTAGAATTGAAGGCGAAAAAGCTGTTGTTAATGGTAAAACTTATGATATCAGCGTTAAAGAAGGCGTTGAAGCTAAAGCCGGTGTTTCTAATTCTGATGCTACACCAATTAAAGCTGCGCTTCCGGGTGCTGTTCTTAAAATTAACGTAGCAGAGGGCGATTCAATTGAAGAAGGCGATGTATTATTGGTATTAGAAGCAATGAAGATGGAAACAGAAATTAAATCTCCAAAGGCTGGAACTGTTGCTTCAATTGATGTTAGCGTTGGCGACCAGGTTAAAAATGGTCAAGTAATGGTAACATTAGGTTAAGGAGGCATAAATGAATATTACAGATAGTTTACAAAGCCTCTGGCAATCTACAGGTATTGCTAATATGATTTTACCTGCAAATCCTGACTTACAAGGTGCAGAGCAAATTTTATATCAATTCGGTTCTCCGATTATGATTTTAGTATGCCTATTTTTATTATGGCTTGGTATTAAAAAACAATTTGAACCACTTTTATTGGTGCCTATTGCATTTGGCGGTTTGTTATCAAATATTCCGCTAGCAGGTATTGCAGAACCTACAGGCTTTTTGGGAATCATTTATGAAGCAGGTATTCATCAAGGTATTTTCCCATTAATAATCTTTATGGGTGTTGGTGCTATGACTGACTTTGGTCCATTGCTTGCTAACCCAAAAACAGCATTATTAGGTGGTGCTGCGCAATTTGGTATCTTTGGTGCATTATTATTGGCGCTTTGCGTATTTGGTTTTACAATGCCGCAAGCAGCTTCAATTGGTATCATAGGCGGTGCAGATGGTCCAACATCAATTTATGTAACAAGTAAACTGGCTCCTGAATTATTGGGTGCAATTGCAGTTGCAGCATATTCTTACATGGCGCTTGTTCCGGTTATTCAGCCTCCTATTATGAAACTTTTAACAACAAAGGCTGAACGCCAAATTGAAATGACTCAGCTAAGAGAAGTTTCTCAAAGGGAAAAAATTGTATTCCCATTGTTGGTTTTAGGACTTTGTATTTTATTATTACCTGATGCTTGCCCTCTAATCGGTGCTTTGGCGTTTGGTAACTTATGTAAAGAATCTGGCGTTGTTGAAAGATTATCAAAAACTTTACAAAATGAACTTATTAATATTGTTACAATATTCCTAGGTTTATCTGTAGGTTCAAAGCTTTCAGCAAGCCAGTTCTTAACTATTCAAACATTATTTATTCTTATCTTGGGCATTGTAGCATTTGGTCTAGCGACTGCAATGGGTGTAATTTTTGCTAAGATTATGAATAAATGTTCTAAAACTCCAATCAACCCTCTTATTGGTGCAGCGGGTGTATCGGCTGTTCCTATGGCAGCAAGGGTTGTTAATAAAGTTGGTTTAGAATACAACCAAAATAACTATCTTTTAATGCACGCTATGGGACCAAACGTTTCAGGTGTAATTGGTTCAGCTGTTGCAGCAGGCGTATTATTGGCACTTTGTCATTAATACTTATATAGAATAAACTTGAAATGCAGGGAAAACTTAAATTCCCTGCATTTTTATGTTAAAATTTCTGTAGGTTTATGCACCAGGAGCTTTAGCTGGCTTGTTGAATATTTTACCAAAGTAAAATTTCAACGAAATAAGATTTTACTCTATCCAGCTTGAGTTTCAAAATTAAATGGTTGTGTGCCTGTAGCTCAGCTGGATAGAGTGTTGGTCTCCGAAGCCGAAGGTCGCGCGTTCGAATCGCGTCAGGCACATTTTAAAATTTATAAGGAGGATAAAAGTGACAATTTTAGCTATTGTTTTAGCATTTGCGCTCGGGTTTTTAATTGCTTTTGTTGTTTTAAAAAATAAAAGCATAAAACTTGAGATTGAAAATGCAAAACTTCAGGAAAAAATAAATTCTATCCTTCAAAGTAATAAAGAAAAAGAAGATTATTCAAATATCATAAGGCAGGAATTTGTAAATCTTGCAAATCAGACATTGTTAGAAAAAAACAAAGCACTTGATGAAACTAATCAAAAAAATCTTCAAAGCTTTTTAAATCCATTGAAAGAAAAAATTAAAGAGTTTCAATCTAAAATTGAAGAATATAATATAACGGGGATTAAAAACACGCAAAGTTTAAAAGAACAGATTGAATATTTATCTTCTCAAAGCAAGATGATAACAACCCAAACGGAAAAACTTGCAAATGCCATGAGTAATAATTCTAAGTTCAGAGGTACATTTGGCGAGATGATGTTGGAAAAACTGCTTAAAACATCAGGGCTTATTAATAAAAAAGATGACCCGATTAAGGGAAATTATATTTTACAGGAAGGGTTTAGAAACCTTGATACCCCAGGGGCAAATAGGATTATGCCTGATGCTGTGATTTATCTTGGGGATGGAGATAAAAACATTGTGGTTGATTCAAAAGCTTCCATTGTAAACTTTTTAGAATATACGAATGCTCAAAATGATGATGAAATAAACGAAGCGGTTAAAAAATTCTATTCAAATGTTTCAGACAGGGTAAAAGAGCTTGAAAATAAATACACAAATCTTGAGGGGCTTTCAACACCTGATTTTTCGCTTTTATTTATTCCGTTTGAAGCCTGCATGGGATTGATTTATGCAAACCAGCAATTAATTGATGAAGCAAACAAAAGGAATGTAATCATAGTAGGACCCTCAACTTTACTCGTAGCGTTAAGGACTATAAATTTTGCGTGGATGAATAAAAACCAAAATGACAACATAAAAGAAATTTTAAAAACAGGTGAAGGAATTTACAATAAATGCGTGACATTTATAGGTAAACTTGAAGGGCTTTCAACTAATTTTGATACTTTAAGAAAAGGTTTTGACAGTGCTTTTACATCTTTAAAAGGCAGGGGCGGGCTTTTCAACCAAATTGCAAAGTTTAAAGATTTAGGTTTTAATCCTTCAAACCCGATTGATGAAAAATATTTAACAGAAAATGAACCGCTTATTTTAGCTGCAGAAGAAAAATAAAAAGCTTTTTTTAGCATGGAATTTTGCGCCTATAGGTCTTATTGCAGTTTTAAAATTATTTAAATAGCCCGGTCGGAGCACAATTTGGATAATTGTAACGATTTGTAAAAATAGTTGACAAAATTAAAGAAGTTTAGCAAAAAAAAATTTTGAGATGAGTTATATGGGTGTAAACTCCTCTATAAACTCCGTAATACTAATTCTATCCATCACGGCGACTTCTTTAATCTTAAAGAAAGCCGTTTTTTTTATTTTAAAATTGGCGTATTTTCCCTTCGTAAAATTATTTTGCAAACAGGACACGGGGAAATTTGCGATTTAATGAAGCATTTATTAATGTTATTCAGTATTTGGCAAATTTCTTTTTACGGTCCTTTATTACAAAATAATTTCCCTTCGTGAAAATGGCTGACAATGCTTTGCAAAGGTTGAATACAAATTCCAATAATTTTTTATATTTTTATCCCAAAAGGCACTACTGTATTTGCTTTACCATGGGTGATAGAAGGGTCAAAAGTGTGAGGAACATTTAAAGCAGAGGCAAATTCTTTTAAAATATCATTTAGATATTCACCTGCACCGATAAATTCTCCAAAGATTACTCCTTTAATTTTTTCTTTTAAGGGGGTATTTCTTAAAATTTGTGCGAGCATTCTATCTATCTTATAATCAGGCTCATTTATATCTTCAATAAATAATATAATGTCTTCATTTGGAATATATGTTTCATAAGGCGCGCCAAATAAGGATATAATTGTAGCTAAATTTCCACCCCAAAGAATGCCGCAAGCACCAAGTGAAGGGTATTTATAAATATTGTTTTCAATAGAGTTTTTATAATTTAAAAATTCAGCGGTTTTCATTTCAGATATACCGTTTAGCGCCATTTTAGCGTGATAATTTATTTGTCCTGTTTTTTTATGGATTGCAATTAAAAGTGCCGTGATATCAGAACTCCCAACCAGTTTTTTAGGGTTGTTTTTAATAATATTATAATCAATTTTATCTAAAAGCCTGATTGCACCATACCCGCCCCTGGCGCAGATTATTGTATCTATATCTTTATCAAGGTAAGCATTGTGCAAGTCATTTAATCGAATTTCATCGCATCCCGCCATACCCCTAAATGTTTCATAGCAGCCAGGGTAAATTTTTGTCTCAATATTAAATTGTTTCATAAAATTTTGCGCCGCAATAAGCTTTTCAGGGTTTTCAATACTTCCTGCGGGTGCAATTACAGCCACATTTTTCATAAAGATAATTTTACCATATTTTTATACTATAATAACTTTATGAGTGAAAAATATTTGCCGTTATTTAGAAAATACCGCCCGCAGTCTTTTAAAGATGTTGTCGGGCAGGAGAGCCTCACAAAGGCACTATCTAATGCTATTGAATTAAACAAGATTGCAAATGCTTATCTTTTTTCGGGTCCCAGGGGTACCGGTAAAACCTCTTGTGCCAGGATTTTTGCAAAATCTTTAAATTGCGTAAACGGTCCTACACTTGAACCATGTCAGAAATGTCCAAGCTGTCTTGATATTACAAACGCTTCAGGGCTTGATGTAATTGAAATAGATGCTGCAACAAACAGGGGTATAGACGATGCAAAAGAATTAATTGCACAAACCCAATATGCACCAATGAACGGTAAATATAAAATCTTTATTATAGATGAAGTTCATATGCTCTCAAATGAAGCATTTAATGCGCTTTTAAAAACTTTTGAAGAGCCGCCTGCTAATGTTATTTTTATTTTGGCTACAACAGAGCCTCATAAGGTTATTGAAACTATAGTTTCAAGATGTCAAAGGTTTGATTTAAGACGCATTACTACAGATGATATTACAAAAAGATTGAGAGAAGTTTCTGATTTAGAGAATATAAAAATAACGGATGATGCTTTATATACAATTGCAAAGAATGTTTCGGGAGGATTAAGGGATTCTCTAGCATTATTAGATCAAGTAAGTATTTTGGGTGCAAAGACCGAGATTACAAAGGAAGATATTGAAAACCTTTTAGGGAAGATGACTTTTGATGTATCAATAAGTTTTTTAGAAAAAGTGTTATCGCAAAATACGCAGGAAGCCATTTTTTATATTGATGAAATTTATAATAAGGGCTTGGAACCAAAGAATTTTTGCGAAAATTTTATTGAATTTTTAAGAAATTTAATATTTGCTCTCTCATCTTCTGATGAAAAAAATATTTTAAAGTTTACGAATTTTAATGCTTGCGATATTGAAAAAATCAGAAGTTTAAATTTTGATAGTGCAAAGATTTTTAAGATTTTAAATAAGGTTATTGAATACTATAAGGAAATAAGGCTTGCAACAAATCCTTACCTTTGGGTTGAACTTATGATTATTAACCTTTGCAGGATTAATGAAACTGAAAATAGCACCGCACAGGCATCTGCAATTGCTCAAGCTGCTCAAAATTCTGCACCTGTACAAAACATTCAGACTTCTAAACCTGCTGTACAGCCTGCAGCTCCTTCAATGCGGCAGCCGCAAATTCCACAGGTACAAATTCAGCCTGCAGCAAAGAAACAGCCTGAAATACAACCTCAAAGTCTTGTAAAAGAAACTTTGCAAGAGATTAATATCCCTGAAAAAGAAGTTATAGAAGAAAAGCCGAAAAATAATGAGCCTGAACATTTAATGGAATACAAAGAAGGGCTCTATGAAAATGCTGATGAATCCTTGAAAACTTCAGCAAATGTGCAGGATGTTGCGGTTCAAAAAGAACAGTTTAAAGAAACCAAGTCTGAGCCGGGGCTTCCAATGGTGCCAGGTGTGGATGATGTTTTTGCTCAGCAAAATCCGCCTGTACAAATTCAAAACACTGCTCCGGCTTCTGCAAGTGTTGATGAGAGTAACCCGGCTGCTTTATGGGCAAGTGTTTTAAATGTGATTGAACTTTTGCCTGCAAAATTCTTCTTTTCAAGCAGGAAGCTTATAAATATAAAGGATAAAAAAGTAACACTCGGGTTTGTGAATGATAAGCTTATTGAACAGGCAAAATCCGATTCAAAATATAAACATCTTGATAAGGCTGTAAAAAGTGTTCTTGGACCGGATTATGCAATTGAATTTATTATTATGACACCTGACATTAAGCCTATTGATGTTAAAATTACAGCAAAGGTTCAAACGCCGCAGCCAAGAACTTATCAAAATAATCAGGCTGCCCAAACCGCTCCTGTTCAAGCAGTGCAAAATTCTTCAACAGATGCTTCAAAAGAAGATATTGAAAAAGAAATGCTTGCAGATATGACGCCGCCAATTAAAGACAAAATGCCGGATGGAACAGGAGATACTGAAGCAAATAATGGAAATAAGGCAAAAAAAACATCAGTATCGCACTATGGCAAGAAAACTCAAGAAATGCTTGAGGCGTTTAACGGTAAGGTGATTGATTAATATTAAGCTGTTTTTACACTATGCTTGATGTTAAAACTTGTTTTTTGTATCATTGTACCTAAAGGGTCGGCTTAATAAGAAAGAGTTTATTTTAGATTTATGGTAAAAACTTTTACGGAAACAAAAACACATGAGGTAACAGTCGATGTTGTTATTTTAACAATTGTCCACAATACTTTAAAAGTGCTTTTGTTAAAAAGAGCCAATGAACCCTTCCGCGGCAGATGGGCTATACCCGGAGGTTTTATCAGGTTATCCGAAAACCTTGATGATGCGGCGCTTCGCGTCTTAAAAGAAAAAACTAACGTTCAAAATATTTATTTAGAGCAGCTGTATACATTTGGTGACCCGCTTCGTTATCCAAATACAAGGGTTATTACATGTGCTTATTTTGCACTTCTTCGTGCTGAAGATATAGATGTTAAGATTATGGATGAATCTGTTGCAGAAATTGGCTGGCATCCTGTTGAAGATTTGCCTCCTCTTGCTTTTGACCATAAAGAGATTATTGAATACTCTTTAAAAAGAACGCGCGAAAGGCTTGAACTTTGCCCTGTTGCTTTCCAGCTTTTGCCAAAGAAATTTACATTAACAGAATTGCAAAAATCTTATGAATTAATTTTGCAGAAAGATTTAGATAAAAGAAACTTTAGAAAGAAAATGCTTTCAACAAATATGCTGATTGATTTAAACGAGTGTTCAAAAACAGGCTCAAAACGCCCTGCAGCTTTATATTCTTTTGATACAATTACTCTTGATTCAAAGAGGGGACATTTCTTTTCTTAAAAATTATTAAAACATTAAATACTTGTCTGTCAGTTTGGCAATAGTATTGTAAGGTGTGTTTTATATAAATTATAATGAGCCTTAAGGGAAATATTATATTGCCTTTAAAGATTAATCATAATTTATATAGCTATTCTGATAAACCGGCTTTCAAAGGAGATAAAAACGAGATTCAACATGCGCACCCTTATAACCCTCAGGTGCAAAGCAAGGATGCATTTAAGCTGCAATCTAAGGATGCTCAAAATAAGCAGGGCTTTTTAAGCAAGGTTTTAAGCAAAATGAAAGCCTTCTTTGATAAAAAAGAAACAGTGGTTTCTAACAAAATTGCAGGTTGTGTTGAGGAGGCAAACAATTTTCCAGAACCCAAGCAAGCAATTGATGTTAAAGAAATTATAAAACCTGCTTCAAGCGAGCCGCTTGGTCTGGAGGCTGGAGAAGCAATTTTAAAAGAGGTTTTGGACGGCAAAAGCTATGATGATGTTATATTTGAAAAAACAATTCAAGATGTACCATTTCATCAGGCATGTTTTGAAATAGATAATGCCTGTGCTTCAAAGATTGTATCAAAATATATGGATAATCTGGATGAAATTTTATTAAATTCTGATGGCGCTATAAGAGAAAATTGTATGATAAATGGAGGTGCCGCTTATACTTTTGATGAATTATTTGAACCGTATGACGGCGAGCTTGGAAAAATTTACCATGGTACAAGTGTAGAAAATAAAGCCAAAATTTTGAAACAAGGTTTTATTCAGACAATCAGCCCTGTTAATGGTTGTTTGGATGGAATAGGCGGTACTTATTTTTCACTTGAAAATTTGGATAAATATGGCAAAGCTGTTATTACAGCAACATTTGAAGGTAAGGTTGCAAAAACTGATACCGATTTACTTAATAGGATTAAAATTGGAAACCTGCCTCTTTTAGAAGAATTTCTTAAAAATATTAAATTAGAAGAAGAATGCAGTGCAGAAACTGTTATGAGAAAGTATCTTACTGAAAAATTATTTAAAATGGGGTATCAGGGAATTTTAGGTAAAAACAATTCTGCTGCTGCAGGTTGCAAATATTTCGCCGCTTTGAATCCTAACTTAATTAAAATCATTTCATAAATTAATTTAAGTCTATATGAGCTTTTTTACCCAATCCAGGATGGTATTTATATCATATGGTTTTGGAAGATAAACATCTGCACCTTTAGAAAAAATATTTTTTTTATCCTGAATTGTGGTTGAAAATATTATTTTGGGACATTCTAACCCTATTTTGCTTAAATGTGTGCAAAGAGTGTTCAAAATATTTAATCCCTGTTTTTCTTCTTTTGTGCCGTAGTCAAGAATTAAAATATTTGGTACAAAATTTAGATATTCATCCATAAAATTATCATAATTTTCACACGCTTTAATTTCATACCCCTGCATTTCGAGATTAACATTTAAAAGGCAGCTTAATGAAGGGTCTGGCTCCATAATCATTACTTTATTTTTAGGATTGATACTTGAAACTTCACCGTAAAGCTTTGGTCTATCTATAATATAGCAGGATTCTTTAGAATCTTTACAGAGTTTTAAAATATTGAATAAAAGGTTTAAGACCTGTTTTTCATTTTTATACTGTTCTTCTGTTTCAACTATTGCAATGGATAATTTCATTAAAGGAATCTTTTTTTCTTCAATAGTCTCTGTTGAATAAAGCATAAAGTTATTTTTATAATCAAATTCAGAGTAGAAACGCTCTAAAATACCGTCAAATGCAAATGTTAAAAACTTTGCAATTTTTTCTGCCTTTAGGGTTTGGGTTATTAAAAGAAATTCTTTTGGAGAATAATGTCCTATTATATCCTCATTTTGAAGAGTTGAATTTATAATAGCAGCAAGAGTTTGAAGCACTTTTTCATATGCGATTTCGCCATAAATTTCTTTGTAAAAATTAATTCCTGAAATATTAATCAGCATAACTGATTTTTTGATGTTTTCTTTAATTTGCCGTTTTAAAGCTTTTAGAGTGACTTTATTGTCTATAAAATTTGTGACGGGGTTAATTGAATTTTCAAGATATCGCCTGATATGAGCGTTAATTCTTGCCTGAAATTCTTTGGATTGAATTGATTCATCAAGAAAATCATCTGCACCTGCTTCAAGAGCGTTTAATTTATCATCTATGGCGTTTGATTTTGATATGGCGATAATGACGGGTCTGAAATTATAGGTTAAAACTCTGATTTTTTTAATGAAATCAGATAGTATATCGTTAATTGTATCTGAAATGATTATCATTTCGGGTTCATGGTTTTTAATTGCGGATATTGCTTCATCAAGTCTTGAAAAAATTGAAGCTGAACAGTTTAGGGTTTCAACAAGTTTTTTATGCTTGATTGCAAGCTCTTTTCTTTTGGTTAAAATAAACACCTCGGGGTTATACATTTTGCCCTCCTGGTTTTTTAACCTTTTTTGCCATAGTTTCAAAATCAAAAACCGGGATGTATATTAAAAATTCTGTATAGTTATCTTCAACTGAAGAATTAATCTCAATTTTCCCTTGCATCTTTTCAATTAAATTTTTTGCAATATAAAGCCCTAAACCGCTTCCTTGTGCGGATGAAGTTAAATAATTATCAATTCTGTAGAATTTTTCAAAAACTTTTTCAATTTCATCTTCTTTAATATGTGAACCGAAATTTTTAATAGAGACAATATTAAAATCAGCTTTAGATTCAATTTTTATTTCAATATTATTTTGGTTTCCTGAATATTTACAGGCATTTTCAATAATATTTGTAAAAACCTGCTCAAGCTTATCTTTATCTGCAATTGAATTTACGCTGCCGGTGCTTGGGGTTTTTATTATAAAATTTTTGGTTTTATAATTCATTTTTAAAATATCAGTAACATTTTTAATTAAAGATAAGAGATTTACTTCTTTTAGAATAATTTCAACCTCATTATCCGCTTTTGCAACATCTAAAACATTCTCAACAAGATTAATAAGCCTGTCTGATTGTTCAATTATTATGTTTAAAAATCTCTTTTTTGATTCATCATTAAGTGCTTCCCAATTATCAAGTATTGTTTTTGAAAATCCTTTAATACTTGTTAGAGGAGTTCTTATTTCATGGGATAAGGTTGATATAAATTCATCTTTTACTTTATTTTGCATAATTATTCTGTTTTGAAACCTATTTTGTTTGGCTTTGTTCTATCCATTAATAAGGTTAAGGCTCTGTTAATTTCTTTTATATCGGCATCATTTTCTTTGCTGTGCTGAATAAAATATTGTTCAAGCTCGGTTAATCTTTCGGATAATTCCTTACTCTCAAGTGCAAACTGACGAAGTGTAACAAAGGCGCGCACAACTTGAATGTTTATTTCTATTGCTTTTTCACTGTTTAAAACACTTGATAACATTGTAACGCCGTGTTCTGTAAATGCGTATGAGTTTGTTGAACTGTGTTTTAAATTATGTAACCGGTCACAAATTGTGACCAGTTTATTTTGTTCTTTATCTGTTAATTGAAACATAAAATCAGAAGGAAACCGCATGATATTGCGCTTAACCGCCTGATTAAGCTTCTTGGTTGAAACACCATACAATTCCGCCAGGTCACGGTCTATCATAACCCGCTTATTTCTTATTGTAAAAATTCTTTCTTTTAATACATCCAGCGTTACAATTTCATTCATTCCTAAATTATACAATAAAATTTGAATATTTTAACCGGTCGCAAATTGCGACCGGTTTTAAAATGCAAGGTTTAGATATTTATATTTTCTTTTATAATGCTAAAAATTTTATCCAATTTTTGTTTATTGTTAATGTAAAAATAACCGATAATGGTTTCAAAGGCAGTTGCGTATCTGTGTATTTCAGGTTTATTTTTTTTGTTGATTGTTAAAGGAAGGTTTCTTGCACGTCTGAAAATTTCCTTTTCTTCATTGTTTAGAAATGATTCAAAAACAATTTCAGCCATTTTTGCCTGGAAATCCGCATTTACAAAAGAGACTGTATTTTTGTGCATAGAATTTAGATTCTTTGTTTTGAAAACGATATTTTCTCTTATAAATAATTCATAAACAGCATCGCCAATGTGAGCATATCTTTTTAAATCAAAATTCTCCATACAAAAATTTTATCATAAATTAATATTTGAACATTGAGAGCCTTTGTTAATAATTTGTAATGTTTCTTTTATAAATATCAATTTTAAAAGCAAGGAATACTTTATTTATGTATAGGGAAGATATTAAGTTATAAAGGGAGTTTTATGACGGGAGTTTCTTCAGTAAATCTGTCTTATACAACAGATGCACTAAAATATATTAATGGTTCAAGTGTCTATAAAGATACAATTATGAACGATGTCACGGGAGCTTTTGGCGCAGTTCCTTCAAATGCAGCCTTTATGGGGGTTTTCTATACAGGGGGACAGCTTTTGAAGAAAAATCCTGTATTGAATGATGCAGGCGAAGCTGTACTAGGCAAGGGCGGAAAAGCTTTAACAAAACGCGCAGGCATAAAAGGATTTGCCAGCACTACACAAAATATATTCGGTACATTAAAAAACAAAGAAATAAGTAATATTATTACAGGCGGCAAGGGATTTTCAGGCTCTCTTAATAATGCTCAGATGGTAGACCTTGTAAAAGAACTTGCAAAATCAGGCAAAACAGAGAATGAAATTTTAACTATACTTAAAGGAGCCGGCAATAATGCTGATGATATTGTAAATGTTTTGAAAAAAGAAGCAGGTTTAGTTGCAAAACCATCTAAAATATCAAAAATATGGACAGGTTTTAAAGGAACCGGTCTTGGCAAATCGCTTGTAGGGTCAAATTTATATAAAACCGGAACAAAAAAAGCAACGGAATTTTTATCTACAACTGCTGCCGGTAAAGCAATAAGCTCTGGTGCTAGCAAATTTTCAAAGATGTTTAAAACAACCGGCGCCGGTGTTATGATGGCATTGGACGGCGTTATGGCATTATTTACCGATGTTGTACCGGCATTTAGCCAGGGCGGCTTTAAAGAAGGTGTCAAACAAACTGCCAAATCAGGTGTTAAAGTAGCTGCAGGTGCCGCAGGATGGGCAGTGGGTGCTACAGCAGGTAAAGCAGCAGGTGCTGCAATCGGCGGTGCAATAGGGTCTGTATTCCCGGTTGTAGGTACAGCTTTAGGTGCTGCAGTCGGTTCATTTATCGGTGATATGGTTGGAGGTATGATTGGTTCTTCTATCGCAGGAAAAGTGACAGAAAAAGTTGTTGGTGAAGATTATACGGATAAAGTCCAAAATGAGGCAATAGAACAGCAGGCTATTGCTGTTGCGCAAGATTCCGCAAGCATGAACCAATTAAATAACTATGTGTATCAATTAATTCAGGAAGATATGGCAGATGGAAAACTTTCAAAAGATAGTGAAAAAATGCTTGAATACCTTGAAAGCGGTGCTGCAGATACCGGAACCCTTGCATATAATTACGGTGTTAGTGGAAATAACGGTTTAAGCGACCTTGTATCAAGAATCCAGGCGGGAGATACTTCTGTTTATGCTGTGCCTGATGATGTTTTAACTGCAAGTTCATATGGAAATTTGAATTTTACAGGTTCAAACTTTGCAAATAATTATACGAATTTTGGATATACAAATCCTTATGCTGTAGCAGATGGCAGCACTATGAATTTCTATGGATAATATTTACGCAATGGTAGAACCTAAAGAAATTAAATCTTCATAAGGAACTCCTGCCTCAGAAAGTTCTTCTGCGGTGAGCCCAAAAAGCGTAATAAGGTTATCTGCTTCTATTCTTTTGTTATCTTTTGAAAGCATTGTGAAAACTTTGCTTACAGCTGTTTCTCTTGTCATAAACAAGCTTGAATTGCTTTTATGAAGAATACGTTTTTTTGCCTTTCCCATAGTTTTCATGATGTGTGAAAATTTATAAAAAGTAAATAACATGTAAATCTTTTTTAAAGGTGTAAACAAAACTTAAAAAAGGCTTGAAATTATAGCAATAAAAAATGTTTAGGTGTTTTGTAGAAATGCAGCAAGCAATTATATCATCCGTTTGGATGAATTTTTCGGGAAAATTAATTTGAGCATTAAATTTTTAAACACCAATTATATTCTAAGTCCGCAGAGAATGTATGAAAATCCCCGGCAGAAATCTGTGGAAAAAGATGATAATGCCAAAAAACAGGATGTTTCGAAAAAGAAAGATATTTTTCACAACAGCCCATTAAGATATTTTGGGTATAGTGATGATATTGGCGCTGCAATCAGAGTGGTTTGCAATAATTCTAAAAATCCTCTTATTAAAAATCTGCCGAAAATTTCATATATTCCTGCAGGCGTATATATTGCAGCAGATGTTGCCTATACCTATAATAAAGCAAAAGAAGAGGATGGGAAAAAGACGGCTCTTAAAAAAGCTTTTGGTGAAACTGTTTTCCAAGGGTTAACAAATATATTATTTCCTATTTTAATAGTAGGGGCTGCGCAGAAAACTTTAGGAAAAGGCTTTGATAAATTCATTCCAAAATTAAAACAGGAATTTAGTGCTAACGGTGAAAAAATTGTAAACAGAAGCAGAGATATAGCACTTGCTTTGGGCGGGCTTGGAACTTTATTTGCTGTATCTAAGCCTGTGGATAAATTTTCGGATAAAATTATAATGGATAAAATTATCAACCCTGTTTTGGGCACAAATGATATAAATAATAAAGAATATAAGGGCAAAATAAACTCTAAATTAAACACCACTCAGGGGTAATTTAACTTTATAAATCGGCTGATTTAAATGCTTTTATTATTTATTTAATATTTCTCCAAGTTCCTTTTGGAAAGGTGAAATTTTTGCGAGTTTATCAATAATATGCGGCAGCTCCTGAACCACATAATTAATATCTTCTTCTGTTGTATAACGGCTTAAAGAAAATCTTATGCTGCCATGCAGTGATGTGAACGGCACACCCATAGCGCGCAAAACGTGGCTTGGCTCCAAGCTTCCTGATGTGCAGGCTGAGCCTGAACTTGCACAAATCCCTGCATCATTTAAGTGAAGAAGGATAAGTTCGCCTTCAATATATAAAAAGCCTATATTAGTTGTGTTTGGCACTCTGTTTTTTGAAGTTGAATTTAGTCTTGCGTTTTTGATTTTAGATAAAATTTCCTCTTCGAGTGTATCTCTCAAACATTTTACGCGTGTAAGTTCATCTTCCATGTTTTCCATTGCAAGCTCAGCTGCTTTTGCCATACCTACAATGTACGGTACATTTTCAGTCCCTGCCCTTTTGCCTTTTTCCTGATGTCCGCCAATTATGAGCGGAGCAACCATTGTGCCTGATTTAACATACAGGGCGCCGATTCCTTTGGGTCCATGGAATTTATGAGCTGAAATCCCCATAAAATCAATTTTTGTATCTTTAACATTGATGGGAATTTTGCCTGCAGCCTGTACTGCATCTACAAATATTTTGGTTTCAGGGTTAATTTCTTTTACCTTTTGCGCAATTTCTTCAACCGGAAAAATTGCCCCTGTTTCGTTATTAGCGTACATTACAGAAACTAGCGCTGTATCTTTATCAACTTTTGAGATTAATTCTGTTATATCTAAGTCGCCATTTGAATCAACTCCGATATAATCAACTTTGTAGCCTTGTTTTTCAAGTTCTTTATGCAGGTTTAAAACACAAGGGTGTTCAACTTTTGTGGTTATAAGGTGTTTTTTTGCTCTGTTTAGTTCAATTGTACCCTTAATTGCAGTACTTGCACTTTCTGAACCGCAGGATGTAAAAATAATTTCCTTTGCATCGTTTGCACCAAGAAAATCTTTTATAATTTCTCTTGATTTTCTAACAGCTGTATTTGCAACATGGGCTAAATCATAGATGCTTGAAGGGTTGCCGTATTCTTCCGTAAAATATGGCAGCATAGCTTCGACTACTTTTTCATCTACACGTGTTGTTGCATTATTATCAAGATAAATTATATTTTGGCTCATTTATTCCACCTCTATAACATTTATTTCATTATCAACATGTTCTCTTAATTGGGTTTGAACGAAGTTTTTAAGTGTTAGGTTTGAATTTCTGCAGCCTTTGCAGCTTCCTGTCAGGCGTACATAAACATTTTTTTCTTCCACGTTAATAAGTTCAATTCCCCCGCAGTCTTTGGTTAATTCAGGTACAATATTTTTTTCAATAACACTGTTTACCTTTAAGATAAATTGAACTGTATTAAGTTCCTTTTTATCATTTTTGGCTTCCATATTATAAGTGTTAATTATCGCCTGAATGTTCCCTTTGCATCTTCCGCAGGCACCGCCGGCGTAGGTTAGTTCTTTAATATCATCAACGGTTTTTGCACCATTATGTTCAATAGCTTCTCTTATTGTTTTTTCTGTTATAGAAAAACAGTTACAAATAATTTTATCTTTTGATTTTGGTTTTGAAGCAGGCTCATTATCTGCGCCATCCAGATTTTTTAATGCATCTTCAAGTGCTTCATGCCCCATAACTGAACAGTGCATTTTTTCAGGCGGAAGCCCTCCGAGTTTATCTGCTATATCTTTATTTGTTATCTTTTTAACTTCTTCAACGGTTTTACCTATAATCATTTCCGTTAAAATGCTTGATGATGCAACAGCAGAACCGCAGCCAAAAGTTTGAAATTTGGCATCCGTAATTATTCCATCTTTTATTTTTAGATAAAGTTTTAGAGCATCACCGCAAGCAAGAGCCCCGGCTTCGCCTATGGCGTCAGCATCTTCAATAAAGCCTACGTTTTTTGGGTTTTTATAATGTTCTTTAACGGTATCTGAATATTCCCACATAATTAATTCATCCTTATTTTTAGAATTTATTTTTGCAATTAGATTATAAATCAAAAATACTACTTGTATAGGGTTTAAAAGCTAAAAATTTGCTTAATAATTATTGTATAATGGAAGATTTGTTTAAAAATTCCCTGATGGGAGAATTGGTTAAACTTGGTTTTGATGGTAAAAATGTTCAAAACCAGCCTGAGGTGTCTTCTTTAAGCGATAATGTTTTAGAAGGGGTAAACCCTCTCAGTATAAGCGTGAATGAAGAGGATATTAAAAATTCTCCGTTTGCGCAAAAGAATGAAGCTACTTTTGGGGTGGAAAATTCTATTAAAAAAAACGTAAAAGAAGCTGTAGAAAATTTTAATGATGAAGTGGCTCAAAAACGTCTTAATGATTTAGATTTAAATATTTTGCAGGATTCGGCGTTTAAAAAAGCCGGAGACGATTTTTCAGCCAGTAATATTTTGGGCAAAATTTTATATAAATATTTTCCAAATATCTATAAAGGATATTTAATGAAAAAGGCTTTAAATAAATTAAAAATGATAAATCAAACCGCTTCGGCTTTAATTTTAAAGAAAATTCCTTATGGTGAATCAGAAGAAAGATATGATGCATTATCCGATTATATAAGCAATGCAAATACAATCCACGCTAAGCTTATGAAAAGGATATAGAATTTCAGAGATTAAAATGTTAAAAGCCGTCTGCATTTTATATGACAGACGGCTTTATTATTTTTAGGTTGCGTTAATCTTTATTAAAAAATGGAATTATACTACTTTATCAAGGTTTTCACCCATGCCTTTTTGGACAATTTTTTTCAAACCTCTGAAATTAAGCGAACTGTTTTTTCGTGAAACAGCCAATGTTTGATTATACAAATAGTTTAATCTGCTTGCGATAAAATCACAGGAATTATCCCCGCCATCACGCTTTGTGGAGATGGTTGGACCATAATTAACTGCGCTTATTCCGCTAACTTTTGGCATTTTAAACTATTTCTTCCTTATAAAGTATTTAAGTTGTAATTATGCTTTAAGCAAACACAAAACACCTGTGCTTACATTTTAATAAAAAAATGAAAGAAGTCAAAATTGACTATTTAAAACTGAACTGTTACAAAAGTTTATAAAATTCCTCTCTCCTTTTCTTCTTTACCTTTTTTATCCAACTAAGTGTTCTGAATCTTAATATTAAAATAAATCCCCTTATGCACTCATCCATTGCCATTCCAATCCAAATGCCGACAAGCCCCATATCCATTACTATGCCGAAAATATATCCAAATCCCACGCCAAAAGTCCATGCGGAAAATATACACATATAAGCAGGGAATTTTACATCTTCAACCGCAATCAAACATCTTACCATTACGATATTTATTGACCTTCCTATTTCAAGGAAAAATTCGACAAATATTATCTTTTTACCAAGTGCTAAAATTTCAGGGTTTTTGGTAAAAATTCCAAATATGTTGTCGCTAAAAATGTACAGTAAAAATGTTATTGATAACGATATAACCATTGAGACAATAAGGGTAGACCATACTCTTTTATTTGCAAGCTTTAAATTATTTGAGCCGATAAGATAACTTACAACAATTTGGGAAGCTTGGGATATTGCAATAGAATAAATGTATGCAAAATTTGCAAGAATACTGCAGTATACCTTTGTTGTAATAACTGTCGTGCCAAAGAAATTTACAAATTTCATAATTACTGTCTGGGATAAATTGTAAGACAATTCTTCCGCACCTGATGGTACGCCTATATGAAGCAAATTTTTCATTGTGTCTTTTGGAAATGGGGTAAGATATTTTTTTGAAATTTTTATATTTGTTTTTTTATTAAAAAGATAAAACATTAAAACAAGCCCGAAAAGTCTGCTTATTATGGTTGAAATTGCAGCACCCGCAACGCCGAGCGGAGGAATTATGGAAAATCCGTTTATTAAAATAAAATTTCCTAATATATTTACAGTGTTCATTAAAATTGCTGCAAGCATTACATTTTTCATAAACCCGTAGCTTCGAAGTGCTGCAGCATATGTCATATAAAACCCTTGAATAATCGTAAATGCACCCACTATAAAAAGATAAGTTTTTGTTTCTGCAAAAATATTTTGAGGAACCTGCATCCAATAAAAAACAGGTCCGGCAAGGACAAATATCGCGATTGTTATTAAAATACTTATAAAGGATAACGCAATAATTGATGCGTTAAATACTTCTGCAATTTTACCTATATTCTTTGAACCCAGGTATCTTGAAATTAAAACTGTTGTAGAAACGCTCATCACACTTAAAACAATGATTATAAGATTTATGATTAAATTAGCATTTCCTATTGCACCAACATAAATTTCATTAAAATGTCCTATCATTATCTGGTCTATATTTCCGACAAGCATTTGCAATAACAGCTCTATGAAGATCGGAACAGACATTTTAAAAACAAGCGAGTTAGAATTTTTTGCTTCTGATATATTCATAAAATTTGACTTTAAGTTATTAATGTTCTTATTTTTTTAATGCTAAATTATTATACAATAATTGCAAAAAAATTTTGTTGTATAATAACTTCTATGATGATTAAAGATTTTTTTGTAGATATTGTAAATACGGCAGCAAATGAGGCTGTTTTAAATAAAAAGTTGGGGCAAGCTCAAAGTATTAATGCAAAATTTGTTTGTGAAACTCCAAAGAATCCTGAATTTGGGGATTTTGCAATTAATGTTTCATCTTTGGCGCGTGATGCTAAAATGGCGCCGCCTATGATTGCAAATGCTATTGCAGAATATATTAAGTCTGATAATTTTTCAATAAATGTTGTAGCAGGGTTTATAAATTTTAAGCTTGAAGAAGGATTTTTAAAGAAGATTGTTGAAGAAATTCTGACAAAAAAAGAAAACTACGGCAAAATGAACCTTGGCAACGGTAAAAAGGTAAACATTGAATATGTTAGTGCAAACCCGACAGGTCCTTTTCATATCGGGCATGGAAGATGGGCAGCTCTTGGGTCATCATTGGCTGAAGTTATGAAATTTACAGGATATGATGTTTACCAGGAATTTTATATTAATGATGCCGGAAATCAGATAAATAAGCTTGCAAAATCACTGGAGCTTCGAGTAAAAGAGCTTGAAGGGGAGACGGTTGAGTGGCCTGAAGATGCATATAGGGGCGATTATTTAATTGATTGCGCCAAAAGATATATTGAACAAGGAAAATCTTCAGGATACGGCGAATTTGCAAAAGCAGATATGCTAAGGCTTCAAAAAGAATTATTGGAAAAGTTTGAAACCAATTTTGACTGCTTTTTTTCTGAAACTTCTTTATATAAAAATAATGAGGTTGAAAAATGTGTTGAAGCCCTTGATAAGGCTGGAAAGCTTTATGAAAAAGACGGTGCTCTTTGGTTTAGAACCACAGATTACACAGATGACCAGGATAGGGTTTTAAGGAAAAAAGACGGCTCAAATACATACCTTACAGCTGATATTGCATATCATAAAAATAAGTTTGACCGCGGGTTTGAATATTTAATAAATATCTGGGGTGCAGACCACCACGGGTATATCCCAAGAATGAAAGCCTCAATTGATGCTTTAGGCTATGACAGCAATAATCTTGAGGTGCTTTTAGGTCAGCTTGTAAATATTATTCAAAACGGCGAAGCTGTCCGTATGGGTAAAAGAAAGAAAATGGTTACTCTGGATGAGCTTGTAGATGAGGTAGGAGTTGACGCTACAAGGTTTTGGATGTTAATGAGAAGCATAGATACAACACTTGATTTTGATGTTGATTTAGCAAAACAAAAAAATGACCAAAACCCTGTATTTTATGTACAATATGCCCATGCAAGATGCTGCTCTATTTTAAGAAAAGCCTCAGAAGACAGGATTGATACTGAAAGCGGTGAAAAATTAACACCATTTATTGAGGCTGCCGAATTGGAGGAGGTTTTATCTAATCCAAGCCCTGCGCTTTTATATGGTGATGATGAAAAATCAAATGAATCTGTACGTGCGCTTATTTTGAGATTGGAAGAATTTAAAACTACTGTTGAAGGGGCTTCAAGGCTTAGGGCGCCATATTTATTGTGTAAATATGCTTCCAATTTGGCTTATGATTTCCATCATTTTTATAATTATACAAGAGTGCTTTCAGAAGATAAGGAACTTACAAAGAGCCGTCTTATGATTGTAGCTTCTGTTAAAAATGTTTTAGGGCAAGTTTTCAAATTGCTTAAAATCTCTGCACCTGAAAAAATGTAATATTTGACATTTTTACTTGCGGGATAAATTTTAAAAAATGGTTGATTTTGATTTTTGTCTATGGTAATCTTGTTTTGCGGAGTATGAATTTATTAAATTCCCGCAAAGCTCTACGGGCTGCTAGCTGCAGAGTGGTTATGAGCACTCTGCCGAGCAAAAGGTGACTAAATGTCACGTTTTGCGAGAGGCTGATAAGGGTTCGGAAATAATTGAAAATTTAATAAGTTTGGTGTGGGCTGCTAGCTCAGGTGGTTAGAGCGCACCCCTGATAAGGGTGAGGTCGGAGGTTCGAGTCCTCTGCGGCCCACCATTTAAAAGAGAGTCTTAAGACTCTCTTTTTTAGTATGTTTCTCAGTTCTACTCTGCGTTTTAACCTCATTAAAAATACGGTATAAATTTTGTTGAAATCGCTAGAATTATTGCGTGAACCTATTTTGAGAAGTTCGAGTCTGCTCACGTTGTTTGAATTCCTCTGAAATACCCTTGGCAAGAGCTTTTCCAAGATATTGTGGTACATCTTTCATCCCTTTTGCTTCTGCGAGTATGTTAATAAATCTTTGATAAAGAAAAGTAGTTTCTTCTTCTGAATATTCTTCATTATCAAATTCAATAACTACATTTATATTTTTGGATTTTTTAGACATACTATTAATATAAGAATAAATTTAAAAAAGGAAATTTAAATAGGAGGCTTCATGACTTATAATTGGTTTTATAATTCAGAAGAATATATAACTACAAAAGACGCTTTATTGGAAGCTAAGAATATTGTCGGCACTAAAACAATAATAGAACTGTTGAATGACAAACAAGCTAAAAAAATTTTTAGAGAGGAAATTTTTCCAATAATTAAATTTTGTGAATTAATAGAAGCCAAGGAAGTGCTTTTTTGCGGACATAAAAATAATTCAATCGATGCAGTGATAAAAGATAAAGATAATAAGACTATCAATGTGGAATGTACAACAAGTATAAATGCCCATTATAAAGAGTTGTTATACGAATATAATAGACAATATTTCTCATGTTCTATTGGACCACATTCTAAAGCATTTGAAATTGATAATATAGACAAAGCTGGTAATAATGACATTGTTTATTCTGGTTCAAAACATAAACGAATGTTTATAGAGCAAGAAAAGCTGAATAACGAAAATTCATTTGAAAGTTGTATTGTTGATATAAATAAATATGCTCAAGAAGATATCAAAAAGATTAAACAAAAAATTGATAAAGGAATTAATGAAAATTTATACAAGAATTTTATTTTAATTTTAACTTGCGAGCATAGTATTGATATACAACAAATACGAGAATATCAAAATTTGCTATGTAACTATTGGGAAAGCGTAATCGATAATCCTTTTGCCGGACTTTTTATAGTTAATTATGACAGTTTGCTATTCATGCAAACAAAACAAGATGCAAGTTATGATTCAACACACACGCCAATTCCAATATTGTTCAAAAACGATTGAATTTTTTCAAACAATTCTTCATCTAGATTTTTTAATTGATAAATAAACTCTTTTATACATTTTAAAAAGTTTGAACCTTGACGCTTTATGCCCAGATTTTAAAAGCTCCTTTATGGGGGCTATTTTGTGCAATTTTTGATGTTTCATCTATTGCGGCTGCTTATATATTTATTTAGATTATTTCTAATCTTTTATTTTATACGGGGGAATTTCAAATATATCTGGATAGATTTTAATATAATCATCTAAATTCCTGTAAAATGCTTCAAAATCAAAGCTTTTCCCTTCTTTTGCAGGAGATACTTTTATGCCGTATGCGTGGTAGATTGATTTTGTGAGGAGATTTGCAATGGAGTCACTGCCTCTTTTATAAGGAGTCTCCTGTGCTATCAGCCATTGTATCGTAGCAGAGGAACGGTTAATATCGTTAAGATTCGGGTTTTTATTTGATTTTAATTTTTCATATTCTTTTTTTACCAAATCAAGATTTGAGCTTTTACCATTTGAACCGTAATGAATTATTATTTTACCGTCCTCACAGTCGTAATATGAAATGGTGCAAGTGTTTGCATTTGGGTATTCTTTATTGGATTTCGGTTTTATAGAATATTTTGGATTTTGAGAATCAAATTCTGCAAGTTTGATATATTTTTTCCAATATTCACAGCCTCTGTCATAAAATGTCAGGTTAAAATGTCCAAAATCCTCTCTTTTTTTGCCCCAATTTTTTCTGTGTCTTATATCTTTTACGCCATCTTCTGCGGTTTTTAAAATTTCATCAAAATCTGCGTTATTTTTTATCATATCTGATATTTTATAGGTCAAACCGTTCATTTTCTTTGCAAAACTAGTTTTATTTTTATATCTAAACATTCTTATTATGTATGTATTGTCATCAAGAACAGGCTCTTGAGTTTCATAGGAACTTTTTTTGTGCAGTATTATACTTTTTAAAACACCAAGTTTATTGCTTTTTATAGATTCAAGTTTTGTTATTTCTTCTGCCTGTCCCCTAAAAACCGGCGCGGAATTTCTTTGTGCAGGATGCAGGATATTGTTATAAGTGTATATATTAATGATTGAATTTAATTTCATTAGAAATATTCCACAAAACTTTGTTGATATAAGTCATGGAAATAAAAAATATTGCCTAAAGTTATATTTAAAGCAATTTTTTAATATCAGCTGTTTTATTATTGTAAATCATTTTTTATGAAAGGAAGTTTATGAATCCACGCATAGTTTCAGGTGTAGTACGAACTGCGACTTCGTTACTGCAAAATGGCACGGGAGCGACAAAAGCTTTGAATAGTTCTGTGGCTACAGCGCAAAGCTTGGTAAATACTTCTGGCAATGTTGCAAAATTGTCAGATGAGGCTACTGCAGTTAAAGATAAATTTATAAATACAAGAGCAAAATCAAATATTGAAAAAATGCTCGGGGTTGAAAATTCTGTTGCAAATGCAGAAGAAAAGCTTCGTAAAGAGTTAATAGATTCTAAATTTACAGTTGCAAGCGAACTTTTTAAAAGGGTGCAAAATATATTTTTGCCTACAGAATTTCCATCCGGCACAAAGATTAATTTGAGAAAAAGCTGTTTGAATGAGATTGCAAACAATGCCGCAAAAGGGAAAAATACAAGTTTTGAATATGTTGATAAAACCGGTGCTACGATAAAAGGTTTTGTTTCAAATAAAGTAAAAAAGCAGGGTGAAGACTGCTTTTTGGCGCAAATACAAAGGATTACTTCCGACAAAATATCTGAAGTTGTTGAAGTGCGCTATTATCCGAAAAGCTTCGAGATAAAGACTGTAAGCAGAGCAGCTAACGGCAATAAAAGCGCGACAACCGTATATGGAAATGAAAGCGGCGGAAAAATTTTAAGCATAAAGCCATCTTCAGATGCTCAAACTAAAGTTATAGGTCAAAAACTCAATATTGTTTCAAAATAATCCAACTGTTTTTAATTATTCTACCGTAACGGATTTTGCCAGGTTTCTTGGCTGGTCGACGTCTTTCCCTAAATATTCAGAGATATGGTAGGCTAATAACTGAAGTACTACTATATTCAAAGCGGGCGATACGATATCTGAGATTTCAGGTATTGAGACCATATCATCAAAAAGATTTTTATGTTTTTCATCTATAAAGTTTGTAACACCGATAAGCTTTGCTTGTCTTGCTTTTGCTTCTTCGCAGTTTGATAAAACCTTATCGTATACTATGCCCTCATTTAAAATTGCAAGAACCGGCATAGTCTCATCAAGCATTGCAATTGGTCCATGCTTTAATTCGCCTGCAGGGTAGCCTGTTGCGTTAATGTAGCTTATTTCTTTAAGTTTTAGAGCACCTTCTAATGCTGACGGGTAATTAATTCCGCGTGCGATAAAGATAAAGTTTTTAAAACTTGAATATTTTTTTGCGATGTTTTCAATATTTTTTGTATCGTTCAATATGGATTCAAGCTTGCTTGGCAGGGTTAGAAGTTCTTTTTTAATATCTTTTATATGTCCATTTTCTTTTGAATTGATATTCTCAGCTATAAAAATAGTAAGAATATAAAGGCTTAAAAGCTGTGCCATATATGATTTTGTGGCCGCAACGGATACCTCGATTCCTGCATTTATTGGAAGCAAGCTATCTGCAAGCCTTGCCATTGCACTATCTTTTCTGTTTGTGATAATTAAAATGTGCGAGTTTTTCTCTTTTGCTTGTTTTATTGCAGTAATTGTATCTGCGGTTTCTCCTGATTGAGAGATTCCTATTACAAGTGTGTTTTCATCAGCTATAGTATTTCTATATATATATTCGCTTGATGCCTCAACATCGGTTGGGATTCCTGTTAATTCTTCAAGAATATATTTGCCCACAAGCCCTGCGTGCAAAGAGGTTCCGCAGGCAATAATTTGTATTCTGTTGATTTTTGAAAGCTGCTCTTTGTTTAGTTTTACATCGTCCAAAATTACTTTTGTATCTTCATCATGGAGTTTATCTACAAGCACATTTCTTACAACATCAGGCTGTTCGTGGATTTCTTTTAACATAAAGTGCTTATAACCCATTTTTGAAAGTGCAATGGGCTCAAATGGAAGGTTTTCAACCTTGTTTGCAATTAAGGTATCATTTTCATCATAAATTTTTATTGAATCAGTTTTGATTTCAGCCACCTGATTATCTGATAAATAAATCGCTTTTTTTGTGTATTCAATAATGGCTGGAATATCAGATGCTATAAAGTTTTCCCCTTCGCCAACTCCTATAATTAGAGGTGCATTTTTTCTTGCAGCTATTATTCTATCCGGCATAGATTTATGTGTAACACAAAAAGCGTATGCTCCTTTTAGTTTTTTAACAGCGCTTTGTACTGCCTTTAGCAGGTCTTTTTTGTCTTCAAATTCATGTGCAATTAAATGTGCTGCAACTTCTGTATCTGTTTGAGAGATAAATTTACAGCCTTTTTTTTCTAATTCCGGCTTCAAGTCTTTATAATTTTCGATTATGCCGTTATGTACTATTGTAAGGCTTTTACAGTTACAAGAATGCGGATGAGCATTAGCTTCTGTAGGAAGCCCATGGGTAGCCCATCTTGTATGACCGATTCCCATTGTGGCATTTATATTTTCTTCTTTTTCAAGACAGAGGATTTCTTTTAAGTTACTCAATTTTCCTGGTGCTTTAAAGATATTTGTATTATTATTTGAAATAAGTGCGATTCCTGCTGAATCATATCCCCTGTATTCAAGGTAAGACAAACCTTTCAGGATAACATCAACTGCTCTTTTTTTACCAATATATCCTACAATTCCGCACATAAATTTAATCCTTTTTTAAGCCTCTCCTCTTAATCCTCTAATTTTATTATGCACAATCATTATTTGCAAATTAAGATTTGATAAAGATAATTTGCAAGCGGATTTTCATAAAGACGGTATGCGTAATTTTTAATCTATATAAATTCTTCGCATATTTTAAAATTTTCTATTCCTAGATTGTTTGCAAGAATTTTGATACTGTTTTTTGCAAATTCTTTTACTTTTTTATCAGCGTAAATATCATCTATGCAATATATTCTGACATATTTTGCACCATCCTTGCTTTGTGCTATTTCTCCTTTTGCGCTCCAGGGCTGTTTCCTGCTTGCAGAGCTGTTGTTTAATATTTGCAGATAAAAATCTCCATTTTGTGATTCTATAAAGTTTGCTTCATATAATTTTCCGCCAATATTTGTTTTGGCTATTGTTTTAAACATTCTTTCTTCAAAAAGCCTCTCTCCTTCTAAAAGTGCTTCGGCTCCTTTTTCATCAAGCTCCATATCTAATGAGAGAAGTCCTTCGGGAAGCAGTTTTTCTACTGGAATATTGTTTCTTGCAGCATAATCTATTGCAGCATTGTAGAGTGATACTTCAGGTGCTGCAGTAAAATTATTTTTGTAATAGAAGACAAATGGGGGTGGAGAGTTTTCAGCACATAGGCTTATTCTTCCACTATAGCCTCGTTTTTTACTTTCTTCCACAGCGCATTTTAAAAGTTCTGTTCCGGCTCCTATGTAATGTCGTGCGAAATTTTCTTCTGTATAAAGTTCTTTTAAATATAGTGCATCTTTTTGTTTGGTATCATACATTACAGCATGGCCAAGTTTTTTATCGCCGATATTTATACTTATAGTTTTTGGGTTTTTATCTGATAGATTTGTTTTATCCTTTTCTTCCTTGATAGCAGCTTTAATTTTATTACCTTTTACATCTTCTATTACTGCAGTTTTTATGGTGGATGTTTCAAAAGTATCTTTCGTTAATGACCTTAAGGCACAAAAATTCAGTCTGTTTTGATTTTTGATTTGAGATGTATATGAAAAATTGATATTTGAAATTTTCATAATTTTTTAAAACAACTGATTTTACAAAATTGCTTAATTTTTGTGAAATATAAAAAAGACTTGGGATTTTTTCCAAGTCTTTTTTAAATAAGTTTTTTATATTGTTTAAGCGTTTTCTTGTTCAAATTTTTTCATAAATTCTACAAGTACTTTAACGCCTTCAATCGGCATAGCATTATAGATTGAAGCGCGCATACCGCCTACGCTTCTATGACCTTTTAGCTGTACCAGACCTGCATTTTTAGCTTCTTCAATGAATTTTTTATCAAGCTCTTCGCTGCCTGTTACAAAAGGAACATTCATTAAAGACCTTGAATCCTTTTCTACAGTGCCTTTAAAGAGTTTTGAAGAATCAAGAAAATCATACAAAATCTTTGCTTTCTTTTCGTTTAATTCCTTCATTTTTTCTAAGCCGCCAAGTTTTTTGAGCCATTTAAATACTAAACCGCAGATATAGATACCGTATGCAGGCGGCGTATTATAAAGACTGTCATTATCTGCATGGGTTTTATATTTCAACATTGTGGGGCACCATTCCGGCAAATCTTCTCTTATAAGGTCTTCTCTTATAATTACAATCTGAACGCCTGCAGGACCAACATTTTTCTGCACCCCGGCATAAATAAGCCCGTATTTTGTTATATCAACAGGTTCTGATAAAAAACAGCTTGACATGTCTGCTACAAGGATTTTACCTTTTGTATCCGGTAATTTATGGAATTTTGTACCATAGATTGTATTGTTTTCGCAAATGTAGACATAGTCTGCATCTTCAGAAATTGGTAAATCAGAACAATCAGGGATATAAGAAAAAGTTTTATCTTCTGATGTTGCTACTTTATTGATTTTACCGTATTTTTGAGCTTCAACATAAGCTTTTTTTGCCCACTGACCTGTTACAATATAGTCTGCAACACCGTTTTTAAGCAGGTTTATAGGCACCATTGAAAATTGAAGATGTGCTCCGCCTTGTAAAAACAATACTTTGTAGTTATCGGGAATATTTAAAAGGTCGCGAAGGTCGCGTTCAGCTGTTTTTATAATATTATCATAGGTTTTAGACCTGTGAGACATCTCCATTACGGACATACCTGAATTTTGATAGTTCATCATCTCGTCTGCTGCCTGTTTTAGCACCTCTTCGGGCAAAACTGCAGGTCCTGCTGAAAAATTGTAAACTCTGCCGTCTGTTTGTGTCATATTTTATACTCCTTTTTATAATTTTAATTATTATCTTAATTTAAATTTTGCGCAGTATTTTAAAACTGTTTCACTATGCCGAGACTTTAAGTTTATATTTTAATTCTTCCGGCTTAAATATGCCATCTTCGGTTATAATCCCTGCTATGAGAGAGTTATCGGTAACATCAAAACTCGGGTTGATTATTTTTACGCCTTCTGCGCAAATTCTTTTTCCGTTTACCATTGTTACTTCTTCTTCATCCCGAAGTTCAATTATAATATCATTTCCGGACTCTATAGATAAATCAATTGTGGATTTTGGCGCTGCAACATAAAACGGTATATTGTAGTATTTAGCTGCAATAGCGACTGTTGAAGTGCCAATTTTATTTGCTGTATCACCGTTTGCGGCAATTCTGTCTGCACCTACAACAACAATATCTATCATTTTATTTCTCATAAAATAACTGCACATGCCGTCTGTAATAAGAGTTACAGGAATATTATCTTTTACAAGCTCAAAGGTTGTAATTTTTGCTCCTTGACCTCTGGGTCTTGTTTCATCAGCATATACCTGAATTGTATTATCTTTTGCAAAGGCGCTTCGAACTACACCAAGCGCTGTTCCATACCCTACAGTAGCTAAAGCTCCTGCATTGCAATGGGTTAGGATTCCTGCACCCTTTGGAACCACTGCAGCGCCGTAATCTCCGATTTTTTTATTTATTTCAATATCTTCGTTTTCAAGCCTTATAGCATTATTTATAAGGTTTGCGCAAACCTCTTTTAAATCAAGGGTTCTAGAGTTTTCAACAATTTTTTTCTGTTCCCCTATTGCCCATGAGAGGTTTACTGCGGTTGGACGTGAGGAATTAAGGTAGTTAAAGCCCTTTTCCAGTTCCTCAAAAAATTCTTTTCTTTGATTTTCGTTAATATTTAGTGGAGTTATATCTTGCCATAAATCCTCTATCGGCACTATTTTTGAGAGCAGCTCCAGCGCAAAAAGCGCGCAGCCGTGGGCTCCTGCTATGCCTATAGCTGGTGCACCCCTTACTATCATTGTTTTTATTGCGTCAAACATGGAATCTAGTGTTTTAATTTCCACTTTTTCAAACGCATAAGGGATTTTTGTCTGGTCAACCATAATAGAATAGCCGCCCTGCTTGGTTTTACACCATTCTATAGTTTTTATTTTAGATTGAAACTCGCTCATATTATGTATTTTACTCCTGTTTAATTTTAAGATTTTAATATATAATTGTGTTTTGAATGTTTTTTGTTGTAAAAAATAATTGCAATTTCTAACAAATTTTACCTAAAAAATAGGCAAAAAACGAGAAGAAAAATGCCTTATATTACAAATGTTAACTTAATTTTTGTTAAACCAGTTAATTAAAAAGCCCACAAGAAGCCCGCCTGCAGCGTTTATTGTAAATAAAATCAACATAATTGAAAAAATAAGCACTGCTGCAAGGAAAAAATTCAAATAATCTATTCCATAAGTGTAATAAGTTTTAACGATAAGTTTTATTAAGAGCGCCATTGGTGTAAAGATTGTTAAGAAGGCGGTACAGCAAATCGTACCTGATATTCCCCCTAAAATTGCATAATCTTTTGTTTCCAGCGTTTTTAAGGTTTCAGGATTTAATTTTGCTGCCGTTAAAAGAACAATTATTCCAGATAAAAAAGGCAGTATAAATAGGCTGATAACGGGCATTAGGGGTGGAATCAGCGCTGTGATTCCAAGCCCTGCACCTAATATGGCACTATAAAATGCAATTTTTTTTACTATTTTGGTACTCAAAGTCATTTTTTATCCTTTAAAATATTATATTTCTTGCGTGGCAAATACCTATGGCTATTGAATCTACGGTATCATCAAGTTTTGTATTTTTATTTAAGGTAACAAATTTTTCAACCATAATACGGACTTCATCTTTTGTAGCTCTGCCATGTCCTGTTAAAACCTGTTTTACTGTAAGAGGAGTGTATTCTGCGGTTTTAATTCCTGATTTTTCAAGCCCCATGAGGATTACACCCCTTGCTTCCGCTACAGGAATTATGGTTTTTTGGTTTTTGAAGAAAAACAGTTGTTCAATTGCCGCCTCATCCGGGGAATAAAGTCTGCAGATTTCAAGGATGTCATCATATAATTCTACCAGTCTTTGCGCTGTAGAGCGGGTTTTGTCGGTTTGAATGCTACCTGAATTTATCAGCTCATAGAAGTTTTCATCGGCTTCAATTATACTGTAGCCTGTTATTCCTATCCCCGGGTCAATTCCTAAAATCCTCATAGCCTTTATTATATCACGATTTAATAAAGCTATGGAAGTCTTGGAAATTATAAATTTATAGCAGTTTGGCAACGTTCATAGAATTTCTAAACTTACTTTTTATTGTTCGCAAACTCACCCGTGCTTTAGCTGAAAAGCGCACGGGTTCAAACATGCTCACACTTATGTTCACTAAGAAATTCTTATTCTCTTATGCTTAATGCTATAAATTTATAATTTCCAAGACTTTTATTCTTATTCTACAAAAATTTGCAAAATAAAATGCGATTTGTAAACAAACCGCATAAGTCAAGAAAGGAATGGTTAGACTATTAACATTATTGATTATTACATAAATTATATTGCTATGCAAACAACTTAATAAATTTTTACGTTTCTACATATAGTTGTATAGTATGGATTTTGTTGAGTATTTTAAAACAAAAGAGCATCTTAAATACAGGTTGCGGGAGCTTGAAATATGCTTTAAAATAAGAATATGGATTGTGTTTTTGATAAAAATTCTTTAATAATTGATGGCAAAAGAACATTTATAAAAAGCGGTGCGATGCACTATTTTCGCACCTTTGGACATGATGAATGGCATGATAGGCTCTCTAAGCTTAAGGCAGGCGGCTATAATGCTGTTGACCTTTATTTTTGCTGGAGTTTTCATGCTCTAAAACCAAATTTTTATGATTTTGCTGATTATAAAAATATTCGTGAACTTCTCAGTATTGCAAGGGATTTAGGACTTTTTGTAATAGCCCGTCCTGGTCCTTATATAAACGGCGAATTGTCTGCAGGAGGTATTCCCTACTGGCTTTTGAAGGATAAAACCGCAGTTATCCGTAACCGAAAAGATGGGGATTATATCTATTCAAATTCTTTTATGAATGCCTTAAAAAGCTGGTATGGTGCGCTTTTGCCTATTATAAATCAATTTGATAATGTGATTTTAATTCAGGTTGAAAATGAATATTCTACAAACGGTGGAGAGACTGAATATATTGAAGAACTGGTTCAAATTGTACGTGAATCCGGCATAAAGGCGCCTATTTTTCATAATGATGCCTATATAGCGGGGCTTTACAGTGATGTGGTGGATATCTATGCCTGTGATATATATCCTTATATTAACCCCTCAAAATCCTGGAAAGAAAGTACTTTCGCTTTTGATACACTTGATAATCTTGAAGATGTTGTTCGGGAATTTAATAATTCATCTCCTCTTTTTGTAGCTGAAATGCAGGCAGGGTGGTATGATAAGTGGCTTGGGTGCGGCTATGAAGCTATTCGTGAAGACCTTGGGTTTAACCATATAAATATAATGACAAAAACTGCAATATCAAACGGGGTAACAGTTTTTAACCATTATATGGCAGTTGGGGGCACCAATATTCTTGATATGGCTTCAGATGAAGTTTACACAAGTTACGATTTTGCGGCTCCTATCAGCGAATTTGGGGAAATTAGGGATAATTTTAAAAAGGCAAAAGAGATAAATTATTTTCTTGATTGTTTTAATTTATGTGACACAGAGGCTGCGCCGGTTGATTTTGAAGTGCCTGAAAATTGCTATGCTAAAGTGCGCGAAGATAAAATAAATAACTGCAAATGGAAATTTTTAAGGAATTTAAACAGGCTTGAAACCTTTATTGACGGGGTTTGCGTTGATGCTTACGATATGAAAATCCTGCCTGTTGATTTGAAATTTAAGGCGGCTGAAATTGTGACATCAGGTTTAGAAACCTTTACAAAACTTGAAGCTGGAAATATTGAAACCGTATTTTTAATTTCAGATGTTAAAAACGATATTAAAATAAAAGATTCTAAAGGTTTTGAAACTTTGCTATCAGGAGACAGGGCTGACTTTGAGACTCTTGAGTTCAGCTCAAGTGCGGATAATGACGCAGGTAAAAATGTTACAAACTTTATATTTATTTCAAGAAAAATTGCAAATAATGCCTGGAAACTTAATAATAAATTGATTTTTGGCGCCAGTTTTATATACCCGGATGGCAGAATTTTTTGTAATAAATTGAGCAAAATTAAGACCTATTCTATAAAAGAGGGATTTTGCGAAACTTTATTTGAACCGAAACTCAATAAAAAGAAAATCAAACTGACAAATTTTGATGTTTATTTTGCGGCGCCTGAAATTGAGCCCGGTTTTGATTATTCAGGATGGAAAAGTGTTGTTCATAATGATGATTTTACGCTTTGTGATTCGTTTTCATCTGATGTTTATTCTGAATTTGTTTGGTATAAGGGGCAAATTTCAGATAAGGCAAAGGAAATTTCTATTTCAGCACGGCATATTTTTGCAATTTATATCAATGGCAGAGAACTTTTAAACAGAAACAGCTACAAATATGATAATTTGTGCCAGGTAGATGAGCATTTATCTGTTTTAATACGTCCTGAATTATTGACGGCAAAAATGAATGAAATTACTGTCTTGGTGCAGAATTTAGGCTTTGACAGAGGTTTTACAAACGATATAAATTCGCCTCGCGGGCTTATTTATTTTAAAACTGATACGGATGAAAAAATTGATTGGAAAATAAGAGGCAGAATATCAATAGATAAACGCCCTGTCGAGGATAATCAGGCACCTTACCTTGCCTTGCTTGAAAACAGATTTAAAATTCCCGATATTTACCTTTCTGATAAAGTTTTTGCACCGTTTATTCTTGATATGAATAAAACACCTTTCAGGCGTGCAACGATATTTTTAAATGATATAAAAATCGGGCGTTTTATAAGGAATAATTCACCGCAGGAAAAATTTTATCTTCCTCCGCATTTTTTAAAACCTGAATCCGAGGGTGAAAATGTATTGAAAATCGTTGTTTGGGAAAAAAGCCACAGAATAAAATCAGTTTTTGGCTATAAAAATTATCTTGAAAATGTAACATTAAAGGTTGAAAATTATAAAGTATGGGAGACTTTTGATTAAAGTTTTGGTAAATTACTGCCGATAGTACAATTGTAGTATTCCCTTTGTTGAAAAAGATTTTAAAGGAGATAAAAATATGGCTGTACTTCCTGATTTTTTAATTAAAAGAGTATACAAAAAAGGGTCTTTAAGAAAAACTGAAAAGGGGATTGAGTTTGACCTTAAAAATGTTCTTGGCCCCGGGGTAATTTCAGGATTAGAAAGCATTCAAGTCAATGATTATATTTTTAACAAAGATGCCATAAGCTTTGTTACGGGCGGGATTGAACTTTTAGCAACAAAGGTTAATGAACTAAATCCGATTCAATTCAGGCTCAATCAGGAAGGAACAATGAAACTTTCAGAGCAGGTGAATTGTCTAAAAGAGGGTTTAAATAAAATTATCTTGGAAATAATGAATCCTGAAGCCGGAAAATTAAAAATAACTTTGACTGATAATTTGCATGGGGTTTAGCTAGTTTTAAGCGGCGGAAATTTTTCTTAGATTCTGATATGGGTTTAATTGTTTCAAATCCAGGACACAGCGCACAGTAAAGGCGTGGAGGGAGTGATGACCTGTCGGGTCAAGAGTCTCAAAAAACTTACCCCCATTTAACTCTGGTGACCAGTGAGTGGTAGAGCTCGGCTGCTTGCTTGACCATATGACGTACGGGAAGCAGTAGTTATTCATAGCGCCCTGACAGCCGCCATAAAATGGTCCACACTGTGCAGCACCGTACTTAGAGCTCTCGTACCAGTCGCACAGCTGTAAACCAGTCGTCTGCAGGCATGTGTCTTTGTAAGACATTTTTTGCAAGATACTGCAAATCCAGGACACAGCGCACCGCAGCCTAGGGCGATAGGGGTGAGACCTCACCCCGTGCCCGCATAAGGCTAAGAGCAAGCAGCGCACAGAAAAGGAAAATAAGTTAGGGCAATGACCTGTATCGCAAGCTTCTGACAAATAAAAAATACCGGAACTTAAGAGCGGAGACCAATACTCCAAACTATACGGTGTACCCGACCATAGCCCGTAAGGGCGGCAGTGGTTATTGTAACTGCCTTGGCAGCCGCTAGTAAGCCTTGCACAATGTGCAGCGCCGTAAAAAGAGCTATTGTCTGTGTCGCACAGCTGCAAACCGCATGTATTTTGCATCTCCAAATCCAGGACACAGCGCACAGAAAAAGTATAGGTAGACTGTCTCGTTAAAGCTACATTATAAGCACCAACTTGCAGCTCTCTGTTATGGTAACTGCCGGCCTCTGAAGATGCACTGCCTGACCATAGACCGTACGGGTAGCAGTTGTTATCGTGCGAGCCCTGGCAGCCGCCACCCAGCCAATAACACTGTGCAGCGCCGTAAGAAGAACTTGCACTGTGCTCGCAGAGCTCTTATATGGTCTGCAGTCGGATTTCAAATCCAGGACACAGCGCACAGTAAATGCCATAGAGGCTGGACAGATGCCGTTACCGCAAGCACCAAAGTTGATAGAGCCGGAACCCAAATCCGGTGAGTGATATCCTGTGCTGCCTTTCTTGCTTGACCAAATAATATTTGGGTAGCACTGTGTAACCCAACTTGTGCTTACTGCAGCGCCCTGGCAGCCGCCAGGAAAATAAGCACACTGTGCAGCACCGTAAGAAGAACTTGAATTGCCGTCGCACAGCTCTTATACTGTCTGTATTTGATTCAAATCCAGGACACAGCGCGCAGAATAAGCCATAGTAACACGCGGATTACCGGGGGAGTCGTGAAATATGCCGCTATCCATATAATGTCCGGCACGATACTCTGCGCCGAGAGAACTTGAAGAACCGGACCATAATACGTACGGGTAGCAGTTGGTAGCGTTTCCTGTACCCATAGCTGCGCCCTGGCAGCCGCCGTCATACCGTGCATAGCACTGTGCAGCACCGTAAGAAGAACTCTCCAGCCTGTCGCAGAGCTTTTAATTTTCAAAGTACACTGTCTTACACCTTTACATGTAAAAGCAATCTTTATTTTGGTGCGCTGTGTATTATTAAGGTAAGTTATTTGGCTTTGGCATCGTAAACTCTGTCAAGCGGTATCTATACTCCAAAATTCGGGTATAAAGCTTTATCACAATTTCTAAAAAAGTGACCTTACCGACGATTTGAATAATCCTTTTTCTGCTAAAATCCTTAGGTCTTAACACTCTCAAAGGAAAACTCCTTTATTATATCATGGGGACTTGCAAAAAACATATATTAGATGTAAAATGTATCTGCTTAATTAAAGTTATTATGGTTAAGGGTTAAGTAATGAAAATATTATTTGAATTTGTTCGACGTATTTTATTTAATGAAAACAAGGAATGCTTTGCCTTTGTCTTTATTAAAAACGAAAACGTGAAATAAAAAAGTTTTTAAAAGATTTAAAGCCTTCCTTGATAAAAAGGAGGGCTTTTTTAATTTAAAAAATACAAGATTTTGCCAAAAATTATTAAAATTTGCCGCACAAAAGTTATATTTCTTTAAAAAATAGCAATAAAAAGTTATTAGAAACGTTATATATAAGTATAGGAAGTGAAATTTATATCATGAAAAATAATCAAAAACGAAGATGTGCACTTTATCAAAGGTTAAGAAACCTTATCTGGGGATTGTAGTATTTAGAATAAGGAATTAATTGGTAAAATGTCACTATCCAGCGTAACAACAAATATATTGTCATCTTTAGGGAATAATACAGGGTCTGTTATTCCTATTGCAACAAAAGATTTAATACAAAATCAGGTAATTGTAGCCGAATATGCAAAAAACGGCGGTAAGCATGATGCTTTTGAAAAATTCATTGAAGAAAACGGAACCAGCGCAATTTGGCTTGGAGGTTTGCCTTTAGTTAAAAAATTGATGGATAAAACCATATATAAGGCATTTAATATTAGCCCTGATGTCGATATTAAAAAATTAAAAAAAGGTTCTTCTGACAGCATTGAATTTGCTATGGGCAAATTAAAAGAGCAGGGGAAAGAAAATGGCGAACAATTTGCCGAACTTTTAAAGGTTGCGAATAATAAAAATCTTACAAAGGCTTTATTTGTGAGTAAATTTGCAGTCGCAACACTGGCAACACTTTTTGCTCTAACAAAAATTATTACCTTTAAACAAAAAGATACCGAAGAAAAGGTTAAACATAAAGTTCTTGTTGAAATGGCAAAAGAAAATGCGTTGCATCAGAATGTGAAAAGTTCTGCTGTGGGTGCTATGTTTTATGATAAATTCAGCCCTTCAAACAAAGAGGCGCAAAATAAAGGTAAAGATATTGCATTCAAAGGGCTTGGAAATATTGCATCTGCCTTTATGTATAATCCTATTTTGAATCAATCTTTGCTTGATGTCGGTATTACTGGGTTAAGGTATAAGACCGCAAGGGATGGTGAAAGAAGAGATGTTATGATTAAAGAAGCTTTTGAAATAGCATTTCTTTATCCGCTTGCTTATCCTATTCAAAAAGGATTTGATATGCTCTTTGGTAAAATATTTAATAAGGATGCCAGCCTTGATTATGCGGTTTTAGCTTCGGATAAATTTGAATCAAATCTTGCAAACAACAGTTTAAAAGATTCTTTGAATAAGTTTATGAAAGATTTTGATATTGAAAAAATCGGCAAAGACAGTGCTGTTGATAAAAAGGTGTTAAATTTCATTTATGATAATCCCGATAACAGTATTGTTAAATTCTTAAAAGATACAGGAGATGTTTCAACCGTAAGTAAGACTGTAGGTAAGAAATTTGGTTTATTTAATATCAAAGAAGCAGCATCAGAGATTGATTCACTTGCATTTATTGATACAAAATCTGTTCAAAAGAGTATTAAAAAACTATCTAAAACTATTGGAAATATGGATGGTGTACTTGGAAACACCGATAAGGTAAAAAGCTACCTTAAGGGTGCAAAGACGGCAAAAGGATTTTCAATTGTTTCAGCCATCGCTTTTGGTATTTGGGCAATGGGCGTATTACAGACAAAAATTGTATTAAAAGCAAGAAAAGATAAAACCGGAAGTACGGAAAATGCTGCCGTAGTTAATCTTGAAAATAAAATCAGGCACCAGATGGCATTTAAAGGTGATTTTTGAAATTAAAGTTTAAGAAGTTATAGATAAAGCTCCTTTACTAATAAAGGAGCTTTATTGAATATCTTTAAATAAGGGAATATTTTATTAGACTTCAATAAAAAGTTTTCTTCCTACTATATTTGGCTTTCCATTGTAATAACCTGCAAAATACCCGCCTTGCACAGGAGTATTTTTTGCATAATTTTCATTGCCCTTAAAAGCAGGATTCATAAAAGGATTAAGGTTTTCGCTTGATTCAAACGGATTATAGCTTGTTGGTTTTGCATTTACTTTTGTAATTTGTGCTGCATTTGTTATTGAGAGTGATTTTGTTATTAAAGAAACCAAGTTTGTAAACATAAATTAACCTTTTTCCTTAAAAATATTTCCTTGTTGATTTTTAATGACAAAAATTTGTAAGTCATGAATTATTATCGTATAAATTAATTTAAAATTAATATTTCTTAATAAAAGATACTCTGTTTAGCCTACATATTGACAAAACTTAATAATTTTATTGTTAAAACTTTCACATTTATGGTATATTCTTATTGAATAACCGTTTACTAATGTTTAATTTTATATAAAAAACCTAATAAAACAGGCAAAGACACCTTTTTTATAAAGCATGCCTTTTTTAGAATGAAAAATTTGAAGTATGGGAAAAATTGAATCTATATATTTATTATATTTAATAATACTTTTGTTAACGCCTACGACAATTGTATTCACAATACTTTGGGCAAGACAGAAGACTAAGCTTGAATTTTATCAAAAAGATGCCGAAAAGATGGCTGATGAATTTAAGCAAAAAGAAGAACATATCAAAAAAGAAGCTGTAATAGCTGCCAGAGAACAAGTTCATTCTGACAGACAAAAGCTTGATGAAGAAATCAGACAGAGAAGGTCTGAAATTAACCGCTTGGAAAACTCTCTTACAAAAAGAGAAGACAGCCTTGAAGATAAGGTTCAAAAGGTTACTGATAAAGAATTTGAATTAAATAAAAAATATGATGAATTGCTGGATAAAGAAGATTATTTAGCAGATTTGGTTGCGAAGCAATTATCTGAACTTGAGAGAGTTTCAGGCATGAGCCGCGATGAAGCTAAAAATATGCTTTTGGAGCAAATTAAACAAGAGCTTGCGCAAGAGCAAATCCAGCTAATTAGAGAAAACGAACAAAAAATAAAAGAAACTGCGGAAGAAAAATCCAGAGAGATTTTATCGCAGGTTATGCAAAAATGCGTTGTTGACCAGGTAATTGAAAGCACGGTGTCTGTTGTTTCTCTTCCTAATGATGAAATGAAGGGCAGAATCATAGGCCGCGAGGGCAGAAATATAAGAACCCTTGAAACCCTTACCGGTGTTGATTTAATTATTGATGACACCCCGGAGGCTGTTGTTCTTTCTTCTTTTGACCCGGTTAGGCGCGAAGTTGCAAAATTAACAATTGAAAAACTTATTCAAGACGGGCGTATTCACCCTGTAAGAATTGAAGAAGTTTATGAAAAATCTAAAAAAGAAATTGAAAACAAAATGAGGCAGGAAGGCGAAAAAGCTGCACTTGACCTTGGAATTATGAACCTTAACAAAGAGCTTACGAGGACTCTTGGACGCTTATATTATAGAACAAGCTATGGACAAAACGTTCTTAGACATTCAATTGAAGTGGCGCAGGTAGCAGGAATGCTTGCTGTAGAACTTGGTGCTGATGCTGCTGAGGCAAGACGTGCAGGTTTACTGCATGACATTGGTAAAGCTGTTGACCATGACCAAGAAGGCACACATATTCAATTGGGAGTTGAACTTGCCAGAAGATACGGCGAGAAAGAAGGGATTATCCACGCAATTGAAGCGCACCATGATGACGTTGCAGCAAATACGCTTGTTGCGGCGCTCGTTAAAATAGCAGACTCTGTTTCTGCGGGAAGACCCGGTGCAAGACGCGATACGCTTGAAATCTATATAAAACGCCTTAAGAAGCTGGAAGAAATTGCAAACAGCTATGAAGGCATTAAGCAGTCCTTTGCTGTTCAGGCGGGGCGTGAAGTTAGGGTCGTAGTTCAGCCAAATGTGTTTAATGACGCTGCTGCTGCTAAACTTGCCCGCGACATTGTAAAACGCATTGAGGATGAACTTGAATATCCCGGTCAAATCCGTGTAACGGTTGTTCGGGAAGCAAGAGTGACCGAAATAGCGAAATAATAAAATGTCTAAAACAATTAAAGTTCTCTTTTTGGGCGATTTAGTTGGCCGCCCGGGAAGGGGAGCAGTTGAAAAATTTTTAAATGAAAAGAAATATAATATATCCGCATTGCAGAATGCTGAAAATCTGCAAGGGAGTGATGTTTGCAGGAAAGATTGCTATGATTTAGTCATTGCAAATGTTGAAAATGCATCTCATGGCTTTGGGCTTACCAAAAAAAACCATGATGAGTTGATTTCCTATGGAATCAATTGTATGACATCCGGCAATCATATTTGGGATAAAAAAGATATTTATACATATATTGATGAGTCAAATGTTTTAATTCGTCCTTTTAATTATCATAAAACAGCTCGCGGGGTAGGGTATCGGGTTTTTGACGATAAAATTATTGTAATAAATTTATTAGGTAAAACGTTTATGCAGCCCGTAGTATGTCCATTTCAGGCACTGTACGATATTATGTGCACTTTGAAGAATGAAATCGGGCTGGATGATAAAATTATAATTGTTGATTTTCATGCTGAAGCTACGGCAGAAAAGATTTGTTTTGCGCATTTTGCAAAATCTTTGGGAGTGAGCGCTGTTTTTGGAACCCATACACATGTTCAAACGGCTGATGAAAGACTTATTTATGAAGATTGCAAAACGGGTGAAGAATTTGAATGTTTTTCCAATCCTTGTCTTGAAAGCTTTAAACCTAAAGAAGCAATGGCATATATAACGGATGCAGGTTTTTGCGGTTCACATTCCGGTGTTATAGGAATGGAGTATGAAAGCTCTTTAAAAAGGCTTGTGACATCTATTCCTGAAAGATTTGATGTTTCAGTTTGTGATATTCAGCAAATTAATGCCGTTGAAGCAGAGTTTGATGCTGATAGCGGCAATGCACTTGGAATCGGTAGAATAAATTTTAGTTACAAAAAAGATGGAGGACTTGAGCCTTGAAGATAGATTTGCATATTCATACAACATATTCTGATGGTACATTTTCCCCCGAGATGGTAATTGATACAGCACTTGATTGCAATCTTGATGTTATAGCGTTAACTGATCATGATAATATTTTATCTCACAAAGCTGCATATGATTATGTGCAAAAAAATAATATTAATATTGAAATTATCCCAGGGGTTGAAATTAATACAATTTATAAGGGGTATGAAGTACATATTTTGGGGTATTTCATGAATACAGACAATGCCGATTTTCAAAATCTTATGAAAACGCAGCAGCAGGCAAGAATTAACCAGACAAATGAAATTATTGAATTGTTAAATAAAAAAGCCGGGATAAGGATTAAATTTGAAGATGTAAAATCCCTTGTTGCGGAAGGCGGAAGTATCGGGCGTCCTCATATTGCACGCGCCATTACAAATGCAGGCGGTGTAAATAATGTAATGGAGGCCTATGCAAAATACATAAATGATTCATCCAATGTTTATGTACAAAGAAAGACGGTTTCTCCGCATGAAGCTTGCGAGATTATATATGAAGCGGGGGGAATCCCTGTTTTTGCACATCCTATTGATGTTGAAATATCGGATGAACTTGCAAAAGAGCTTATAAGTTATGGCTTAAGAGGGATTGAGGCGTATCATAGAAAACATTCGCCTGCTGTTGTAGAGCATTACTCTTCGCTTGCTGAAAAATACGGCTTAATAATTACTGGCGGGTCGGATTTTCATGCACCATCCGTAAACCATGGTTCAATATTAATGGGTAAAAATTTTGTACCATCCTGGGTGTATGATGAGTTAATTAAAGAAAAAAGACGCCTTGAGCTGCTTTAATTATTGCTGCATTGAATCGGTATTTCGATTTTATTTTCTAAATATTAAGAATTATTTAGTAAATTTTTGTAACACTCGAAGCCCTTGCAGTTTTTATGCAGTAGAAAAATTTATTTGTAAAGTGTACAATTAAAAGATAATTTGGAAGTTTAAAGCTTATTAATTCTTTTAGGAAATTCATTAATTGGCAGCTTTTATTGATAAAGTAAAAATAAAAATAGTATCCGGCAGAGGCGGTAATGGTGCTGTTGCCTGGAGACGTGAAAAATTCGTAGATAAAGGCGGTCCTGCAGGCGGTGATGGAGGCAGAGGCGGTAATATCTATTTTGTTGCAGATGAAAATATGTCAACTTTGCTTGATTTTACGTACAAATCTGTTTATAGAGCAGAAGATGGCGAAAACGGCAGGAATAAAAACTGTCATGGTAAGGATGGCAAGGATGTATTTTTAAAAATGCCCGTAGGGGTGGTTGTAAGAGATTTAAAGACGAATAAAATAATTGCTGATTTAAATGAACATGAAAAAACAATCCTTGTTGCAAAAGGCGGAAGAGGCGGAAGAGGAAATGCACGGTTTGCTACTGCTCAAAAAAGAGCTCCGCAATTTTGTGAACCGGGTGAAGCTCCGGTTGAGAGAGAACTTGAATTAGAACTACGGTTAATTGCGGATATCGGGCTTCTCGGTATGCCGAATGCAGGAAAATCAAGTTTTATTTCAAAAGTTTCATCAGCCAGACCAAAGATTGCCGATTATCCTTTTACAACACTTGTTCCTAATCTTGGAGTTGTAAAAAAACCCACAGGAGACGGTTTTGTAATTGCCGATATTCCTGGAATTATTGAAGGGGCACATCAGGGTGTTGGTCTTGGGTTTGAATTTTTAAAGCATGTTCAAAGATGCAGATTTTTAATCCATGTTGTTGATATTTCAAATGAAAATGCTGTTGAAAATTATCATACAATTAATAATGAGCTGAAAAAGTACAGTGAGGATTTATCATCTTTATACCAGGTTATTTTATTAAATAAAACTGATATTTTGGATTCTGATTATGTTAATAATATGATAGAAAAATTTAGGGAATTTAACAGTGATGTTTTTGCAATTTCATGTGCAACTGGTGATGGAGTTAGTGAAATTTTGAATCATCTTTACAAAAAAATTGATGAAATTCCGCATCCTGAAAATCCTCTGGTAATAGAGTATGATGAGGGTTTTGACGATAATGACGACAGTAGCTTTACCGTTGTTAAACTTAACAAAAATACTTTCTTGACAGATGGTGGTAAAATAAGAAGACTGGCAAGTGTAACCGATACAAGAAATTTACAGCAAATGCGCAGGCTTGCCAATATCCTTGATTCAATGGGAGTGTATCAGGAATTAAAGAAGATGGGACTTAAAGAAAACGATACAATATTGGTGGCTCACATTGAAACAACATACTTAGGGGATTATCAGTAATGAAATTTGGTACTACATATGGTGGATTTATTGAAAATCATGATGACAAATTGCCTGAAATGTATGATATTAATTAGTAAGTATACTTTAACATAAGTGTATTTAAAAAAATTAGTAAAAAGTGTAATAGTAGAAGAGTTGAAAGATAGATTTCAATGTATTTTGAAGACGAAAAAGAGAATATGAGAAACGGCGGCGCCTTTGATGATTTAGATGTCGACATTGATGGCGACGACAAATCCGTTACATGGGATGATTTATTGAACGATGATGCTGACATTGATTTGAGCAATGCCAAAAAAGGCGATGCGTTTGATGACGATAGTCTTTTGGATAGTTCAGATGATGATATGTCGCTTCTGAATGATGATATGGCTGATGAAGTGCCACCTGCGCCTAGACCGCGTGCTAGTCGTACTGCTGCTCCAAGAAAGGATGCCTTTGATGTTTTTGGCGGTCCTGCTTCAGATGTATCTGACAATATGAATGCTTATGAGCATGCTGGCAGCAGAAGTGCAGGAGGGGACACTTTTACTCCTGATTTAACAAACAGACAATCTGCAAGAGCAAAAGCCAGAATGAATGACGATGATGATATTTATTTTGAGCCGAGAAATGCCAGAAAATCATCAAGCGCACTTCCAAAAGTTTTAGGCTTGCTGGTTGCCTGCGTTCTTGTCGGAGCTTTTGTTTATGTATTTATAACATACGGCAAACCTATTGCAGGAATTGATGCAAACCAATTGTTTAATCAGAATAAAAATGTTCAGGAAACTCCATTAATAAGTGATGAAGGTAATAAGCCTGCAATCGATATTAATGCTCCTGCTGAACAAAATGCAGCAAATAATCCTGAAGATAAAACTGAAGCTAAAAAAGAAGAACAAAAATTTGTTACGTTCTCCGTATCAAATGGCGGCAGAATCAATCCTTTCACTCCGCCAAGCGGCTTTGAATCAACAAAGTTTGCTGTTTCTTCAGATTATGAGATTCTGACACCTCCTGAAGAAATTCCTGGTGCTGAAACTGCTGATGAAGCAAAACAGCTTATGGATATAACTGTTTCAGGTATTTTATTTGATAATGTTAAACCTTCTGCAATCATAAATGTCAACGGTTCTGAATATTTTGTTCAAATTGGCGATAAGGTTGATGATTTCCAGGTGGTTGCTATAAATAGTCAATATGTAGCTATTAAAAATGGGTCAAATACATACAAGGCTCAGGTTGGCGAAACGTTTACAAATGCTGCGGGCAAGGTTCCCGGTATGGCTAAACGACAAGCTTCAGGCAAATTCGCCGGCTCAAGACAGTATACTTCAACTTCAGATGTTGAGGTTAGTGTAAGAGACTAAGTTTGATTGGAATGTAAAAATAATCTAGGAGTTAAAATAAAATGTTTACACACAAGAAAAGAAAACTATTTAGAAACATTACGCTCTTTGCGCTTGCTCTATCCTTAGTGCAAACTTGCTGGGCGGGTTTCTTAAGCGAACAACAAGATGAACCAGTTCATCAAACCCAAGCTGAGCTTTTAAGTTTAAATTCAGATGATGTTCAAGCAGAATCAGCTGATCCAAACTCTTTGGCTCTTAAGCAAATGATTGATAACAATGCTAATTCAGGTTTCTTAAACCTTAATAGCCCTGAAGCAAGAAATACCAGAACAAAAGTAAAACTTGACGCAGGTGTTACAATTACGGAATCTCCAAATAAGATTACACTTTCTTTAAGAGATTCTGATGTTCGTCAGGTTTTAAGAATGTTTGCTGATAAAGCAGGCATAAACGTTGCTTTTCATAGTTCCGTTGACGGCAAGGTTACATTGGATTTAGCTAATGTTACTCTAAATGATGCTTTCTTGCTTGTAATGAAATCTTGTGAACTTACATATGTTAAAGATGGTAAAAACTTAATCGTGTCAAGCATTGAAGCTGCTAAAGACCTTGGTGCTGGCAAACAAAGTTTAACCGTTATACCTATTAAATATGTTGAAGCACCATCTGTTGCTAAATTCTTAAATGCTAACATTTTTAGTTCTAAAATGTCTGGTATTTCAAACAAACAGATTGTTTCATCTAACCCGCGTACAAATGAAATTTTGATTTTTGGTACTGACAGCGACGCTGCTGTTGCCGAAAAAGTTATAGCACAACTTGATAAAAAACCTATGGTGAACATTTTTAAAGTTAACCATACTACACCTAAGGAAATGGCTGCACTACTGTGCGATACAATGATGCCTTCTAACCAATCATTGAATAACCAAGGTACTGCAACCCAATCTGCTTCCACACAGATTGATGATGGAGAAACCGAGCAGGATTCTGAAGATGATTCTATTAAATCTATGAAGCTTGGCGGCGGATTTATTGCCTGCCGTGCTGCTGCAACAGACGTTTCAGGCAGTGCAATCGGCGGCTCATCTTCAACAGATGGCAGCACAGTTGTTCCTTTCCCTGTTGTTCCTATGACTGTTACATTCTCTCCTGATTTAGGATTTGTAACTGTATATGGCGGTTCTGTTGAACAATTAGAAATCATTAAAGATTTTATAGCTAAAAACGATGTTAAACAGCCTATGGCATACATTGAACTTGCGGTTATAGAACTTAATGAAGATGGTTCAAAAGAATTTGATAACGTATGGAACTTGTGGACTCCTGTTTTAAGCCTTGGCTTTAACTCTGAAAGTGGTCTATCTACTGCAAATAACCGTCCTGTAATTTTTGGTCCTGACCATACTCCTGCAGGCACAAAATATGATGGAAGCTCAGTACTTTCTTATCAGTTAAAATATCTTGTTAGCAACAATAAAGGCAGAGTTCTTACAAATCCTAAGTTAATGATTACAAACGGACAAAAATCTGTTATTGACTTAACAAGTGACTATATTAAATCTACAAGTACTGAAATGAACACAACATCTGGTTCTAATAACCCGATTGTTACAAAGACTTTTGAAATTGGTAACGATGAAGGTTTGAAAATTGAAATTATTCCTTTTATAAGCCAAGATGGATATGTATCATTGAATATGACTCCAAGCTTCTCAACTATCAAAGCTCAAGAATATACCAATGATGCTGAAGTTAAAGGCGAAAAAATCATCGCTGCTACATTATTGCAAAGACGTAACCTAAAATTAAATAACCTAAGAGTTAAAGATGGCGAAACACTTGTTATAGCTGGTCTTATAAAAGAAAGCGAAAAGCAAACGGTAACAAAACTTCCTGTATTAGGCGACCTTCCTCTTCTGGGTGTATTCTTTAGAAGTTCAACCAATGCTAAATCAAAAGAAGAGCTCGTGATTATGGTTACACCGCACATTGTATACTCTGAAGAACAAATCAAAGATATTAAAGCGATGGATTTATAATTAAAGCTAAATGAAATGACGTGAGACAGGGTTTAATATAGATAATATATGAACCCTGTCCGATTTACCCCTTAATTTATGAAGTTAAAACTGAATTTATGAAAAACGAATTACTTGTAAAACTTATTAATAAAATCAATTTTGATTATGCTAATCATTTTGAATTAGCTGTTGCAAGAGAACTATCATTTGTTCCTATTAATATGCAGGGCGATGCTTTTTTTGTAGCAGTATCTGCAGCATCAGATAAGGCAAAGATTAGTGAATATATCAAAACTGTTTTTGATTCTAGAATTGAATTTATATTCTTATCCGAAGCGAATTTTGAAATTTTATTTAATGATTTTTTAAAGGTTTTTAATTCTAAGTATGGAAATGTTAATTTAAGTTCTCATTCTGAATTAAGTGCTGAAAATACAAATGAAATTGATATTGACGCTTTGCCTGATGCTAATAACCATGCTGTTGAACCAGAGGTTATTCCTTTTGATAATAATTCCGGTATGGGTACAGTTGATATTGATTCACTTGAAGATATTGATATCTCCATGTCAGGCTCTTCGGTAGCTGTTAAGACAAAGGTGCAGCAAATGCCTCCCAATATACAGCAGCCTAAAAAAGTTTTACAACCAAAACCTCTTGGTGATGAGCCGGATTTAACAATTGAAGACGAACCGGATGAAGAGGAAAATATTCCTCAGCATAATGAGCCAAGAAGAGAAGCACAAAGAAGACCTCAAGGTGCAAAGCCGGGTGCTGGTATTAAAAAACAACTTAAGCCTATAAGTGCTGTTAAATCTCCAAAAAGCAAAAGAATTGGTGAGATTTTAATGGAAGAAGGTCTTTTAAGTGAGAAACAATTAACTATTGCGCTTGCTGAAGCTAAGGTGTTAGATGTTCCATTAGGTTCTGTCCTTGTTAAGCTTGGCTTTGTTACAATTAAGCAGTTAAAAGAAGCTTTGGGTGCACAGATGGGCTTGAAGCTGGCTTCTGCTGACCAATTAAAAGCGCTTCCTACTGCAATTTCTGTTTTACCTGAAGATTTTGTTAAGGTAAACAGAGTAATTCCTTTATCTATGACCGATAAAACTCTTGTTGTAGGTATGGTTAATCCTAAAGACACAAGAGTTATTGATGAAATTGTTTATCAAACAGGTTTGAAGCCTACAATTATGATGATTACTCACTTTGAGTATGAAAATTTTGTACAAACATACTATCAAACTGATAAACAAGAAACTGACAGAATCTTAGAACAGATTGAAAAAGAAAAATCCGATGTAGTAAATGAAGATACTCTTTGGGAACAAGTTGAAAAAGAGATTCAAGATACTACAGGTACTGTTTCTAAGTTTGCTAATAAAATTATTACATCTGCAATTGACCAAAAGGCTTCAGACATCCATATTGAGCCTAGAAATGAAGGTTATGTTGTAAGATACAGGGTGGATGGCGCCTTAAAAGAAGTACTTAAAATACCTCAAAAGGTTGAGAGTGCTGTTATTTCGAGGTTCAAAGTTCTTGCCCGTATGAATATTGCAGAGCACAGACGTGCACAAGACGGTAGCTTTACTATTAAATATAAAAAACTACAGTTTGACTTCCGTATCAACACTCTTCCTGTAAATGGCAGAGAAAAGATGGTAATCAGGGTATTGGCTCCTGCAGTTACTTCTATGGAAGGTATGGGAAATGATATTCAAATTGACGGTGCTTCTAAAGAAGATATTGAAAAAATCAGATATTTGATTTCTGCTCCAAACGGTATACTTTTAACCTCAGGTCCTACCGGTTCCGGTAAAACAACAACTCTTTATGCACTTTTAAAATCATTAAATAAAGAGGATGTTAATATTACAACAATTGAAGACCCGGTTGAAATTAAGCTTGAAGGCGTTAACCAATCTGCTGTTAACCCTAAAGCCGGTATTACATTTGCTTCTTCATTAAGAGCAATATTAAGACAAGACCCTGACGTAATTCTGGTTGGTGAGATTCGTGACTTTGAAACATTAGAAGTTGCAATTTCTGCTTCCTTAACCGGTCACCTTGTATTAAGTACGGTTCACACAAACTCTGCTTCTGCTACAGTTACAAGGTTGATTGAAATGGGTGCAAAAGATTATCTTGTATCTTCGACCCTAAATGGTGTTTTGGCGCAAAGGCTTGTTAGAAAACTTTGTCCTGAATGTAAAGAAGCGTATACGCCAACTTTAGAAGATGCTAAAAAGATTCTGGTTGACCCTCTTGAAATCCAGGAATTTATGAAGCACAAAATATACAGAGCGCGCGGCTGCGAGTTCTGTAATAATACAGGCTATAAGGGCAGAACTGCGGTTCTTGAAATCCTTGTTGTAAACAACGATTTGAAAAAACTTATAGCACAGCGTGCGCACGATGTTGAAATTGAAGAATATGCCGTAAAACATGGTATGAGAACTCTTGATAAGGCTTGCATTGAGCATATTAAAAACGGCGTAACTTCTATTGATGAATTTGTTAGAATTTTAGGATTGGCTGGTGAATAATGCCGTTATTTGCATATATAGCGTTAAAAAACAATAAAACGATTGTCAGAGGCAAAATTGAAGCTGATGATGTTAAATCTGCCCGTGAAGGAATTAAAAAACAAGGGCTTTTGCCTACAAAGATTATTGATGAAACAAATAAAAATGCATCTGAGCAGGTAATTAAGCTTGCAAAGGCTAATTTAAAACCAATGTCTTTGAAGGACAAAATTGAGTTTACATCTACTTTGCAAATTCTTACTGCTACAGGTATTCCTATTATTGAAACTTTGGTGTTTATGGAAAATAACGCCGAAGCTGTTGCAATAAGAGACATTGCCTATGAATTAAGAAGAAATATTATTGCAGGTTCTACACTTGCTGAGACACTTGAAAAATACAGAAGCATTTTTGGACGTGTTTATGTCGGCTTGGTTAAAGCCGGGGAAGATTCCGGAGAATTGGATAAAACACTTGCCAGAATGTTGGAATTATTAAAAAAGCAAGATGCTATTAAAAGTAAAGTAATTGGTGCGCTTGTTTATCCTTGCTTCGTTGTAGTTTTAGCTATGGTCGTTGTTACCATCATGCTTGTGTTTGTATTCCCTGCTTTTGAATCAATGTTTGATGCTTTGGATAGAGAATTGCCACTTGCAACGCAAATATGTATAGGCTTAGGTAACTTTATGCGTAAGTTCTGGTTTGTGCCTATCGGCGGTATATTCTTGTTTATTTGGGGCGTTAGAAAATTATTTACAACTGAATCTACAAGAAAAATCATAGACAGATATATTTTAAGAATACCTTTGCTTTCAGATTTGATGAGATATGCAAACTTTTCAAACTTCCTTGCAGTATTACAGGTTGCATACGATGCTGGTATTCCTGTTGTAGACTGTTTGTATCTTTCAAACTTAACGATGGATAACGTGATTTTGAAACAGGCAATTTTAAGCGCAGCTTCAAAAGTACAACAAGGTATTCACTTATCAATTGCTTTAAGAAGTACAAAACAAATACCAAATATGATGTTGTTTATGATAGCAACAGGTGAACAGTCAGGTCGTTTAGGCGAAATGTTATATCACTGTACAACATTTATCGACAGAAAACTTGATGATATCATTGATAAATTTACAAAACTGGTTGAGCCTGCTTTGTTAATCTTTATCGGCGGCATTGTTCTATTCCTTGCGCTATCATTATATATGCCTCTATTTGCAGCATATCAACAATAAGGAAAATGAAAAAGATAGATTTAAAGCCCCTTAAAATAAGGGGCTTTTTGTTTTATGTTTACTGTTTAAGACAGTTTTTAAAAATTAAAAGGTTTTATAAAGCTTCTTTTATGCCTGTTTCCATAATATTGAAAACCTTTTCTAGGCTCTCATTTGAAATACAATAAGGAGGCATTACATAAACCGTATTTCCCAAAGGGCGAAGCAATACGCCGTTTTTTCTAAAGTATTCATAAAGTTTTACGCCTATATTTGAAACATAATCATTTCCTGTGTGATTTACCTCATATGCAAATATGTCTCCCAGGGTACGTACATTTTTGCATCCAAGATTTTTAAATCTTTCAATTTGTGTTTGGTAAAAATCATTAATTCTTTTAACATCTTTCAAAATATCATTATTTTGCCATATTTCAAGGTTTGCACATGCTGCAGCGCAGGCTATAGGGTTTGCAGTGTATGATGAAGAATGGAAAAACATTTTTGCTTTGTCATCCGATAAAAAGGCATTATATATTTCTTTTGTGCATACTGTTGCAGCAAGAGGAATTGAGCCTCCTGTTAAACCTTTTGAAAGACAGATTATATCAGGCATTATATTTGTTTGATTAAAAGCAAACATTGTGCCTGTTCTTCCAAAGCCTGTCATTACTTCATCCAGGGCAAAAATTACACCATATTCTTTTGATAATTTATACAGTTCATCAATTACATATGGCGGGTAAAAAAACATTCCACCGGAGCCTAAAACAAGGGGTTCTAAAATTATTGCGCCAATTTCTCCTCCCTTTTTTTCAAGTAAATCTTTGTAATATTTAATAGTTTCTTCTTCTTTGCCGGGGGCAGGGTATGGGATTCTTTCAACATCAAACAGCATTTTTGTGTATGGTTCATTAAAAACGCTCCTTGCACCTGATGCCATTCCGCCAAAGGTGTCTCCGTGGTAGGAATGTTCCATGGCTACAATTTTTGAGCGTTTTTGCCCTTTGTTGTAATGGTAGCCTACTGCCATTTTTAAAGCCACTTCAACACTTGTAGAACCAGAGTCAGAGAAAAATATATGTGTAAAATTTTCAGGTAAAAATTTGCTCAAACGTTCTGCTACATTTAGTGCAGGTTTATGGGTAAAGCCTGCAAAAATTATCTGGTGTAGTTTTTCTGCTTCTTTTTGAATAGTTTTTGTGATAACCGGGTTTTTGTGTCCAAGTGTATTTACCCACCAGGAAGATATTCCGTCAATTATTTTTTCGCCGGTTTTTGTTATTAAAAATTCGTTTTCAGATGTTTTAATTTCAATAATTGGTTCATTTAATCCATGTTGTGTAAAAGGATGCCATATTTGCATAAAAATTCCCCCTCTGATTTTTATTTTCATGTTACTATAAAGATACTTTATAGAGTGAAGAATAATTTAAGGAGTTTTATTATGACAAGAAAACCGATTATTGCCGGTAACTGGAAAATGCACAACAATTGCGCTCAATCAAAAGAGTTAATTAAAGGTATTAAAGAAAAAGTTGATGGTCTTGATATTGCAAAATTACCTGAAATTGTTGTAGCGCCTGTATTTACATCGTTAGGTGCTGTAAATGAAGAAATTTGCCACTGCGGATGCGGCAGAATTAAACTGGCTGCTCAAAATGTTTATTTTGAACCAAAAGGTGCTTTCACTGGTGAAATTTCCATTGATATGTTAAAGGATTTTGAAGTTTCATATATTATAATTGGACACTCTGAACGCCGCCAATACTTTGGTGAAACAGATGAGATGATTAATAAAAAAGCAAAAGTTATTTTAGATAACGGTATTATTCCGATTATCTGCTGTGGTGAAACTTTAGAACAAAGAGAACAAGGCGTAACTGATGCTCACATAGCAAAACAAATTTCTGAAGCTCTAAAAGGTTTGAGTGCCGAAGAAGTTGCAAAATCAGTTATAGCATATGAACCTATCTGGGCTATCGGTACAGGCAAAACCTGTGATTCAACTGAAGCAAACAGAGTAATCAAACACATTAGAAGCGTTGTTGAAAAAGAAGCAGGAAAAGAAGCCGCAGATGCTATCAGAATTTTATACGGCGGTTCTGTGAAACCTGAAACAATTGCTGAACAAATGGCTCAATCTGATATTGACGGTGCTCTTGTTGGCGGAGCAAGCTTAAAAGCTGACAGCTTTGCAGATATTGTTAAAGGTGCTATGGCAAAATAAGCCCATAACTTTTATAGATAAAATTTAAGCCCTCTTTATTTTTTAAGGGGGCTTTTATTTATTGAATCAAACCTTCTTCTTTTAACTTAAGGTTTATTTGTCAAATTCTAAAAGCTTATACGGCTCAATGTTTAATGCTTTTGCAATAGCGTTAATTTTCGTAAGGGTGGTGTCGCTTCTTGCATGTTCAATATTTGCAATGGCTGCCGGGGTTACATCGGTTTCAATTGCAAGCTTAAATTGGGAAATATTCTTTAACTTTCTGTATTTTCTAATGTTTTTCCCAACTTTTAATACAAAATCCTTGTCCATTTTTTAATTATAGTGCACAATTGTCTGTGAGTACTCTACTAATAGTACCATACTTATAGTATATAAAGGAACAAAAATGAAGAAAAATTCTTATGAATATTTAATTTATGCAACGGATGAAGTTTATAAAAAGATTGATGCTGCATCAAGCACGCTGTGCAGACTGAAAGATACCGTATCTCAAATGTCAGAGCTTATAAGAGTTGAATTTCAAACAAAATATGATAAAAAACCTTCTAATGATTAATTTATCTTGACACTACAAAAATTACCTCTTCTGAGAAGAAGTTTGTAATGGTGCGGATGAGAATGCCTGAGCGGGCTTTACTGTGTGTAAGATATACTGATTTTAGAATTTTAATATTTCGTTTTTTACAAAATTCAAAAAAATCATTTACAGTCATAAGGTGAATATTTGGGGTATTATACCATTCATAAGGCAGAGCTTTTGATTTTGGCATTTTACCTTTAAATAAAAGATAAAAACGCACCTTCCAATAGGCAAAGTTTGGAAAACTGACAACTGCTTTTTTTGCAACGCGCAGCATTTCATCCATAACAAGGTCCGGTTTTTCGGTTGATTGCAAGGTTTGGTTTAAAATTGCATAGTCAAAGCTTTTATCCGGAAATTGTTTTAGTCCTTCATCAATATCCCCCTGAATTACGGCAACACCTTTATCCAGAGCTTTTATAACCTCATCTTTATTTATTTCAACACCGACACCTGTTACGTTTTTTTCTTTTATCAACTTTGAAAAAAGAGTGCCATCTCCTGAACCTAAATCTAAAATCCTTGAATTTTCAGGGATTATATCTGTTACAACTTCGTAGTTTAATTGGGTTGTTTGAATGCTCAAGATTTCTCCTCCCCTTCAACAGGATTTTGAGGTACGGTTTGTAGATAAACTTCATTATCAGGCTCATCCTTTTTTAAGAAACTTTTTATAATTTTTGTTTGTTCTTTGTATTCAATTAAAAATGCATCATGTCCGCAAGGGCTTTTTAATTCTATAAATGAAACTTCTTTGCCTGCTCCAATCAAGGCTGAGACCATTTCTTTAGATTGTTCTGTCGTAAAAAGCCAATCGGAATCAAAGCAAATTATCAAAAACCTTGAATTACTTTGCTTGAAGGCATTTTCAAGGGTGCCGAATTTTGAACCCGGGTCATAGTAGTCTATTGCTTTTGTAATATAAAGGTAACTATTCGCATCAAAGCGGTCTACAAAGATTCTGCCCTGGTATTCAAGATAGCTTTCAACCTGAAAATCTACACCAAAATCAAAATTTGGCTTATCTTTAAAATCCCTGCCAAATTTTGTGTGCATGGCTTCTTCGCAAAGATAGGTGATGTGCCCTACCATTCTTGCAATCGCAAGCCCGTAATCAGGGGTATTTTCTTTATTGTAATAGTCGCCGTTATTAAAGAATTTATCTGAAATTATAGCATTTCGCCCTACAGCATTAAAAGCAATAGCTTGAGCTGAAAGACGTGCTGTGGATGCTATTATTATTGTGGTTTTTACTAAATCAGGATGTTTGATTGACCATTCCATAGCCTGCATGCCGCCCATAGAGCCGCCTACGACTATCATTTTTTTAACGCCTAAAAAATCTATAAGTTTTTTTTGAACCTTAATAATATCTTCAACCGTAATAACAGGGAAAGAATGTCCGTAAGGCTCTCCTGTATCAGGGTTAATTGAGCATGGACCAGTTGTCCCTCTGCACCCGCCCAAAATATTTGATGAAATTACAAAAAATTTATTGGTATCAAATGCTTTATTTGGACCAATCATTGTATCCCACCAGCCCGGTTTTTTATCATCAGGGCTGTTATAGCCTGCGGCATGGGCATCTGCAGTCAGGGCATGGCATACAAGAATTGCATTATCACAGGATTCATTTAGTTTGCCATATGTTTCATAGGCGATTTGAATGTTTTTTAGAGTTTTGCCGCACTCAAGCAAAATCTCATCATCAAATTTGCAATACTTTGTTTGTACGATTCCTACACTGTTTTCCATGAGCCCATTTTATCATATTTTTAATACTTAGGTTAGGTTTTTTATCAAACTTTAGTATAAAATTTTTAACTTTTTTAAAGAATTTTATAAAAAAGGCAAAAGTTTTTTAAAAAGCTGCCGATATATAACATGTGAAGAGATAATCTTATATTTTTTAGGAAATAGTAATGGATAATTTTAAAGATTCAAGAAGAAATGATGACCTGTTGCCTCAAGATGGTGACGCTAAAACCATCTGCCTTTTAGAAAATGACCCTATTGAAGAAATTTTTGCGCTGAACCTTGGGGACTTTTTGTGCGAGCATTTGATTTCGCCTGATTTTGCGCATAAAATCGGCGATAAAGTAAAAACTAAAAATGAGCGCTTAAAAGACCAATTAATGGAACTTATTTCAATATACTCAATTGATTCTACCCTTTCAATCTTAGGGTTTAATTCAAATGAGGATTATATTATTTATAATTCAATTGCAAAAACAATTAAACTTATGCTGTCTTTGGAAAAGTGTGTAATTTTCCTTGCTAAAAAGGATGAGCCTATAAAGCTTGCAGGTACATCAAACAATGAAACCGAAGAAAAAGTAACTTCACATATTGAAAAAAGCTATAAAGATGAAGAAGTAATTGTGCTTAATGAAGATAATAAGCAGGTTATTATCTTCCCTATGAAGAATAAATTTGAATGCATCGGTGCAATTGAGACTACGCGCGATATGAGCCGTCCTTTGGAAGCTGAATTTATTGAGCTTTTAAAGATTACAGCAGGGCTTTTTGTAACATCTCTTGGGATTCAAAAATTAATTGAACAGGTAAAAAGAGTTGTAAATGCTGAAGATGCCGCAACAAGTGAACTTTTAAGGCTTCGTGCGCAATTAACTGCAATTATAGGCGACCTTGGCGACAAGCAGCAGGCTTTTGTTGAAAAACTGGCACTTGCAGTTGACCTTAAAGGTAAATACAAAAACCATCATTCTCAAAGGACTGCGGATTTATCGAAAGAAATCTGTAACTTCCTTGAATTAAATGAAAAAACAACAGATTTAATATATTATGCAGGCTTGTTGCAAAATATTGGTAAAATTACCATTGATGAGCAGCTTTTTGATAAGAAAGGAAAGCTTTCAAAAGAAGAGTGGGATAAACTTCAAGAGCACCCGAATGCAGGTGTAAGCTTATTGATGAATATCAACTTTATGTCTGAAGTTGTTCCATATATTCACTATCAAAAAGAGCGCTGGGACGGCTTGGGCAAGCCTGAAGGTCTTGGCGGATTTTCGATTCCTTTTGGTTCAAGGATTATAGCTGTTGCGGATGCATACTGTGCTTTAACCGAAGAAAGACCGCACAGGGCTGCTTTATCAAACAATGAAGCGCTTGAAATTATAAAACAGGAAAGTGCCGTTAAGTGGGACCCGAATGTTGTAAATGCGCTTGTTAAAATGAAATCTTAGATTGGATTCCTTAAAGATAAAATCTTTGGGAAATTAATTAGAGTGAGTAAAAACTAACCAAAATATTAAGAGTATGAGTATTAAAATTGCCTTTGATGAATAAAATCAAAGGCAATTTTTAAATTCATATTATAATTTAATATTAAAACAAGGCGGCAAGTTATTTTTCAAGCTCCCTGTGTTTTCTATAACCATATGCAAAATAAATCAGAGCGCCAAGAATTATCCAAACAGGGAAAAGGACTGCTGAAATTCCAAGTGTCATAAAGCCATGCACCATAAGTCCGCCGCAAAGAATTATTCCTAAAATTGGAATTAAAGGTACAAAAGGTACTTTAAAAGGTCTTTTTCTATCGGGGTCAGTTTTTCTCAAGATTAAAACTGCAATACAGATTATCATAAAGTTTGCGAAAGTTCCAAAATCGCAGAGTTCCGCTGAGATTTTTAAATCCATAAAAAGTGCGCCAATTATAACAATTATTCCTGCAGCCCATGTTACTACATGCGGCGTACCGTGTTTTTTGTGAATTTTTTGGAAAGATTTCGGTAAGAAATTATCTCTTGCCATAGCAAATAAAATTCTTGTTGTGCCTAATTGATACACAAGAAGAACGGATGTAAGCCCGGCAAGTGCACCAACGGCTATAAGACCCCCAATTTTGTACAGACCTGCAGAGTTCATTGCTGCAGTTATTGGGGCAAGAACATTGATTTTATCTAAAGGCACCATGCCAGATAATACAAGTGCGGTTCCTGTATACACTATTGTGCAAACAATAAGAGTTCCTATAATTCCTATTGGAAGACTTCTTTGCGGGTTTTTGGTTTCTTCTGCAGCGGATGATACGGCATCTACCCCAACGTATGCGAAAAATATCAAAAATGCGCCAGATAAAACTCCTTTAATACCATTTGGGGAGAATGGCACCCAGTTTTCAGGGGATACATAAAATGCGCCTGCAAAAATAAATAACAGTATTACAAAAAGTTTTACAAAAACAAGGATGGTTGCAGCTTTTGTGCTTTCTTTAATCCCCTGGATTAAAAGGATTGTTATGACTAATATTAATAAAATCGCAGGAACATTTATGCAGATTGGAATAAACCCAAAAATTTTCGGTATTTCAACCGCAGGGTCGAGCCCCATATCTTTATAAACGGAAATTGCAGTTCTATAGTCATTTATAAGCCAGATTGGAGGGTTTACAAGCCAGCTTGGCAGAATATGCGAAAAGCCTTTCATAAGCTCCATAAAATACCCCGTCCAGGAGCAGGCAACCGTTATATTACTTATGGCATACTCAAGCATTAAAATCCAGCCTATAATCCATGCCATAAATTCGCCCATTGTAACGTAAGTATAGGTATAAGCAGAACCTGCAGCAGGTATCATTGAGGCAAATTCAGAATAACAAAGGGCAGAAAACAGGCATGCAAACATCGCAATTATCATTGAAATAATAACGGCAGGACCTGCGCCGGGGCTGTTTGGTTCACCTGCCATTGCAATACCTATTATTGTAAAAATACCCGTTCCAATAACTGCACCAATGCCAAGCATTATAAGGTCAAATGCATTCAAAGTTTTTTTAAGCTCTGAATTTTTTGCCGTTTCAATTATTTCATCCGGGGTCTTTTTCTTTAAAAGGCTTTTTATAAATATTTTTAATGGGTTTAAAAAGCCCTGTTTATCATTATTCTTCACTGCTTATTTCATTCTTTCTTTGTTTTTTATATCCATATGCAAAATAAATAATTATCCCTAAAACTATCCAAAGAGGGAATAAAACTGCTGAAATACCAAGGGTCATAAACCCGTGCACCATAATGCCTCCGCAAAGAATTATTCCTAAAATCGGAAATAGCGGTACAAAAGGCACTTTAAAAGGTCTTTTTCTGCTTGGGTCAGTTTTCCTTAAAATTAATACTGCAAGGCAAATCACCATAAAATTTGTAAAGGTGCCGAAGTTGCAAAGTTCAGCCGATATATTTAAATCCATAAATAGGGCGCCTATTATGACCAAAATTCCTGAAAGCCAGGTTACAACATGAGGTGTGCCGTGTTTTTTATGAACTTTCTGGAAGGATTTTGGGAAAAAGCCGTCTCTTCCCATTGCGTATAAAATTCTTGCTGTACCAAGCTGAAATACTAAAATTACGGATGTAATTCCTGCAAGCGCGCCTGCTGCAATAATTCCGCCAACTTTTTTTAAGCCTATTGAGTTCATAGCTGCTGCAATCGGGGCAAGGGTGTTAATATTTTCCGTTGCAACCATGCCTGATAATACAAGCGCTGTTGCTACATATATGATTGTACAGGCAATTAAAGTTCCAAGAAGCCCTATAGGGAGATTTTTTTGCGGGTCTTTAGTTTCTTCTGCAGCAGATGATACGGCATCTACCCCAACGTATGCGAAAAATATCAAAAACGCGCCTGATAAGATGCCTTTTATCCCGCCGGGGGCGAAAGGTACCCAATTTTCAGGGGCAACGTAAAACATTCCCGTAAAGATGAATAAAAATATGACTGCAAGCTTAATGAATACTAAAATCGTTGCGGCTTTTGTACTTTCTTTTATTCCTTGAACAAGAATTATTGTGATTATTAAAAGTAATAAAACTGCAGGCAGATTTATACAAAATGGTAACACCCCAAAAATTTTCGGTATTTCAACCGCAGGGTCGAGCCCCATATCTTTATAAACGGAAATTGCAGTTCTATAGTCATTTATAAGCCAGATGGGCGGATTAACAAGCCAGTTTGGAAGAATATGAGAAAATCCTCTTAATAGTTCCATAAAATACCCAGTCCAGGAGCTTGCCATTGTAACGTTTCCAATAGCGTATTCAAGCATTAAAATCCAGCCTACAATCCATGCCATAAATTCACCCATTGTAACATAGGTATATGTATAGGTGGTTCCTGCAACCGGTACCATTGATGTAAATTCAGAATAGCAAAGAATTGAAAATAAAGATGCAAACATTGCAATTATCATTGAGATTATAACGGCCGGACCTGCGCCGTAGCCTGATTGTTCGCCAACCATTGCAACGCCTACAATTGTAAAGATACCGGAACCTATCACAGCGCCAATGCCAAGCATTATAAGGTCAAATGCATTCAAGGTTCTTTTGAGGTTCACCTTATTTGCATTTTCCATAATTTCATCGGGTGTTTTTTTCTTAAAAAGGTTTTTAAAGAAACCGTTGTTAAGCCCGTTATCAGCTATGGTTTTAGAATTATTATTTTCCACTACTTATTTCATTCTTTCTTTGTTGTTTGTATCCGTATATAAAATATATTATTATTCCTAAAAGTATCCACAGCGGGAATAAAACTTTTGAGGTTGTAAGAAAACGTATTGAATAAAACATAAGTCCGCCACAGCAAATTATCCCCATCATAGGAAACCATGGCGAGAAGGGAACTTTAAACGGACGTTCTCTGTTCGGGTCTGTTTTTCTCAAGATTAAAACTGCAACACATACGATTATAAATGATGTAAATGTTCCAAAGTTACAAAGCTCTGCAGCGGTTGAAATATTTAAAAATGCTGAACCTAAAATACAGATAACAGCTGCAATAATTGTTACAATATACGGAGTTTTAAATTTTGGATGAAGAGCTTGCAGATTTTTTGGTAAAAAACCGTCTCTGCTCATAGCGAATAAAATTCTTGTGCCTGCCAGCATCATAACCATTAAAACGGAAGTAAGCCCTGCAAGTGCTCCGATTGAAATAAGTCCTGCTATCCAGTTTTGTCCGACTGAACTTATAGCATAAGCTAAAGGCGCCTGCAGATTGATTTTGTTAATCGGATTTATACCGATTAGAACAAGGGCAGTTAAGATATAGACAATAGTACAGATTGCAAGTGAACCTATAATGCCTATAGGAAGATTTTTTTGCGGGTTTTTAGTTTCTTCTGCGGCTGTTGAAACAGCGTCAAATCCAAGATATGCAAAGAAAATTAAAAATGCGCCGACACATATTCCATTTATGCCGTTTGGTGCAAAGGGCACCCAATTTTCAGGTTTAACATAAAAAGCGCCTGTAATTACAAATAGTGCTATAACTCCAAGCTTTATAAAAACCAAAACCCCCGTCATTGCAGCACTTTCTTTAATTCCTTTGATTAAAATTGAGGCAACAATTATTGTAAATAAAACCCCGGGTAAACTAAAGCAAATGGGGATATTTCCAATATGCGGAATAACTAAATCAGGATTTAAGCCTTCTTTAGTTAAATTATGAGCTGCTGTTGTGTAGTCTTGAATAAGCCATATCGGCGGATTATAAAGCCATTCGGGGAGGTATTTTGAAAAACCTTTGATAAATTCCATTAAATAGCCTGTCCATGCGCTTAAAACTGCGATGTAACCTATTAAAAATTCCATAACAAGGCACCAGCCTACAATCCAGGCTAAAAATTCGCCCATTGTAGCATAGGTGTATACATAAGCAGAGCCTGCAACCGGTATCATGGTTGCAAATTCAGCATAACACAATGCTGAAAATATGCAGGCAAAAGAAGCCAAGACCATTGAAACAATGACGGCAGGACCCGCACCAAGAGAGCCGTTTGAACCAACTGCCGCAATTCCTAATGCTGTAAATATTCCGGAGCCTATCATTACCCCTATTCCAAGCATTATAAGGTCAAAAGCGCTGAGAGTTTTTTTAAGCCCGCCGTGCTTAGAATTATCAAGCATTGTATCCGGGTTTTTTACTTTAAACATATTTTTTGTAAGGTTTAAAATGCCCTTATATTCTTTATTGTCAAGTTTTAAGTCCTCGGCGATTTTGTTTAAATCATCTCTCATTAATCTTCCTTATATTCATTAAAGGGTCGCCCATAGATTCGCTAGTTTATTCGGGCTTTAACGGTTATTTTTTAAGAAGCGGGAAACCCATTTCTTCTCTTTGCTCTACATATAATTTTGCAACAGCGGCAGCCATTCTTCTTACCCTGTTTATGTAATTTATGCGCTCATCTTTACTGATAACACCTCTTGCATCCAGCAGATTGAAGGTGTGTGAACATTTTAAAACCCAATCATAAGCGGGAAGTACAATTTTAGCCTCTAAACAAGAGAAGCACTCGCTTTCTGCTAAATCAAACAAGGTAAAAAGCCTTTCCGGTGTTGAATATTCAAAATTATATTTAGATTGTTCAATCTCGTTTTGAAGGTAGATATCACCGTATTTTAAATTATTGTTCCACATAACATCGTAAACAGAATCAACGTTTTGAAGATACATTGCAATGCGCTCTAAACCGTATGTGATTTCAAGTGCAACGGGCTTAACTTCCAAACCGCCTACCTGCTGGAAATATGTGAATTGTGTAATTTCCATACCATCAAGCCATACTTCCCAGCCGACACCTGCAGCACCCAAAGTCGGGGATTCCCAGTTATCTTCAACAAATCTTACATCATGTTTAGAAAGGTCAATTCCCATAGCCTCCAGTGATTTTAGGTAGATTCCCTGAGCATCATCGGGAGATGGTTTTAAAATTACTTGATATTGGAAATAATGCCCCAATCTGTTTGGGTTTTCGCCATATCTTGCATCGGTCGGACGGCGGCAAGGTTCAACCATTGCTGTATTAAAAGGTTCGGGTCCAAGAGCCCTTAAAAAAGTTGCAGGGTTCATGGTTGAAGCACCTTTTTCTATATCATAGGGCTGTTGGATAATACAGCCGTAATCTGACCAGTATTTTGAAAGATTTAATATTAATTCCTGAAATATAAGAGCCATTTTTGTTTCCTTATTTGTTTGCTTCAGCTGCTTTTGCTTGTTTTGCCGAATGTGTTCTGTTATCGTAATCTATTCTTCCAATAAGTTTATTAATATTTCTGGTTATTTCTTTAAATTGTGGAATACTTAAGCTTTGAGCACCGTCCGAACTTGCATGGTCAGGGTCATGGTGTACTTCATACATAAGTCCGTGAGCGCCCGCAACAAGGGCGGCTTTACCCATTGGTTCTATTAAATAGCGTTTACCTGTACCATGAGATGGGTCAACCACAACAGGAAGATGTGAATATTTTCTCAAAACTGGTACTGCTGCAAGGTCAAGAGTGTTTCTTGTAAAATCTGAATCAAAGGTTCTGATTCCTCTTTCACAAAGAATAACATTTGGGTTGCCATTAAACATAATATGTTCTGCTGCAAGTAAAAATTCTCTAATGTTAGCGCTTGGACCTCTTTTTAACATAACAGGTTTTTTAGTGTGTCCTAATGCCTTTAAAAGTTTAAAATTCTGCATATTTCTGGCACCTACCTGTAAGACGTCAGCATATTTATTTAAAAGAGGGATATCAATTGTATCCATAACTTCTGTTACAATAAGCAGACCTGTTCTTTTGCTTGCTTCTTTAAGGTATTCTAAGCCTTTTTCTTCTAATCCCTGAAAATCGTATGGAGAGGTTCTTGGTTTAAAAGCGCCTCCTCTTAAAAATTCACAGCCCATCTCTTTTGCAGCTACTGCAACTTCCAATAAGCCTTCAAATTCTTTTTCAACAGAGCAGGGACCAACCATTAAAACAGGCTTTTCAAGACCGCCGATTTTAACACCGTTTTCAAACTCTATAATGGTATCTTCAGGGTGAGACATTCTTCCTGAAAGTTTATAGGGTTCTTGTATAAGCTTTACTTCATGCACACCTTCGAAAGAATTTACGGTAGCTGTTGATATCATCCTTTTATCGCCGATTGCAGCAATTACCGTTAAAACGTCGCCTCTGTTTAAATTTATTTTAAAACCGTGGCTTTGAAGATAATCAGATACCTTTTGAATTTGAGCCTCGGTTGCTTTTGGTTCCATTACGACAATCATTATTAAAATCTCCTCGTTTAAAAGTTTTAGTTTATAATTATTAAAACATAAAAACTTTTTAATGTGGTAGGAAAATGTAAAGGAATATCACGTTTTTATTAACATAAATTAAAGTTTTTATGCAAATAAAGCTTTGAATTTATTTTCTACAACATCGGTTATTTTATTGTCATCATCATCGTCATCATGGTCATCATGGTCGTGGTCATCATCATGGTCTTTGATATCAGCTGCTTGCGGCTGCATAGGTTGTGCAAGCGGCTGAACGCCTGATATTTGAGATGGCTGTTGATTTTCTGACGGATTTGGGGTTTGAATTTGGGCAGTTTGTGCTGTTAGAGCTTGAGCTTGTTTATTTTCTTCTTCCTGTTCTTTTTTCTTTTCGTTTAATTTGGCAACAATTTTACCAACAACAGGAACCATCATAACGGGGATAATAAATCTTACAACGGCTGTAAATACTGTGTTTGACTTTAATTTTTTGATTGCTCCGCAGAAGTCTTTTGCGCTTCTTCCGCCAATTTCTTTTATAAGACCAGGATTTGTTTTTTCAAGTTCCATGTATTTAAGACCGATTTTATCAATAATGGGGTCAAAAGCACTGTCAACAAGGGCTGCAGCAGCTGATGATGCTATTGTAACAGCACCGTTTTGAATCATAGATGGAACTTTTCTATCTTCATCAATTTTATCTGATTTCCAGGTGTTCCACATATAGAAAAGAGTAACTGCAACAGATTCAATATCGCACCATCTTGCAGGGGCGGATTTAAATTTTCTTGTAATATCTACAAGTTTTTGAGAAGCTTTTGTTTGGGTTAATTTTGCCATACCGTTTGCAATATGCTGATCAAGATGCAAATACTTGTTTAAGCCTCTTACAACAAAGCTATCCTTTTTTTTGGGTTTTCCTGCAAGATTTTTTGCTGCTTCGCCGGCAGCTTTATCAATGCCTGTAAATGAGATATTTTGTTTATTATTATATTTTGGCAAGTTATTTTTAATTTGATTATTCATTAAGGAGTTTATTATCATTTCTGCATACCTCCTTTTATGAAACTATCAAAAACTTTATCCATATTATTCGGATTCATATTAATCTTGGTAAGGGCGGAATTATTTAAAATATCCATCTGCGGAGTGGGCTGCTCTTGTTTTTCTGCTTTTTTCTTGCCTTTTGAATCGCCAAATATTAATTTTAAAATAAACGGCATAAGTGCAATTGTAAGAGCTGCTTTAAGCGGAGCAACAATGATGCCGAGACCGTTTTTATAAACAGTTTTCATTCCGCCTTTCATATCTGTAAAATAATAGGGAACACCTTCTTTTGCTGCTTTTGCTTTTCCTGCCTTAATTTGTTCTGGGGTCAATATATTGAAAGGTTTTTTTGCATCCTCTTCAAAAGTTTTTAACAGCCAGTTATTCTTATCTTTAATATATTTCCCCGGGTTATCTAAGAATTTATTTACACCTGATGAAATAGGGTCTAAAACAGCACATGATAATAAATAACCAATAAAAGCAGAAAGTGCATTTTTGGTTGCTGTGAATTGTTTATCTTCTTCTTCTGCACCGGGCATTGCAAGAACGCACATTGGTTTTAAGAAGCCTGCTAATCCTAATGCTAAAAGCGCTTTTACTTTTGCTTCATTATCATCTGAGAAATAAGCAAGTTTATGAAAAGTTTTACTTTGTGCCAGTCTATCTGCTATATCAAGCTTTTCTTTGCTATTTACCAGATTTGAAGCTGCTTTTGCTGCATTAGAACTTGCAGACCCGCCAAAGCTTACACTCTCGGCGGGTCTTGTTATACTTACTTTATTTTTGTCCTCGTTTATTAAATGCACACTCTTTTTATAATGTGTCAGCTCATTGTTTCTGCACTGAGTGCCAGAGCCCGAAGCTCGCATATTGGACGAAAAACCGTCAAATTTATTATTTAATGACAATTTGACTTTCATGATACTATTTTAAAACAGGTGAATGAAATAATTTGCTATAAACAGAAAATATTATACAAAAGTTAACAATTAACTCAAAAGACTCACTAAAGGCTCTTTTTTGGAATTTTCCATAACTTCTAAAATTTTATCTGTTATTATATTTTCAAAATTAATATTATAAATAGAATTAATCTCATTTATAAAAAAGCATGGACTGGTTATATTTATTTCTATTATTTTGCCATCAATTACATCAAGTCCTGCAATGTAAACACCATCATTTAGAAGGGTTTGCGCTATTTCTTTTTCAATCAGCTGTTCTTCTTTGGATAAATCCCCTCTGATTAAATTTTCTTTTATGTGTTCATTGAACTTAAAATCGTTGTTTGTGGCAACTTTTCTAACTGCATAATTAAAAATTTCTCCGCCAATAAAGATTAGTCTTTTATCTCCTTTTAAAATTCCTTTGAGGAATTTTTGAACCATCACCTGGGTTTTACCGTTATTTGTTGCAGTATCTATTATTGCATTTATGTTTTTATCATTTTTATTCAAATAAAAAACACCGCTTGAAAAACACCTGTTCAAGGGTTTAATTATTATTTCTTCTTCATTAAATAAAAATTCTTTAATGATATTTTTATTGGCACTTACTATGTTTTTTGGCGCCAAATTCGGGAATTTATTAATATATAATTTTTCGTTAAAATCCCTTAAGGCCTTTGGTGAATTTAAAATAAGGGTTTCTTTATTAACATAATCTAAAATGTAAGTTGCATTAATATAGTCAATATCAACAGGCGGGTCCGGACGCATAAAAATTGTACCAAATTCATTCAGACAGGCTGTATTTGGTGTATCTTCTTTTAAGATATTATTATTTTTTGAAACGGTATTATAAATTTTTGCCATAGGGGAGGCGCCTTCAAGATAAAGAAGATTTTTTACAGTAATTGCTACATTAAAACCCCTGTCTAAAAGGCATTTAATTAACCAAAAATTTGTAACAAGACGGTTAAATTCAAAATATTTAAGTTCAAGCTCATCTATGATGAATAGTATTTTTTTGTTCATAAATCAATTATATTACAAAGTTTGCTAAAAATATAAATAGTAAATTTGGTATTTATATTGTATAATATTTTGAGAGTTTATGTAGAAAGTACGGTATGGCGGATATTAAAGATATTGACATATTGATTGATAAAATTAAACAAAATCCTGATAATATTGATAATTATAGGGATTTAACAAATATATATGTTGCAAATAATGAATTTGACAGTGCTTTGAGCATCTATAATAAAATGCTTGAACTTTTTCCTGATGATATTCACGCTTTAATTAATTCCGGCAGCATTTATTTTTATAAAAAGGACTTTCAAAAAGCTATTGAATTGTATTTAAAAGCTGCAATGGAAGAGCCGCGCAACCCTTCTATATATTTTAATCTCGGGAATGTATATGCTGAAATCGGCAATTTTTCAAATGCGCTTAAATATTATACAAAATCAATAGAATTAGATAAAAATCAAGCAATAGTTTACAGTGCTCTTGGAATTTTATTTCAAGATAATGATAATTTAAATGAAGCTAAAGAAAATTATAAAAATGCAATCAAACTGGAGCCTGACTGCGGTGAGTATTATGTATATTTAGCCAATATTTTCCAAAGAGAAGGAGATTTTCTGGAAGCTTCCAATTATTATAAAAAAGCGCTGGAATTATGTCCGAATGACTCAAAAGCTTCTCTTTGTCTTGCAAATGCTTATGCTTCAATGAAGATGGAAAAAGAAGCTTTTAAATATTTTGAACGCACAGTTAAAATTGAGCCTGAAAATTACTCTGCCTGGTTATGCTGGGCAATAACACTTTCTGATGCAGGAGAAGCTGATAAAGCAATGGAATTATATAAAAGGGCTATAGAAATTGACCCCACAAAACCAAATGCTTATATTTTATTAGCAAATATTTTAACCAATGAAAAAAGGTATGAAGAAGCCATTGAATTATACAAACAGGCTGTAAGGCTTGTACCAATGGAAGAAGCAAGGGGCAGGGGTATTTTATATGTATTTATCGCAAATGCTTATATGCTTTTAGAAGATATTAATAACGCTATTAATTATTACAGGAAAGCCTTAAGGGAAGTGCCTGAAAATAATGAAGTAAGGCTTATTTATGTTGAAATTATGAATGCATATATTACAAGAAAGGTTGAAGGGCAAAATGTATAAACCGCATAATGCTATTACCTTATGGGATAGATTTGTTGCAATTGCAACCTATTATACGTTTGGTATGGCGGGGCTTATCTGGCTCATAGCTTCAATTTTGATTTTTAAAAAACATGTAAACGACTTTTGTTCTTATCATATTTATCAATCAATTTTTATTTCAATCCTTCTTGCTGTAATTTCAATGGCTTTGAACTTCATCTTTCCCATATGTTCAAAAATTCCTTTTATAGGAGATTTTATAGGAATGATTTATTATTATGTATTTCATATACCTATGTTTTTTACATTTACATTGTTTAATTTTGTTGTTTTTGTGATTATATCTTATCTTGCATTGGGTGCGCTTTTAGGGAAAAAAACATATTTTCCTTTTATATCCGATGTTATAAGTGGAAATTTCAGATAGACGGCAGATAAAAGGGGTTTTAAATGGAGAAAAGTTTGAAATTATCTAAAGATATTAAGATGGTAATATCTGATTTTGACGGGGTATTTACAGACGGCACATTTCTTTTGGATGAAAATCTAAATCAACAGAAAAGCGTTAATTTTATTGATATTATGGGGGTTTCAGTCCTTTTAAAAAGAGGAATAATTTTTGGGATAATTTCAGGCGAAACTACAAATATTTTAGAATACTTCAGAGCTAAATTCGGGATAGAAGAAATCCATAAGGGAATAAGGCAAAAAGGAATTGTATTGTCCCAATTAATGGAAAAATATAATGTAAATAGAAATGAAGTTTTATATATCGGGGATGATATCAATGATATTGCGGCTTTTGAGTGTGTTGATTATAAAATAGCGCCAAATAATGCAAATCCTATAATTAAAGTGCTGCCCGGGATTCAGGTAACAAAAGCCTCCGGCGGCAAAGGTGCCTTCCGTGAGATGGTTGATTGTTTAATAACTTATATGGAATAACAATATATTTGATACTTTAAGGTGTTCAGGGTAATATAAATATATTAAGAGAATTTTTGGCTGCTTTTAAAAGTATGGTTTCAAATTTTATAAAGAAAATTTTATTTAGGACAAATAAACTTAATGCTCTTGTAAACCGGTATAAAAATGTCGGTAAAGAAGTAGGGCTGCCATCTTTAGCATATATAAACTGGGGTATAAAGCTTCTTGATGAGGGAAATTCAAAAGAAGCCCTGAAAAAATTTGAAACAAGCGTAAGTATGGTATATAAAAATCCCGAAGGCTACATAAATATCGGGATTATCAAAGCAAAGAATAATGAATTTGAAGAAGCCATTAATTGTTTCAGGCATGCAATAAGAATAGACAGAATGTCAGCCAAAGCCTATGCACTTTTAGGGTCAGTATATTCAGAGATTTCAGATTTCAAAAAGGCAAAAAAAGCCTTTGAAGTCTCCCTGAAGCTTGATTCCAGAAATTCGCAGACTTATATTAACCAGGCGATTTTTTTAGCTAAATTTGACCATAAAAAAGAAGCAAACGAATCTTTTAAAAAAGCTTGTATGTACAATCCATCCAATATGCAGGGGATTTTCCTATGGGGGGTGCTCTTATCTCAGATAGGCGATTTTCAAGGCGCTATTGAAAAATTTCAAAAAGTAAATTCAATGCTTCCCTTTCACTCAGAAGCACTCTATTACCTTGCATTTTGCTTTTTTCAACTTAAAAATTTTAAAAGCTCAACCGAGTATGCAAGAAAAGCAATCATAGTGACGCCGGATAAACTTGAATCACATATACTTCTGGCTGAATCATATATGAACCTTAATGAAGAAGAAAGGTGTTTTAATGCTTATGAAAAAGCGTTATCAATTTCGCCTTTAACGATGCAATTCTATTCTTCATGGGGTTTAGCCTGCCAGAATTTTCAAAGGTGGGAAGCTGCAGCCGATAAATTTCAAAAAGCCATAAAGTATGATGGGACAAGTGTTTTTCCTTATTATGGGCTTTCTATTTCTTATTTAAAATTAAATATGGATAATGAAGCATATGAAATTATGCAAAAAATATTGGAATTGGACCCTGAACACACTATTACTCTTTACAATACAGGACAATTTTTCTTTAAAAAGAAAGATTTTAGCAAGGCTGTTGAATATTTTTTGCGCGCTTTAAAATCTTCTAATGATATAAAACACATTTATTTTAATGTTGCAAATTGTTACCATGAAATGGGTGATTATAAAAATGCGCTTAAATACTGGGAAAAGACTGTAGAATATAATCCAAATAATATTGATGCCAAGGTAAACCTTGCAAATACTTATGCAATCCTGGGGGATAAAGATACTGCAATAAGGAAAATTCGCTCTGCTTACCTTTTGGATAAGAAAAATCCAAGGATTATTCTTGTATATGCAATTTTATTGCTTAAGAATGATGAATATTATGATGCTATGGAAAAATTTGAGACGGCATACAATATTGATAATAATCTTTTAATTGCAAAATTCGGCAAAATTGAATGCCTTATTAAAACAAATAAGGCAAAAGAGGGATTGTGTCTTTTAGAAGAGCTTGAACCTTCCAATAATGATAATAAAGAGCTTTTAATGTTAAAAATACTTGCATATATTAAACTTCTTGAAGAAGATAAAGGTAATGAGTATTTGATTAGGACAACATTAGAGGTTTGTGATAAAATGTTTTCTATCCATGGCGATTCAGACCCATGGATAAGAGAAAAGTATAACGAATTAAAGCTAAAGCTGGAGAAAAAAGAGTAGAAAAAATGAGTATAGTTGTACAAAAATTTGGCGGAACATCCCTTGCCGATACCGATAAGATTAAAAATGTGGCACGTGCCGTTGTAAAAGAAAAAGAGCTTGGAAATGATGTTATTGTTGTAGTTTCAGCTATGGGACATACAACAGATAATTTAATAAAGCTTGCACATGAAATTTCAGCGCACCCGTCTGAACGCGAAATGGATATGCTTATGTCCACGGGGGAACAGGTGTCTATTGCACTTCTTACAATGGCAATTCAAGAGATGGGATACAGTGCCGTTTCTATGACAGGCGCACAAGTCGGGATTCTAACCGAGGAGACCCACTCAAAGGCAAGAATTGTTGATATCAAGACAGATAAATTAACACAGCACATTGAAGATGGCAAAATTATTATTGTTGCAGGCTTCCAGGGTGTTACAAAAAAAGGTGAAATTACAACATTAGGCAGAGGAGGTTCTGATACTTCTGCTGTTGCAATAGCTGCCGCAATGAAAGTAGACAGATGCGATATTTATTCTGATGTTGAAGGCATTTATACAACTGACCCGAGAGTGGTGCCTACTGCGCAAAAATTAAAAGAAATCTCTTATGAAGAAATGCTTGAACTTGCACGTGTAGGGGCTAATGTTCTTCACCCAAGGAGTGTTGAAACTGCAAAACAATTTAATGTACCTATGAGACTTAGAAGCTCATTTAAACTTGATGATTTAGGAACTTTAATAATAGGAGTTGATGAAATGGAAATTTATAAACCTGTCACAGGGCTTGCCTGCGATAATTCACAGGTAAGAGTAGTAATTTGTGATGTGCCTGATAAACCGGGTAATGCAGGTAAATTATTTACCCTTCTTGCAAAATATGAATTGTCTGTTGATATGATTATTCAATCTTATGCAAGAAGTCATGATAATACAAATGATATAGCATTTACGATTGATAAAGATGATTTAACCAGATTCTGTGCGTTTAAGGATGAAATTACAAAATTAATGAATCCAAGCAATATTCATATAGATGAAGACATTGCAAAGGTTTCAATTGTAGGTGCTGGCATGATTGACCGTCCGGGTATAGCATCAATGATGTTTGAAACTTTAGCCAGAGAAAATGTAAATATTAAAATGATTTCAACAAGTGAAATTAAGATTAGCTGTCTTGTTGAAAAATTTAATGCTAAAAAGGCAGTACAGGCTCTATGTAAAACTTTTGAACTTGACGGGGCTGAAGCTGCTGTTGTTAAGGGAACTTTACCGGACTAAGTTAAAAGAATTTAAAGGCAGGGTTTTTCCTTGAAATTAAGAAAAGATGAAAAATTTAAGCTCATTTTAGGGCTTGGTAATAAGGATATTAAAAGCGCCATTGATACGGCGCTTTTGTATGCTCATGCGGGGGTGAGGTTTTTTGATTTCGCGCCGGAGATTTTTATTGATTTTAAAAAGGCTTTAAAAAAAGCAGGGTTTAATACCAATGATTTTACACTCTGTGTTTCTGCTGCAGCCCTGGGGGATATCCACGGAAGAAAGGCAAAAGTCAGTGATGTTGTATGCTCCGGGTGCGGACTTTGCAGGGGAATATGCCCTGAAGGTGCTATGCAGATTGATAAAAAGACCAAAAAGAGTTCTGTTGAATTTAAAAAGTGCATTGGCTGCGGGATTTGTAAAAAAACAACAAGCTGCTATGCTATTTCTTTTGAATATGCAAACTGTGAGATAAATGCATTAAAACAACTTGTTTTAAACAGCAAAGATGATTTTAATATGCCGGATATGGTTGAATTTCATGCATTTATTCCAGATAAAAAACAAATTATATCTGATTTTCGGGATATTATTTCATTTTTTAAGGGAGATATAAGTATCTGCATAAACAGAAAACAATTTCCAATTGATGAAACCATTGAACTCTTGTGCCAAATGAAAAGCATTTATAATGCCGAAAACCATGACGGCGGATTCTATGTTCAGGCGGATGGTGCTTCTATGAACGGCGGGGCGGCAGATGAAGATTCTACACTTGATTGTATTTTGTTTGCTGAAGAGCTTTTAAAATTTTCAAAATCTTTTGGGATAAAATTAATAATTTCAGGCGGTACAAACATAAATACGCCTGATATGGCATCAAGACAGTTTGATGATGAAGACGATTTTCCAATTATTGCATATGGCACCTATGCAAGAAAAATTGTCTCAAATTTATCTCATAGTGAAGCTTTGATAAGGGCGAAAGAGTTGTTTGATAAAACCTGTAAAATAGTGGAAAGAGTATGATAAAAGCTGCAGCAGAGTTTCTTAAAAAATATAATATTGAAGAAAAAACCGTTCTTGCTGCAGTATCAGGCGGGGTGGACAGCTCTGTATTGCTTTTTATTTTAAATGAATTAAAGGAAGAATTTAAGCTGGATATTAAGGTTGTTCACCTAAACCACAATTGGCGCGGAAGAGAATCTTTTGATGATATGGAGTTTGTAAAATCTTTTGCAAAAGATTTGGGTTTAGAGTTTTATTTTGAAACTCTTGAAGATGACATTAAAAAGACTGAGCTTTCAGCTAGGGAAGCCAGATATGAATTTTTTGAAAGGGCTCTTAAAAAATTCGATAGCAATATTTGTTTTTTAGCGCACAATAAAAATGATAACGTTGAAACACTCTTGTATAGAATTATAAAGGGGACAGGGGTTTTGGGGTTATCATCCATTCCTGTTGTCCGCAAACCATTTTATCGTCCTTTGTTAAATTTTTCTCGTGAGCAGATTGAAAATTTTGCCTGTGAAAACCAAATAGAATTTAGGGTGGATAGTTCAAATGATGATACAAAGTATAAAAGAAATTTCATAAGGCAGAAAATTTTACCTGAGATTTTAAAGATTAATGATTGTGCTTTGGATTCAATAGGTTCATTGATAAATATTGCAGCAGAACATAATGAAATTATGGAAGATTATCTTGCAATAGTTGAAAAAGAGGTTTTTGATTTAAACTGCAAAGATTTTACGCACAATCGCCCTTTGATTATAAGGGATAAATTTTTAAGCCTAAAACCTGCGTTGCAGCGGGAAATAATTTCAAGATATTTTAAGGGGTTATTAAAAAACAGGGATAATAAGAATATTTTAAAGATTCAAAATTTTATAATTGAAAATGAGGCTTCAACTTTATCAATTAATAAAGATACGTTTTTAAAATCTTGGAAAAACGGTGTATTTTTGTATAAAAAGTAGATACTTATAAGGCAGGGGGAATAAAAAATGGAAAAGGAACTTAAAACACTAATTTCAAGCGATGAATTATTTAAAAAGATTCAAAAATTGGCAGATGATATAAATTTGTATTATGAAAAGAATTATTCTTTGAATGAAGAATTGACCATTGTTTGTGTTTTAAAGGGTGCTGTAATGTTTTTTGCAGAGCTTTCAAAATATCTTAAGATGCCTGTAAGAATGGAATTTGTGAGCCTTTCAAGCTATGGTGCCGGGGAAAAATCATCAGGGAAAGTTTCTGCACTTAATTTATCTTTACCGCCATTAGAAAATAAAAATGTTCTTGTGGTGGAAGATATTATGGATACTGGGCTTACGCTTAAATTTTTACTTGATTTTATTGAAACAAAATGCAAGGCGCGTGATGTAAAACTTGCGGTGATGTGCGATAAAAAATGTGCCAGAAAATACGATATTTCACCTGATTTTTATGCAATTGATGTGGATGATAAATTTATTGTAGGTTTTGGACTTGATTATAATGAAATATACCGAAATTTGCCTTATATTGGGTATTTTTAGTAACTATTATGTTTGCTATTGTTTAAAAATAATTGTATAATTTTGGATATAGATGAAGAATTGAGAAAAATTGAAATATTGAAACTTAGAGTTGGCAATTTACTTGTTCAAAGACAAATTATAAGTCAGGCTTTAATTGTACTTATCGGTGGTTTGGCTGGTATTTGTTTTATGTAGGATACCATTCTTAAATATGTATTTATTGCATCTGGTATATTTTATATATTTGTGCTTGTGTAAAATTTATATTGCGCGCAAACAATTCTAAGAAGACTTTATAAAAAATATGGAGAAGATTTATTATGATGGAAGCATTCAATGGTCCTGCGACCTATTTTGTAATTATAGGGCTGTTTGCTGCAAGTTTTTATCTTGTTCCTGCGATATATATGGGCACCGCAGATTACAGCAAAGATAAAAAATAGAAATGTAAGAATGAGATTTAAGCACAATCTGTTTACTATCCTTGAAAACTTACAATAAAAGCCAGTTGCAGATTATGATTGCAGCAATTATTCCTATAATATCAGCAAGGACGCCGACTAAAACCGCATGCCTGAATTTTTTAATTCCAATAGCGCCAAAATAAACAGATAAAACATAAAATGTTGTTTCAGAACTTCCGACAATTACAGCTGAAAGTTTTGCAGCGTATGAATTTGCACCGTTTGAATTAACAATGTCGGAAAATATCCCAAGGGTTGCTCCGCCTGATAGCGAGCGGGTCAGCATTAAAGGAAGTGCGTCAGCAGGGATTTTTAAGGCTTCAAGAGGCTCGTGTAAAATTGAAGCCAAAGCCTCAATGGCGCCTGATGCCCGAAGCATAGATACCGCAGCCATTATAGCGACCAGATAAGGGATAATTTGTATGCTTATTTTAAATCCTTCTTTTGCGCCCTCTGTGAAACTTTCATAAACAGGCACTTTTTTTATAAATCCTGAAAATAGGATTATAAGGATAATTGCAGGTAAAATACAAATGGAGATTGAATTTAAAACTTCTTTCATAATAAATCTCCTTTGCGCCTGTCATTTAGCGGTTTTTTATGTTTTTTAAACTTATTTTCTTTTTTTGAAATTTCTTTAAAAATATCATTTTCTGCGGAAATTTTTAATTTTTTAAGTCCTTTTTTGAACTTGTTTTTTCTGCTTGAATTTTTAATTCTTAAGCCCATACCGTTGTAGCTTTCTTGACCTTTGGATTTAAAAAACGGTGCAAGTAATTTTGATATGATTATAGCTGAAATAAAGGCTATACTTGTTACAATCAGGGTGGGCAGAATAATTTGTGTCGGGTTATCCGCACCGGAAGCCAATAAAATCGCTATAACGCTTGCAGGTATTAGTTGAAAACCTGCTGTGTTCATTCCAAGGAAGGTACACATAGAGTTTGAAGCGGTATCATCATCTTCTCCGGTTTTTGCTGCTTCGTATTGTAAATCCTGCATTGCCTTGATGCCGAAAGGAGTTGCGGCGTTTGATAATCCAAGAGCGTTTGCACTGAAATTTAAGGCAATATTTGAAAAAGCGGGACTATTTTTTGGCAGTTCGTTAAAAATGAGTCTTAAAACGGGGCTTATGAGTTTTGAGAATCGTTCAATAAGCCCTGAATCCTGAGCGATTTTTGCCATTCCAAGCCAAAATGCCATAATGCCAATTAGCGCTATTACAATACTTACGGCACTTTGTACGGAAACAAGCATTGCATTTATAACTTCATTCAGCCTGCCGTTTATTGTGCCAAAAATTATTGAAATTAAGATTAGTCCGCCCCAAATGTAGTTCATACCTTATTTTTGTCCTACAAGGTCATAGTTATGGTAGTTCCAGGCATTTTGATTTATAGAATATCTTAATTTGTCGCCATCTTTTATTGTTTCAATTAAAACCCGCTCTATCGCTTCTTTTATCACGATTGAACTTGCAAGGCGTTTAAAAACAGGGTAGAGCTTTGCATTTATCTGTTTTAAGCTAAATTCTTTAATGTTTAAAATTTCATCTAAATAACAAGCACCTGCGACAAATTCATCCAATGGGGTACTGATTTTTTTACCTTGAATGTATTCTCCAAGCGAAATAAGCTCCATCCTTGTTTTTTTACGTTTTCCCTTTTTTTCTTCTACAACAGGAGCAGCTTTGGTTTCAGCTTCTTCAGTTTTTACACTTTCGCTGCCACTGGTTGAATTTTCTTTTTCTTCAGATAACGTACTTTCAGTCTCTGTACAATCAGCGGTTTCGTTTTGTTCCTGTATTTCAGTTATAGGCTCTTCTTTTATTTCTTCTATTGTTTCATTATTATCAGCATTGGTGATATCTTCTTCTTTTGCATCAAGCTGATGATTCGGGTCGCCGTATTCAAGTTTTGCAGCTTCTTTAAAATTTGTTTCAAAATTTTCCCATTCTTCTTTTTTATAAAGAATGGATTTTACATATTGGTCAAATTCACTTTGGATAATATCTGGGATATCTCCTGCTATTGAAAGTTCGCAGACTCCTGAATATTTAACGGTTAATTTATATTTTGCCATAAATTATTTATCCTGATGTTTTAGGTTAATTTTGATTTTGTAATTTTAATATATCTTCACGCCATTTTGAAAGTTCGTCTTCAATAAATTTTGGATCGTCAGATGCTATTTCTATCTCTATTTCACCCTTTTTTATTTTAAAAACGTAATCTGCCATTTAAACAAAACTCCTTTTAATTTATTCTTATTATCATACATCTCTTTTGTTTTTACAACATTTTTTTGACTTTTTGAAAATAAATATTAAAAATATTTTGGGTAAATCTGCCGGAAAATTAATGGCATAATTGAAAAACTTTAGAATAGACAAAGAAAAATCAACTGTTTAGATGAGATAAAACAGTTAAAATTCCCATATACTAATGTATGGGAGAATAGGTTTTAAAAATTTAAAAGGTAAACAAGTTGTATAATTATAACTTAATTAATCCTATAAATATTACATACAGAAACCCGAAGCAAAATCCTTATACAAATTCAAAGGAGGATGAGGGCTCAAACGGTTCTGCTCAAAAGCCTGTTAACCTTGATGAAAACAGGGGCAATCAAAGGCAGTTTCCAAACGGTAATAAAGTTCAGGTTGATTATACACAAAATAAGGTAAATATAGCTCAGGTTGTTGAGGATTTTAAAAGCACAATTGCTGCAATTAATGCCCCAAAAGAGGTGGCAGATGAAGTTCATCTTTATTTAAATTTGGTTGTGGCTGAATCAAAGAAGGACAGTCCTTCAAGAGAAATAATTTTATCTAACCTTAGAAACGCTTCAAAAATTTCAGACAGATTCATTGAAGAAAGTTTGAAAAAGCCTTCTACTGTTGTGGAAGATTGGGTTAATGCTTTATTTTTGCAAAAGGTTGATTTAAAATCAGACCCAAGCTTTGTAAATGAAGCATTCAGGGTGCAAATTCCAGAAAATAAGAAAGCGCAAGGGGTTCTAGATAATGCGGCTGCAAGTGTTTCTATTCAAAATGATGTGTATGGAAACGAGAAAACAGTGAATATAGCAGGCGGGGTTGCGCCTTCAGCAGTAAGTGGCGGTATGATATCTGTATCTGCAAATGACAAGATACCTTCTGCAGCTGCAAATACTGCAGCGGTTGATAATAATGTTTTTTCTGCTTTTAATACCAATTCTTTAGCTGCTGAAAATTCTTTAAATAAAATATCCTCTGCAGATGATTTTCAGAATATGCCTTTAAATATATATGATATCCCGCAAGGCAAAATTACAATTAATGAAATTAAGCCCATTGGACAAGCAGACGGAGATTATGCATCTTATACTGCATATGAAGCACCTTCAGATGTGAACTTTACTGCAAATGAGCCGCAAGGTGCCATTCAGCCTGAAAATATATCTGAAAACAATGCGGCTGAACTACAAGCAGCTTACTCTAACAAAGATTTGACCTATTCAACTACAGCGCCTCTTGATGATTATTCTTCAAGGGGGGCTGTTTCTTTTGTTGAAACGGTTGAAAGTGCACCTGTTGATAACGGTGTTTACAGGCTGAACGCTGCAATTGATGCGGCTCAAGCACCAAAAGAATTTTCAGGGGTTCGAATCCCCTACACTCCAGATAACGGGACTGCTCAAATTTCTTTCCAAGGTGAAACTTTAGCGTCCCTGCATGGTGAAAATGCTGTACAGACTCCGCTTAGAACCGTTTTGAGTGAAAAAGAACAGCTTGCACGGAATAATTTTGTACGTGCAAAAAGAATTATAAAAGAAAACGGCGACCCTTATAACGCTTTGAAACTCTATGATGAGGCGCTTAGACTTGTACAAAATTCAGGAGATGATAACCTTAAAGCTGCAATTCATTTTGAGCGCGGTAAAGTTTTTGATGATTATGATTATGCTGAATATGCGCTTCAAGACTATAATAGAGCTACAAAATGCTCTGATAATAATTTAAAAACGCACGCACATCTTAAAATGGGGCGGATTTACGATGATTACGTTATGTTTGACCCTGCCGTAGAACAGTATTCTCTTGCGGTTGAAACCTCGGAAGAGGCTAAAAATCCGGCTGGTAAAACAAAAGCACTGAGATACCTTGCAGGACTTTTTGCAGATAGGTACGATAAAGAAAATACTGAAATTTTTAACAGCTTATCCGTTGATTCTGCTTATGAAACCGGAAATACAAAAATTTTAGCCAAAACACTTATGGAAGCTGCTGAAAATTTTGAATATGTGGGTGAAGACATTAAGGCGCTGCATTCTTACAAAGAAGCAGCTAAGGTGCTATTTGAGATTCAAGACTACAGTATGCTTTCAGCTAATTATGAAGCTGCATCCGACATTATGGGCAGGCTTGGAAATGAGGCTAAAGCAATGAGTCTTTTATCAAAGGCTCTTTTGTATCGTCAAAAAGCTGAACTTCAAACGGCTTAACAGGCAGTACCAGCTTAATTTTTGTGTGGTCAACCTTTTTATCTGATTTCATGGCGTTAAAAATATCATCTTTATTAAAATTCTTCATATCATCTGAAATCAAATTATAATTTTTAATTAAATTTACAGCCTCTGCATAATATTTTTCATCAATATGTCCGCGCTTTAATGATACATTAAATGCCATTATCATGCCTGCTGCAACTGCTTCTCCGTGGGTAAATTTTTTATAATTTGTTATTTTTTCAACAGCATGCCCAAAAGTGTGTCCGAAATTTAAAATAGCTCTTAAGCCCTTCTCCTGCTCATCTTTTGATACAACCGATGCCTTCATTGAAACTGAAATATAGATTATCTCTTCCCAATGACTTTTTAAATTCCCATAAAGAGCCTCGCTGGAGCTGTTTTTCAGGTTTTTTAAAAAGTTAAAAAATTTAAAATCCTTATCTGTTGCGGTTTTTTCAATAAAAGCATATTTTAATACTTCGCCCAACCCTGTTTTGATTTGTCGAATATCAAGTGTATTAAGAGTTTTCGGGTCAATTAAAACAAGCTTTGGCTGCTTAAAGGCGCCAATCAGGTTTTTACCCATTTTGTGATTGAATCCCGTTTTTCCGCCAACAGATGAATCCACTTGAGAGAGAAGGGTTGTCGGGATTTGAATATAATCAATTCCTCTTAAAACACTTGCAGCGGCAAAACCTGCTATATCGCCCACAACGCCGCCGCCAAAGGCTATAATACAGTCTCCGCGCTCAATTTTAGCTTCAAGCAGCTTATCTATGATGTATTCAAATGTTATGAAATTTTTGCATTCTTCGCCGTCTTCAATTTGAATTATGTGTTCAAAATTAGCCAAAACCTTTTCATAGAGCTTGTATATGGTTTTATTTGTAATTACGAAAAATCTGCCTTTGCCTTTATAATTTTCCTCAATTGCACTTTTGATATCGTCTAAAAGCCCGTGTTTAATGATAATTGGGTAGCTTTTTTCATTTAATTCAACTGTTAATTTTTTCATAAATCTCAACTATTTCATCCACTATTTCTTTTGCAGTTTTATTTGCAGTATTTATCTTAAAATCCGCACATTCATATTTTATGCGCCTTTTATCTAAAATTTCTTTAAGTGTTTTTTTAGGGTCTTTGGTCATTAAAAGAGGACGTTTTGTGTCGTCTTTAATTCTTTCATAGAGTACATCCGCAGGCGCTTCAAGATAGTAAATGCGTCCTGTTTTTCTTAAATTTTCAATTGTCTCTTTTGATTCTACAACACCTCCGCCTGTTGATATTACAAGCTTTCTGCCCGGTTCAATTGAGCAAACGGTGTCGCATTCCATTTTTCTGAAACTTTCTTCTCCAAAGGTTTTAAATATTTCAGAGATGCTTAATTTTTGAGTATTTTCAATAAGAGTGTCTAAATCTATAAAACCAAGCTTCAATTTTCTGGATAAAACGCTCCCTACAGTTGATTTTCCGGCACCCATCATACCTGTTAAAATTATCGTCCTGTTTTTAGAATTTTGCTGCATATTTTTCATAATTTTTAAAATTTTCCATTGTTTCATCAAAATTGTCAGGTCCGAATTTTTCAAAAAACGCATCTAACAATATTATAGATGCCATGTTGAGTGCAACTGTTCCAAGCGCTTCGACAGCTGAAGTGTCAGCCCGCTCAAAGTGCGCGGTTTCTTCGGTTTTAGTTTTTATGTTTATGGAATTTAAAGGTTTTCTCATGGTTGGAATAGGTTTCATTGAAAGACGTATTATAACATCTTCGCCGTTTGTCATTCCGCCTTCTATGCCGCCTGCGTTATTGGTTTTTCTTGTAACCATGCGGGTTTGAACATTGTTGGTACCATTAAAAGCGCTGTGGTTCATTGCTTTTGAGTCGTTTAAGAAAATTTCATCATGCACTTTGGAGCCCGGTAAATCTGAAACCCCTTTTCCTAAGCCGATTTCAACGGCTTTTACGGCAGGAATGCTCATCATAGCACCCGCTAAGCACCCATCCAGCCTTCTATCCCAGTGGGTAAAACTTCCTAAGCCTACAGGAAGGTTTTTAAATCTGATTTCTACTTCTCCCCCAAGGCTTTCACCCTCTTTTTTTGCCCATTCTATGATTTCATCAATCTCTTTTTCAGTTGTTTTTCCGCCCACAGAAAGGGTTTTGGCTTCACCAAATATATTAAAATTTCTTAAAATATCCTGGCAAATTGCCCCAACAGCTACTCTTGCAGCAGTTTCACGCGCACTTGAACGCTCCAGTATATTTCTTATATCTTTGTGTCGATATTTTATAGCACCCGCAAAATCCGCATGACCAGGGCGTATTCTTGTTATTTCTTTCTCGTTTATAAGATTTTCAATTTGTACTTTTTCTTCATTACTTAATGCCGAAAAATCAATGGCATCAGTACTCATTGGGATTTTCCAGTTTTCAAAATCTTTATTTTTAATTTCAATGCAAATTGGCGAACCTGTTGTTTTTTGGAACCTTACACCAGATTTTATTTCAATGGTGTCAGTTTCAATTTTCATCCTTCCGCCTCTACCCTTGCCTTTTTGGCGGTTTTTTAGTTCATTATTTATAAAATCCAAATCAAGGAAGTATCCGCTTCCAATTCCTTCTATGATTGCGTTTAAGCATTTTCCATGTGATTCGCCGGATGTTAAAAATCTTATTGCCATTTTTCTTCCAGTATTCCTTTTTTGGTGTTTTTACTATTACATTTACATATATAATGTCAGTGTATTTAAATATATTCCCAAGGTATATGTTCTTTGGCAATAATCGTCTCCACGCCTGCTTTTGCGATTAATCCTTGAATTAGAGGAAGCACGGGCAATTCTGATTCAAAATGTCCGATATCTGCTACTGCAAATCCCTGAACCTCAAGAGCTGCGTGGAATTTGACGTCTCCTGTTATATAAAGGTCAACATCATATTCCCTTAATTTTTTAATTGAGCTTCCACCGGCTCCTGCGCAAAGAGCTACATTTCTTACAGATTCTACGTTTGAAGGATTTATTAATTTTATTCTTTCAGACCCAACTGCCTGCTTAACACCTGTAAGCAGCTCCATAAGGTCAATTTCGTCCTTTAGATGGGCAATTTTTATGTATTCATCTACTGTCACCAGGTTTTTAAATCCTAAAACCCCTGCAAGTGCGTCTGTGGTTGAACCATAGGTTTTATCAAGGTTTGTATGAGCGCTATATACGCATATATTGTGCTTTATGGCTTCTACAATTATGCTGCTGTCAATTTTGCTTAATTTGTCGAAAATTAAGGGATGATGCGTGATTATAAGGTCGCAATCGTTTGTAATAGCCTCAGAGAGCGTTTCTTTGGTTAATGATAACGCTATCAAAACCCTGTTTGTATAGCCGTGGTGCAGGTTTATCTGCCATCCAGAATTATCCCAAGGTTCCATTAAATCAAGAGAGGCGTACTTTTCGATTTTTGAAATAATCTCATCGGTTTTAATCATAAAACTCGCTCCAGTATGGCTTTTGCCACGTTTTCTTTACTATTTTTCTCTATATGACAGGTATTTCCCGCCTTATCTATTATCCAAACCTCGTTTTCATAAGTATTTAAGGCGGTTTTTGCTTCATTTGCAATTATAAAATCGGCATTTTTCTTATCCAGCTTAGCTTTTGCGGTTTCAAGCAAATTTTGTGTGGATAGAGAAAAACCTATTGTTTTTTGTCCTTCTTTTTTAATTTTGCCTATTTCCTTTAATATATCAGGGTTTTGAACTAATTCAAGAGTTAAATTTTCACAATTTTCTTTTGAAATCTTTTGAACGGCGGGGTTTTTCACCCTATAATCACTCACGGCGGCAGCCATAATAAGATAATCTGCTGTTTTAAATTTTTCTTTTACCACATCAAACATATTAAGTGTAGAATTTACAATTGTTATTTTATAAGGTAAAGGTTTTTTAAAATCGACAGTGCTTATTAACTCGACGCTATACCCCATAGAGTGGGCACAATCCGCCAGGCACAAGCCCATCCGCCCGCTGGATTCGTTAGAAATGAAGCGCACGGGGTCAATCTGCTCTTTTGTGCCGCCGGTTGTTACTAATATCTTCTTTTTTGATGTTGAATTGTTTAAAACTCCTGCAGGACAAAGGGTTTCAAGAATTGAATCAAAGATTTTATCAACGCTTGCCATCTTGCCATCTCCTTCATATCCGCAGGCAAGCAGTCCTGTTTCGGTTTGAACCGTTTTCACTCCTTCATTTTGAAGGGCCTTTATGTTTTTTTGGACAAAAGGATTTTTCAACATTCCGGTATTCATTGCAGGCGCAATGATAACGGGCTTTTTAGACCCAAGATAAGCGTTAAATATAGATGTGATAAGATTATCCGCGATTCCTGTGGCGAATTTTGAAATGGTATTTGCCGTAATTGGCGCTATTACAAATAAATCCGCCCAGTCTGCAAGTGAAATGTGCTCGGTTGTTTGCTTTGGGGCAAATGTATTTGTATAAACCGGGCTATTTGAGAGGGTTTCAAGCGTTTTAATCCCTATAAATTCAGGTGCACAGGGGCTTAGAATGGTTTTTACATTGGCGCCCGCCTTAGTTAACATTCTTAATAATTCACATGTTTTATAACAAGCAATAGAGCCTGTGAGTCCCAATAAAATATTTTTATCCTTAAGTGGATTTTTTTTCAAAATTTGATTTAAATCTGAATTGTTATTTTTATCTAAAGATGAATCTTTATCTGAAGAATTATTTTGCATTTTTCATTTCTCCAGAGTTTTTTATATTTTTTTCATCTTCATATATTTTTTGCAGTTTATTTAAAGCATTTTCTACCATATCGTTTTCAATAGTGTATTTATAATGAGGTGCAAGCTTCAATTCTTCTTTTACCTGATTGAGCCTTTTTTGGATTGCTTCTTCATCTTCCGTTTGCCTTCCTCTGAGGCGTTTTTCAAGTTCATCAAGATTTGGGGGTGTAACAAAAATTGTTATACAATCCGGGAATTTTTCCATAATCTTTTTTGCACCCTGAGTTTCAATTTCAAGAAGCACGTCAGCCCCTTGTAGCAAGGCTTTTAATACAAAATTTTTCTTTGTACCGTAATAATTATCCGAATATTTTGCCCATTCTAAAAATTCATCATTTTTAATAGAAGTTTCAAAATCTTCTTTTGAAACAAAAAAATAATTAACCCCATGAACCTCCCCTGGGCGCGGTTTTCTTGTGGTTTCAGAGATTGAATAAATTATATTTTTATTATTGTGGAAAAATTTTTCTAATATTGTGCCTTTTCCTACTCCTGAGGGACCAGTTATTACGAATAATTTTCCATATTTTACATTTTCCATTTGTAAATTATACACTAAATTTGAGCATAAAAAAAGATGGCAAATTTGCTTTTTTACCATCTTTTTAAATTTTATTGCTTTTTAAAATTATAGTATTTCGCACCCTTGGGCTGTATTTGTTTCAATGGGATTTTCTGTAATTAGATTTTTTTCAATAGCGGCAGCTGATTTGCCTATATTTGTTTGTACCCCGGGTTCTATTGGTTTTTGAGGTTCTGTCTTTTTGTCATTTTGCGGGTCAGGTGCATCACCGCTGCTCTTTTCGGTATCGCCTTGAGCAAAATTTGTGTTATAAATTTTAGTCATTGTTTCTTCTATTTTAAGTTTGTTGTCCCGCTCAATTGTTCCTTCTTCAACATCCGGCATAAGGCAATTACTAACGGCGTTATATGTGCTGAATTTAATTTTGCCATACATAGTGCCATCTAAAATATCCAAAGTATTATAGTATGCAGCTGTTTCGCTTTCACTGATTGCATTGTCGCCATTTATGTCAAAAAATTCGAAGCTTGCTTTAAATAATTCCTCTACGCCTTCATCCTCAAAGGATAGCTCTCCGCCTAAGCTTTCGGCGTATTTGGCATTGAAATTTGCAAGTTCTTTTTCGGTAAATTCTTTATAATCCACTTTGCCATCTGTATTTATTGTGTCATATGATTGAATATGTTCCTGCGCAAGTGTTTTTATCTGTTCATTATAAGTTTTTCCTTCTTTTGCAAAAGAAAAATCTTCTGCAAATTCCAGGGCTTCATTGTAAAAATCATTGAAATCAATTTCTATTTGCGGGTCTTCATCGCTTTTATATTGACCGTTATTGTATTTTTCCTGCAGCTGTTGGGTCGCAACCGTAAATATGCTATTGTCTGTAGCTATTTGCCAGCCTTGGAATGATTGATAAAGATTTAAATCTTCTGTACCGCTGGTTTGTGTTTTTGAATTTGTTTGTGCAGCTTTATAATCTGCAGGGGTGGTAAATCCATTGCTGCCTATACCCGGGATATAGCTCATAGTATAAAAATCCTCTTATAATTTCTCTCTTTTATATATAAAAACAATATATTTTCAATAATTGCTCTTGTGCGGAGATGGTTGTAAAGCAATGTTAAGATTTTTAATTTGCATATTTTTTCAGGATTTTTGCAAAAATAATATATCAAGTTATAAAAAACCCGGGAATATTGCAGATTCCCGGGTTTTAGTAATTTTAGATGAAGTTTTATACTTCAATATACTCTTTTAGCCTTTTTGAACGGTTTGGATGTCTTAATTTTCTTAAAGCTTTTGCTTCAATTTGACGGATTCTCTCACGTGTTACGCCAAACAATTGTCCAACTTCTTCCAAAGTTCTTTGTCTGCCGTCATCCATACCGAATCTTAGTCTTAGAACATCGCGCTCTCTTGGAGAAAGACTTCCTAGGACCTCTGCTAAATCTTCTCTTAATAATTCATGAGCTACGGTTTTTACCGGAGCATCTGCGTCTTTATCTTCGATAAAATCGCCTAAGCGTGAATCTTCCTCTTTGCCTATCGGGGTTTCAAGAGAAAGGGGCTCTTGGGCAACTTTAATTATCTCTCTTAATTTATTAATTGAAATTCCCATTTCAACTGATAATTCTTCTTCAGATGGTTTTCTTGCAAGTTCTTGAGCTAATTTTCTTGTAACTTTTTTAAGTTTGTTAATTGTTTCAACCATATGAACAGGGATTCTGATGGTTCTTGCCTGGTCTGCAATAGCTCTTGTAATAGCTTGGCGAATCCACCAGGTTGCATATGTTGAAAATTTATAGCCTCTTTCATGGTCAAATTTTTCAGCAGCACGGATTAAGCCCAAGTTTCCTTCTTGGATAAGGTCTAAAAAGAGCATGCCGCGTCCAACGTATTTTTTTGCAATTGAAACAACAAGACGAAGATTGGCTTGAACCAGCTTTCTCTTTGCTACAGCGCCACTGTTTCCGCCTGCAACAATTTTTCTTGCTAAATCAATTTCTTCATCGGCTGTTAAAAGTTTGATTCTGCCAATTTCTCTTAAATACATTCTAACAGGGTCATCTATAGAAACACCCTTTGGTACAGCAATTTCACCTTCTTCTTCATCATCATCCTTATCAAAGAAGGTTGAGCCTGATAAAGTTGCAACGTCAATTCCTGCTTGTGACCTTATAATGTTTGAAATATTGTCGGTTTCAAGGGCTGAGCTTTCAAAAAAGTTATCATCGCCCATATCTTCGGAGTCTTTATCAACCACGCTAATTACAGATTGGTCTGAACTTCTTTTTCTTGTCATTTAGATTCTCCATTTTGTTAATTTACTGCTGTTTTATTTGTTCAAATATTTCTTTTGAAATTATTATTTTATCTTCTTCGGATATATCCTTTTGTCTGTTTTTTTGCCGCAGTTCTTCTTTTTTGTGCATAATGTCCAGATTATTCAGTCTTGCAAAAGTTTCCTGAACTGAGCTTATATAGTCGTTGTAGCTAAGTTTTTCAAATTCGGCTGAGGAAAAGATTAGTTCGCTTAGGTATTTTTGTATGTCGTTGTCATTGTAAAACTTAGAAAAAAGATTTTTTGCTATTGATTCAACATTATCGGACTCTGATATGGTTTTGTCAATGTCTTTCAATATCTTGAAATTCGCTTCGCTTTTGGGTTTGTAGCCATTTACCGCTTGAGAGAAATATGATTTTTTTTCAGGAGTATTGGCTTGAAGCGCAAGTTTTATTAAATTGGTCTCCATTCGCTCATAGCGCATCTGGAGGTTATTTTTTGCTATCTTTTTAAACAAAATTTTTGATGGCTCAATTGTTACATTTTGATACAAATCTTCTGATTGTATCTGGCGGGCTTCTACCTGCCTTTTTATAACAGATTCATCTATATTAAGTTTAAACGAGATATTTTTAATGTAATCGGCTAAAATAATGGGATTTTTGATTTCTTGTAAAATATACACTATTTGTTGTACAAGCTCGCTCTTTTCTTGTGCTGTCAGGTCTTTTGGGGAATTTTTGAAAAGCATGCCAAGCTCAAAATCAATCAATAGCGGTGCTTTGGCTATTTCTTCTTTGTAGTTTTCTGCGCCAAATTCTCTTATATATTCATCAGGGTCTTTGCCGCCAATTTGTGATACTACGCGGATTTCACACACACTGTCGTTAGAATCCGTGTAACTTGAATCATATTGTTTTATGTTTCCGAGACCTGAAAAAATCTCTTTGATAACCTGAGCGCCAAGTTTTGTCGCTTTTCTTCCTGCATTATCCTGGTCGAATGCTAAAAATATTCTTCTGTTCATTGTATAGCGGGATAAAAGCTTGATGTGCTGCGGGGTTAGCGCTGTTCCGCATGAAGCTACCGCATTTTTTACACCGTTTACTTGGGCTGAAATTACATCAAAATATCCTTCCATAATGATTACGCCATCTTCATCTTTTATGGCGTCTTTTGCTCTGTTTAGCCCAAATAGAACAGAACTTTTATTATATATTGAAGAATCCGGCGAGTTTAAATATTTTGGATTCTGACCGTCCAGTATTGCCCTTGCGCCAAAGGCTATGGGGTTATTGTTGACATCCATTATGGGGATGATAAGACGGTTTTTAAATCTATCCAGAAAATCGCCGTTTTTTTCAAATAATAAGCCTGCTTTGTACATTTCATCATTGGTGTAGCCAAAATCTCTTAAATAATTTTTTAATTCAAAATTTGAATTTGGGGCAAGACCTAAAAAAAAGCTTCCTATCGCAATTTCATTGACACCTCTTTTTTCAAGGTATTCAAGCGCTTTTTCGTTTTTTAAAAGATTGTTATGGTAAAATTCCATAGAATATTTGACAGCCTCTAAAAGGCGTTCTTTTTCTTTTTTATATTCTTTAGAATCCTTGCCTGATGAGGCTTTTGGAAGTTCTATTCCTAAGATTTCCGCTTGTTCTTGAACAACCTCCATAAAGTTTTGATTGTTTATTTTCATTAAAAAGGCTAAAACATCTCCGCCTTCGCCGCAGCCAAAGCATTTAAAAATCTGGCGTGAAGGGGTTACTGTAAAAGATGGGGTTTTTTCATTATGAAAAGGGCATAAACCCATATAATTATGACCGGATTTTTTAAGCACGACAAATTTTGATATTACATCCACTATATCTAACCGGTTTTTTATCTCTTCTGTAACTTGTTGATAAGTTAAATCAGTCATGCTTCCTGTTTAGCAAGTATTTAGCAATACTTTATACGGTTTGCTAATTTACGCTGCTCTATTGCCTCCAATATGTTTTAACACTAAGTTAATGTTTTTTGTACATATTTAAATGATTTTGTCAAAAAAGTTTACAAATAATGTAAAATTTACAATTTTTATAGTAATTTATAACTAGGGAACAATAATTTTTCGGGCTTTTAAATGGAGAAAAAGACACATCTTACAAAAGTTTCAACTGAAGATTTTAATTTGGTTGAAGAGTCTCTCAAAGCTTTTGGGGATGACTTTCCCTCCTTTTTTAGCGAATTAAAAAGCAAATATCTAAAGAATGATTTAGCCGATATTTATTCTAAATTGTTTAAAAAGATTAGAAATGTTGATTTTTTAGATGCCCTAATAAGAGAAATTGATGCACTTCGTCATAAGCAAAACCTTGATGATTTATTGGATTTTTTGCTTGAATTTGATAAAAACTCGGTAAATGAAGAGGATTTTGGGGCGTATGTTAATCTTCGGGTTATATGCCTAAAAGCTATTTCAAACTATAAAGATATAAAATCAATAACCCCTGTTTTATACTGTTTAAACAATAAAAATGAACACTACAAAACACGCCTTGCAGCAGCTGAAGCTTTGGGGAAAATCGGGGATAAAAATGCTGTAGAATCTTTGATAAATATTGTGTCTGATGAAGAAGAGAAATCTGTTTATGTAAGAGAATCTGCCGCAATGGCGCTTGGCATGATAGGTGATATGAGGGCATTGGACCCATTTTTAAGTATATTAGAGACAAAGAAGAATTTCTTAAATAAGTTTACTTTTTTAAAGGAAAGAGTAATTGAAGCTATTGGAAAATTCAGCATACCCCATAATAAAAGGGTGTTTTTGGCTTTAAAAGAAGCGCTTCTGGATGATTCTCCGCAGGTTCGGCTAAATGCTGTAGAATCTTTGATGAATTTAGAATTGGAAGACGGCAGCTTTGGGGCAGCAGAATTAATTAAAAATATGCTCCATGACGGGGATGAAGAGGTTGCAAGGAACTCTGTCACGGCGCTTTATAATTTATCAGGCGAAGAGGTTTTAAAAGAAATCTTGGAAGATGATAATATGCCGTATTATTGCAAGGACGAGGCTCAAAATATACTGGAATCAGAGGCTTTGGAGGAAGTGGATGAGCAATCTTAAAGCTGTTATTTTGTTATCCGGGGGGCTTGATTCCATTGTAAGTCTTGCTGCAGCGCTAAAGGGAGAATCCGGCAGTGTTAAATGCGATGTTAAGCTTGCTCTAACTTTTGATTACGGACAAAGAGCAGTCGAGGATGAAATTAAAGCAGCGGCTGAAATATGTAAAGTTTATGGTATTGAGCACAGGGTTATAAAAATTCCTTTTCTTGAAGAAATAAGCAATTCTGCATTAAATAAAAAGGATGAAAAACTTGAATTTAATGAGCTTGGAACAGACAGCATGAAGGCTGTCTGGGTGCCAAACAGAAACGGGCTTTTTTTAAATATTGCAGCCTGTTTTTGTGATTCTATTGGATATGATGCTGTGATAATAGGGGCAAATAAAGAAGAAGCAGCTACATTTTCAGATAATTCGGCCGAATTTTGTATGGCACAGGAAAATGCATTTAAATATTCAACATTAAACGGTGTAAGAGTAATAGCACCTTTGATTGATTTGGAAAAATATGAGATAATAAATTTGGCTGTGCAGCTGGGTGTGGATTTAAGTCTTTTAAAAAGCTGTTACAATGCTTCAAACAGCGGAAAAGTTCATTGCGGAGTATGTGAGAGCTGTAAACGCTTGAGGGCTGCAATATTAAAAAGTAACCATGGGGGCTTGATAAAACTTTTCTTTTAAATGATTATATAAGGTATAAAGAATTAGTAAGAATGAAAAGCATATTTATCGATAAGGGAATAACATACACAGGGCGCGAGCTTTCTCCGCATTGGATTTATAAAAATTTCAATGTTCAAGGAAGTGCTGTAGCAAGCTTTATCGGTGCAGTAAAAGTCGATTTATCCGAGATGGTAGATATTGAGGATGTGATTAACAGTGAACCTATATCGTCGGATAAAATGCTGAATTTTATAATTGAAGATTTTGAAGTCGGGCTTTATCATATGGTTGCACTTCAAAGACTTTTTATCTGTATTATTAAAGAGGTCTTGGAAGAGTATAACGTTTTTGTTAAAAGAAGCGGGGATGACCTTTTTTATGAGGGGCGGAAATTATCTGTTTCTATTGCAACAAAGTCAATAACATCTTCTTTAATTCATACAGCATTAAATATTGTGAAAACAGGTGCTCCTATTAATGTTTCTTCATTGACTGAGATGGGAATAGCTGATATTAAAGAGTTTTCACTTAAAGTGATGAAAAAATTTACATCCGAAGTTGAGGATATGAATTTTGCAAAATCAAAGGTAAGGGGGGTATTTTAGTTGAAACTTAATAATTCTTCATCTGATTATCTTACCTATAAAAAAAGCAAAATGAACCCGACACGTGTCCAGAGGGTTGAAAAAAGGGTTGAAAAAGTCCGCAGAATTTTAAAATTATCTTTTATTACATTCTGCATTATGTTTATATGTGTTGTTATTTTTATTAAAAAATACGCAAAACGTATAGATATTGAATATGGCAGGCATGGAGCAGAAATTGCAAAAGAAGGTCAGCATTCAAATATTAATGACAATTATTTTAATGAAACATATGACAGCGATAAGAGAACCATTGATAAAAGGCTTGTTTTAATTCAAGAAGAAGAAAATGCGCCTTCTGAAAGCAGAGTGCTGCCTCAGGATAGAGATAAAAACGAGGTTATGAACCTTGAACATTTTGAAAAATTAAAATCCAATATGGAAGATGATTATGATATTGAACCGGAGCAGGAAACACAAAAACAAAAGCCTGTGAGTGATGTACAGCCCCAAGCGCCTCAAAACACTCAAACAAAAGCTGCTGAAGCCGGTTTAAAGCCCCAGCTTAACAATAGTGAAGTAAATGTTGAATCACAAGGAAATTTTGCACCGATTGAGCTTGCTCCAAGAAATAATATCAAAGTTTTAATCGGAAAATATTCAACATTTGATGAAGCCAAAAATGCGCAGATAAACATTAAAAGTGCCAAAAAAATTGCACCTTTTATAAGAAAAGTAGACAACGTTTATTGTCTTCAAATAGGTTCTTACAGCAATATGGATGTTGCAAGAGGTGTTGCTGGCGGCTATGGCAAAGACGGGTATGATGTTTGGATTTACCAGCAATAGAATTTTAGTATCATAAGGCGGGTCAATAAGTTTTTTTAAGCTTTAACTCTTGACTATTAAGCTTTATGTCGTAGAATGGATAATGCTAGACCAATTTAAGCTATTTAGAATAAATTTGAAAGGATTAATATAATGTCAATAGTTTGCGAATGCTGTGGAAAAGAATCAAAAAAAGCTTCTAAACTTTCATTCTCTCATAAGCATCATATTTATAGACAGCTGCCAAATCTTCAAAGCGTTAAGGCTGTTGTAAATGGTCGCGTTAAGAGAATTAAAGTTTGCACATCTTGCATTAAAGCAGGTAAAGTTCAAAAAGCTGTATAGGTTTATTGATATAATGTGCCGGAGTTTTACCGGTCTTTAGAATTTAAAATTTAAATTTTTTAAAAAACTTGAGGTGGATTCTTAATATAACTTCAAGTTTTTTAGATTTTTGGCAAATAATTTGCAGAAATCTTTTTAATAAAACTAAGAAGTGAAGTAATGTGGAATAGAGAATAATGCCTGTTGATTCTATACAGTTTGACGATATAGCTAAAATATTTGAACAAAGAGATAAAAGACTGGCGGAAAAGCAGCAGAGGCAGCGTAAACTTGAAGCAAGTTCTTCTTCGCGCTCACGTGCTGTAAGAAGTTCAGATGCTGTACACAAAAAAGTATCCGGTGAACCAGGCAGAATAATTAATCTTGAATATAGTCCCGCAAAGGATGAATATGCTCCTCCAAGAAGGCGAAGCACCAAAACAGTGCAAACAAGAAAAGCTGGAAGCGGGAACAGCACGCAGGCATCCAAAGAACACTCTCGTTCAAGGCGTTTAAAGTCTAAGCCTAAAAGAATGAACCCCGTTATGAAATCTATACTTGGGGTAGGCGGTGCAATAGCACTCGGGGTGAGTGCATATGGTGCCACTAAGAATTTTTCTAATTCTGACGGAGATATGCTCAGTATTACTACAATAGAGCCTGTAACAATTGAATCGGTAAATTCAAGTTCAAATGCTGAATCTGATAATGATAGTATCGGTGACGCAATCGTATTGGATGGCGGTGAATATGAAGTTGAATTTAGCCAGGATGGAGGTGTAGCAATTAATGAATTAAGACCTGCTACATCAGCGAATACTGAAGATGAAACAATTGCATTGAGTTTGGATGAAAGGCTTGAACAAATATTTGCAGATGACCCTGAGGCTGAGATTGCATTTAATGATATCGAAAAAACATTGGAGCGTATTACGGATGCAATTGGAGAAGATTCGGTAGAATTTATCAGAAAAACACGGGACACGTATGCGCTAAATGCACCTTTGTCGATGCTTATTTGTATTTTTGAACAAGAATCGGGCGGGCGTATGTGGAACTCTGATGGCACTTTACTTGTTGGAAGCTCTAATGATACCGGCATTGGACAGATAACCCCAAAATGCGAAGATGATGTAAATGGCAGATTAAACCCTGACGGAATAATAAGAAGAAAAGAAAATCCGCGCGATAATATTGAAATTGCTGCAATTTCACTTCAAGACCATTGCAAGGTATGGGGTTTTGATATCAATAACGGTGATTATGAAGAAAACACGGAAGCTATGAAATATGTTTTATCTGCATATAATGCCGGGGATGCTAATGTCAGAAAATATGGACTTAGAGAAAGATATGTAAAAGAGTGTTTTGAAGAGCATCTTTCTTACATGCTTAAATACCCTGAATTTCAAGAATATTTTGGCTGTGAAGATTTCATAGACTAGCTATTTGCCGATTTTATAAGAAAATTGTAGGAAATTTCCCATTAAGTTTTCATTCCAAACCTCAACTTCTTTTGGAATTGCAAGGACTGTTGGGGAAAAGTTCCATATATATTTAATATTTGATTTAACAAGAAAGTTGGCGATATCTTGCGCTGCTGCCATAGGTACAGTTAAAATTGCCATTTCAATATTTAATTTTTTTGCAAGTTCGGGCAGTTTCTCAATATCGTAAATTTGTTTTTCTTTAATCTTGTTCCCGATTTTATTTTTATCATTATCAAAAAGTGCAACAACATTAAGTCCGTAATCCTGAAAGTTGTTATAATTTGCAAGCGCCATTCCCAGGTTTCCTGCACCCACAATGAAAGCATTTTTGGGTCTTTCAAAACCAAGGGTTTTTTCAATTGATTGTTTTAATTCTAAAACATTATATCCAACACGGCTTTTGCCTGTATTTTTTAAAAGTGAAATATCTTTTCTAACCTGTGAATCATCAATCCTAAGCAAGCTTGCAATAGCAGAACTTGTTATATTTTCAAGGTTGTTTTTTATATAGTCAATTAAAATGCAGTGGTATAATGTTAATCTATTTATTACGGTGTCCGGAAATTTTCCTGTCATAATTTTTTCCTTTTTGGAATTGATAAATGGAAAATATGGTATGTAATATGTATAGGGCGGACAGGGTCGCAACCTGTTCATTAAAAGCCCTTAATGAATTGTTTTAAGTGTTAGTGTTATTAGTAAAATGATTACTAGCGCTTTTTCACTTATGTGAAAATTTATTTTCTGCTGTCTCCTTTCCAACTTTCAGACTGGCTTGCTTGAAAATTGGAACCAAAGGTTCTCAATTTTGCTACGCAATCTGCGCATATTTCACTCGTACGTGCTCGTTCCTGCGCCTACGATTGAAATAATTCTGCAATTTGTTGTTTGGAAGGCGGGTTTACATAGGGCTTGTCCTAAATATTATTTTATACTTTACATGTTATGTTTTAAATACTATAAAAAACCTAAATTAAAAGCCCCGAAGGTTTAATTTCGGGGCTTTTGTTATTTATCTTTTGAATTAGTATACGCCGTTAAATGCTTTGATGTAGATTTCTCTGATTTCTTCCATCAAAGGATAAACTGGGTTTGCACCTGTACATTGGTCGTCAAATGCAAGTTCAACCAATTCATCAAGTTTAGCGTAGAAGTTTTCTTCAGTAACGCCTGCATCTTTAATTGATAACGGAAGGTTAATATCTTTTTTCAAGTTTGTAATTGCTTCAAGTAATAAATTAACCTTTTCATCATCATTCTTACCGCCAAGACCTAAGTTATCTGCGATTTGACCGTATTTAAGCTTAGCTTGAGGGTATTTATATTGAGGGAAAGTAGCTTGTTTTTTCGGGCAATCGTTAGCGTTGTATCTGATGATTTGATTTATAAGTAAAGCGTTTGCAACACCGTGAGGGATGTTGAATGCTGCACCTAATTTGTGAGCCATAGAGTGGCATAATCCTAAGAATGCGTTTGCAAAAGCCATACCAGCCAAGCAAGAAGCATAGTGGATTTTTTCTCTTGCAATTGGGTCATCTTTTCCGCCATTGTATGAACGAGGCAAGTATCTAAAGATTAATTTTGTTGCTTCTAAGGCAGGTGAATTTGTGAAGTTTGTTGCCATACAAGAAACATAAGCCTCAATCGCGTGTGTTAGAGCATCAATACCGCTTGCTGCGCATAATCCTTTTGGCATAGTATCAACAAAGTTAGGGTCAATAATTGCCATATTAGGAGTTAGAGCGTAATCTGCAAGAGGATATTTGATGTGAGTTTTATCATCTGTGATAACCGCAAATGATGTAACTTCAGAACCTGTACCTGATGTCGTCGGGATTGCAACCATAAGAGCTTTTCTGCCAAGTTCAGGAACGTCGCAGATTCTCTTTCTAATATCCATAAATCTCATTGCAACATCATCAAATACTGTATCAGGTTGTTCATACATTAACCAGATAACTTTAGCAGCATCAATTGGTGAACCACCGCCAAGAGCGATAATTACATCCGGTTTGTAAACATTTACCATTTGCATAGCTTCATTGATTGTAGATAAAGTCGGGTCTGGTTTAACATCAAAGAAGATTTGGAAATCTACGCCGATATCTTCTAAAACTTTTGTAATTTGATAAACAGCACCTGAATCAAATAGGAATCTGTCTGTAACGATAAATGCACGTTGTCTGCCTTTTAATTCACGAAGAGCAAGGTCAGTTGCGCCTCTTTTGAAATAAATTTTCGGTGGAACCTTGAACCACAACATATTTTCTCTCCTTTCAGCTACTGTTTTGTAGTTTAATAAGTGTTTAATTCCAACGTTTTCACTTACTGAGTTTCCGCCCCAGCTGCCGCAGCCAAGGGTTAAAGACGGTTCTAATCTAAAGTTGTAAAGGTCTCCGATACCGCCTTGAGATGATGGAGAGTTGATTAAAAGTCTTCCTGTAGGAAGTTTTTTAGCAAAGTAATTAATTCTTTCTTGAGTTCTTGCATCTGTATAAAGAACAGAAGTATGACCTGCACCGCCCAGGATTACAAGGTGGTATGCCATATCAGTTGCTTCTTCAAAATCTTCTGCTTTGTATAAAGCAAGGATTGGAGACAGTTTTTCATGAGAGAATGGATTTTCCATTGCAACTTCTGTTTCTTCTCCAACAAGAACTTTAGCGCATTCAGGAACTGAAATGCCTGCAAGTTCTGCAATTTTATAAGCAGGCTGACCAACGATTTTCGGGTTAACACTGCCAGCTTCAGTTAAAATAATTTTTGATACTTTTTCAGCTTCGCTTGCATTTAAGATGTATGCGCCTCTTTTAACAAGTTCAGCTTTAACATCTTCATAAACATCTTTAACGGCAACGATTGATTGTTCAGATGCACAAATCATACCGTTATCAAATGTTTTTGACATAAGAATTGAAGATACTGCCATTTGGATATCTGCTGTTTCATCAATAACTGCAGGAGTGTTTCCTGAGCCTACGCCCAATGCCGGTTTACCGGATGAATAAGCAGCTTTAACCATGCCAGGACCGCCTGTAGCTAAGATTGCATTAATTCCAGGGTGTTTCATTAACATATTTGATAATTCAATTGATGGAATGTCAATCCAGCCTATAATGTCTTCCGGTGCACCTGCTTTGATTGCAGCGTCTAAAACGATTTTTGCAGCCGCAATTGTTGCTTTTTTAGCTCTTGGGTGCGGAGAGAAAATAATTGCGTTTCTTGTCTTTAAGCAGATTAAAGATTTAAAGATAGCGGTTGAAGTTGGGTTTGTGGTTGGAACGATACCTGCGATAACGCCCAAAGGTTCACCTACTTTTTTGATACCGTTTACTTTGTCTTCTTCTAAAATTCCGCAAGTTTTAGCATCTCTGAATTTGTTATAAATATATTCAGATGCGAAGTGGTTTTTAATAATTTTATCTTCCACAACGCCCATGCCTGATTCTTCAACGGCCATTTTTGCAAGAGGGATTCTTGCTTTATTGGCTGCAAGTGCTGCTGCTCTAAAGATTTTGTCAACTTGTTCTTGAGAGTAACCTGCAAATTTCTTTTGCGCAGCTTTTACTCTTGAGATTAATTCTTCTAAATCTTCAGCAGTTTCTACAGGTTTTCTTGTTTCTTCTTCATTGCAATCGCATGTGCAAGTGCAATTTTTTTCTTCTGTCATACTGTGATTCTCCTTAAAATATATAAGTATCAAACGATTGTTTTTAAATCACTGGTTTAAGAGCAATATTTCAGCTGTTTGTTTATTCGTGATTTTATTCACAATAACATAATATAACAAAAACCAAAATTTGCAAGTGTATTTTATACATTCTTTATAAAATTGTTAGTGTATTGAAATAAAAAGCTTACATGTGCTTTTTTAATTTAATCTATTTGAAAAATATGTTTTAACCTGTAAAATTGCTGCAGTTATTGTGTTTTAGAGAATGTAAAAGTTTAAAAACATGGGTTGACTACAGGGCTTGGTTTTTGTGATAATAAATATACTTATATGAAGTATTTTACTTAGTAAAAGAAGGATAGGAGAAGTAATGAAAATTGCTAAGAAATTATTTGCTACAACAATTGCTTTTGCTGCAATTGCTACAGTAGCATTGGCTGAAGAACCAAAAGTTGAAGCTTATGCTCACCCTACGCTTTTTGGTACACAAAGCCAAACTTTAATTGATGCAGAAAGCACATATCAAACAGGCGGACAAATCTTAAAATCTAAAAACAGACTCGGTGTTAAAAACAAAGGTGATGTTTTTATCAGCTCATGGTCAAGAGATTTACTTAAAGCAATGAAAGAAAGCCAAGAAAAAGCCGGCTATTCAAAAGATATGTTTAACCCAAGAAAACCAATTTTAAGGTCTGAACTTGCTTTTGCTTTAACTGAAGGTTTAAATGCTAAATCAAGTAATGTTGATTACTCTGATGTTACAGAAGGCTATTGGGCAAAAGACAGAATTGATACCGCAACAGATGCAGGTTATATGATAGGTTATCCTTCAGGTGTATTTAAACCGGACCAACCTATTACAAAAGCTGAAGTATTTGCAACAATTGCAAAACAAATTAATGTAAAATACAATGACGGCGTTCCTTATTACAAAGGAAAAGCTATGCAGCATATCCCATCATGGGCTTATAATGCTACAAATGAAGTTATTGCTTCAGGTCTTTTAAACAGTGTTCCTGATACAAATAAAGTTATTAATTCAGAATACCTATCAAAAGAACAAGTAGCTTATCTTGTAGGCGCTCTTAGAAGCAACAGCTCATTTGCTAAAAATCTTGCAAATGCAGGTTCACAATCACAATGCTGCAGAAAAGCCGGTGTTACTACTTTAAAAATCAAACTTTTAGACAGATTGAGCGCTAAAACATCAAATATTGGTGAAGCATTTACAGCTAAAACAACTCAAGATGTTGTAGTTGACGGCGTTACTTTCCCTTGCGGTTCAATTGTTAGGGGTGAAGTTATTGAAGTACAAAGACCAGGCGTTAATAAATGCGGATTCATCAAAGTTAAATTTAACAAAATTAAAAACCTTGAAGACAATTGCGAAAAAGCATTACCATCTTCAATTGCTTCAGCAAGTGCTGATGATGTGAAAAATCCTAACTTTGTTGCAAGATTGTTAGGCTTCCCATTCACCGGTGCCGGCAGAGTAGTTGGTGTTGCAGGAAGAACAGCAGGTTCTATGGTAAATGTTGCTGCTAACGGTTTAGAAGAAATTGGTGATGAACTTGGAAATACCTTTGTTGAAACATTAACTCTTCACCCTGGACGCGGTATGGCATCAGCAGGAAATGTTCTTGCAACAACAGGAAAAGGTATATTTGATTTTGGTAAATTAATTGTTTCAGGAACATTCGGCGTTCTTTATGAATTAGGCGATGAAATCACATATGTTCTTGTTCCAAGCTTATCAAATTCTTCAAGCTTGAATCCTAATGAAGAATTAACAATTGTATTTTAATTAATATAATTTAATTCTTAAAAATTTGAAAGACACTCATTTGTTTTAATGGGTGTCTTTTATTTATAAATAAAGATTCAGAGGATACAGTAAATTATTTATTTAATATTTATTCATAATTGGGCAATTTTTTATATTTTGGCGTTTTTTGAATATATGGTATCAAGTGTGTATGGAAGTAATAATATAAATCAGGTGTATTACCCCGGACAATATACAATGCCTCGGTATACGGCACCGCAATATCCTCAATATTATGGTCAGCCTGTAAATATGCAGCCTGGAAATTATACCATGGGTGCTCCAATAGCATCTTCGGCACAGTATACTTCTGCACAAAATTTAGTCAGAACTCCTAATAATGATACTTTCCAAAAGACTGACAATAAAACAAATGCAGCCTCCATTAAGACTCAAACCCATACTCCGCATTTTGCTGCTCCAAAAACCAACAAGACCAAGCTTAGCTTATTTTTTATAAATGATATGCATGGGCATTTTGATAATATGAGCAATATCTTAGGTGCTTCGCTCCAGTTTGATAAAGATACTAAGCAAAAGGGTGTTGATACGTTAAAACTTTCAGGCGGAGATAATTTCACCGGCGGGGATGTAGAGCGCAACAAATTAATGATGAATTTCCTTGATTATATAGGAATTGAGGCATCTGCTGTTGGAAACCATGAGTATGATGCCACTACAAGTGAATTTTACAATATTAAAAACAGTGCAAAAGTTAAATTTTTGGCTGCAAATGCTAAAACTCCCGAAGGAAGTGAATATTATAATAATATTGCAAAATCAGCCATAATTCAAAAAGACGGTGGAACATACGGTGTAGTGGGTTTAACGCCATTTGATTTAGAAACCGTAGCAAGTAAAAAAGAAGCGCTTGAGGGGATAAAACCTTTTAATCTTGAAGAATCTGCAAAACTTGTGCAGGCAGAGATTGATAAATTAAGGGCGCAAGGCATTAATAAGATTATATTATTATCTCATATAGGAATTGACCAGGATAAAAAGATTATTCCTATGCTGGATGGGGTAGATATTGTTCAGGGAGGGCATTCGCACAATTTAACCTCTGAATTGAAAAATGGTGAAAATGTATTAAAAAGCAAATCCGGCGAACCTGTGATATTGGTTCAGGCGGGCGAAAATGGCAAATATGCAGGCATTTTAAACGTTGATTTTGATGAAAACGGCATCATTACAGCGGCTTCTATGGATATAAAAAATGCTGCTCTTGAAAAAAGCCCCGTTTTGGAACATATTAAAACATCTGTTTTAGGTAAATCTCCAAAAGTTGCTGTACTTAAAGGGATTGACCCGACTCCTGAAAACAGGAGGATTGTTCCCTGCGCCTGGACTAATTTCCTTGCTGATTCTATGCGAAGTGAATTAAATGCGGATGTTGCATTTGTAAATGCTGCAAATATGCGTAAAGTGCCGAAGCTTGGAATCTTAACAGAAAGAGATATAACAGAAACAACGCCTTTAAAAAATACGCTTATGGTTTCAAATATGACAGAAAAAGAAATTGTAAGAGTGGTAAAGGAAGCTGCTAAAACAAGTCTTTCTCATACAACAGGAGAGCCCGGTATAATGCATGTTTCAGGGCTCTCATACAAGGCAACATCTGATGGTGATTTATTGGAGATGAACTTTGTTGATAAAAACGGCAACAAAACACCTATTGATATAAATAATCCAAAAGAAGATAAATTCTACACTGTAGCGCATGATACATTTGTGGCAGAATACAGGGAAAATATGGAATACCCCGGCATGCTTATTTCAGGACATAAAAATCAGAATGTTCAGCAGTTTAATTTTGATAAAGATAAAACTGCAGCTGATTATATTAAAAAACTTTCAAACAAAGAAGAGTTGGAAATAAAGGATGACCACCGTATTGAAATAATTGAAAAAGACGGGTCAATCAGAACTTTAAATAAAGATTCAACTCCTGTTTAAAGGTTATTTTTCTTTATTCTATGCAGCTTTCAGGCTTACAAATATCATAATAATGCCTATAACCCAGCAATACCAGGCAAAACATTTAAGGCTGAATTTTTCTAAAAATTTCATAAAGAATTTTATGCAAAGAAAGCCTGTGATAAATGAAAGAGCGCAGCCAACTGCCATTGCTTTAAAATTAAATGTGTGAACTTCAGATATATTGAGCTCTAATAGGGGGTAAATCATTGAGGCAAGTATGATTATAGGAATGCTCAAAATGAAGGAAAATTTTGCAGCTTTTACTCTGTCTAATCCGTTAAACATTCCTGTTGCAATGGTAAGACCTGACCTTGAAAGCCCCGGGAAAATAGCAAGCCCCTGTGCCAAACCTATAAAAATAGAGGTTTTGATATCCATCTTTTTTTCCGGTTTTTTAAATTTTTCGCATGAAAATAGGATAGCACCTGTTATAAGCAGCAAGAATGACACATATAAAGGATTTTCGGTTAATTTATGGGCGATATCTTTTATAAAAAATGCAATAATGCAGGTGATAAAAGTTGCGGTTATTACATATGTGCAGGTTTGAAATTCTGCCGTTGTGTAATCTTTGGTTTTAACTGCCCTGAAAAACCCGACTAAAAGCTCTTTTAGGTCTTTAAAGAAAAATATTATGACTGCAAGAAGGCTTGAAAGATGGATTAGTATATCAAAAAAAATCTCTTCGCTGCCTACGTTTTGAAAATTTGCCCCGGTTAAAATTTTATAAATGGTTGATGTAAACACAATATGAGCCGAACTTGATATCGGTAAAAACTCGCTTATTCCCTGTGCTGCACCCATTATTGCAGCTTGAATTGTTTGCATTTTCTATCCTCTTTGTATTTACTTATTAACTTTGCGCTATGGTTTTTTGTGTATTATGGCGTATTTATCTTTACTCAAAATATGAAGCGCAAGAAGTAGGTGTCTCCCAAACGCTTACCTTGCTTACATTTGGAATTTCGCATTTTATTTTTTCATATAAAAATTTTGAGATAATTTCAGAACTTGGCGATACGTTGTCAAATTCAGGAAGGGTATTGATATCGGTGTGGTCTAAATATTTAACGATTTCGTTTACTTTCTTTTTTAGTACCTTAAAATCAATCAAAATATTTGATTTATCAAGCTCTATACCTTGAACGTATACTTCAACTTTCCAGTTATGTCCGTGCTGGTTTTCGCACTCGCCTTTATAATTTAAAAGGTGGTGCGCTGATGAAAAATGTGATTCTATCTTAACTTCAAACATAGATTAATTGTAGCATAAAAAGAAAATGCGGGGTAATTCTTTTATAGGGTTTTGCAATATTTATGATAATTATTTGGTTTAATTTACTGCACTAATACAACCATATTTTTGTATAAACGGGCTTTTTTGGTATAATGACCTTAAAGGGTGGTACAACTCTGCCTCTAGCACAGACATTTTACTAAGAAATGGCTAGAAAGGAGAGTTAAAACTATGATTTTAGACAAAATAATAATGCTACTAATCGTAGCAACGCTATTCATAGTAGCATGTAACTTGTTTAAATTATAGGGTACTAAGAGAAGTCCTCGATTAGATTAAGAGCCTATCGGGGGCTTCACCCTATATTTATTATACCCCATCTGTTACAAAATTCAAGCTGGAGAGTCTAATTTATTGCGCTACTAGATTGTATTTACATTTTCTCTTCATAAAATTATTTTGCAAAAAGGACACAAGGATTCGCACCTGTAAAAGATTATATTAATACCCATTTATTAATATATGCGGAGGCGAATTTTTAATGGTCCTTTTTGCAAAATAATTTTATTTCAAGAAAATTTGAGTTTTAACTTGAGCAAAAATAGATATTATTTTTTATTTCGGTCGATAAATTCTATGTCATAGCCTAAGATATCGGCGATGAGTTTAATTTCACGATAGGGGATGGTTTCTAATTTTAATTTATTACTAAGATTGCTTGCTGAATAATTCTTACTAAGTCTTTTACCAAGTTCTTTTGCAAGTTTGCTTTTTGTCCAACCCTTTTTGATTGCAAGCATTGTTATCTCTGTTTTTATATCGTCTTCTACACTCATGAGTGTATTTTAACATTATATGGTGCAAAAATTTTTATTATTGACGTTATTCACTTATTAATGTATAATTTTATTAATAAATGAATTAATATTGCAATAAATGAAGGAAATAATAGCCATGTGTGAAGAACAAAATTTATCAAATGCGGAAAAATTAGATGTAATTGAAGAGGGGCTTTTAGAAATCAGTGAATTTGTATATATTTTAAAAACGGCTCTGAATAACGAAAGCACACCTGCAGAGATGCTCCCGTATGCTAATTTTGCAAGTTTAATCAGCACTAAAATCCGTGCTTTGTTTGATAAGTTTTAATATTTTTAAATTTAAAACCAAAAACCGCTTAAAATTAATTAAGCGGTTTTAAATGAATTTAAATCAATTTTATTCTAAGGTTTATTAGCCTTTAATTTGGCTCATTACTTCATCAGCGAAGTTTTCTTGTCTTTTTTCCAAGCCTTCACCAAGAACGTATCTTTCAAATCTTACAACTGAAAGTTTGCCTTCAATTAATTGTGCAATTGTTTGGTTCGGGTCTTTAACGAAAGCTTGGTCAAGCAAACATCTTTGAGCCATTAGCTTATCGATTCTGCCTGCAACAATTTTTTCTCTGATTGCTTCAGGTTTGCTTGCAAGGTCTTCTTTACCCATTTCAATTCTTTTCTCTTCTTCAACAACAGAAGATGGAATTTGATCGCGTGAAACAAATTCAGGAGCAGATGAAGCTATATGCAAACAAATATCTTTAGCGATTGTTTTTGTTTCATCAGAGCAAGAATTGCATTTTACATCAAGCAATACACCGATTTTACCGTTATGAACATATGTTGAAACGCAGCAATCAGCATCATAGCGAACAAATCTTCTGATTGTGATTTTTTCGCCGATTTTTGCGATTTGTTCTTTTACAACATCATCAATAGGTTTTTTGCAAACCGGGCAATCCATTTTTAACATAGCATCAACTGATTCAGGGTTTAATTTTGCAACAGCTTCTGCCATCATATTTGCAAGGTTTTTGAAGTTTTCATTTTTTGCAACGAAGTCTGTTTCGCAGTTCATTTCAACCATAGCGCCGATTTTACCGTCAACATAAGTTGCAACAACACCTTCTGCTGCAATTCTGCCCATTTTTTTATCGGCAGATGCTATACCTTTTTGTCTTAGAAGTTCAGCGGCTTTTTCCATATCGCCTTCTGCTTCAACAAGAGCTTTTTTAGCATCCATCATGCCAGCGCCTGTTTTATCTCTAAGTTCTTTAACCATTGAGGCTTTTATTTCCATAATTTTTTACTCCTTTATTATTTTAAAAAGGGGCGGGCAATTTTAACCCGCCCTTTAAACTTTAAATTGTTATGCTTTTGCAGCTTCTTCAACACCTGCATCTTTTGCTTCGATTTTTTCGATTTTGCCGGATGTTGCTTTGTTTTGTCTTAACTCTTTACCTTCTAAAACAGCATCTGCCATTTTTGAAGCTATAAGCTTGATGCTTCTTATCGCATCGTCGTTTCCTGGAATGATGTAATCAATGCCATCAGGGTCAGCATTTGTATCAGCTAAGCAGATAACAGGGATATTTAATTTGTTTGCTTCCTGAATTGCGATTAATTCTTTCTTTTGGTCAACAACAAATAAAATGTCAGGCATACCTTTCATTTCTTTGATACCGCCTAAAGTTTTTGATAATTTTGCAAGCTGTCTGTTTAATTGTGCAATTTCTTTTTTAGGAAGTTTGTTGATGTGGCCTGATTCAATAAAAGATTCTAATTCTCTTAATTTATTAACTCTGCCTCTGATTGTTTCAAAGTTTGTCATCATACCGCCGAGCCATCTTCTGTTAACGTAGTATGCACCTGCTCTTTGAGCTTCTTGTGCTACAACGTCAGTTGCTTGTTTTTTTGTTCCCACAAACAGAACGTTTCTGCCTTTTGCTGCATAATCTCTAACGATTTCATAAGCAGCATCAAGCTTATCTGAAGTTTTTCTTAAGTCTAAAATGTAAATACCGTTTTTTGCACCGAAAATATACGGTTTCATTTTAGGGTTCCATTTTTGTGTTTGGTGACCAAAATGTACACCAGCATCTAATAATTCAACTAATGTTGCAGTTGCCATAGTGATTTGTCCTTTCAATTTTTTATCTTCTCCAAAGAAAATAATCTAATGCCTATGGTGTGCACTGGCTTTAATTTGCCATACGATTTAAAAATTTTCTTTGTTCAAAAAAATTGTAATATAAACAAAAAACAATTGCAAACAGAGGGTTATGAATTTTACAGACTTAAAGTAAATTGCAATTTAAACAGTTATTTATAACAACACATCTACTTTTGTTTTTGGCTGACCTTGTGCAATTTTTTTGTAGATATCTGCCACATATGCCGTATTTACTGTTTTTGGTGCACTATTTTGCAAGCAGCGTAATAATTCTGCTGTTTCTTTCGAATTATTCATATAGGAAAATATAATTTCTTTGCTGTTTGAACCTTTTACAACAGTCGCATTTTGCAGTGCAGTCTGCATTTCAGCCATTAATTTTTTGGCTTGCTTTGTATCTATGCATTTAATTGTATGATATTTTGCACCAAAGGCTGGTTGTATAAACATTTTATAAATTCCTAATAAATTATACTCGGTTCCTGTATTACAGGCTATTTATTATAAAATGCTGAATTTATACTTTTGTTGTTTTATTGCAAAAAATTTACATTATAAGCTGCATTGTATTTTTAAGGGCACTTATTTATCCGCGTATCCCTACTATTAAGGTTGATGTTTTGATGTTTGAATCAAAATCATTATCAACGGTGCTAATAAACTTTGATATGTCGTCCATAGTTCTTATATAGTTATCGGCAATTTCTTTTGCAAGAGTGTCATTGCCTGTTAATATTTCTACGCAGGCATCAGATATCAATTTTAGAAGTTTATCTTCTTCTTTACCTGAAAATTCCTTTTTTATACCTTTGATGAGCCAATCTTTTTTACCTGGGTTTGTTTTCATTATGCTTAATATATCATATGAATTTAAACCTGAATCAAGAAGAATGTTTTTAATGGTCTCTTTACTTTGTTTATTGGAATTTTCAACAGCTTCATCTAATTGCGCGGTTAAATCAATAATTTCATCTTCCGATATGCTGTTATTTTTGAAAGCTACAGCATTAAATGTGACAATATCCTGCAGTTCATTTTCCGACGATTCTTTTGAAGTTTCCGCAAAAAGATTTTGATTATTTTCACCAGCTTTATTTGGTGTGATTTTTTGCACAACATTTTGTGTAATTTTTGCAAGATTGAAATTTATAAAAGGCATTTTTAAACCTCTTTTGTATTTTTATTATTTATATCGGCAGTTTTATATTAAAAAATAAGAGTTTTTTAAGAGATTTAAACAAAAATTAACAAAACTTAAGCGAATTTAGTAATATCATTTAGGCAATTATATGTACAGTCTGCAGGCAACTTTAGAACTATCTTTTTGAGGTTTTAGGGTAAAGGTTTTATTTCTGCAGATATCTGCCGCAAACTTGCATCTTGGATGGTATGGGCAGCCGGGGATTGGTTTTGTAATTGGAGATGGGGCACCTTTAATGTTTTCAAGTTTTTTACCTTTAACTGTCGGGAGTGCTGCAAGTAAATCTTTGGTATAGGGGTGCTTAGGGTCTCGAAAGAGTATATTTGTTTCCGCTTCTTCGATAATTCTTCCCATATACATAATTGATACAAAATCACAGTATTGCTTTACTATTCCAAGGTTATGTGTAATAAGAATAATTGATTTTCCCATTCTTTTAATATCGGACAGAAGTTTTAAAATTTGCGCCTGAATTGTAACATCAAGAGCCGTGGTGGGTTCATCAGCTATAATGACATCTGCGTTTGATGAGAGTGCCATTGCAATAATAACTCTTTGTTTCATCCCGCCTGAAAGCTCATGCGGGTATGCTTTCAGTCTTTCTTTGGGGTTAACGATTTCAACTTCTTCAAGAGATTTAAGCGCAATTTCATAAGCTCTTTTTTTATCAACTTTATTATGGAGCATTATTGTTTCAATCATTTGATTTTCAATTGTATAAAGCGGATTTAAAGAAGTCATCGGGTCTTGCGGTATGAGCGCAATTTTTTTGCCTCTTATTTTTCTTAAATTATTTTCTTTTAATTCTAAAAGATTTTCATCGTAATAAAATATTTGCCCGGATGTAATCTTGGAATTTTTTGGCAGCAGTTTTACAATGCTCATTATGGTCATTGTTTTACCGCAGCCGGATTCGCCTACTATTGCGTGTATTTGACCTTTTTTCAGTTTAAAATTTACATTGTGGATTGCTGTATAAAATTTATCATCAATATCAAAGCCGAGAGATAAATTGTTTATTTCAATAATGTTTTGCATACAAATAAATATAGCATATCGGTTTATTTTTTACACTTCTTCATTCAGGCAGGTTTTCGATATAGAATTTTCTTATATCATTTAAGGCTTTAATAAAAAGCGCCTTTGTTTCATTTTCTTCTTTCCATTTATTGTAAGCGCAGGTTTTTGGAAGTATTTCAAGCGGGGTATCGGGAAAATTTCTGCAGACCATGGGTCTTTTTTCATACACAGGACAAAAAGATTTGCCATCTTTCATTTGAACTTTTTTGCAATGGTAAAAATAAAGTTTCTCTGAGCTATTTTGTATGAAGCCTGCACATAAATTATTCTGCAGGAGGTTATTTGGAGCAGTATTATTTTCATAAAGTTCAAAAGTTTCTAAAAAACTTTTTGACGAAATATCACCATTTTGAACCTTATTTTTAAGTGCTTCAGGAGGAAATTCACTTATAGCTAAATTACAGCAGGTGCCGCAATTGTTGCACTTTGCTTTATCAAATGCAGCTTTAATTTCATTTTCTGATTTTAATATTTCATCTTTAAGGGTTGTTTCAAGAAAAAGTCGTTTTTCTTTATTATTAAGAAAAACGAGCTTTTTATCAATTTGTTTTTTAGATTTTAAAAAGATTTCACGGTAAAGATTTGCTTTATTGTGCATAATTTATAAATTATATATTGGATGTTTCCTGGATTGCTGTGCTGTGCTCACAATGACATGAACCATGTGCAAGGTCTTGCTTGCAATTGCATTCGCTGCTTTTTTCTGCAATTGCAGCATTTTGATTTTGAAGTTTATTTCTCATCTTCTTTCTTCTCATCAAATCAACAAAAGCCTCTAGCCTTGTTAAATACCCCGCCTTACCTGTCTGTTCATCCATAATTAAGGATAAAATAGGGATATTAACATCTTCCCTCATTTTTGGGAAAATATTTTGTGACATAATTTCCGGCATGCAGGTAAACGGTGAAACGTGAATAAGCCCGTCAGTTCCTCTTTCTTCTGCATACATAACATCAGAAATGCATTCAAGTGCATCTCCTCCAATATCTCTCATAAGATACGGTTTTGCCATTCTAAAAGCGCGCTCCAGATGGGTTTCACCTTTTTTGCACATTTTTGGAATTATCGCATCTTTTAAGAAGCCTGAAACAGTAAGGCTGCGTCTTGTCTGCACACCCATTTTACCAAGCTCTCTTTCAATATTTTGGTTTGAAAATCTATCCAATACAAGGAAAATTTCTCCTGTTAAATCAACATGGAGCACCTCTTTATTATTATCGATTTTAACATTTGAAATTTCTCTTAAGCCGGCTTTTAGCGCCTTTTTCAATTCTCTTGTGGTATTTGCTTCATCCACCATTTTTAAGGCTTTGTTGAAGGCTTTTTCAGAGTCTCCGATATTATATTCTCTTGCTCTATGGTAGGATAAGAATTTTTCAAGTTCATCAATTGCAAAAACTTTTCTAACTGCAATATTTATCGCCCTTATAATGGGAATTGGGTTTTTTGTACCTGTTAAATCCGTTAAAAAGCGGTACATTCCTTTAAAACCGTCATAAAGGTTTAGCTCAATAAAATTAGCATCATATCCTAAATCTTTAAGTACGTTTTTAATGCTTTTGCCGTATTCACCAAGTCTGCAGATACCAGGGGATGTTATCATTGCAACATAATCTGTTCCGCCCTCAATTGCTTCAATAAAATTTCCCAAGATTAATTTATAAGGAAGACAGATAGCCTCGGGCGAATTTTTTGTTCCTAAAGAAAGTGTTTTCTTACTTGTATACGGGGGCACAAAAGGTTCAATACCAAGTTTTTTAAGTGCTGCTGCCCAGCATATAGAAATTGTTCCCATATGCGGGAATGCTACTCTCATTTTCTTTTTATCTGTATTTTTTTCCATAAAAATAGTTCCAGTTATTAAGACATATATATTTTGCCACAAAAATATTGTCTGGTCACTTTTGTTTTAATTGTTGTAACAAAAAGATTAAAAACGAAACTTATATTAATTCAAGTGCCTTATTCAGACCTTCTGGTAGTTTTGGTTTTTCTGATTTTTGACCCATTTCCTGTGCTCTTGTGTAAAGATAACATCTATCTATGTAATCGCTATATGCCTTGATATCATCTTGTTTCATGGCTTCAAAAATGCTTTGGAATTTTTCGTTTACAACTCCGTGTTCCGTTGCAGCACCTTTGGTTTTGAAATTATAGAAAAAGTGCTCTTTTAAATTTACGGAATTTGTTTTATCGCCGGTTATCTGCAATTCAAGAGTGGAAGTATCAAATTTATCTCTAAAGTAAAGGTTTATACCTGTAAAACCTTCTTTCTTTTCTATAATTTCACTATGTGAGAAACCTTTATTGATAAGACGCGTTATTTGGTCATTATTTAGATACGGGTTTTTGCCGTGGTTTATAAAATGACTTGGTAAAACTTCGCCTGAATCTATGAGTTTTTCAATTGTTTGCACAGCTTTTTCTATTTCACCGGGCTTTCCGTTTGTTACAAGTTTGCAGCCGTATAAATCCGGCACATTATCTAAAATATTTTGTCCCAATAATAAAATATTATCTTTACGCTTTGTTAATTTGGCTAAAACAGAGTCCTGTTCCTTGACTCTTCCTGTGAATTGTGAACCTAAGCCCCTGAAAGCATTTTGCAGTATGTCATAATATTCAGGAAAGTTATCTTCGCCTATTTTGTGAACTTCTTTACTCAATAGTTTCCAAACTTTTTCATCATCATACGGGTCAGAAGATGAAGCAAGGATTTTATTTAAATGTTGATTTTCCCGCGCTCTTTTGCTTATTATTGCCTCAAATATATCAACACATTTAGTAAAAGCACTTTCCAGCATATTTGTTTTTGGTTGTGTACTACTTGCTTTTGCAAGTTCTTCTACACCCTTGAAACTTATATTGCCGATTGAAGTCATTTATATCCTTGTTAAAAATTTTTCTACTATAAATATAAAAACTTTTAAAGGTTAAAAATTGATACATATTTTGTTATTTATTTATATTGAAGCCGATTTTTACGGGCTTTGTCCTATCCATTAATAATTCCATGGCTTCATAAAGCTTTTTTAAATCGTCTTTATTATCTTTACAATGCTCGATAAAATAATGTTCCAATTCAGTGAGACGTTCGGTTAATTCTTTATGCTCCAATGCAAACTGTTTTATTTTTACAAAAGTTCTCATAATTTGTATATTAACCGAAATTGCCTGTTCGGATTTTAATACGCTTGATAGCATAGCAATTCCCTGCTCTGTGAATACATATGGCATAAAACGTCTGCCGCCTCTTTTTGGTTTTGAGGTTCCAATTTGGAACCTCAAAGATTCATATTCTTCTTCGGTTAATTGAAACATAAAATCTTCAGGGAAACGTTGAACATTTCTTTTAACGGCCTTATTTAGATTTTTTGTAAGCACGCCGTACAACATTGCTAAATCACTGTCCAGCATTACTTTTTGACCTCTGATATTATGTATAAGGTTTTGCATAACAACTAATTCATTCATTTTTCAAACTTCTCAGCGCTCATATTATTTTTGGATTGTAACATGGATATTTAAAGGATATAATTGTTAATAATTAAAAAAACCGGCAAACATACAGAATGCCGGTTTTAATTTTAGTAATTGGGCAGATGCCCTAAAACTATTTAATTTCAACAGTAGCGCCTGCTTCTTCAAGTTGTTTCTTGATAGCTTCAGCATCTTCTTTTTTAACATTTTCTTTGATTGGTTTAGGTGCGCCATCAACTAAATCTTTAGCTTCTTTTAAGCCTAAGCCGGTGATTTCTCTAACGATTTTAAGTACCGGAATTTTGTTAGCGCCGGCAGAAGCCAATACAACAGTTACTTCAGAAGCACCAGCATCAGCAGCGGCATCAGCAGCACCTGCAGCAGGAGCAGCAGCTACAGCAACCGGAGCAGCAGCAGAAACGCCGAATTTTTCTTCCATAGCTTTTACTAATTCAGCCGCTTCGATTAATGTTAATTTTTCAATTGATTCTAAAATAGATTCTACATTACTCATTTTTAAGTCTCCTTTATTTTTTTATTTAATTTGTTACTATTTTTGTGCCCTTTGGGCATTTTAAAGCTTATTGATTCGCTTTTTGTTTTGCAACAGCATCAATCGCTCTAACTAAAGCGGACATAACACCATTGATACCATAAACGATACCTGTTGCAGGTGAATTGATACTTCCGAGGATTTTTGCGTAAAGTTCTTCTTTTGAAGGAAGAAGAGCAAGTTTTTTAGCTTCATCAGCAGATAAAACTTTGCCATCTAATACAGCACCTTTGATTTCGCCTTTTTTATTTTCTTTGATAAAGTTTGCAACAACTTTAGCTGCGCTTACTTCATCGCCGAAACCGAAAGCAATAGCTGTAGGACCTTGCATAAGCTCTTCAATTGATTCAAAAGAAGTACCTTTTGAAGCAAGTTTACACAAAGTGTTTTTAGTTACCGTGTAATCAGCATCGCTTTTTTGAAGTTTGCGTCTTAATTCGGTAATTTCTTCTACTGTATATCCTCGATAGTCAGTAACTACTGCAACCTTGGCATTTTCAAATTGTTTTTTAAAGTGTTCAACTTTTTCATTTTTAAAAGCCTTTGTTGACATAATTGTAACTATCTCCTTTCGTTTTATTTTGTTTATTTGAAAACTAAAAAAGTTTTGCGCCTTTTATATTTTCAAAAAATATACACGCAAAACATCTAAAATAACAATATAATTTGGTTTTAAAATTTGCTACCTAGGCAGGCTTATTTTTTAAGACCTTTTGAACTTGGTCGCCATGCTGTCTTGGGTGTATAATATTGTTAGAATATAAAAAACAGAATTTATTGTCAAATAAAATGTTATGTTTCTTTACAATGAAAAACTTTTTGTTGAAAAGCATGGAAATAATGTTTATTATGTTTACCTAACGCAAAAATTGCTCAAGAGATTTGACTTAAGAGATGGAAAACCTTAGAGAAAAAATTGAACAGAATGCAAGGCTTAGAAAATACCTTGATTTAATAAATAAGATTGTAAAGGTTGAGTACAAAACCATTGCAGCCCAGCATCTTGTGGAGTTTGACGAACTTGTTAATATCGGGATTCAGACCGTTGATATTCTTTGTGCCAGTAAGAAAAACGAAGACGAGGAAGAATACAATGAGTCTTATCTGGCTACTGCCATTAAATGGGCTATAAGAAATGAATTAAGGCGAAGATACAGATGGCATGGTGTTAAGGCTCAAAAACCTGTTGATGCAGATAAAAATGAACTTAGAGAAGCTATTTATAAAACAATTCTTTCAACCGATGAAATGTATGAGTCTGAAAAACCTTTTGAAGTTAAGGATTTAAGAAAAAATCCCGAGGAATCATGCGAATTTAATCAAATTTCATCTGCAATCAAGAAAGCCATAGCAGAGCTTCCAAGGCGTGAGAGAGAACTGATTGAAGCAAAATTTTTCCAAGAAAAAAAATTAATGGAGTTATCTGAGGAGTTTTCAATCTCTGCTTCAAGGATTTCAAGAATTATAAAATCTGGGCTTGATAAAGTCAAAGATAAGCTTGTAAAAAATGAAGTTGTATAGGTTTGTATAATAAGGTTTTATTCTGCAAGAGATTATAATTTCAATAAAAGCAGTAATAAAATAATAAAAGATTTCAAATAACGTCAAAACCCGCTTGTTTAAAATTTAAACAAGCGGGTTTTATATTATATAATATGTACTTAAATTTTATAATTCAGGGGTTTCGCAACTGTTATCCGTATTAATTAATATATCTCCAGAGGAAAGGTTTCTAAGCATTTCTTTTTGGAAAGCAATATTTTCTGCTTCATTTTCAAGTGCTTTGTTTGCCCTGTAAGCTTTTTCATCAACCTTTGCCTGGTTTAAAACACCCTTAATATAGCTATTTCCTTTTACTGTATTAATAAAGGCATTTGCAATTATTGCTCCAAAAACAACAAGAGCTTTAGTTTTTGCGGGGGCATTTTTTGCCTTTGTAAGAGCTTCGGTTATACCTTTAAATTTTTGTTTTTTATCAATGGCTTTTATGCCATTGTGTAAATGTTTTAATACAAAATTAGAAGCTCCGGCTAATCCGTCTCTTAAAATAGATTTTTCTTTTGAAATAGATTTAGCACCCAGATAGCCTGCTCCAAGTACTATACCTTTTGCAATGGTATTTGCACCTTGACGCAGCTTGTGTTCTGTTTTGTATTTTTTGTCTACGTAACTGCTTTCTCTTTGAATTGAAGCTTGTAATCTGTCTAAAGACATGAAATTACCCCTTTTCTTTTTAATTTAACGCTATAAAACCTGTGAAAAATAAAATTTGCGCTTTTCTATGATTTTGATTAAATATTGTAAAAAAACTTAATAAAACTTAAAGCTGGTTAGCTTAAAAACCCTTGAATTTAGTGTGTCTTTATGAAATAATTTGGCTTGTAAAATAAAATATTGAACTTATTTTGGGAGATAATTTTTTGTGATTAATGTAGGAGTAACAGGCGCTCTTGGTAAGATGGGCAGCGAAGTTGTAAAAACCGTTATAAATAATAATGAGCAAAAAGGGGAAATGACCCTTGTTATGGCGGTTGATAAATTTAGAACAGGTGAAAATGTATTTGGCGACGTAGTAATTGAAAGCGATTTGGATAGGGCTCTGGAAGCCAATAAGCCTGATGTTGTGGTTGATTTTACACTGCCGTCAGCTGTTTTTGAAAATACCAAGAAATACTTAAAGGCTAAAGTGAAACCTGTAATAGGAACAACAGGGCTTACAGCTGCACAAATTGAAGAATTAAAAGAATTATCAAAAGAAAACAATACCGGTTGCATTATTGCGCCGAATTTTGCGGTTGGTGCTGTTTTAATGATGATGTTTTCAAAGATGGCTGCAAAATATTTTAATAATGCCGAAATTATTGAACTTCATCATAATCAGAAAAAAGATGCTCCATCAGGTACTGCAATAAAAACGGCACAAATGATGGCAGAAGCCAATTCTGATTTTACTGTCGGAAATTGTGCCGAGGTTGAATCTATTCCCGGTTCAAGAGGCGGTAATTTTACCCAAGACGGAAAAGGAAACATACACATTCATTCGGTTAGAATGCCCGGGTTTGTTGCAAGCCAGGAAGTGATTTTTGGCGCAATGGGACAAACGCTTGCCATCAGGCATGATACTATAAATCGCGAATGTTTTATGTCCGGCGTTGAGCTTGCAATTAAGCATGTTTATAATAATAATGAATTTATATATGGATTGGAGAATATACTATGAAGCCTAATATAGCTGTACTTGGTGCAACAGGAGTTGTTGGAAGAGAAATTTTAAGCATTCTGGAAGAAAAAAAGTTTGATTTTAATTCAATTAAGATGCTGGCATCTTCACGCTCTGCTGGTTCAAAATTAGATTTTATGGGAAAAGAATATACCGTAGTTGAAGCTAAACCCGAAGAATTTGACGGGGTGGATATTGTTTTAGCTTCAGCCGGCGGTTCTACAAGTTTGGCTCTTGCAAAAGAAGCTGCTAAAAGAGGCTGTGTTTATATTGATAATTCAAGTGCTTTTCGTATGGAAAATGATGTGCCGCTGGTAATTGCCGGTGTTAATGATGATGACCTTAAAAATCATAAAGGAATTGTTGCAAATCCAAATTGTTCAACTTCGCAATTAATGCTTGTTTTAAAGCCTTTGCATGATTATGCTAATATCAAAAGATTGATTGTTTCTACTTATCAGGCAGTTTCTGGTGCAGGGCTTGCTGCAATGAATGAACTAACGGATAATTCAAAGGTTAATTTGGTTGGAATGCCTTATGAAAATAAAGTTTTCAAATACGAAATCGGTTTTAACCTTATTCCGCAGATTGATTCATTCACAGAAAACGGCTATACAAAAGAAGAAATGAAAGTTACAAATGAAACAAGAAAGATTTTACATCTTTCAGAAAATATACCTATTTCTTGTACTGCAGTTAGAGTGCCTGTTTACAGGGGTCACTCTGAAGCTGTTACTATTGAATTTGAAAAACCGATAGATGCTTCTAAAGCTCGCGAAATTTTATCAAAAGCCTGGGGCGTTGAAGTGGTGGATGATATAGATAATTATGTTTATCCTACACCTAAGGATTGTGCAGGAAAAGACCCTGTATATGTTGGCAGAATAAGAGAATCAATTGCTTTTGATAATGCTATAGATTTATTCTGTGTAGCTGATAATTTAAGAATAGGCGCAGCTTTAAATACTGTAAGAATAGCGGAATCAGTTGTAAGAATGGGATTATACGGCAATAAATAGTTGTTTTGTCTTGCTGCAGAGGCTATGGCGTAAGACAAAATATATGAAAGCTTTAAAGGAGAGTATGTATGACATTAAGATATGATGCAGGTGAAGTAATAACGGCGATGGTGACCCCTTTTAATGATAAAAGGGAGATTGATTTTCAGGCGACCGAAAAACTTGCCAAACATCTTATAGATACAGGCTCTGATACACTTTTAGTTGCAGGAACAACCGGTGAAAGCCCGACGCTTACCCATGAAGAGGAGTATGAACTATTATATGCCATAAAAGGTGCTACTTCAGGAAGTGCTAAAATTATTATGGGTGCCGGTTCAAACTGTACCAAAACTGCAGTTAATTCATCAAAGAAAGCGGTTGAAATTGGTGCAGATGCTATTCTTTCAGTTGTTCCTTATTACAATAAACCAAATCAGCAGGGGATGATTGAGCATTTTGGCGAGATTGCAAAAAATGTTGATATTCCAATAATTTTATACAATATCCCTGGGCGTACAGGCGTTAATATGCAGCCTTCAACGGTTGCATTCCTTGCAAAAGAGTATCCAAATATTGTAGGTTTAAAACAGAGTTTTCCTGATATGGATGTTATAACTGAATTAAAATCTGTTTGCCCGGATGACTTTGCAATTTATTGCGGAGATGATAGTCTTACTCTTCCAATGCTTTCACTTGGTGCACATGGCGTAATTTCTGTTGCATCACATGTCGTAGGAGATGAGATTAAATCTTTAATTCATAACTTTAAATCAGGTCAAGTGAAGGCTGCATGCAATATGCACCAAAAACTGTATCCGTTATTTAAAAAATTATTTATGGCGCCAAATCCTGTGCCTGTAAAAGCAGTTCTTTCAAGACTTAAAATGATTGAAAACTACGTTCGCCGTCCGCTTGTTGAATTAAATGAGATGGAGCGAGCTGAACTTTTTGATGTTTTAAATGAAGTTTTAACCTCCATTGGTAAAAACCCAATGGGAAAATAAATAATTTCTTAATGTCTATCAATTTTCATGCTTAATAAAGTGACTCTTGAAAGCTTTTTAAAGCATCTCTATGCTGATAATTTTGGCTTATTATTTAACCGGCAAAGAAAATTATTTACAGGTTTTATATTAAGACCACATTATTTTAAAAGGAATTTTTATGAGAATATCAGGCATTAATAATATAAATTTTAGAAGTGTAACGCCTATAATTACAAAGACTGGAAATCTTCCTAAAATTGAAGAGCAGCTGATTGAAAAGGTATCTGACAGAGGATTTGAATTGGTGGATGCTACAAGCATGTATTCAAGTATATCAAATGATAGAGGACCATGCTGGGAAGCGGTAAATACAGGCAAATATGATGTAGGTTTTCTTATTACGGGTAAAGAATACCAAAAATGGGTATGTTCTGCACCGGGTTGGAAAACCCTTGCAACTGTGGCTAAACATCTTGACTATAATGTAGAAGCCATTCCAAACGGTGAAGTTAACGAAAAAACTTTGGAAAAATTAGCAAAGAGAATAAGTGAGCCCTTTTTGAATAAGAAAAAGTAAGTTTAAAGAGCTGGCTTACAGCATTTCTCTTAGCTTTTTTATTTGGTCGCGAAGCTCTGCTGCGCGTTCAAAATCAAGAATTTTAGCGGCTTTATGCATGTCTTTTTCAAGCTTAGATAAAAGTTTTGGTAAATCTTTTTTATCTATGTTAAGGTCGCACATCTCTTGTGCCACAATGTCTTCAATACTTCTATAGCTTTGGACAAGTGACAATAGGTTGTTTTCAATAGATTTTTTGATGGTTTTTGGTGTAATTCCGTGTTTTTTATTAAATTCCATCTGTAATTTTCTGCGGCGCTTGGTTTCTTCAATTGCAACCTTCATAGAATCAGTTATTTTATCAGCATACATTATAACGTGCCCGTCCGCATTTCTTGCCGAACGCCCGATTGTCTGAATCAGTGAAGTTTCACACCTTAAGAACCCTTCTTTATCAGCATCCATAATAGCAACAAGCGAAACTTCAGGGATGTCCAGCCCCTCACGGAGCAGGTTTACACCGATTAAAACATCAAATTCGCCAAGCCTTAAATCTCTTAGGATTTCAACCCTCTCTAAAGACTGTACTTCGCTGTGCAGATACCTTACCCTGATACCCTTTTGGGTTAAATATTCGGTAAGTTCTTCCGCCATTTTTTTGGTTAAAGTTGTAACCAAAATACGCTCTTTTTTTTCTGCTGTGGCGTTTATTTCTTTTATGAGGTCATTAACCTGTCCTTCTGTCGGGCGAACATCAATTTCAGGGTCCAAAAGTCCTGTGGGGCGAATGATTTGCTCTACAATTTGAGATGATTCTTGTTTTTCAAAATCGGCGGGAGTGGCTGAAATAAATACTTTCTGGTTAATTTTTCCCCAAAATTCATCAAAAGTTAATGGTCTGTTATCTTTCGCGCAAGGCAGTCTGAAACCGTAGTCTACAAGCACTTCTTTACGGGATTTATCGCCAAAATACATACCGCGAAGCTGAGGCAGGGTAACGTGTGATTCATCCACCACCACAAGGAAATCTTCCTGAAAATAATCCAAGAGAGTTGCAGGAGGTGTGCCAGGCAGTCTTTTTTCTAGAATCCTTGAATAATTCTCAATGCCTGAACAGTAGCCCATTTCTTTTATCATTTCGATATCGTAATTTACGCGCTGCTCAAGCCTTTGGGCTTCAACAAGTTTATTTTCAGCATAAAGTTCATTTAGGCGCGCTCTAAGTTCGCGGCGGATTTGCTCAATGGAACTGTCCATATCATCATCGTCTGCAAGGTAGTGCACTGCAGGATATATAACGGTTTCGGGCATATTTTCCAAAACCTCGCCTGTCACAGGGTCAATTCTTGAAATTTTCTCTATTTCATCTCCAAAGAAATAAATTCTTGTTATCACCTTTTCATAACTTGGCATAATTTCAACAATATCGCCCCTTGCACGGAAAGTCGCGCGTTTTAGTTCAACGTCATTTCTTTCATAGCGGACTAAAACTAAATGTTCCAAAAGCGCCTGTCTATCTATTTCTTCACCCACTGAAATATTCAAGGCACCCTTAAAATAATTTTCAGGCAGTCCTAAGCCGTATATGCAGCTTACAGAAGCTACCACAATAACGTCATTGCGCTCATACAGGCTTCTTGTGGTATTGTGGCGCAGGCGGTCGATTTCATCATTGATTGAAGCAGTTTTTTCTATATAGGTATCCGTGCGCGGGATGTAGGCTTCCGGCTGATAATAATCGTAATAGCTTATAAAATATTCAACAGCATTATTTGGAAAAAGCTCCTTAAATTCATTATAAAGCTGGGCTGCAAGGGTTTTATTGTGTGCAATAATAAGGGTCGGTTTTTGCACTTTTTCAATTACGTTTGCAATAGTAAAAGTTTTCCCAGAACCCGTTACCCCAAGCAATGTTTGGCTCGCCATTCCATCATTGATACCCTGAACAAGCGCTTCAATTGCCTTTGGCTGATCGCCCTGCGGCTTATAATCTGATTCTATTTTAAACTGCTTTTTTATCATAAGAATATTTTACCATGGGAATATTTTCAGGGCGAAAACTGCTTTTCGGGTAAAAGAAAAGGGTATTGAAAGGTTACAAAATCAATACCCATAGTAAGTTGTTTATCGTAAATTTGTTGATTATTATTTATAAATCGTACAGCTCAATAATAATCTTCCCGTTGCTGCCATCTCCGCCTTTATTCTCGCCAGTTGTGGAGTTTACACTGTTTTCTCCTAAATCATGTATTGCAGCTCCGCCTCCGCCTGAACCAAAGCCTGCGGCATTTTTGCCAAGATAGCTGTTTGTTCCGGATATACCACCTTCCCCGCCCGTGCCATAGTTTGTTAGCGAAGCGCCTTTTGCCCCGATTGCATTACTGTTTGCATCAGCGCTGATTTCGGCGTTAAAGCCCTTGGTTCCTTTTGTGCAGTAGGCTTTATTATTAAGGAAGCTTTTTGAGCCATAATGACATACGCTGGATGTATTTCCTCCAATGCCGTTAATAAAGGTGTTGTTTGTAATAGCGGGATTTTTGCCCCCTTCGCCGCCGCCTGCTTTTAATTCACCCACTGCGGTATCTCCAAAAACAGTGTCTCCGCCTTTTTTGGCATCTACAATTGTATTATTTACAATGGAAGCGCCTTGCCCGCCTTTACCTATTCTTATACGTATATTTTGTCCGCCCATTACCTTTATTGAATAGGTCATAATATTGCCGGAAGCACCACCCCCACCTGTGCCGATATTTGATAGTGTATATGCGCCTCTACCGCCGTTTAGTGCTGCATCCCAATATTTATTCCAAGATAATCTTGCATAGCCGGCACCGCCTTTTCCGCCTTTGCCAAAGCCATATCCTCCGCCCCCGCCGCAACCGCCTGCGCCGCCATCCTTGCCGTCTTTATTATCTTTTGTCCCGCCTGCTCCTGGTGAACAGGTATACCATGGAGTTATAAGTGTGCCTCCTCTGCCCCCCGTTGTACCATCAGGGTAAACTTTATAACCTCGTTCTTCCTTGTCACCTGCAGTTCTGCCGTTTTTGGCATCAAAACCTACGGCTTCTTTAGTGTCATTAACACTTGTTTGGTATGGCGGATTTGGTAATAACACTCCACTTATTTTGGCTCCTCCTGCACCTGCTTGGTCTTCTTGCCAGTTTGCGTATCTTATGCCTCTTACTACGCCAAGAGGGTGACCTCCCCAGCCTCCCATATAGTGTGAAGCAAATGTTGTAAGTAAAATGTTGCCGTTTTTGTCGGTTAGTTGAGTTGCAACTGCTTCTTCCTCATTATTTCCAAGGCTACAGGGAGAACCCACCGACGGTCTTTTTATGCTGCCTGCAGAATCAATGCTTCCGGCATTTCCACCGCTTCCGCCTCTGCCAATTTTTATATTAATTAATGCATTTTCACTTACTGATATTTTTTGAACAGGTACGATATTTCCTGCTCCTCCGCCTGAAGCTCCCGGACCATAATCTAAGTAGCTTATTCGCATAGCGCCATTTTTACCTTCTGCGGCTGACGGTGAAACAGTGCTTTCATTTCGTCCTGAAGTTCCTCCAAGGCAGTAACCTATGCCAAATATGGGAGATAAGCTTGCCCCGCCTCCGCTTGTTGCAGGGATTCCCCCGGTTCCAAGTGAGGCTCCGGCTCCGTTTCCGCCTTCATAACCAGCCATCCCGGCTCCGCCACCCCCTCCACCACCTGCAGTAAATACAGCCGGAGAGCCAAAATTAGAAGCAGGTCCTGCTCCGCCACCCCCTCCGCCAACTTGGAATACCATTGATGTTGGATTTGCTAAAGTGCCGCCAAGCCAAGTGCTTCCTCCTCCGCCGGCACCTGCTGGTGCAGAGTGGCTTCCTTCGCCGCCATTTCCACCAAAACCGCTAAGGGAGCCGGCTCCACCTCCCGAAGAGCCTGAACCCCAGCTGTGTTCTATTGGACCCTTGCCTCCTCTTCCCCCACTACCTGCGCCGCGCGGGGCTATACCGCCGTTTGCTATACAAAGAGGAGAATTATCTCCTGGGGTCGCTGTGGATGTAGTTTGGCAGCAATTATTAGAACCATCCCCGCTTGCATCATTGCCGTTTCCACCTTTGGCTTTGTTGACGCATCCGCGCTCCATATATGGAGCAGCAGCACCGCCGTTTGATTCAGGGCTGCCACCGCCAGCACTAGGGTAGGTATAATAACCTCCTTGACCTCCTATTCGGTAACTCAAGCCAGATGAGGCATTTGATGGCAGTTTAAACATTTTATTTGCAAAATATGCACCGTGTCCGGGATTTACAAAGTCATCAGTTGGAGAATATACGGCGCCAATTACACCTCCCCCGCCCCCGCCGCAGGCTGATATTTTTACCCAAGCACTATCGAGTGCTGTTGATGGTTTCCATACCCCTTCGCCGCTTGAGGTTCTTGTAATAGTGCCATTGTCACCACTTGGTGTGCCGCTTATTACAAAAGTTTCGGTTTTTTCTGCTATTCCGCCCCCGCCCCCGCCTGCACCGCCGGAAATCAATGTTGCTTCCAGTTTATTTACCATGGCGGGCACGGTAAATGTATTTGTATTGCCTGCTTCTTTATATTCCGTAAAGCCTGCTGTGGGTGCACCTCCGCCCCCGCCGCCTGCGCCGATAACCGTCACTCTTATTACTCCAGTATATTCCGGGGGAACCGTATATGTTCCCTCACAATATTGGCTGCCGTCTGCATCTGTTTTTAAACTGTCTTCCGGGCATTCGGTTGAACCAAATATTATTTCTTTTTTCGTTGTCGTGTCTTTTGGATTGAATGTACCGTTAATATTAACGTTTTCATTTGCTTTTTTTGTCATAACAGGAGCTAATGCTGCAAGTAACAATGAAGCAACTAATAATGCCATAAGCATTTCTACTAATGAAAAAGCAGGTCTTGATTTAGAAGATTTTAAATCATGCACTGGTTTATCATCAGGTAATGCCTGATTTATATCTATCGGTTTATAGTGCAAACAATCTTGCATAGCAAGGAGTGAGGCTGTTTTCAGCCTAAGACAACTTTTCTTCATAATAAACAATTTCCCTAAATTTCTATTTAATACAACAACTTTTCATATAAAAATAGATGTAACTGATAATATTCTATATTCATTAGATAGAATTGTCAAACAAAAATATATCTTATAGGGATATGTTTCATTTTGAGTAATATCGCTAATATTATAATAGGCGCAGTAGAAAAAGGTATTTATAATGACTATAGCACCTGTTGATGTGAAAAGAATGCTTGGGCTTAGGATAAAAGAGTTTCGAAAATTTAGGAAAATGACCCAGGAGCAGCTGGCGGAGCTCATTGGAATAGAACCAAACAATGTTTCAAAAATCGAAATTGGCAAAAACTATCCAACACCGGAAAATCTTGCCAAGATTGCTTTAGCATTAAATATAGAAATACACGAGCTTTTTATGTTTGATAACGGCCCAAAACCAATAGAAGAAATCAAAACTTTTGTTATAAATGAAGTGCAGAATAATGACAATCTTGCTAGGCTTTTATTTATATTTTGTCAAGCTGCAAGACAGGTGTAGACTGACTTTTGGTTGTTTATTGTTTGGTTACATTTGTATTATTTACTTGAAAACCTAGTACAGCTTGAGTTTTGAGGTTATTGGCTGATTGTATTCCGTTTTATTTATTGAACGGGCATCAACAATAGGTGCTGGAGGCATTATGGACCATTTAAAAAGTGCTGTCTGCATACGGCGGAAAAACTTGTCCAGCCAAGCGATTTTGGTATTTTTATCAACATTGTGTTTTTCTTCATACAAGAAAGTTTCAGAAAGCATCTCGTCCTTACTCTGGTGCAGGTTTTCAAGCCTCCAGATAACTTCATCAAGAAATTCATAAGGCATAAGGGCATCTTCTGCTAAAAGCGGCTTGCCTGTGTTCGGGTCTATGGCTAGTTCTGCGCCAGGCGGTTTGGTTAAAATGCTTGTTGGAATTGCATTTCGCTTTAGTCTGTTTTTGTTAAGCCATCGTGCAAGGGCAAAAAGCTTGGTTTTTGTGATATCTGCAATTGGTGCAAAACCGCCTGACATGTCGCCGTTTATTGTGGCATAGCCCATATATAGTTCTGATTTATCCGATGTAGCAATAGGCATGGTGCTTGGAAACTCGTTTGATATACCCCAAAGAATCATAGCGCGGCTTCTTGCTTGAATATTGTCGTTTGTTAAGGGCGTCTTAAAGCGGTCCTGCCATTTGGTTTGAACCACATCAAATACCTTGGAAAACGTATTTTCACTGGCTTTGAACATATCTAAAATCGGGATTTCCGTGAAATTAACGCCTAAATTAGCACACAATTCTCTAGCGTCAGATTTACTCTCATCACTTGTAATTTTTGAGGGCATAGAAATTGCAAAAATGTTTTCACATCCAAGTGCATCAGCGAGTAAAACACAGCTGACAGAAGAGTCTAAGCCGCCTGAAACGCCAAGAACAGCCCTTTTAAAGCCGTTTTTATGAAAGTAATCCCTGATAGAGCTTGTGACAGTAAGATATGTACGTTCTAAATCGGGCTCATAATCAAGACTGAAGGCTTTTTGCGAGTTTAAGGTTTTTTCTAAACCGCAAGGAAGGGGGTAAATACGGTTGATATCCGCCTGCTTAGCGGATTTTAAGGGAGGTTGTACTATGAAAAACTGTTCTCTGAAAGATTCTGCACGCGCAAGAATCTCGCCATCCCCGCTATAGAGCCTGCTTGCGCCCTGGAAGGTTATATTATCCACTGCACCCACCTGATTTACATAACAAATTGGTGTTTGATATTTTTTACTTACAAAAGAGAGCATGTTGTGAAGAAGCTGCTCTTTTTTTGCACGTGTTGGCGAAGAGCTGCAATTAATGATTATATCCGGCTTTTGCTCCTCTATTATTTTATCAACAGGGTCAAAACTATAGACAGGGTGGTCAAAGAAGTCTTTATCAGCCCAATTTTCTTCGCATATTACAATGCCTGCGCGGATTTTGCCGATTTCAATTATTCTTTCTTTGGAATCAAATTCTGCTGATTGGAAATATCTGGCATCGCTAAACTCGCTGTACACCGGCAATAGAGTTTTTCTTATAATGGTTTCAATTTTTTTATTTGATAAAACTGCAACGGAATTAAAATATCTTTTTCCTATATAAAAACGGTTAAATTCGCAAAACCCAATCAGGACCTTGGTTTTACCTGTATATTTAGCGAGTTTTTCAAGATATTCAATGTTTTTTTCGACTAATTTTGGATATCGGTCAATAATATCAAAAACAGGATAGCCAAATAAAAAAAGCTCCGGAAAAGCGATAGCGCCTACTTTTAGGTCGTTTGCCCATTCTATATATTTTTTTGCTTTGTTAAAATTGTATTCAATGTCTCCAACAATCGGGTCAACCTGAGCAAGAACAATGGTTTCAGGGGTTAAAAGAGGTTTGATTTTTGATATGATTTCTTTTTTTTGTTCAGGTGAAATAGTATCTATATCAGGGTTTTGGTGAAAATTTGCTCCGCAAAATTCTTGTCCTGAAAGTTCCTGTTTTATTAATTTTGTAATATCTATCATAATTAAAAATCCTTGTGAGCATTGGGTTTTGGTTATTTTAAAATAAGTATATCATAAAGAAAATGAACAATTTAAAATCTAAATCGTTATAATTAATGTAGTGAATAAATTAAAATAAGAACAGTAAATAATTACAGAAAAAAGCAGGAAAATACAATGGAAAAAAAATGCAGCAGATATGAAGAATTATTTGTAATGTCAGATGAGACAGCGCTTTTAGAACATATTAAAGAATGTGAGATATGCAGGGCAGAACATGAGAGAATGCTGCAGGTTTCAAATCTTATAAGTGAAGTAAAACCTTTATATCGCAAAAATAATAAAAAGCCGGTTTTGCGCAGAAGTGTTGGCGTGATGGCGATGGTGGCTTCGTTTTTAATGATTTTTTTAGCATTTTTTGCAATACAGATTACCACTCCCGAATCTTTTGTAAATGAAACCATAGCCAGTATTTCAGGTTCAGATTATACCTATGAACAAATGGGGCTTCCCGTGGATGAATTTGGTCTTATAATGGTGGATTATGATTATTGATTCCTGTAAAAAGCATTACTACAGGCTGATTTCAAGGTAAGGTTTCAAAAGTTTTAGGATAAAATAATGAATTTTAGGGATATATTTCAAAATAAGCAAAAAATTAAGAATATTATTAGACTTGTTACTAAAGAAAATGCGCAAGTTTGTGAAGATTTAGAACAAGAAGTTTATATTAAAGCATTAAAAAATAAGGATAAATACACTGAAACCGGCAAATTTCAAAACTGGATAACAACCATTACATATAATGTTTCAAGAGATTACTTAAAAAGTGCGAAAAATCGCAATGAAACACAGATTGAAGATGAAAATATTGTGGTAAATATTAAAGACAGGAAAAGAAGCCCTGAAGAAACTATGCTGCAAAAAGAACGTCAGTTAAGGATTTCAAGGGCAATAAACTCCTTAAATAAAAAACACAGAGAAGTTGTTATTTTATCTGAAATTGAAAATATAACTTATGAAGAAATTGCCTGCAGGCTAAAATGCCCTGTTGGCACGGTAAAATCAAGAATTTATAATGCAAAAAAAGAGCTCTATAATATACTGAAAGATTTGATTGAGAATTAAAATTTGAAAGGATATTTAATTATGAAAAAACAATTTTTAACCATAGCACTTGCTGCAACAGTTGTAATTGGCGGATTATGCACGGCTGAAGCTGTTCCCTGTAAAGTTGGAGAAACTCCTAAGGCGCCTGCACCATGTCAGAAGGTTGAATGTGAAACTCCAAAAGCTCCTTGCAGGCAAGTAAAACAAAAACCTACACCTGAGCAAATGAAAGCTATGATGGAAAAAAGAATTGAAGAATTTAATAAGGCGCTCGGGCTTTCTGATGAACAGGTTGCTAAGGCTAAAGAAATCAGGGCAAACGGGCATAATAAAATGAAACCTTTGATGGAAAAGAAAAAAGCAAAAATAGATGAGATACGCGCCGTGATGGCTGATGATAATATGGCAGTGAAGGTTCAGGATAAAAAGGTTGAAACCTTAAGAGCTGAACTCAAGGTAATTGACCAGGATATTCGTCAGGCAAGACGTGATAACGAAAAGGAATTTCAAGCAATTTTAACAGATGAACAAAAAGTAAAATATGCTCAAATTAAAGAAGAGGGCAGGAAACACTTCAGACAGCATCATAAACCACAAGGACCAGAAAATTTCAGGCACAGAACACCTGCGGGCGACCATAGATATAGACCTGCACCCGATAAAAAGTAAAATTTAATATTTATTAATTTTAAACCGGCAGCCTTTAGATTAAGGCTGCCGTTGTATTTTTGGTTATAAAAGTATTAAGTAAATTGCAAACATTTAAAAACTATAATATAATTTGTTTAGAATTTATGAATGGAGAATAGTTCTGATGAAAATAAAAATATTCAATAAATTAAGTGAAAAATTTAATTGCAAAGCTCTTCAAAAGAAAGGCTTTACTCTTGCCGAATTAATGATAGTATTAGCGGTTTTAGCAGTTATTGCAGCAGTTTTAATGCCTACAGTTTTTAATTCTATGCCTGATGAGAATAAACTTAAGTTCAAAAAAGGGTATTACACCTTAAAAAGAACAATAGACCAAATGGTAAACTCTGATGCATATGATTCTACTGACGGAAATTTTGGACCAAAAGAAGGGTATTATATTGGTTCTCATCCATATGCAACTACAAATGATAATGATGGTTCAAAAAAGTTTTGTATAGAGTTTGCTAATACTTTAAATAACGTGGAAGAACAATGTACTAATTTTGCAAATACATTACAAACCGGTATTACAATTCAAAACTTTGATGATGCAACCAGCGCAGAGACAAGTACAGCAATTGATGCAAAATGTGCTGCATCAAGTTTAACAACTGCAGTAAATGTTAAAACGCAGGATGATGTTTACTGGTGGCTTCCTCTTGATAACTTTGCAGAACAGGTTAGCGACGGTGCTTCACCTTCCAGCAATGGAAAGGCAGCAACAATAGACGGTTATTCAAATATTCCTGCTTATTATGCTGTTGTTTGTATGGATGTTGACGGACCGAACGGTGCTGAGGCTCCATTTGGTTTTGGCATAAGACGTGACGGCAAGGTTATTGCAGGAGCACATGCTAAAGAGTGGCTCCAAGAAGGCACAACAAATGTGCTTCCTGATGCGGACTAATAAGATGATAAGTATTTAAAAGAAAGATATTATAACTAATGGAAAATTTAGCAACAATTGGTATATTTGGCGGTTCAGGGTTTTATTCATTTTTGAATAACGCAAAAGAAGTGACTATTGAAACACCATATGGACATACGAGCGATAAAATTACAATAGGCGAAGTTGCCGGCAAAAAAGTTGCCTTCATGCCAAGGCATGGCAGAAACCATTCAATTACGCCCGAAAATGTTAATTATAGGGCAAACGTGTGGGCTATGAAGGAGATTGGTTGTAAAAGAGTTATCAGCCCGTGCGCTGCAGGGTCTTTGCAAAAACACATTAAACCGGGCGATATAGTTTTTTGTGACCAATTTGTTGATTGGACGTTTGGTAAAAGAAAAGATACTTTTTTAGAAGGACCTTTGGTTACCCATATCAGTGCTGCTGACCCGTATTGTTCTAAATTTAGACAGGTGGCGATTGAATCTTGTGAAAAATTAGGGTTTAATCATCATAAAAAGGGCACCGTTGTTGTAATTAACGGACCAAGATTTGCAACAAAGGCAGAAAGTAAATTTTTTACAGCTCAAGGGTTTGAAGTCATTAATATGACACAGTATCCTGAAAGCTATCTTGTAAAAGAAATGGATATGTGTCCTTTGAATATTTCTTTAATAACAGACTATGATGCAGGTTTGGTTTCAGATACAGAACCTGTAAGCCATGCGGCTGTTATGGAAGTATTTAAGAATAATATTGAGAATTTGAAAAAACTTCTTTATGAAATTATTGTAAATACTGAAGAAGGGGACTGTGCTTGCCATAGTACGGTTAAAAATTCAAGAGTCTAACCGCTAGTAATATGTATTTATAAATATAGGATTTTGCGGTATGTATTTTTAGATTTTAAAAACGAGAATATATGATATCATACGGAATTTACCAGCTTTTTAATTTAATAATGTTTTTAATGCTTATAAAGGTTTTATTAAGCTGGTTTCCTAATATTAATTGGTTTAAGGAGCCATTTCATTCATTAAGAAAATTTACAGATATTTTCTTTGAACCGTTCAGAAAAATTATACCTCCTGTCGGCATGATTGATTTTTCGCCTATTGCTGCTTTTTTAGTGTTAAGCATATTGCAAAATATAGTGTGCAGAGTTTTGGCAAGTTTTGGGCTTTAGTTTTTTATTGCAGTATGTATACTTACCAACTTTTGTTCTATTAGTGTGATTTTTGGCAAAGTTTGACATTTTAATGCTTGCATATAAACTTTGTTTCTGTTAAATTAATGTTTGTAATTTAATGTTTTTGCTTTTGCAGAAGTATTTAAATTATTTTGAGAATTTGATATGCGCCTGTAGCTCAGCTGGATAGAGCAACTGCCTTCTAAGCAGTAGGTCGAGCGTTCGAATCGCTCCAGGCGTAAATCTTTGAAGATAAAAATATTCATTTTGGTAAAATAAGATATATAAGAATTTATGGGTATTGATTACTGTATTTTAACGACCATTTTGATTTTTACGGATACTTTGATTTTTTTCTCAAAACCCGTATAAACAGGGGCTTTTTAGGTTGGAAGTTTCTCAATTTAAGAAAAATCAAACTGGACGAAAACGGACTTTATTAGGATAAAATATAGGGTGTATTTTAACGACCATTTTGATTTTTACGGATAGTTTGATTTTTTGCTTGATATCCCCTTAAACAGGGACTTTTTTGGTCGGAAGTTTCTCAAACTTGGAAAAATCAAACTGGACGAAAACGGACTTTATTAGGATAAAATACGGCTCAAAATTCTTCCCCTAAAATCTAGTCATTGCCTAAATCTAACACCGGTTTGATTTTTTACGGATACTTTGATTTTTTTGGAAAGTCCGTTTTGAAATTTGGAATATTTTCTATGCATTTTTTATTGTAATTATTCTGTAAAATTTTCCATCTTTAATTGATACAAAACCAACACAATGCTCGGAAGCAGTGTTCCAATACTCAAGCTTCAGAGCTAAAGTGTTTGTGCTATGAAGGATGAAAATAAATATATAAATATAAGCAAAGCTTCTAGTTCCTCACTCGTTGAAAGAGTTGGTGCAAGCACCACTCTTAACTCGTTCGTCCCTATTAAAGACGTTGCAGAAGCCAAAGGTTTAAAAAGCACTCGTTCATTGAGATTGGAAATCAACAAACCCGAAAGTAAATATATTTCACGTGAAATCAAAGTTAATGGCGGAACATCCTATGAAATATTGTTTTCAAGTTTAGAGCCTGAATTACAGGATAAACTTAGAAAATGCGAAACAAAATCAACGGCACTTGTTCCGCTAAATTATCAACCGCCCATCATAACAGATAAGGCGAGATTAACTGCAAACCATAGAATAAATATTGTTAAATCTGCTCTTAAATACAGAAAGAAATACAAAACTCAAAAAGAAGCAGATTTTGAATTTTTAGATTTATACAATACAGGATTATACCTCCCAAAAGCTTATGAATTCCTTGGATCAATTTCAATAGGAACCCTAAGAAGATATATTCAATCCTACAAAAAATCAGAAAACATAGAAAGTTTAATTCCCCAATACAAAATATCAAAACAAGGCGAATACAACGGAATATTGGATAGTGAGATGAAAAAGATTCTTCTTACTCTATTACTTCATCAAAACCAATTTAATTTTAATAAAGCAATAAAACTTACTAAAGAAATATTAATTAGAAAAGGATACAAAAGAGAAGAGCTTCCCTGTGATTTAACATTTAAACGTTACGCTGAACACTTAAAAAGAATAATTATGCAGAATGGACTCTAAAGCGTGAAGGTATAAAAGCATATCACGATAAGGTTGAACCATATATTGAAAGAGATATCTCTAAAATTGAGGTTGGCGATGTAATTATTGCTGATGGTCACGTTCTTAACTTCCAAGTAATAAATCCATTTACTGGTAAACCAACAAGAGCAACGCTTGTTGGTTTTTTAGATTGGAAATCAACAGCCCTTGTCGGTTATGAAATTATGATGACAGAAAATACTCAATGCATCGCCTCGGCTTTAAGGAATGCAATTTTAAATCTCGGTTTAATTCCAAAAGTCGTATATCAAGATAATGGGAAAGCTTTTAAATCAAAATACTTCCAACATTTGGATTTTGAAGAAGATGGTTTTAACGGAGTGTATGCTAATTTAGGTATCCACTCCGTTTTTGTAAAACCCTACAATGCAAGGGCAAAAGTCATTGAGAGATTCTTCTTAGAATTTCAGGAAGAGTTTGAAAAACTAATGCCAAGCTACATCGGGACTTCAATTGAAAACCGCCCGGCTTGGATGAACAGAAATGAAAAACTCCATCTTCAAATTCATCAAAAACAAACAGACGGAAAAATTCCAACAGTACAAGAAGTAATTAAATATATTGATTGTTGGCTTGAATATCATAATTCAAAACCCTGTCCTAACGACCGTTCAAAAAGTATTCAAGAGGTATTAAATTCTGTTCAAAGACAGGATATTAATAAATCTGCTCTTGATTATTTAATGATGAAAACAGAAGGCAGGACTATTAATAAACATGGAATTACCTTCCTAAATATGCATTACAGAAGTGAAGCCATACTTGGACTTAGGGATAAAATATACATCCGCTACAGTTTATTCGATCTTTCAAAAGTCTATGTTTATTCGGCTAAAGGTGAATTCTTATGTGTTGCAAATCGAGTACAAAAAGTCCATCCTATGGCAAGAATTTTAGGAACTGTTAAGGATATGGAAGAATACAATCAGCAATACAAAAAGCAACAACAAATTAAGAATAGACTCATTAAAAAAGTCAAGGAATTCTACCAAACAGAAGATATTCCGCTTCTTGAAATCGAGCCGGAAATAATTGATGAAATTGCTCCAATTCTTGAGGAAGAACCAAAACCTAAAAAAGAACGTAAGCAAACACCTCGTGAACAGCAAATGAACAAACCATTCTTTAACTCCGATTATGAAAAATATGAATGGCTCATAAAACACGGCTGTACAAACTCTGAGGATAGGGTTTGGATTTTAAATTATCAAAAATCAGATGAATACTTAAACCTTTATGGAGATTAATATATGAAAAAGACATTTATTAAAACAAAGAACGTTAAACGATTTATTACATTGATGGATGAGCTTCAAAAACTCCCTCCCAACATTCCAAAATTAGCCCTTGTTTATGGAGACCATGGGCTTGGAAAAACCCATTCTATTATATGGTGGGCAACGAGAAATGATGCTATATATGTCAGGGCGAATAATGAAATAACTCAAAACGGATTATTAAAAGCAATTCTTGAAGAATTAGGGGAACGACCTTTTTACCTTATGCAGGAAAACTACAATCTGGTTCTTAAACACTTAAGAAAAGAATCCAAAATTGTAATTATTGATGAATCCGACTATTTAATTGGCGGTAAAAATTCAATAGAAGTATTAAGAGATATTCAAGATAATACAGGAGTTCCGATTGTTTTGGTTGGAATGGGTTCTGCTGATAAAAAACTTGCAAGATATCCTCATCTAAAGGATAGAGTCTACAAGGAGCTTAGATTTAAACAATTTAATCAAGATGATATTTCAGACATTTTAAGCCAATTAACAGATTTAAGTTTTACGGAAGATGCAATTATTTATCTTGCAACACGCACAAACCAATTCAGACAGCTTGTAAAACTTATAAACAAAATTGAAAAATTATCTAAAACTAATCAAATCGAGGAATTAGACGAATACACATTGAAAGGACTTTTAAATGAAAGAACGAATATTAAAGCTTTGTCGAAGATTGAAAAGTTGTACGCTTGACGACCTGATACAGCTTACGGAAACTGATAAGGAAACTATAAGTTTAAATATTCTTTATTTAGGGCAAGAAGGCTTAATTCAAACAAAAAATGAATTAATAATAATTAATCATACAAAAATGCCAAAAGATGATATTGCAAATAAAAATTTGAATTTGATGTTTCAATATCGTACCCCTGAAGAAGCAGATATAATATTAAAGAGCTTTTGTCTTGGAATTCCTCCTCAAAAATTATGTCACCTAATTAATGTAAAAGAAAAATGCACCTGCGATTATTATTGTATTTTTAGAAAATTAATTTACGAACGACAATTTAAAGGATTATTAAATTTATTTTTTGAAAAGCCCCAAATTGGCAGATATAGAAAATTTTATGAAAAATATGCATATTTTTATATTTACAATAATCAAGTTTATGTGAGCGATAAACTTTTAAAACATACTAAGGTTGAGAAAAATTTTAACAAAACTGCAATACGGGAATTTAAGAAAGTATACTCTTATCTTACAAGGGTTGAAAGCCATAATATAAATGAAAATTATATGTACTTTAGATTGGCTGAGTGTATCTGGAGAAGAAATAAGTCTTTTGAGGAATTGTTCAATGATTTAAAATTTAATTTGCTTAACACATTTTAATAAATTTGTTGACAATTTTTTTAAAATCTTAAATCTCTTTATTTACAATAAAAGAGATTTTTTAATTTATTTTTTCAAATTTTATGCAAAAGATGAATACTGAATTTGCACTTATTTTTTTGTCAACAAATTGACAGGATTGAATTTCAAACCCTTTTAATAGTCATAATTTTGAATATAATTGAATTACAAGCAAAGGGTGTTTTGATGCAGTAAACAAGATAGCCTATTTGGGCTGATTTGTGCTGTACAAAATTCTTAAAGCCAGTTGAAAATTTTAGATAAAGAAAAGGAGTTTATTATGACTATAACAAGAGAAGAATTAGATTCAATTTTTAAGGAATGCAATAAATTCTTTAATATGATTAAAGAAATGGATAACCGTAAGTTGAAAGCGATAGATAATATTGAAAAACTTCAAGAAGAAACTCGGAAACTAAAAGAACAACGTCCTGCCTTGCTTGCGGATGGAAAAAGTGTTGGAAAGATTAATAAACGACTGAAGAAAATAGAAGAAGAAATTTAATTAAATCAAGATTTAATTAAAGGGATTACAGAGAAAAAGAAAAATTTAGAAATTTCTATTCATAACGCAAGAAATAAAAAGCAAGATGCTTTTCAAAATTATGTTAAAGGCATTAAATACAAAGTAACAAAGGAGTATATGGAAATAGCCCCAAAATTTGCCGAACTTGTCAGGGATTATATTCTTCTTGAATTTATGTATTATGGCTCTGATCGAATCTATGTTTCAAATATTCCATATAATGATATAAAAAGAATTCCGAGTTTAACCAGTGAAAATCCTTTATTTGAACATAAAATCTATGATTTATATATAAATTATGATGACATTGTGAAAGAAAAATACAATATCCCGGATTACGAAGTTCATAGGATCAGATAAATGTTTTACAACTGTCAAAATACACCGATTCAAAAGCTTATTTTGGACGGGTATATTTTCTTTTATTAAATGCAAATAAAATTCAATACAAAGCCTTTTGAACACTTTTTGAACAGGATTTGGATAATCTTTAAGGTGTAATGAATTACATTTTTACAAATAAGCTAATTAATTGCCAGTTAATGCTAATTCTTTATCTGGAATTAAAATACCAAGTTTAGGGTCGTCTTGTTTAATAAATCTAACCTTTGTCATAACTTCCTCTTCGCCAATTATTAAATCAATATTACTCTGCATTCGTGCCAGTGCTTCTTCATTGTGATAATAAATTTTTATAACGGATTTTTCCTTTGCAAGAAGAATATGTTTTAAAATACTATGGTCAGTTTTATCAAGAGAATGTCCTATTATATGGAATGTCGGAACATATATTTTCTTGGGATATTTTAGTTCATTTAACAGTTCTTGATACGGTTCTATTGTTCCATATTTATGTCTTTGATGATGTTTTTTGAATATATTAAATTCGACAGGAATTTGTTCGTTATCAAAGCTATGAGTCCCTAAAACCATATTGCATTCATCCTCATTATTTATTTTTCCATGTACATAAACTGCTTTGGTTTTTATTCCACAAGAACAATAATTGAAGTTTATTTTATAAAGCTGTTCACAGGTATCTGTATAATTAAAATTCAACAGGCTTACACAATCGCTATTTACACGCAAGTTGAATTTAGGTATCTTTTTTATTTTTTGTTTTTCTTCTTCAAGTAAATATTTTTCAAACTCTTTTACAAAATCTCGAAGTTGGTTATATAAAAACTCAATAAAATCTTTAATTTTTATACAATAGCAATCTTTAGTGGAGTAAAAAGTACTAGGTGTCCTAAAATACTTTTGAACTTCATCAAAATTTAATTCCATATGATCTTTTGAAATCCAAAAAGTTATATCTTTATACCCTCCATGTGAAACACTGTTTTTAAAATAGGGTAGCTCGCTCAACTTTAAGATTACATTATAAATTTCATTTTCAAGGTCAATCCATTTATCACCGGCTAGTGTTTTATTTAGAAAATGTTTAACCCAAACATTGTTATATAAAAAATTATTACTATTGTCTGCACCTATACTTTTAATACTACTATATTTTTCTTGGCAATATTTCAAAAAATCATTATATTTGGTATCTAATTTGTGTGCTAAATCAAATCCGTTTCCTAAAACCAAAATATCCATAAAACTACTCCTGATATTCTTTAAAGTTTTCCACCTGTTCCATAACTTTATTAAATACTTCAGGACTATATTGTGGAGGATATCCGTTTTTAACTAAACAGATCTTTATATCAAGTTTCAGTTGGTCTCTAACATTTTGATTATTAAGCCAATCGGCGAAAGATGATTTAGTATCAATTATTTCTTTAACTTTTTTGGCTAGCACTTTGCATTTATCATTAATGGTTATACCATTGGTTTCTTTATCTGTTCCATATTCAAAATTATATTGATTCCGTAAAGCAATCAAAATATCATAGAATGCTTTTTCTTCAAAAGTTAAACCAATTTTACGAAAACTTTCTCTATTTTCATTCATCTGTTGCAAAATATTTAAAGCTTGTTCTGTTGCATTCTTGATAATATCTTCCGAAGCTTGCTCTTGTGCTTCCCCAGCTTCTTCAGCATCAAGGTGTTTTCGCCTTTCATTATATTCTGCAATTGTTTTTTCTAGCATTTCTTGGAAAGTCTTTGATGCAAATTGATTTACTTTTCCATATTCTTTAATCTGCTTGCGCAACATCTTCACAAGAAGTTCCAGTTTGGTTGCCGGCATTTTAATATCTGATAATTTTTCAAAGTATTCAGGTGAGAAAAGATCTTCTTCTTCGCCACTTTCAAGAACACTTTCCACCTGATTATATTTTAAAGCTTCTTCAACCATCTTGGAAACAGTGCAATTCATAGTATCAGTGTCAACCTCTGTTGTTCCGCTCATTTTGCGGACAAATCCCGCAATTGCCATAAAACATTGTGCAAGAGAGGACTCTTCTTCATTAAGATTTCCTGATGGTTGACAAATATCGTAAGCGGATCTCATTCTTTTTACTGTTTTTAAGAAATAAGTTTTAAATGAAACACTTTTAGGACATTTACTTCCTTCAATTTTTAATTCTTGAGTTGAAATAAATACAAACTCTGCAGCTTTTGCAAGTAATTTGTATCGTTCTATAGGATCACAATCAATATTCAAAAAAGGTGTCAAATCATAATTAACAAATAAATTTTTAAGTATTTCAAGTTCTTCTCTAAATACATTTGTTGCTTGCTCAACATCATCTACGGTTGGTGCAACAGAGGTATTTCCACCATAAATTTTCATTGCTTCTCGCATATTATCACGAATACCAATGTAGTCGATAATCATTCCATATTCTTTGCCTGGATATTTTCGGTTGACTCTGCTTATTGTTTGGATCAATAAATGCTTCTTTAAAGGCTTATCATTATACAAATATGTAAGCGAGGGTACATCAAAACCTGTAATCCACATATCTACGACAATGGCTATATGGAAATTTGATTTTTCTTGTTTAAAAGCTGCATCCAATTCTTCTGAACGTTTGTCATTACGAACTCCACCAAGATAGTTATACATATCCGCTTTATCATCTTTGCCAACACTTGCAACCATTGCTATAAATGGCATTGGTTTTAATTCTTTAAGTTCTTCTTCTGTTGTGCAAACATTATCAGGAGATTTCTTTTCTTCAAACCATTCAGGGTATTTTTCTTTGAATTTTAACAACAAATTATATGCAATTTCTCTTTTTGAACATACAATCATTGCTTTTTGTATTCTGTTTGGATCTGCCTCACAAGCTGATACATAGTGGTCGTGAATATCTTTTGCAAGACGTTCTAAGCGCAAGGATTCGCCTAAGATTACCTCCATTGAACTCATTGCATTTTTACTTGCTTCAATATCTTCTTCGGTTGCACCATCATCGGCACATTTTTTGTAATAGTTTTCAATCTCTTTTACTTTTTGTTCATCAAGCAATACTTTTGCTATACGAGGATGATATTTTATTGAAACGGTTAAGCCATCAGCAACAGCCTGATCCATCGTATAACGGTCGATTTCATCACCAAAAGTTTGATAGGTTTCAGCAATAGGAGTTCCCGTAAAACCTACAAAGGTAGCTTTAGGAAATGCTTCTTTTAATACTTTGGCATAAGGTTTTGACACCATTGCCTTCATATTTTCATCAGCGTCTTTACTAAATTGTATCTTTTTAGAATGTTCAAGTTGAGTTCTATGCGCTTCATCTGAAAAACAGATAATATTTTGACGATCATTAATAAGCCCGATTTTATCTTCTTGTCTGTCACAGAACTTTTGAATAGTGCAAATATAAAAACCGCCGCTTTGTCTTGCTGCGAGTTCTTGTCTTAAATGAGTTCTGTTTTTTACAATAGACACTTCGCCCAGATTTAAAAATTCCTTACTTTTTGTAAAAAGTTTTGCACCTTGCTTTTGAAGTTCTTCTCTATCGACAATCAAAATAATTGTAGGAGATCCGATTTCAGGTATATCCGTATAACGCAGAGCAAGTTGACGAGCAAGAAAAGCCATTGTATAGGTCTTGCCGCATCCGGTTGCACCAAAGTATGTGCCACCTTTGCCACTTTTAGAAACAATAGAATTAACGATACTTTGCTTTAAAAGTTTTGCCGCAAAAAACTGAGGATAACGACAAACAATTTCTTTTTCATCTTTATCATAAATACTGTCTTGAAAATAAATATAGTCTCTAAAAATTTCTAAAAATCTATCCGGATTATATACCCCCTTAATCATTGTTTCAGTTTCTTCATATGGAAGTACGGATACGGCATCCCCATCATTAACGCGCCTCCAAGCATAAAAATGTTCATAAGGAGTTCTGACGGTTCCTAGCCTTGTTTTAACTCCGTCTGATATACAAGCTAAAGGACAATAGTGCAATAAATGCGGAATATCTCTCCAATAACGTTCAGTTATTTGTTTCCAAGCATCAAAGATAGTTGCATTTGCGTCTGACGGATTTTTTAATTCGACTACACATAAAGGTATTCCATTAACAAATAAAATCACATCCGGTCTACGTTCTTTTTTCAACCCGTTATTTGTATATTCTATTTCAAACTGATTAACAATACGAAAAATATTTTTAACTTTATTGGGTTCATCAAAAGCGATAAGTGGAATCATTCTCGCTAGTCCATCTTGAGGTATAAATTGAATGCCATCGACTAACCAGCCATAAACCTTATGCAAAGTTGCAAAATCGCTTTCGCTACCCACAAGACGAACAGTATCAAAAATTTGAGTTACTTCATCATCTGTTAAATCAGGGTTTGTATCAGTTATAAATTTCTTAAAATCATCTTCAATTAAAACATCTCTTTTGGTAACACGATTTATATTATTACCCAAAGAATAGTTCCATCCTTCAGCTTCTAAAAATTTAACAAAGGCACATTCATATTCTGATTCACAGTAACGACCGTAATATTCTTTCAATTTAGCCATAAATTATGCCTCCTTCCTTGCTTCTTCAATGGAACCTTTAATTAATATCGGACATATGTCTTTTATTTGCGTTTTAAGTTTTTCATTAATCATTTTGCGCCGTTTGTATGCAACATATATATTTACAATAGATTTTTGAATTTTCATCTCAGGAATTGGTATTTCTATTTCATAAAAACGTTCTAAATCTAGATTTGTTCTTATGCTTGCATCACTCATAAACCATCCTAATCTATCTATTTCTTTACGAGAAAACCACATCATTACATATTCTGGAAGTATTGATTTATCCTTTATTTCGAAAACTGAATATGCAGGAGATATTATTATAGGATTTTCTTTATCATACAAGGCTATGCGAATACATTCATCTCGCCCCGTTTGCATTCCGGAAAAAGCGAACTGTCCTTTTTGTACTAATTTATATTTTGTCAAATTGACATTAATTGTATTTGCTACCGTAGGCATAAACTGCTTTTGTATATTGATACCCTGAACATCAGTTATCGTATTTTTGGTGTTTCGATAATCAACTTCTTCAAGGATATTGCCGACACAAATCTTTGAAGATTTATACTTGTATTCATTAATTAGTCCTTCGTAAGAGAGTTTCAAATCATCCAAACCATGTTCATAGCTTTTTTGATTAGCAAGCATAGAGCTATAAATATCAACATATTTCTGTTGAATTGGAAGTGGTGGTAGATCTATATTAAATTCTGATAAATTTGAGACTCTAAAATAATTGCGTGCCGAACCAACTGCCTCAAACCAACACTTTCTTGCAAATTCATTACGCTTGATAAACATATTTAGATATTCGGGTAAAATAAGATCTTTACGAGTAATATAAAAGATTTCATAAAGCGAGGAACAAATAGCTTTATTGAAATCTGTATTTAATGCTATAGAATTAAGCTCCATTCTTGCAGGATTAAAAACAAAATCATTTTTGTAGAAAACATTATATATTGATGTATCTGCGCCGTCCTGTTTGGGGAGAATAAAACCTTCACGTGAAACACCCCAAGCAGAAAGTTCTTCTTGACCGTTATATTTCTCCCGTCTTTGTTCTATAAGATTTCCAAGTTTATATCTAGTCAACGCCATAGCCAATCCCCTTAAATGCTTCTTCCAGCATTTGCTGGGATTGCTTTTCCTGTTTAAGAATTTCTTTCATTTCAGTTTGAATGCGAGTCATTTCTTTTTCGTAATCAATATCTAAATCATGGTCAATGAACTCAATGTATTTGCTTGGAGTTAGCGCCCAACCTTTTTGTTTGATTTCCGAAATTCCTACACTTCGATAAAGTTCCGGAAATTCATATTTTGTACCGTCAGTTCCCTCGTTTTGCCAAGTGTGATATATTTTTGAGGCTTTTTCAATTTGCTCGGCAATTAGACATACTTTCTTCTTGCCTTCGTTTTTAACAGGATTTTCTTTCCATTGACGCAAATCCATAAAAAGAAATTCGTGTTTACGGTTTCTTAAATTACGTCCATGATAATTTCCACCCTTTTTATTTCGATTCAAAATCCAAAGAGTTACGCTAATGTCGGTTGTGATAAATAATTCTCTTGGTAGGACAATAATTGCTTCTACTCTATCATTTTCAATTAATTTTTTGCGGATTTCTAAAGTATCACCGTCATTTAAAGCACCGTTTGCAAGCAGGAACCCAGCAACCCCATCCGATGGTTTTAAATGAGAAAGTATATGTAAAATCCAAGCATAGTTTGCATTGCTTTCCGGAGGAGTTTCATAATCAGCCCAGCGAGGGTCATTTTTTAAATTATCATCATACCAACCTTTAAGGTTGAATGGAGGATTTGCCATAATATAGTTGAAATATAACCCCTTATGCAAATCATGAGTAAATGAAGAGTCGTTTGTTTCGCCAAGATTATGACTTATTCCACGAAGTGCCAAGTTCATTTTTGCCAAGCGATATGTTGCAGCGTCTTTTTCTTGTCCATATATATTGATACTGTTGATATTTCCTTGCTTTGATTTTACAAGTTCAGCACTTTGAATAAACATACCGCCGGAACCACATGCTGGATCATAAAGAGTTCCTTCATAAGGTTCAATCATTGAAGCTATAAGCTGAACAACATCGTGTGGAGTATAAAATTCACCTTCTTCTTTTGTAGCGTTAACGGCAAATTCTTTAAGAAAATATTCATATACTCGCCCTATAAGGTCTTTTTCTTCCCCGAAAGCTTTATGGCTGATTTTATTAACCTCATCAACAAGCTTTTTAATGTCATTTGGCGCAAGGTTACGTGTTGTAAAAGTACCTTCAATAAAACAACCTTTTAGTTGCTTGGAATTTGTTGCAATACTATGAAGAGCAGTATCAAGAGCAACATTAAGTCCTGGTGCAGTTGTATTAATAATAGTTGACCACCGAGCCTCTTTTGGAAGATTATAGGTTCCATCTGTAAAAGTTGCGTCTTCAAAGAAAGCGGCTCTTATATTTTCATCTTCAGGATCCAACCCCTGTTCAACTAATGTTTTGCGAAGCTTATCTACACCATCTTCATATTTTTCACCAATAAAACGCAAAAATACAAGAGTTAACATCATATCTCTTTTTTCAAAGAATGATCCGGAGTTTCTTGCGGCACGTAGAATATCTCTGCAATTAAATAGAATATTATTAATATTTAACTCATTTTTAGAACTACTTTTCTTTGCCATACAACCTCGCTTTTTATTAAGACTATCTTATCATGAAAATAGTCAAGCGCCTGTTGTGTAACAAACCTGTGATAATTTGATTATGGTATGCAAGTATGGCAAAAATTAACAAAAATATTAAATTTTTTGCGTAATTCCATTTTTCATTAATGTACACACTCTTTTAAACAAAGTATTATAAAATCCGGGTTCGATTCGTTGAGCCACTGTTAGAGCTCCTCTTAATGAAATTAATTCTTGATAAGATAATTCTTTGATATTTTTACCTTGCATAATTGATTTAATTTTTAAGATATTTTTAATCGGAACCTTGCCTTCATTGTTTGCAGAAATTCCATGTCCTGTAATTATCTTAAAATCATCAGGGTTATACCATTTTGTTTTCTTTTTCTTTAATATGAGTTTTTGCTGCTTCATTCGTTTTTCAACAAAATTATAAAATGATGTTGGTATAGGTTTTTTACTTGAAAATGTTATATCATCGACATAAACACTCATATTTATATTTAGTTCTTGCGCTTTTTTATAAATATCTTCAAAAGTTTTTGCATAAGCAAAATATGCGAGAATAACGCTTGTCGGAGCACCTGTTGGTAGATGCGCATCAAAAGTGGTTAAATTAGTCAAAATATTTGCAATATCATTTGGAATTTCTAAAGAGTGCTTATAAAATTGTAAAACCTTTATGCTATCGGTGCTTGGATAAAAGCTATGTATGTCAATGCATAATATGTATTTATTTTGGACATGAACAAGAGCATTATCTATGAAGCTTTTACCTTTTATGCCAGAAAAGAGATACAAAGGGGTTTCAAATTTCTGTAATTCTTTATTTAACTTCCGTTGAATTGATTTTAACTGTTTTGCAGGAGCTTCTATAATTCTTGTACCATTGCCATTATGTTTTGGTTCTTCATAAACTCTATATAAATTATCACTACATAAATCCAATAATTCCTTTCTTGCAATACCAAGATATTTTGCTAATTTTGTTTTATTTCCAATTTTATATAAAAAACTACTTTTCGTCATTGTTGTTAATTGTTATATGCTCAACTATTTGCAAAAATTTGAGCATTTTATTTCTTATGCCAATTTTTAAATCACTTCTATCATTGTCTAATTCTTCTGAAAATAGCATGATGGCGGATGTTGAAATTTTAAATCTTTTTGAATATTTTTCTATTAAATCTAAAGACGGTTTCTTTTTTTGAGATTCAATTTCTGAAATATAGCCTTTTGACACATCAAGTTGCTCTGCTAATTCATTTAATTTAACATCATGAAAAACTCGTATTAATCTTAAAGCTTCACCTATCATTTATAAATTCCTATATTAGATAAAAAAGAGTATTCTAGCCTTACTTAAAATGCTTTAATAATTCTAAAACAAGAATTACAGCTCTAATAATGGTGTAAAGCAAACCAGTCCATTTTTTGATTCTGAGTTTCTTTCTCATTTCGTTTCTCCTTTCTAGCAGACTTCTGCCTGGTTCCCCACCTAAAAAGGAGCAATTGGTCAGGATTAGTTTGTTCGAATACTCTATTATCTGGATTAACAAGTTCCCCTTATCAATCCACGTTATGGGAACAACCTTCGTATATAACCTGATTCGTATAGCCAATAAATGTATATACAAAATATGTTGTACATCACGGATATTGCTATAAGGTTATCAAGGTACAAATATACGTCGCCGCCCCATTAGTTGAGTTGTTATTACCAACTCTCAAGAGTCTTAACTCTCATGTCAAAACGGGAAACTTTGACCTGTACATATCATCTGATAAATGAAAATTATTGTCAAGAACTTTGTTAGATTTTAGAGAATATTGTTCACAATAATTTACATTTTGCGGTTGCATTTTTCTGGAAATTTCTGTTACTTTTTCTGTTTCTTCATGTTAATTAACAATCGCCTGAATCTAACACCGGTTTGATTTTTTACGGATACTTTGATTTTTTTGGAAAGTCCGTTTTGAAATTTTGATGAAAAATTTTTAAAAAAATTAATGTAAAATCGGTATTGATTATAAATGTAAGATAACAATTAGTTTGACAACAGAAGAAAATAGTTGGAAACATAGACTACAAAGTCGGAGAAGCAATTTCTCAAGTGTTAAAAATTTAGCCTGTTTTAAAGATGTGGAAGTTTTTACCCTAAAATGATATAAATTTATTTTGACTTAATAGATGAAACTCAACAATAATTGCAATTTATGGAAATTTAAAAAGTAACATAAGGTTTGAAAATACAACATTAAAGTATTACTTCAACGGAAGTAAAATTATATTATCTTATGGAAGTTATACAGATTTTAATATGAGTAACAGTTCATGGAATTGCCAATACTATAACAATTAGTTCTGGTTTGGCGTGTATATCCATCACTAAAACCTTTTGCGGCTCCAGATAGAGCTTCTGCCCAAACTTTCGCATTATTTTCTTTTCGTTCTACAATTAGTTTATTGGTTGATTCAAGCATTTTTTTGTAATCATCGTAATATTGCTTGCACTCGTTATTGTTTAGGGTGCATAAGTAATCATATGCTTTTATCATTTTATTCGGCTTTAATTTATATGCAGATAAAATTATTGCTTTCTTAATTGTGTTTATGTCTCCAACTTCATTTTTGACTGCTTTGTTTGCGTAAATATATGCCTTGTCTGCATATTTTTTATCTTGTGTAATATCATAGCGTTGCCCGTAATATTCAACTAGCAGTTTGTAAAATAAATTTCTATAATCTTTTTGAGCATCTGGTTCAATAGAGTTGATATCTTGTTTGAGAGCGCATTTGCAAGCCATTATATAGTCATTCGCATTATTTGTTTTGTCTGCTTGATTAAATAAATTTTTACATGGAGTCAATATTTCGTAAAACAATGTTTTATCTTTTTCTAATGCAATACTTAATTTAAAATCTTTTGCCGATACAACCGTGCTTGAAATAAAAATAATAAATAAAGCAAATAGTAACTTTTTCATTGTTTCCTTAAATGTTTTAGCCTATTTTATATAGCTAATTTTATTATTAAATGCTTAGAAAAGCAATTATTGTGTAAAATTTTCAAACCAACTGTTACTTTTTCTCAAATTAGTTGTTAGTTTACAGAAAACTTATGAAAAAGTTTTTATTTAAGCTTTTATCTTACACTCACCCCTTCATCCATATATTTTATTAATGGATAGATGAAAAATTCTATTATGCGGCGTTTGCCAATTTCAATTTCAGCGTTTAGCGTCATTCCTGTTGAAATTTTTTGCTCTTTACCGTCTATAATTAATGTATTTTTGTCAAGTGTGATGTATATTTCATAAACCGGTCCCAATTCTTCATTTTCTATACTATTTTGGGAAATTGATTTAACTTTACCGTGCAAAAGCCCGTATTTTTGAAAATCATAAGTATCAATTTTGATTGAAACCGGCATATCTGGTTTAATAAATCCAATATCTTTATTTAAAACTGTAGCCTTAATTAAAAGCGGTATATCGGCAGGAGTCAGGGCGATTAATTCCTGTGCAGGAGTTACAACTCCGCCGATTGTATGAACCATTAATTTATCAACATAACCATCTACAGGTGCTGTTATTTTTTGATTAATATTACTAAATTCTATCTGCTCCTTGCTTGCTTCAAGTTCTTTTATTCTTTTATTTGTTTCGGTTAAGTTTTCAAGCTTTTGTGCTTTAAAATCCGCTTTTAATTGTGCTATTTCATTTTGGATTTGTCTTTTTTGTGCCTGAAGTCTTTTAATTTCAGCTTCAGTTCTATTAACAGATTCCCTTAAGGCGATTGTTCTATCCTGCGCTTCTTTTACATCGTTATATGCAACTATATCTTTGACGTTTTCAAGCCTTTTTTCTCTATCAATAGAGCTTTGAAGCTGGTTTTCATAGTCTCTTTTTTGGGCGAGGTTAGAATCAATTTGTCTTTCTATTTGTTTAATTTCTTGATTTTTCGCACCAATAAGGCTATTTAAAGCTTTTAAGCTTTCATTATATAAATTCTTTTGAGCTTCATCTTTTGAATTAAATTTCTGCTCCAGCCCTTGAGCTTCAAGTCTTTTAGCTTCTTCTTTGCTTGTTTCAAGGTTTTCTTTTACGGTTTTTAATTGTGCATCGGTTGTCATTGTGTCAATTAAAACAAGAAGCTGGTCTTTTCTAACAAAATCCCCTTCTTTAACCAATATTTCTTTTATAACACCTGTTTCAAGCGGCTGGATAATTTTTGCTTCACCATCCGGGATAACTATACCGCGTGCAGTTATAACGATATCAATTTTTCCGATAATAAGCCAGAGGATAGTAATTATAATTAAAGAAACGACTGTCCAAAAGGTAAAACGCCCTAATGGGCTTACGGGAGATTCTTCAATTTCACTCAGCAGCGGTTTAAATTCATAAGAATCATTTATTTTTCTTAAATGCTGTCTTATTTTATTAAGCATTGGCACCGTCCCCGGCTGCAATTTTTAACCCTGCATTATCATTATTGAAAGCTTGCTGATTGTACAGAAAATTATAATACCCTCTTTTATTTTTAATTAATTCACTATGGCTGCCTGCTTCAATAATATGTCCTTTATCCATAACAAGGATAATGTCGCAGTTTCTAACGGCAGTGAGTCTGTGAGCTATAATAAATGTTGTTCTATTTTTGGTAATTTGTGCCATATTGCTTAAAATTATTTTTTCAGATTCAAGGTCAAGTGCTGATGTTGCTTCATCCATAATAAAAATCTTCGGGTCTGTAATTAAAGCCCTTGCTATTGCTATTCTTTGTTTTTGACCACCAGATAAACTTGAACCTCTTTCACCCACGATTGTTTCATAACCTTCAGGAAATTCTGATATAAATTCGTGCGCTCCTGCAATTTTTGCAGCCTGAATTATCATTTCAATTGAAGCATCGGGTTTTGCAAGGGCTATATTTTCCCTGATGGAGCCAGCGAATAAATAATTTTCTTGCAAAACTATTCCTATATTATACCTAAGCCAGGTTGGATTCATTTGTCGAATATCAATCCCATCAATAAAGATTGTTCCTTCATTTGGAAGGTAAAGTCTTTGAATAAGCTTTGTAATAGTGCTTTTGCCGCTTCCGCTCCTTCCTACTATCCCTATATTCATTCCTGGTTTCACCGTAAAATTAAAATTATTTACAGCATAAGGAGAGTTTGGAGAATATTTAAAACAAATTTTATCAAATTTAACCAATCCTTCAACTTTTGGAAGAGTAATACTGTTGCTTGATTGCACCTCAACAGGGCTATTTAAAATATCGCCAAGCCTGTCTATTCCAAGTAAACATTGCTGAAATTCATTCCAAAGATTTACTAATCTTAGAATTGGGGCTGAAAATTGGTTTGAAAACATCTGAAATGCTATTAATTGCCCTATTGTAAGTTCATTTTTAATAACAAGCTTTACCCCTAAATACAAAATACAAATTGTCATACCCTTTTGAAGCATATTGGATAAAGCACTTGCTATATTTCCCATATTTGAAAGCTTGAAAGATGAATTTATATATTGGCCAAGATAATCTTCCCATCGTTTTTGCATACTTCCTTCAACCGCTAAAGATTTTACTGTTTGAATACCTGTAGTTGCCTCTACAAGATAAGAATTTGACTGTGCGCCCATTTGAAATTTCTTTTCAAGGCGGTCACGAAGTTCAGGGGTTATTATTAAATAAAGGATAGCAATTAAAGTAACAAACCCTAAAACTACAAAAGTTAAAACTCTACTGTAGATGAACATCATAATGATAAATACAAAAGAAAAGAAGATATCTAAAATAACAGAAACAGATTTATTTGTAATAAATTCTCTTATTTGGTCAAGCTCCCGCACTCTTGTTATAATATTTCCTACTTTTCTATTTTCAAAATATGTAAAAGGAAGACTGAAGAGGTGTTTAAAAAGCTTTGCACCTAATTTGGCATCAATTTTACTTGCTGTGTGCAAAAATATGTATTTTCTTGAAAAATTAAGCAAAAGTTCAAAAACCATCACAACAACAAAAGCAAAAGCTAAGACATTTAAGGTGATAAGGCTTCTGTGAACAATAACTTTATCTAAAATTACCTGTGTAAAAAGGGGAGTTATAAGCCCGAACAATTGCACAATAAATGAGCCTATCATTACTTCTGTCATAACCTGTTTATAGGTTAAAATTTCATTAAAAAACCATTTAAACCCGAATTTTATTTTTTGATTTATTAATTTATGAGAGAGTATTATTAAATTATTTCCCGAAATTTCTTCAAGTGTAGTAAAGTCGATATCTTTTGTTTGATTTTCTTCTACCGAATAAATTAAACACCGTTTTTCATCTTTATTTATCTTTAATAAAACAGAATATGAACCATCTTTTTTAAGAATAATAGCCGGCAGCGGGTATTCAACTTTTAATATTTCATCGGGAAGAAGATTTTTAACCCTTGCCTTAAAATCAAATTGCTTTATTATGCGGAGTAATTCTTCAATCTTGATTTCATCTGTGGTTAAAGAATATTCCCTAACCACAGACCTTAAATCAATATTTATTCCGTTAATTTTGGCTATGACATCAAATGCAATTAATCCTGTTTGCATATTTATGATTCCTTTGAAACTCTACATTGAAGAATCAACCAATGTCATAAGCTCTTTTTCATTATTGACATCATCGCAATAGCTTATTATACCATCTTCTGCTATTTTATACGCTGTCATATCCTGAATTATTTTATTGATATCGGAATCAGCTATGCCTGTTGCTGCAGAGGTATCTGTATTTTGCGGTGAGTAGCTTCCAAAACTTGTAATTTTTATTGCTTCATCATAACTTAGCACTGTTCCATCGGCAAACTTGTAGTTTTCTATTCTGTAAGTAGGGTTTGAAAAACCGCCATTTATCATTATTGAACCATTATCATCTTTAAATTTAATAAGTAAATTGCCTTGTGAATATGTAAAAGATATATTATCTGTTGTAATTCCTTCACCAAATTGAATTGTGTCATTATCATTGGAACCTGCATCAGATATAGTATCATTCCCATCACCAAGGTTGTAAATGTAAACATTGTTTCCGGAACTGCCAGACATATAGTCATTACCTCCTCCACCATTAACGGTATTATTGCCGTTTGCCTGTATAATATCATTACCATTTCCACCTATAATAGTATTGTTTCCATAGACTTGGATATTATCATCCCCATCTCCACCATCAAAATAGCTGTAATAAGCACTACTGTTGTATGTATTTTTGATAGTATCTTTGCCGGCGCCCCCATATACTATATCATACCCCTTACCAGATTCTATATAATCGTTCCCATCTTCTCCGTAAATAGTATCATTGCCGTCGCTGCCAGAAATAGTATCATTTCCGGCACCGCCATAAATTATATCATTGCCAAAATCACCACATAGACTGTCATTTCCGCCGTGTCCATATATTGTATCGTTTGCAGAAGAGCCATATATGGTATCAGCGCTTTCCGTACCTTCTATTGGCGAAAAATGTTTGAGCATTTCATTGTGGTTTAATATTGTACCATCGGCAAATTTATAGCTATTGATTTTACCGTTACTGTTATTAAGTATTCCCTTAAGTAATATTGAACCTTCGTACTCTTTAAAAGTGATGTTTACGTCAATATTAGAACCTACAAATTTGATATTTTCTAAAGTAATCCCATCGCCAAATTGGAGTGTATCATTGTTTGAGCTATTACCTTTTGGCACAATAGTATCGTTTCCATCACCCAGATTGTATATATAGATATTGCTTCCGCCTTTATTGTATATATAATCATTACCCAGCCCGCCTATAACGGTATTATTTTTTCCGCCATTCATTTCAATGCGGTCATTTCCTTCACCAGCATCAACATAATTTGATGATGCAGGATTAGAATCATAGTAAAAGAAAGTGATAGTATCATTTCCGGCACCACCGTATACTATGTCTGAACCTTTACTTGCATCAATATAATCATTTCCATCTCCGCCATAAATAGTGTCATTTCCATAGTCGCCCCTTATTGAATCGTTTCCTGCACCGCCGTAAACAAGATTATTACCATTAAGAGCTTGTATTGTATCATCTCCTCCATATCCATATATTGTATCATTGTACGGGGAGCCCTTTATAGAGTCATTTCCTTCCGTTCCATATGTTACAAGCTTTTTTATGATATCATTGTGCGTCATTGTGGTGCCGTCATTAAAATTATAATCTGTAAATTTATACGAAGTCCCGTCAGCTAAGTCATTTTTAATTCTTATTGAACCTTCATTATCTTTAAAGCTTATAATTAAATCATTCCCATCTGCACTGAATTGAATATTTTCTTTTGTAATTCCTTTGCCAAATCTTAAAATATTTCTTGAACTTATTGTGCTAATTGTATCATTTCCATCCCCTAAGCAATAGATTACCGTAGGCACGCCGCTTTCCCAGCTGGTTCTTTCAGTAAAAAGCTCAATGCGGTCATTTCCTTTGCCTCCAACCACTGTATCGCTTCCGTTATGAGTTTGTATCAAATCATCCCCATCACCGCCATTAAGATGGTTTGACCTAAGAGTACCTCTTATCGTATCATTCCCTGCACCGCCATATATTGCATCATAGCCTTCTCCGCCTTCAAGTACATCATCCCCATCACCGCCATAGATTGTATCATTATCATTTCCACCTTTTATTGTATCATTGCCAGCACCGCCATAAAGTGTATCTCTGCCATTACCTCCAAGGATAGAATCATTCCCATCCCCTCCAAAGACTATATCATTCCCTTCACATACATCAATTACATCATTTCCACCTTCACCAAATACAACATCATCCCCTTGTCTTGTATTTATCGTATCGTTGCCGTCATCTCCATATACGGCATCTGCTGCTGTTGTTCCTTCAATGGTATCAGCTTCGCTTGTGCCACTTATTATATTCTTGCCAACAGTATTTAATAGACCGCCATATTCTTCTTCTATTGAATTAAAATGTTCAATATACTTATCAAAATTACCCTGCTTATCATATCCAAAAATTTTAATAATTTTGGTAACTTCTACAAGTTGATTTTTTCCCATTGTTTCATCTTTATTTAAAAGATTGTCAATATATTCCATAACTCCGTTAAAATTATAGCTTACAGTATCGGTTCCAATGCAATATCCAAGGTCAATTAAATTATACAAACTTTTTAAATGTTCATCCGTTTGAACCATTAATTTATAATAAACATATTCTGTTATCTGATTGTAGCAATCATCCAAAAATGGTGCAGCCCAAACAGTAGGGCGACCGTCATTATTTGCCCCGACAAATTCTTCACCCATAAATTTTTCTATAACATGCAGCTTTTGCCCATCATAATGGTATCCGCCGCTTGCAACCGTTACTTTATCAGCCCCTGTCCATTTATACAGAATTTCTTTTATTTTATCTTTTTTAGCTGCCGCACTTTCTGTTGCAACAAAATCTTTAATCAATTCTTTTAATTCACCGCTCTCATCAAGCATCATTGATTGGCGAAGGCTGTGAACCGTACCAAATGAAGAAATATTAGGCAAAGCTTTGATTTCATCCGATACTTCGACAGTATTTATTTCTTTTGAATATGCTTTTTCAACAGCTAAATTAAAATCTCCTAAATTCCCTGTTGTGCCATCTGCATATACAAATGTTCCTTGTGAAATTAAAGTATTCCCATTTTCATCAACTGTATTTTTAGCAGTTGAATTTAAATTAATTGAAATAATGCCAGCTTCTTCAAGCGTTAATAATGTTCCATCTCCTTTTAATATTTTAATATTATTAAATTCACTATCTTCTGCACTAATAATTCCATCATTATTTGAATCTAAATCACGAAGTGCATCAAACCCGGAACTCGCCTTCTTTCCATTGCTTTTAATGTAATTATCCCCAAATATCTCATTTCCGTTATCAAGTTTTCCATTATTATTTTTATCAATGATTAAAATACCGTCATTTTTATCAACCCAAGCTGAATTTTCAGCAAAACCATCCCCCTCATGGTCAAAGTATACACCATTTTCAACAGATGTTGTTCTAATGCCATCACCGTCTAAATCAAGGAGAATAGGGTCACCCGGAGTGGGGTTATCATAACCCGGACCGCCAGAGCTGGGGTAGTCAGGTCTGTCGCCCGGCGCAACCGGCTGTGGGTTCATACTTTCATTGTCATCTTTATCTTTATCTTCGGTGTTGTCTCCAGTGCCATCTCCGCCTTCACCGCCTTCACCGCCACTACCACCGGCTCCGCCGCTTCCATCGCCACCGCTTCCATTACCTTCTGTGTCTTCCCAATTTCCGTCACCATCGTCGCCAACATCTCCGTCATTTGCATCATTAGAATCACTCAAGGTTATATCAAAATCACCATTTCTGAATTTTTCCACGATAATATAATCGCCATTACCGTATGAAATTTTTAAATTTCTTCCGTCAATACCACTCCAAGTAAATTTTACACTTGGAACATTTGATGCATATTTCTTTGTTTCTGTATTGTATTCTCCACCTGTTATAGTATCTCCGTTTATAATTATCAAACCATCTTTTGATTCAACAGTTCCACCATGGTTAGAAGAACGAGCATATTCTATTATTCTGTCATGCCCATCTCCTGTTTTGAATATATACTGGTCGTTTCCCGTACCACCCTTTAAAGTGTCGTTGCCAGTACCGCCTTCAAGAATATCATCTCCGGCACCACCGTTAAGAACATCATTTCCACTGCCGCCATATAAAGTATCATTTCCACCATATGTCATTATATAATCATTTCCGCCATTACCATATATTCTATCATTTTGGTCTGTACACAATACTTTATTATTTTCTGAATCGCCGAGGTAATAATGAGTTGTTCTGTCGTTTTCATTCTTTACGGCAAAATTAAATGTGCGTGGCAGCATATCTTTTTCGCCGAAATGCTTTTGAATTATATCAATTGCTTGTTCCAAAGTTTCTTTGCTTGTGGGTATGCCATATATAGAATTTGTAAATCCTTCCTTATTGTGTATGTTTGTATCATATACCTGTAATGAAGCAGCGTGCTGAATAGTCCAATTTGAAATGGTCTTATATTTGCTAAAATCATTATTCAAAAAATCAGAATGTGGCTTAAACTCATTTTCATAGTAGCCATCAGGCAGATAATACAATGTTGTACCGGAATGTGTTCCACTACAACCTATCGGATCATTCATATTAACATAGTTTGTAATATGAGAATTATTACCAATAGGTATTTTTATGCCGGGTGCATTAAATGTTATTGCGTACGCACCTTTTGTTGTGGCAACATGTTGTGCTAAAGCCCCACCTAGGGAATGTCCTGTAAGAACTATCTTATAGCCTGCATATGCTTTTTCAACTTCATCATACAATTCAATGGCAGGTCTGGTTTGACTGTTTGTAAAATTAAGGCCAATTTGGATATCAGGATATAATATATCTAGCGGTGAATCTGTTCCCCTATATGTAATAACAACTTCTTTGTTGCTATTGTCTACAAATACAGAAGCCTGAAATCCATTCCAAGAAGAAGATACACCATTTTTATCAATTCCGCAATCACTTTTAATTGCTTTCCAAGTTTGTGTATTTTCATCTTGCCCAAGCCAAACATTAATTGCTTCTTGTGCATTATCGTAATGTTTTTTTTCATTTTCTTTCTTTTTTAAATAACATGCCTTTGCAAAAAATGCTAATTTGGCTGCATTATATATTTTAGGTGCCGCATAAGTTGTGGTCATAGGTATATCCTCCTCATATTTTTTAATATTCATAAACTTTTATTTTTTGCTTATTTTCAAAAAGAAATAGCTGATTATTCTTGATTTTTATTGGATATATAGTGTACCAGTCTGTGTCCCCTGTTATTATTTTGACTTTTGTCAGCTTTTTATTTGTTACATCGTATATTGCACTTTCTAAACCTTTATCAAAACGTGAAAACACATCATCAATGTAAACCTCTCCTTCCAGCAATATTATTTTATTATCATTAAGTGTAATTGCATCAGCACCATTTAGCGGGAAATTCCACTTGTCATATTTTTGAAATTTATTTGTTGTTGGGTCAAATTCAATAACATTAGCACCCACTTCACCCTCAGAGCCGATAAATAATACTTTTCCGTTATCTAATTTAACATGTGTTATATACAATCTAATTCCCTTTGGCAAAGGTATTTTTTCAAATGTTCTTGTTTTTGGATTATATAATTCAACAGCATCTCTTGTTATTTCTTTATCATTAAGATAATCTTCAATTTCATAAATAAATACTCTTCCGTCATCTAAAAGAAAATATATGGGGCTTTTATGATATATTGCAGAGTTAAAATCTTTATCTGTAACTGAAGTTTCACGTTCTTCTTTTGTTGCTCTTTTAGAAAATCTTTTTCCTATTGTTTCATCAAATGTTTTTGTTTTAACATTAAAAATTCTAAAATAGCTGCCTGTATCATCCCTATGAAATGTGAATATTTCATCTTTATTTAATAAAATGCTTCTTTTGGGTATAAACGTATTTTGTATTAGTGTAAATCTATTGGTTTTCCTGTTATAGATTTCTATACTTGTTCTTGTTTTGTTAAGTTTTTTGAAATCATTTGTATTAGCTTCTCCAACTGATATTAAAACATTATTTTCATCAAGTTTTAAAGCATGATAAGATCTTCTCGGTATAGTCATATTTGTATTCAAATCAACAAATTTTTCTTCATCAACTTTTAGTATTCTTGCTCCTGTATCCCAACTGCCCGGGAAGAATATTTCATTATCATTTAATTTAACAGGCATAGTACCATCGCAAGTTGGTAAGTGTTTAAGGGCTCTAAACGAACCTTTTGCATAACTTTCCTGATTTAGAAAGAAACAACAAAACAATAATGATACAAAGACTATGGATATAATCTTATTTCTATTCATAAATCTACAATTCCATATTTTCATTCAATACCCCTAACTTATACCCTGCTACATAATTTCTGATTCTTGTTTCTTCAAGTTTTTGCTTTTTATCAAGCAATTCAAGCTTTTTTTTAACACACTCGGCCTTTGCTATTATACCGTTTGTGTTCAACCTTTCAAGGTTTTCAAGGTTTTTATTTACTAAACTCAACGTCCTTTTATTATTCTCATTTTGAATTAGAGAATTTTCCGCATCCAACCTTATCTGTTCATATTTTTTCTTTAATTCAGCAAGCTCCATTTCCTTTTGAACTTTTAATTTTTCTACTTCTATTCTTCTTTTTTGAACCGTATTAACGTTTTTTAACCCATCAAACATAGTAAAAGAGGTTGAAATTCTAAAAGACAAACTCCTCTGTTCAAAATCAGAAAAACTGTCAAAATATTTGTTACTGTCAGACCCATACCAGTTATACCTTGTATCAAAAGAAATTTTTGGAAAATTAGCTCTTTTTTGAATTTCATATTCCTTTTGTTTCTTTAATATCTCTAAATCATAGGTTTTAGCCTCAAAAGAATTTTCAATATCAAAACCTGCACTACTACTTGCAGCCGTTTTTTCAATAGAAAGTTTTTTAACTTCACTCACAGGTAAAATCTCGGGCGTGCTTTTGCCATCTTCCAACCCTTCCTCAAAATCTGCTATTTCAACATCATCCACCCCATAACTTTTATTTGTATAATATGAAAATTCCGTTAATCTTTTTGATAAATTATTTTCTAATTCTCTAATATCTGATTTTGTTTCAGAGATATCTATTTCGGAATTTGTGACTTCAATTTCTGATAATTCTCCTGCACCTCTTAGCCTTGAATTTATTGTAAAAAGCTCATTTTGTAAACTTAAAATCTCTCTTTTTATTCCCAAAGCTTTGTATAACGCTAGAGTTTCGCCGTATAAATCAACAACATCAAGTTTTAAATCCCTTGTATCTTTTAGCAAAAGCGCTTCTTTTTGTTTATCATCAGCTTTTGCAATCTGAAGGTTTCTTTTTCTTATACCAAAATCAAAGATATTGTAATTTAATCCTACTGCTGCAACATCCTGGTAATAATCTCTGTTTAATAATATTTCATTCCCGACAGCTGTTATTTGTCTTGTCCCGTCAGATAAATCGTTATATCTTTCTGTTGTTGCATAGCCTGATAAAGTTGGGAAATATCCTGCACGAGCTTCTTTAATCCCATATTCCGTACTTTGTTTTTCAATTTTAGAGGTCTTCAATTTATATGAATTTTGAAGGGCGGTTTCTAAGAAGAAATCAAAAGTTAAAGTTTCAGCGGCAGAGGGGAGAATAGTTAACCCGCAAATCATTGCTGCGGATATATGTTTTACTATTCTTCTTTTAAATTTAACTTTAGACGTTTTACTTGCCTTTATTAATCTGTATTTTCTTAATTCAAATATTTATTATCTTTTAATTATGTATTTTAATTACTTTACCATAAGCAGTATTATTTGTATCATCTTCTTCTTTTGCATAGCTTTTAATTAGTTCTATTTGTTTTGGTAAAAGCTTTTTTAAATCATAGTTATCAACAATTGTCTTTCTTGCATTCATTCTTATCTTTTGATTTTTATCATTGTGAATGCTATTATTGATAACTTTAGATTCCAAGATCTCATCAATTGTTTTTACAAATTCTTCAATATCATAGAAATTAACGAGATATCCATTTTTCTTGTCCTTAATCACTTCTTCCACAGGCTGTGTTTTAGACCCTACAATTAAACACCCTGTCGCCATAGCTTCTAACATTGACCACGATAAAACAAAAGGATAAGTTAAATAGCAATGAACAGATGAAATTTGAAGAAGTTTTCTGTATTCTTTATACGGCAATCCTCCCGTAAAGTGTAATCTTGATAAATCAAGATTTAAATTTTTCAGCATCAATTCTTTAAATGTTGTATTTCTTAATTTTGGCCCATAGCAAACCCTGTCTTCTCCTGCTATTACAATGTGAAGATTTTTTCTTTTTTGAAGCAATTTTTCAACTATTTCCATAAACTGCGGAAAGCCTCTGTATGGTTCCATTCCACGTGTTGCATAAGTTAAAACTTCATCCTTGCAAGAAAGAACAACGTTGCTGTCAGGAATTTTAAATTCAGCGTCCGGGTTTGGAATAAAGTAATCTGTATCAATCCCATCGTGAATTACATTTATTTTACTTTGTAATTCCTTTGGGAATTGGCTTTTTTGCCATTTAGTTGGACATATTCCTAAATCACAAGAAATTAAATCCTGTAAAAATTGTGAATTATTACACCTTGTTAAGGCCTTTCTGTCATAATCAGGCATTATTCTATCAAAACCGATATCGGCACCAGATGAGTTGTAATACCATTCACAATAATTTATCAAAGGAACATCCGGAAAAACATCTTTAAAAAACATTGAATTTCCCCATCCGTGTGCATAAATTACATCCGGGGCGAACCCTGAATTTTTAAGTGCAATAGCAGCTTCTGCCGCTCCTTGCCCATGGATAATAGATTCCTCATATTGTTTCAAGTACCTGTGGGCATTTTGCGGCACTTTTCTTTTTAATTTGTATAAAACTTTCTTAACACCTTTAATTTCAATTGGGGTTTGGGTATTGCACAAAAATACAATTTCGTTTTTGGGGTCTTTTCCTAATTCTGTAATCATATGTCTAAACTGAGCCGGAAAATTCCTGTGCGAAAACAAAAACCTCAAAATTATTTCTCCCCATTAGTTATCTATATCATATTGCAAAATTATTCACTTTTGAATATTAAAAATTTGCTTTAAAACGCAATTTTTCTCCCTTTTTTCTTGTTTTTAATCTCATCTGTCAAGATTGACGGGATATAGAAACTAAATATATTTTTGCCGTTGATATGTTTTGGTGTATTATTTGTAGAATTTTCAATCAGATGTTTAGTATCATCAATCAGGCTTTCTGCTTTTATAGCTCCACAATGTGCTTCGATAATTTTTCTTGATAAATAAAGTCCAAGACCTACGCTTGCTTTCTTGTATTTTGAAGCGAAGCTTGAATATTTCTTAAATAATTGCTTTATAATTTCATTTTCAATATACTCGCCGGAATTTTCCACATAAAATCTGAAATAGCCTCTGTCATTTACGGCGTTAATTTTAACAATGCTATTTTTGTGAGCATAATTTATAGCATTTGCAAGCAAGTTCATTATCACTCTTTTGATGTGAATTTTATCTGCACAAATATTGCAGCCATCAGGTGTTTCAGTAAATACATTAATTTCAATTCCCTTTTGTACGGCAAGACTCTTTGTTTCTTCAATACATTCATTTATGAGAGCTATTGCATCAAAAACTTCGTAATTTAAAGTCGCAGTTCCGCTTTTAAATTTATAAGTCGCAAGTATTGTAAAAATCATTTCTTTCATATATTTGCAAGAATTTAAAGTAGCACGGACTATATTCTTTTGTTCTGTATTAAGTGCGCCAAAACTTTCACTCAAAAGCATTTGTAAACTTGTGATTTGAGAAAGTGCCTGAGTTTTCAAATCATGACTTAATGTCGCAACAAAGTTTTCTTTTTGTTCCGATAATTTATTGAAGTCTGCTGCATCAAAAACATTTTCAAGAGTTATACAATTTATAATTCTTGGTATTAAAAGATACAAAATAAAGGCAGCAAAAATAATTGTAACCCGCCATTTATCTGATAATTCCGCATAAGGGTTAAAGCATAAGAACAGTAGACATAGACAGAAAATAATATCCCTTATTGTTACGTATATTATTTTTTTAATTATTTCCATATTTATTATTTAAATATAAATTATAATTATTTTTATATTGTAAAATAGTGTTGATAAAAAACAATCAATTATATTCATGAAATATTGATATTTTTAGCAGTTTTTTAAAGAAGTTTTTCTTGCAATTTTTCTAAAAATATTTTAGCTGCAGGCGAAAATATTTGATATTTTTTCCATACAATGTCAAGGCTTGATTCCAGTTTTGGACTTAGCGGTCTGAAGCATAATTCGCTATCTTTTGATGTATTTACGAGTTTATCAAGCGTTATTGCATAACCAACTCCTTTTTTGACCATAACTGCAGCATTATAAACAAGGTTGAATGTTGCAACGGTATTTAAATTTTTAAATTCACCTTGAAACCATTCTATAAATTCATTTTTAGAAGATGTTTTTCTTATTGCCTGTCTTGAATTTAAAAGCGGCAAATTTCTCAAATCCTCAAGTTTTACATATTTCTTTTTAGCCAGCGGACTGTCTTTTCTCATAATGACACCCCAAATATCTTTTTCAGGTAAAGCCAAATGTTCATATTTTGATAAATCAACAGGCTGAATTAAAATTCCAAAATCCAATAAGCCCTTATCTAATTTTTCAGTTACATCTTCTGCATTTCCTGATTGAATATGAAATTTAATATTAGGATAATCTGTTTGAATTTCTTTAATAATTTCAGCTATATACTTCATAGAATCAGTTTCGCCGCCGCCAATATAGATATCTCCTGATACAGTATCATTTATTGATTTAAACTCAGCCTCCGTTTTTTCAACCATATCAACAATTTCTTGTGCGCGTTTTCTTAAAATCATCCCTTCGGGTGTTAAAGTTATATTGTGCTTACCTCTTATAAAAAGTTTTTGTTTTAGCTCTTTTTCAAGGTCCTGCAGTTGTCTTGTTAAAGTAGGCTGTGTTAAATGCAGGGAGTTTGCAGCTCCTGTAATTGAGCCTTCTCTTGCTGTTGCTAAAAAGTATTTTAGTACCCTTATTTCCATATTTTTATAATATGGGTTTCTTATTATGCTTGTCAAGCATTTTTAAATATGTAATATGAGTATTTGCTATTTTAAAAAATTCGTAAATAATGGATATATGGATAAATTGATGAAAACGATATTAAACAAATTGAAACACTGGATAGAGGCAAAACGTTGTTTGGGTGGTATTAAAAGAAAGGAAATTATGGAAATATTAAAATGTACTACAAAAAGAGGTCTTGAATTGAAAGGGGCAATATTTAATACCTTGCCTTCAGATATTGTTCTTATAATGATACCCGGTATTTGTTCTAATCTTTTTCAAAATGAACTTTTATATGAAACCGGAAGACTTCTTGAAGAAAATGGAATAAATTGTATAATAGCTCATACCCATGATTCTTTTTCATGTTTTGCATATACTGATTTTTCAACAGGAAAGCAGAGAATTTCCGGTACTTTTGATGATGAGTTTAATATGGTATATGATGATGTGGAATCTTATGTTGAATTTGCAAAAAGGGCTGGCTACAAACATATAATTCTAGCAGGACATTCCTTGGGTTCAAATAAAATCATTCATTATCTTGGAAATACTTCAGATGATTTTGTAGATTATTTTATAGTATCATCCCCTGTTGATATTATGCACTGGTGGAATATTATGCCCAATATTGATAAATGTTTTAATCTTGCGCAAAAATGGGTAAAGGAAGGCAAGGGAGATGACATTGTACCGTTTTTATTCGGTGGCTTTTCACCGATGAAAGCAAAAACCGTTTTAGGATTTTTTAATGCAGATAATCTTAAAAACTGCCCCGTAATAAGCGGCGAGGGTGAAACAAAATCTTTATATAATATGAAACCTAATGGCGTATTTATAATAGGTTCAAAGGATTCTGTCACAGGGGAAAGTCCAAAAGGATTTATGGAACAGATAAATTTATGGACAGTGCATCCTGAATACAACCATGTTATGGAAATCAAAGGTGCTTCGCATATTTTTTATAATATGCATAAAGAATATGCAAGAGCTGTTCTTGGTTGCATACAAAGCCGTTTTATGACCGTTGTTTAGAAAAGTGGAAAGGTATTTATGTTAAAGAAAATTTTAATAGTTTTAATGATAGTGTTTATAGGAGGCAGTCTTATGTGTGAGGCTAAAGCTTTAAAAGAAAATAATTGGGATAAAGTTTTCAAAAAGAGTAATAAGGTTGATGTTAAAAAGGTAAATTTTAAAAACAGATACGGCATAACTCTTGTTGGGGATTTATATACACCAAAAGATGCAAATGGTAAAATGCCCGCTGTTGCTGTAAGCGGACCTTTTGGGGCTGTAAAAGAGCAGGCTTCAGGGTTGTATGCCCAAACTATAGCTGAACGCGGTTTTATAACTTTGGCTTTTGACCCTTCTTATACGGGAGAATCAGGCGGGGAACCGAGACATGTTGCAAGCCCGGATATTAATACGGAAGATTTTAGTGCTGCTGTTGATTTTTTTAAGCAATCAGAATAATGTAGACCCTGAAAAAATTGGCATTATAGGGATTTGCGGTTTTGGCGGAATGGGCTTAAATGCTGCAAGTATGGATACCAGAATTAAAGCAGCTGTAACTTCTGCTATGTATGATATGAGCAGAGTTAATGCTAAAGGGTATTTTGATTCAATGGATGAAAGGGCACGTTACGAATTAAGACAAACATTAAATAAGCAAAGAACCGAAGATTTTAAAAACGGTACTTACGCGCCCGGAAGCGGGCTTCCTGATAAATTAACAGGGGAAGAACCACAATTTGTTAAAGACTATTGGGGTTATTATAAGACAAAACGCGGTTTTCATAAGCGCTCAATTAATTCTAACGGGAACTGGAATATGACATCTTCCTTATCTTTTATGACAATGCCTATTTTAACTTATAGCAGTGAGATTCAAAATGCGGTATTGATGATTCATGGCGAGAATGCTCACAGCAAATATTTTTCAGAAGATGCCTTTAAGAAATTAAAAGGGGAAAATAAAGAGCTTTTAATTGTAGAAGGCGCAAACCATGTGGATTTGTATGATAATTTAGAAAAGATTCCGTTTGATAAAATTGAAAAATTTTTCAAAGAGTATTTAAAATAAAAGTATAAATTTGATGAAACTTATTCCTCTGCGAGGCTAACCTTGCAGGGGAATTTTATAATTTTAAACAGGATTGTATATTTTTTTATTATGAAAATGTTTGAGATTATAAAAAAGATGTTTAATTTTATCAGAAAATTTTTATGGCAGATTTTGCTTACAGCTTTTATTATATTAATGGCTGTCTTATTGTATCAGAGATTTGCTTATACCTTTATTACTGCTGAATTTCAGGAGCTTCGACCCATAAAAGGCAGGATAAATGTTTTTTATAAAGGGTATAAAATAGGAAAAGTATTATATATAAGACCAAGTGAAGATTATCAAACAACCATTATGAGAATGGCGCTTTTTCACAATAAAAATTTAAGATTGCCAAATAATATTACAGTAAAACTGCAAAGAGAAAAAGATAAATGGAGAAAAATAGATTATATTGATATAATTTACCCGGATGACCCTGCTGTTGCTTATTTAAAGAATGGAGATGTTGTTCACGGTAAGTCTACTGTTGATATTGAAACGTTTTTATCAAGCCAGGAGTCAGATTCTTTGGATAATATGAAGGAAAATCTTGAAAAAACGGTTGAAGAACTACAAGATACAATTGGTGCACTTCATGATTTGTTTAATACATTGAATGAAACAGTGCAGGAAAATAGGAATAATTTGAAAGAAACCACTGATAATCTTGAAAATACAACACGAAATATTGAAGATTTAACGATAAAATTAAACCGTTCAATTAAGCAGGATAGTTTAAATAAAACAATGCAGAACCTTGAAGAAACGACTGAAAATGTCAGAACTTCAACTACGGATTTGCAGGAAACCGTAAGAAAAATAAACGAATTTACAAATGGTAATCTTCCAAATATTGAGACCGGAGTAAATGATACAAGCTATATCATAAGAAATTTAAATCAAATAACCTGCGGTGTTAAAAATACTCTTAAAAAACGCTTTGGGGGTTTAAGACTTCTTTTTGGAAGAACAATAGGCAAAGATTGCTCAAATTGCAATGAATAAATTATAATCTTTTTTGAAGCGCCGTTATTCTTTTTTTAAGGATGCCGGCGTTTTGATTTGGGAATTTTAGCAGCATATTTAGATAATAAATTTCAAAATTAATAGCTTTGTTAATTATATTGGGCAGGTAATCCAAATTTACTTTTGAGGTTTCAAAAAATACTTTTCTTGTTTCAAAGCCAAAAAGTGTACCTGGAGTAAATTTTTTAATAAAGTTGACAGATTTGGCGGTAATTTCTCCGCCCAGAATAACTTTTTTTTCTGCTTTTTGGCACTTTTGAATAACGGGTGAAATTGTTTCAAACATACAATCTGAATCAATTAAGGAATGTGAAAGGTTTAATGATGATGTTAAATCTCCGCGTCCGATAACAACTCCATCCAGCATATCTGTATATCTTGTATTTAAAATATTATCCAGATTTTTAATTCCAAATTCAGTTTCAATATTTATAAAAATACTTTTATTTATAAGCTCATTTTCCAGATATACTGATTTTATGGTTTCAATAAATTTTTTAAATGCATAATCAGTTTCAACCATAGGTGCTACAATTGTATCGGCATTGATATTTTTTGAAATTATGATATCATTCAATGATGAAAAACCGCCTGTTTTTAGGGCGAGGGAAAGAGAATTTTCTTTTAAGATATCTGAAATCTTATTGCACAGGTCTTCCTGTAAGTACTCGCTTTCAAGCTCAAGCTTAATTGCTTTTGCCCCAAGGGTCTTTAGTTCTTTAAGATATTGAATAAAATTTCCATCATTTTTTATCATAGGTGTTATTTTAACATAAAAAATCCCCCTCTTTTTATCAATAAAAAAGAAGGGGAATATCCTGAAAACCATCTTTTATAAGAATGATTCTTATAAAGAGGAGTCTTGCATATTAGTGTTAGAGTTTTCAGGTGCTAAATTTAAAATATCATCCTCAAGTTCTTCAATTTTCGCAGTTAATATCTTAATTGAATCTTCACAGTAGCCCTTACATTCTGCTTTTGCTGTAGTTACTACGGTTTTAACATAGTTTTTAAGAGATTCTTCAAGTGTTTTTACTATTTTATTTAATTGTTCTTCATTTATAAGACCTCTTATGTTTATGGCATTTATCAAGGTTTGTTCAGATACGAAGTTTGTATCATTTTGAAGTTCTGAAAGCTTGGATGGAATATCAGACATTGCTTCCATATTATCTTCGAGTTCATAAATAGTACTATTTAGCATATTTATTTTCCCCATAATTTCCTGAACAATATTTTGATGAGCATCTTTATTTGAATTATGCGCTGCAAGTAAAAACTCATTCTTATTTGTCAGTTCAACTGAAATTGTATTATTATCCATTGTTTTGTGCTCCTATTTTTGGGTATACTAAAAGTTTTGGCTGATTTGTAAAGTTGTTTGGAACAATGACTGCACTAAAGCCTTCGCTATTATGTAATTTTAAATATAGGCAATATTCACCCATAAAACCTTCATCGGTGCTTAGCTTGTTTGTTTCATCAGCCGTAAGATTAACTTCAAGGATATTGTTTTTAATATTATTGTAGGTTTTTGATATTAAGGGTTCTGCCGTATTGTTTTTTGCAATATGGAGTGATGCTTGAAAGCCTTCAAGCGGGATATTGAATTTAAATATAATTGAGCCAGAATCACCTCTTCTTATTTTTAAGGTATTGTTTTTTTCATCTACTATAAATGGCACTTTTTCTCCTTTCAAACAAAGCATTTGGTGCTTTATATAAAAAGTTTAACAGTGCATTGTGCAGAGCTTTTGTTTTTTGTATAGAGATATGCCAACTTTTAAATCTGATAAAAACACAATTTTATATTTAAAAAGGGATTATTGGAATGAAATTCTTATGGACAGCAGCTTCCAAGTATGTAGCCAATTTTTTGAATTTAGAGCTTCTTCATCAATATTTTTATAATGCCAGCCTTTAAAAATTCCCATCAAATTAAGCTCATCAAGAGTTTCTTCAAACCTTTGCCTTATTTGAAAAGGAAAAAGAGATGCTTTATTATATGGCAGAATTTTTAGTAATTTTTTAACTTGAACAGTTCTTGTATTCAAATGATTGGTATTACAATTAAGATTGTATTTTAGAATTGTTAAATATAAACCTATGGTTTTATGCCAACTTTTTGTTGCAGGATTTAAGGCTAAAAGCTTTTGATTAATAGGAATAAGCTTTTTTATATTTTTTATGTAATCATAATTTAAATCAAATATAAAGTTAAAATTGTTATAATCAATAAAATTAAAGATACCTGTTTTTTGAACAGTACTGATTTTTGAAGCTATTCTTTTTCTGACTTCTTTTTTATATCCTGCTTTATTTTTTCTTATGGAGCGAAAGGTTAAAATATCGTCTGTATTTATGTATAAAAGTCCATCCTTTTCTTTGTTCGTAAAGTAGAGGTGAAGTAAAATTATTAATATATCAATTTCTTCACTTTGCATACGGATTTTAGAATTTTTATGCAGAAAATTAAAAATGGTAAAACCACTTTGAAATATCGGGAATTGGAGAAAATCGGGTATTGTATTGATATTTGAACGTAAAATTTTTAAATTTACATTTGGAAGTTTAATTAATTCAGCAGACATAACTTTATTATTATCTATTTTAAATTATATTGTGGTTTTCTATACAAAAAATTAATATTTTGAAATTTAAATTTTGTTTCAAAATATAATACAAATTTCAATATTTATTTAAATGATGATATAATAAATATATAAAACTCTTGCATGATGAATTAAAAACAAAGCCTTTAAGATTACTTTTTAAGGCTTTGTTTTTTGTGCTTCATATTATTTAATAAAAGATTAATTGTTCCTTATTTCTGTGGTATTATAGCCTTTGTCTGTAAGTTAGAATACGGGCTAATTATCAATATAGCTAAGCAGAAAGGATATTGATGTCTGAAGCTTCACAAGTTGCAGCAGCTAATAATACCGCAGGAAATACTCCTAAGGTGTCTGTAATTGTGCCTGTATATAATACTGAAAAATATATAGAAAGATGTCTAAATAGCCTTTTAACACAGACTTTTGGCGATATTGAGATTATTGTTATTAATGACGGTTCTACTGATAAATCAATGCAGGTGATTGAAAGACTTGCTGAAGAAGATTCAAGAATTAAAGTTATTGAGCAAACTAATCAAAAACAGGGGGCTGCAAGAAACAGAGGTCTTGAAATTGCAAAAGGAGATTTTATTACCTTTATAGATGCTGATGATTGGGTAGACATTGATTACATAGATAAGATGTATCATTGTATAAAAAAGCATGATACTGATATTGCAGTGGCATCGGTAATTAGAATTAAAGCTTCAGGAAAGTTCAGGCGATATTCAAATTATACGGAAGAAATTTTTTATACAGGTTTCAATAACCTTGCAAAAACTCTTAAAATACCATCACATTGGCAGGTTTGGGGAATTTTATATAAAAAAGAAGTTTTGGACGGACTTCGTTTTGAAGAGAATGTTTATTATGAAGACCCTGAATTTTTAACAAAGGCATTGCATAATACAAAAACCATGATAACTGTTCCCGGGGTTAAGTATTATTATTTTGTAAATTATTTTTCTACAATGCGTCTAAAGCAAACTATTGCAAAACTTGAGGATAAAGTTAATGCGAAGATTAATGTTGTAAGGTTTATGAAGGAAAACAACATTAAGTTTCAAGATTTTATTATTGAAAAAGAGAGAAATCTTTTTTATACAGTTAAACACTATCAAAACAGAAAAGATTTTTACCTGTTTGGGGTTAAAATATTTTCAAAAGATATAAAATACGAATTTCAAAAGACTTTTTTAATAATTAATACGCCCAAAATTGACGACCCAAATGAAAGTATTATTTCAATAAGCCCTCTTTGTCAAAATATTAAAATGATTTATCCTGATTCAAAGGTTGTACTTTTGATTCATGATAATAATTTTGATGAAGCTATAAAGCTTGATTGCATTGATGATGTAATTATATATAATGAGGATGAATACCCCGGGCGCTTGGGCTTTATCGACTTTGTAAAAGGCTTTATTTATAAATATATTCATACCTCTTTTATTATTGACGATAGTTTTAAAAGTTTTGTTGTTGCAAAAATGTTAAATTCGCGGTATGTCTTCAGACTTAAGAAAAATTCAAAATATCCGCAAGATGAAGACCTTATGGAATTTTTCCAGAAATTGACCCATAAAAAACTTATCAAGTTTTCTCCAAAATTTAAGACAAATCACCCTACTAAAAATCTGGATACATTGGAGGCAGAACAGGAAAAGGCTTAATGTTTGGAAAAATTTTGGATAGAATAAAAAAGAAAAATGCTTCCTCTCCTGAAAAAAATACTCATAGTATAGATATTGTCTATCTTTGGTGTGATTTAAATGATGAAAATTTTAAAAAGAAAAAAGAGGAATGTGCTAAAAAATATGGAGTAGAATATAATGCAGATAATGACTGCAGATATATTAATAATGATGAACTAAAATATTCTCTCCGTTCTTTAGAAAAATATGCACCATGGATAAACAATGTCTTTATCGTAACAGATAATCAGGTTCCAAAATGGCTTAACCTAAATCATCCAAAGATAAAAATTATTGACCATAAAGACATTATGCCTGCCGAGGCTTTGCCTTGTTTTAATTCAAATGCGATTGAGCATTGCATTGTAAATATAGATAGTTTATCTGAATATTTTTTATACGCAAATGATGATACGTTTTTTTGTTCGCCTGTTGAGCCTGAATTTTTCTTGAATAAGGGTAAAATCATATACAGGTATACAAAACCTGTCTCAAGCCGAGATGATTCTTTTTATGCGTATGGCATAAGGAATGCAAAAAGGTTAATTTTAGATAATTTTGGCAGAAACATTAGTCTTTCATCGCATCACAATATTGATATGTATAAAAAGAACGATATTATTACCTGTCAAAAAGAATTTAAAGAAGAGATAAAAAAGACAGTAAATTCTCATTTTAGAAATTTAAGTGATATTCAAAGGATAATATATGCTGATTATTCTATTTTAGATGGCAGCGGAATTTTAAAACAAATAAAAAATTCAGTGCTATTTTCCAATAAAAGGGATTCTATCGCCCTTTTTTCCCAAAGCAGGAAAAAGGAACAAAAACTTAAAAAATATAAACCAAAACTTTTCTGTATTAATGATACGGAAGAAACAACCGATGAAAATAGAAGAGAAACAAGAGAATTTTTAGAGAGTTTATTTCCTGAAAAATCAGGGTTTGAGGAGTAAAAAATATTAATGTCTAAGGTGTCAGTAATTATTCCTGTATATAACGTGGAAAAATATTTAAAAGAGTGCTTGGATAGTGTTGTTAATCAAACATTAAAGGATATTGAAATAATATGTGTAAATAATGGTTCTGTTGATAATTCTTTGCAAATTTTAGAGGAATACAGCGCAAAAGATTGCAGGATAAAAATTATAGATAAAAACAATACCGGTGTCGCATCAGCAAGAAACGAAGGAATTAAAGCTGCAAGCGGTGAGTTTATCGGGTTCGTAGATAGTGATGATTGGATAGAACTTGATTATTTTGAAAAGCTGTATAAAGCTGCAATTGAGTATAATTCAGATATCTCTTATACAAATATTGTTAAATTTTTTAATGAGAATAAGGTCGAACGTTTTTATGGACCAAATGATAAAAGAATAGCGAAGTCTGCAGAAGAAAAGTATGAGATGGGGTATGTGCCGTATAATTGCCATGTTGTGAACAAAATATATAATACAAAAAAAGTAAAATTACTAAATGTCTTGTTTGAAGACGGGTTTTATTTTGAAGATATGGAGTGGACTCATAAAATTTTATATTATTTGGGAACAATGGCTGCTGTTCCTGATACCAGATATTATTATAGGATAAGAGAAAACTCTATTACAAAGACAATAGCAGAAAAAAATCTTAATGATTTAGATAGAGCAAGATATAAATCATTAGATTTTGTTCAAAAAAAAGATATTAAAATAAAAAATATAAAGGCATATTTTCCTACAGAAAAGACAAGAATTTCTTTTTTGGGACTTCCTCTTTTGAAAATTGCAAGATTTGTGAACTATAAATATTTTTATCTTTTTGGTTTCATTCCTGTGTTTGAAATAAAAAAGCGGTTTTATTTTGATGACGGAGTGCAATCATAAATGCAAGGCGAAGAATTAAAAAGAAATATTTTATTTGTTATGCAAAATGGCTGTGCCAGTGCTGTTGGTGGCAGTGTGATTATTTCTTTTGATATAGCAAATTTATTATATAAAAATGACTACAATGTTACTTGCTGCTATTACTCTAAGGATAAAAATAAAAAACCTGAATATTTACATAACAGCATTGATTTAATAAATTTACAGAATGATTTTGATGATTTTTCAGCCGGAGTTAATAATCTGGTTGAAAAAACCAAGCCTGATTTAATAATTTTTGTATTCCCGGGGCTTTATTTTAGAGCACGATTAGATGATAAATTTTCTTCAATTCCAAGAATTTTAATGTTTCATTCAAGACCAGATTTTTATTTTGCAGAAGGATTGGATGAAAAAGAGTTTGAGAAAATATATAAAAGTACTACGTCACAAATTTTGTTTGAAAGTTTTTATGCTCTTTTACCTGATTTTATAAAAAAACAAAATGTGGTTTGCATACCAAACTATTATAGATGCCATGAATTGAGAAGAAATTTCAGTGCTGAACATAAAAAAATAGTTTACCTTTCAAGAGTTGATGCATGTAAGGGTGTGGATTTTTTAATAAAATCATTTGCAAAAGTCGCAAAAAAGTATCCTGAATGGAAAATTGATATTTGGGGACAATCTCAACCTGCTTATTATGTTAATGCCTTAAGGAGACTTGCAAGAATACATAAAGTAGATAAACAGATTATTTTTAAGGGGATAACAAAAGAGCCTCTTGAAACGCTAACAAACTATGATTTTTGTGTTTTTCCTTCTATTTTTGAAGGGTTTGGTGTAGGACTTGTTGAGGCACAAAGTGTAGGTTTGCCTGCCATTGGCAGAAAAGCTTGCAGTGGTGTTAATGAATTAATTATAGATGGCAAGAATGGCTTTTTATCGGATGAAAATTATGACGATTTTGCAGCAAAGATAGAAGAATTAATAAATAATCAGGAATTAAGAACTCAGCTTGGACTTTATGCCTTAGAAAATGCAAAGCAGTATGATAAAACGCGCACGGATGCAATGTGGCTTAATGCAGTTAATAAAATTCTAGAAAATGGCAAAGAAGACAATGTTTTAAAAAATGAAAAAACAAAATATGGACTTTATCCTATTGATAAGATTATGGACAAATACTATTATGGCGGGTATACACCTTCTCAAAAGTTATTTTCTATAAAAAATCAGTTGTGTGGCGGGAAGAAGGCTAAGATTTTGTATATTCTTGGATTAAGATTTAAAATTTCCACAAAGTAAATTATGGGAGAGGTAATGGAAAAATTAGTTTCAATAGTTTTACCTACGTACAATGGTGAGAAATATTTGGCGGATTCTATTGAATCTGTTATAAGCCAGACGTATAAAAATTGGGAATTAATTATAATAAATGACTGTTCAACAGATAAAACTTTAGAAATAGCGCAAAGTTATGCTGCAAAAGATAACAGAATAAAGGTTTATTCAAATGATGAAAATTTAAAAGTGCCAAAAAGCTTAAACCGAGGGTTTTCTTTAGCAAATGGAAAATATTTCACCTGGACATCTGATGATAATATGTATAAACCAAAAGCTATAGAATATATGGTCAATTATCTTGTTAATAATAATGATACCGATATGGCTTCCTGTGTTATGAGCTTGGTTAGCAATAATGGACAATTTGAAAAAGATAGTTCAAAACGGTGGGAAAGAAACCAGCTGGAACTTTGTAAAAGATGCAATATCGGCGCTTGTTTTATGTACACAAGAGAAATTGCGCTAAAAACCGGCGGATATGCAGAGAATATGTTTTGTGCCGAAGATTATGATTATTGGTGCAGGCTGGCATTAATCGGAAAAATTGCATATCTGGATGAAAATTTATACACATACAGAATTAACTCCCAAAGCCTTTCTGTTAAAAAAGAAAAACAAATGCTTGCAAGAACCCTTGATATAAGACTAAAGTATTTTTTGGGGTTTATGGAAAAATACAATGTGGCACCCAAAGAACAAATCAAATATATACTTGATGCATATAAAGAAAACAGGGAAAAACAATGGCTTGAACTTGGGGAGAAAATTGATAAAAAAGCTCTTTCAAGAGGGCTTGTTGTTGTGAATTTCAAATATTTTCTAACCAAAATTTTTTCAATGAAAAACAGAAAAAAGCATAAAATTATTACTATTTTAGGATTTAAGATTAAAATAAGAAGAAAGAAGAAATGATGGAAGATTTTTATGAAATAAATATACGCCAATACGGAGATGAGAGGGGCAAATTAACTACAATTGAAGGGTTAAACGATATCCCATTTGAAATAAAACGGGTTTATTATATTTCAAATGTTGGATTAGATAAAGATAGAGCCCATCATGCTCATAAAAATTCAAAAAGGGTGTTGAGTGCCATTCAAGGTTCTTGTAAGGCGACACTTTTTGATGGTAAAATAAAAAAAGAATTTATTCTTGATTCTATGACTAAGGGGGTTTATTTTAATAAGGCTGTTTGGTGCGAGTTATCTGAATTTAAAGATAATGCCATAGTTTTAGCACTTGCAGATGAAGTGTATGATGAAGCTGATTACATAAGAAGTTATGAAGAATATATTAAATTTTTAGATAAGCAAAAGGAAATATAAAAATGAAGGTTGTGACACTTATCGGGACAAGACCGGAGATTATAAAACTTGCCCAGACAATAAAAGAATTGGATAAATTTACAGAGCAAATAATAGTTCATACAGGGCAAAACTATGATTATGAACTTAATGAAATATTTTTTAAGGATTTAGATTTAAGAAAACCGGATTATTTTCTTGATGCTGCAGGGGAAACACCCGCAAAAACTGTTGCAAATGTAATTTCAAAATTTGATGATGTACTGGAAAAAGAAAAACCGGATGCGCTTTTATTATATGGCGATACCAACTCTTGCCTTGCGGTAATTTCAGCTAAAAGACGAAAGATTCCAATTTTTCATATGGAAGCAGGAAATAGAAGTTTTGACCTCAATGTGCCAGAGGAGATAAACAGAAAGATTGTAGACCATCTTTCAGATATCAATATGGTTTTATGTGAGCATTCAAGAAAATATCTTGAAAATGAAGGCATACGTCCTGAAACTATTATAAAAACAGGTTCTTCAATGAAAGAATTATTTAAAACCTATGCTTTAAAAATAGAAAATTCCGATGTTCTTTCAAGGCTGAATTTATGCAAAAAAGAATATTTTATTGTAAGCTCCCACAGGGAAGAAGTTGTAGATAAGGAAGAAAACCTGAAAAGCCTTATAGAATCATTAAATGCACTTGTTGAAAAATATAATTATCCTGTTATTTTTTCAACCCATCCAAGGACTCAGAAAAAACTTGATAAAATTCAAAATTTAGATGTAAATCCTAAAATTTCATTTTTAAAACCGTTAGGATTTTTTGATTATATTAATCTTCAAAAAAATGCCTTCTGCACATTGTCTGATTCAGGAACAATAACGGAAGAAAGCTCTATACTTGGCTTTCCTGCTGTTACAACAAGAAATGCGCATGAGCGCCCTGAAGGGAATGATGAAGGGACACTCATTATGTGCGGGTATAAGAAGGATAGAGTGCTTAAAGCTGTCGAAGTTGTAACTTCACAGGCAGCAAATTTTGAAATCATTAAAGATTATGAAGCTGAAAATGTATCCAGCAAAGTTGTAAGAATTATTTTAAGCTATACTGATTATATTAATGAAAGAATTTGGAGAAAATAAAACTTTAAGCTTTTTCGAAAAGATAATTAAAGGAGAGAATAAAAGTGTTTAAGAATAAAACGTTGTTAATAACAGGCGGTACAGGCTCATTTGGGCAGAAAATGCTTAAATTTTTTATAAATAATACTGATATTGAAAGGGTAAAAATCTTTTCAAGGGATGAAGAAAAACAAGATAGAATGCGGACAGTATTTAAGGATGAGCGCATAAAATATTATATTGGAGATGTAAGAAATTATAAAAGTATCAATGAAGCGATGGCAGGGGTAGATTATGTTTTCCATGCTGCTGCCCTAAAACAGGTGCCGTCTTGTGAATTTTATCCAATGGAAGCTGTTGCAACAAATGTTATAGGAGCAAGCAATGTTATTGATGCTGCCGTAAACAATAAAGTTAAAAATATTGTTGTTTTGTCGACAGATAAAGCTGTAAACCCCATTAATGCAATGGGTATGACGAAAGCTTTGATGGAAAAAATCATGGTAGCTAAATCAAGAAATGTTGACCCCGATTCAACCATTCTTTCTGCAACAAGATACGGCAATGTTATGGCAAGCAGAGGTTCAGTTATACCTTTATTTATTAAACAATGTAAAGAAGGTAAGCCGATAACTGTGACAGACCCTAATATGACAAGATTTCTAATGTCTTTGGAAGAATCTGTACAGCTTGTTTTATTTGCTTTTAAAAATGCAAATACGGGTGATACTTTTGTTCAAAAGGCGCCGGCTTCAACAATCTATGACCTTGCACTTGCTATTAAGGAACTTTTTAATCCTAAAACAGAAATTAAGGTTATAGGTACTAGACATGGGGAAAAAGCTCATGAAGTTTTAGTTGGCAGGGAAGAAATAGTGAAAGCTGTTGATATGGGGCATTTTTACAGAATCCCTGCTGATGGACGGGATTTGAACTATGATAAATATTTTGTTGAAGGCAATACCAGAATTGAAAAGTGTGAAGAATATACCTCTTTTAATACTCAAAGGCTTGATAAAGATGGAGTTATAGAACTTTTATTAAAGCTAGATTATATTCAAGAAGAGCTTAAGACAAAAGAATATATTGGGGTTGCAAAATAATGCAAAGAAAAAAAGTTGCAATTTTAGGAGTTACAGGCATGCTGGGGTCTGCTCTTGAAAAAGAGTTTTCCTGCTACAAGGCTTGTTGCAGCTGTGTTTCTAAAGTAGAGACGGCTGGTATAGATTTTGATTTAATCAAGACAACAAGAGCTGAGCTTGATGCACAGAACTGTACAGTGGAAGCTATTGTAAAAATAATAGAAGGTGCAGAGTATGCTATAAACTGCATAGGTATAATTAAACCTTATATCCATGATAATGATTCGGCTGAAGTGCAGAGGGCAATTGAGGTTAATGGACTCTTCCCGCATAAATTGGCTGCAGCTGCAAATAAAACCGGCACAAAAGTTATACAAATTGCAACAGATTGTGTGTTTGACGGGCTAAAAGGCAATTATACAGAGGATGATAAACATAATGCAATTGATGTATACGGCAAGACAAAAAGTCTTGGAGAGGTTTCAGCTGATAATTTTTTAAATTTAAGATGCTCAATTATAGGGCGTGAGAAAAAATCTTATCTTTCTTTGCTGGAATGGTTTTTAAATCAGCCGAAAGGCGCTAAGCTGAATGGGTTTAAAAATCATTTTTGGAATGGCGTTACAACCAACGCCTTTGCTAAAATATGCAGAGGCATAATTGAAAATGATGCCTTTAAAGCGGGTTTGCAGCATATTGTCGCGGCGGATTCACCATCTAAAGCTGAAATGCTCCATATTTTTAAGGAAGTTTTTAATCGTTCTGATATCATAATTAATGATATAGATGCTGAAATTGCAATAAATAGGACGTTAGCAACAAATGATGATGTAAAAAACGCCTATTTATGGCGCATTGCAGGATATGAAAATATTCCAACCGTAAAGGAGATGATTGAGGAACTTGCTTAAGTGCCCAAGATTTCAGTCATAACGCCTGCTTACAATAGGGCTGATATGTTAAAAGAAACAATAGAGAGTGTTTTAGCCCAAACGTATGAAGATTTTGAATACATAATTGTGGATGATGGCTCAACAGATGCTACAAAGGAACTTGTTACAAGATATTTAGATGATTCAAGAGTTGAATATTTTTACCATGAAAATATTGGAGAACCCAAGACCGTAAACCGCGGGTATAGCTTATCAAAAGGGGAATATACGATTGTTGTAAATTCTGATGACCCTTTATATGATAAAGATTATTTTAAAAAAGCGGTTGAAACTTTTGAAACAGAGACTGATATTTTGGCTGTTTATCCAAATTGGGTTGAAATTGATGAAAATTCAAATGAACTAAGTAAGGTAAAGGATAAGCAGTTTGATTTTTTAGGGCTTTCAGTAACAGGCGGGCTGATGATTGGACCCGGTATGATAATTAAACACAGTGCACTTGAGGCTATCGGTTTTCGTGATGAATCTGTGAAATACACTGGTGATTTATCCATCACTTTTCAAATCGCAAGGCTTGGCAGAATAAAACATCTTGAAATATTTGGTGCAACACACAGGCGCCATAAAGGATGCCTTCAAAATACAGCACCTCAGGAAGATATTGCAAAAGAACTTTTAGAATTGTATTTAAAAGTATTTAGGGATGATAAAAGAAATATTCCGCCTGAAATATTAAGACATAGAAAGAAAATATTAAAAACCGCACTTTATATGTACTGCGCTTATGCTAAAAACCCTCTCAAATATTCGGATTTGTTTTGTTATAAAGCATTATTTAATGACGTTTTTGACAAGATTTATTTTTATTTTTCAATGAAAAAAAGAGGATATGCAGCATAAGGTTTGAAAATAAACTTTACATATTGATATGCAAAGTAGCATAAAAAAAGCCTTTGCTGTAGAATTTAATAAAGTATTAAAGAAAATGGATTTATGAATATTAAGTATTATAGTAGAGAAGAAATAGTAGAAGCTTGCGAAGGATTTATAAATCCCTGCAATATACTTGTAGACGTTGGGTGCGGGATTCGTCCTTATATTTATTCAAATAGCAAGTTTCATGTTTGTATTGAACCATTTAAAGAATATATCAATATTGCAAAGTCTGTATTTAAAGATTTGAATATGTTGTTTTTAAATAATTATGCATTGGAGGGATTGAGACAATTTCCTGATAAATCTGTTGATACTGTTATAATGATTGATTTAATTGAACATCTTACCAAAGAAGATGGGTATGCATTATTACAGGAAGCAGATAGAATCACAAAAAAACAAATTGTGGTATTTACCCCTTTAGGGTATTTGTCAAATCATAGAGAAGGCAATGATGCCTGGGGTTTAAACGGACAAGAAATGCAGGAGCATAAATCCGGGTGGCTTCCTGAAGATTTTGGTGAGGATTGGGAATTTCACATATGTAAGGATTATCATATTATTGATGATATAAATATATCAAAAGAAAGAACTCATGGATGTCTTTGGGCAGTAAAAAATAAAAATATTAAAGATGAATTGGATTCCAAAACGCCGGAGTTTGTTGTTGCGGCTTCTGAATTTATAAAAGAAATGCAAACAAAAAAAATGACTGAAAGGTTTGCAAGATTTGCACCCAAATATGTTAAAGAACTTTTTGTGTATAAAATTAAAAAAATATTGATTAATTGTAATTTATCTAAAAAAATAAGAAAAATCAAAAGAAATGAAATTGCAAACAGATTTGAATATATTAAAAAATATTATACAAGTCTTGCTTTTGGGCTTGAAATTGAAAACCCGAATTTAATTACCCCCCCCCCCCAATAAGAAATAGTCTTTTTAATTTTAAAAAATTCAATATTAAAATGTTTCAAACTTCCTTTGGATTTAATTTTTCAAAGGAAGTTTTGCTGTGTTTAAAAACAATTTAAGAATCAACAAGGAGATAAGCAATGGGAATTTTTGAATTTTTAAATAAAGATAAAAAACAAGATATTTCGCTGTCTATTGTAAAATGTGCACAACTACCACAAGCAGAGTATTTAAAGACCTTAATTGAGACCTGTGGTTATAAAAAATATTTAGAATTAGGTGTGTATTTCGGGACTACTTATAATTATGTGAAAAAATATTGTGAAGTTGCCCATGCTGTAGATATTGAATTTAAAGATTTTATCAATAAAGACAGCTTTTTTCATATGACAACTGATGAGTTTTTTAAACAAAATAAAAACATGTATGATTTGATATTTATTGATGCTTGTCATGAATTTGGACAGGTAAAAAAAGATTTTGATAATTCTTTAAAAGTCTTAAATCCTGGCGGAGTTATTGTATTGCATGATACCGACCCATATTGTATTGAATATACTGCGAAAAACAGGTGTTCCGATTGTTATAAAATGAACAATTATTTAAGTCAAATTAAAGAGGTAAACTACTTAACTCTACCAATGACTGAAACAGGACTATCACTAGTTCAAAGAAAATGTGATTTACGGCATATAAAATTTTGTAAAGATTAGGGGATTATTGAATGATATATCTTAATTGTGAAGTAAAAAGCGGACTTGGGGAAGATACCTTTTGGACGTGGTTTGAAAGAGAATTTAAAGATGGCTGTTGTTTTGAAGTGCCAAAAAAATTGAATGATGATGACATATTACTTCGTTATTCTACACTCGGGTTTTTACCTATTGAAGGTAAACAAATAGCATATTGTCTTGAGCTTTTGCCGCAAATGAAAGAGCTTTTCGGGCTTGATATGTGGGATGAAAAATTAAAGAAGGTCAATGAATGTGCAAGATATTCAACATATCGTGTTGTTGCAACAGAAGAATCCGTGAAAGATTATGAAAAATACGGCGCTGTTGATGTTATTCCAATTGGTGTGGATACAGAAGTTTATAAACCCCTCAATGATAAAGAAAATTTAAGAAAGAAATACAATCTTCCTCTTGATAAAAAAATAGCAGCTTGGATTGGAACTTGTCATCCTATGAAAGGCTATGACAGACTTTTGCAATATGCTGCAGATAATCCCGATATACATTTTATTGCAATTTGGAAATGGGAGATGGAAGCAACAAGAATGGAAGGTGCGTCCAATTTTGTGCAAATTCCGCAGGTGCAAATTAATGAATTGTTGAATGCTGCAGATTTCTTTATTTCAACGAGCTATTTAAATTCATTCTATATGGCAGAATGGGAAGCTATGGCATCAGATATCCCATTTGTGCTTCTTGGTGATAACAAAAGAGAATTTATTCCTCAGGAACATCCAAGAAATGATATTTTTGAAAAAGGTTGGGATAGAGCTTCTTGCAAAAAGAAATGGGAAAAATATTTTTCTGAAAGAGGTGTAAAATGGTAAGAATTTCAATAATCTGCCTAATTTATAAATCAATAAAGCTTATGGATGCGGTTTATGAATCTGCTATGAAATATACCCCAATGTTAAGAAATGGCGAAGCCGAGTTTATATTTGTTGCAAATGACCCTACAGATAGTGTTGTTAAGCATTTGGTAGAGAAAAAGTATAATTTTGTAATTAATAGAAATAAACACTATACGGAAGAAGAACTTTTCCAAATGGGATATGGTGTGCCTGAATATATTAACAGAGTTTACAAAGGATACAATCAAGGTATTTTGCAAGCCAAAGGGGATAGAATTGTTTTGATTAATTCCGATAATTTCTTTTCACCGGATTGGCTTGAAAATTTACTAAAGTATTCAAGCTTTAAAAAGGTTATAACAAGTCAGCTTATTGAAAGATGTCATGAAAAGTTCAGCGTTTTTCCGGGCGCCATAGAACATAATTTTGGTGATTGTGTTGAGAATTTTAAAGAGAATGAATTTGTTGATTTTACATACAAGGTAAGAAAAACTGGTCTCAAAAAAGACGGTGCATATATGCCGGCTTTAATGTACCGCGATGCTGCAATATATGCAGGTTTGTATCCTGAAGGTAATATTGCAGGGGAAACCAAAGAAGAAATAGTGCGGTTTGGTGATGAAAAATTTTATGACAAACTTAGTGATATGGGTATAGAACATTACACGGCACTTGATAGTATTGTATACCATTTAAAAGAGGGTGAAAGAGAAGCCGAAGGAGAAACTTGCGGCGCTGTAGATTTTGATATTTCAAAATATGAGGTAAAACCATACAATAAACTCCCTGTTCAAGAATACAAACCTTTTGTTCTTAATCTCACTCCTACGGTAGAACATGATTGCATTATAGATAAACTTACAGATAAATATAAAATAAAAGTAATTAAAGAGGGCAAATATCCTAATATTTGGCGCAGGGAAAAAATTGGCGACAGGCGCATTGTGACTATATTTAATCTTATAAAGATTAAATATAGGAAAAACTAAAATTTAATCCTCTCCAAAATAATTAAGTTTGTCAAATATAGTTTAAATATAAACAATATAATAAAACTTCCTTTAATTTTGAATGTTTTAGAACTCAAAGGAAGCTTTATTGTGCTTAAAAATATAAAACTAAATATTTTGATTATATTTTTCTAAATATGTAGATCTAAGACTTCTAGATTGTTTGGTTATTTTTTTTGATAAGACACTTCCTGATATTATGGTTCAAAAAATAAAAAAGGAATATGACAGTTATCTTGAAATGGTTAGGAAAAAATTAGATAAGCTTCAAAATAATCCGACTTATGGGGCGCAAAAATGTAGATAAGTATTTTAGTGATAAAGCTTTCATGGCTGAATATAAATTATAATTTTGTGCTACAATTGAATCTAAATGATGGATTTTTAAACATGATAAAGGTAATATAATGTCTGATGTATTTAACCCTCTTGTATCAATTATAATACCTGTCTATAACGGCTCGAACTATGTTAAAGAAGCAATAGACAGTGCTTTAGCACAAACTTATAAAAATATTGAAGTTATTGTTGTTAATGATGGCTCTACTGATAATACTGAAAAAATTGTAAAAAGCTATGGCGACAAAATACGATATTTCTATAAAGAAAATGGCGGAGTTGCAAGTGCCTTAAATCTTGCAATTGAAAATTCAAAAGGCGAATATATATCTTGGCTTTCCCATGATGATGTATATTATCCAAATAAAATACAAAAACAAGTTGGGCTTCTTGCAGAAATGGAAGACAAGAATACAATACTGTATTCAAATTATCAAACAATAAATGCACGAGGAAAGAAATTAAGAGCAACTTGTTTTCATAAGCAGCATTTTGTTAAAAAACTAAACAACCCTTTATATCCCATTTTAAATGGACTTATACATGGATGTAGTCTACTGCTGCCAAGGCAAATGTTTGTTAAGCATGGGTATTTTAATACCGAATTAAAATGTACCCAGGATTATGATTTTTGGTATAAAGTTTTTCCTAGTTTTAATGTTGTATATATGTCAGATGTGTTGATAAAATCTAGAGTGCATAAAAATCAAGATTCAAAAAAGCATGTTAATAATTCAAATGAATGTGATAAACTTTGGATAAAAATGTTATCAGAATTGAAAGAACAACAAATTCGGCAAATATCTGATTCGTTATTGGAATTTTATAAAAATGAATATAAAATTTGTCATAATGCTGGATATTTTGGTGCTGCAGATTATATAAAAGCACTTATTCAAGAAAATGTAAATGATTTTAATACTTCTGATTATAAAGTCAGTGTTATTATACCTTTTTTTAATAGAATTACATATACTGTAGAGGCAATTGAGAGTGTATTGGCACAGACGCACAAAAATATAGAAATTATTTTAGTAAATGATGCTTCAACAGAGGATATTGCTCCTATTTTGAATTATGCAGATGAATATTCATTTGTTAAATTATTTTGTAATGATAAAAATATGGGTGCCCACTTTTCAAGAAATATTGGAGTTAAGAACTCAACTGGTGATTATATAGCATTTCTTGATTCAGATGATCTTTGGGAAGAAAGAAAGCTTGAAGTGCAGCTTTCTTATATGCTTAAAAATGATTGGAATGCTACATATATGTCCTATAATTGTGTAAATAATGATGTTGGCACACTTGAAATAAAGGGGATAAAATTAAAAACTTTTGAATTGCCAAAAATTATCACTGGTTGCAGTATTGCAACACCAACTGTCATGTTAAAAAAAGATATATTTGATCATCTAATTGATATTCCTTTGAATATTAAATATGGTGAGGATGTATGTCTTTGGATAAAGATTGCAGAAAAGAATACTTTTTATGGAATTGATGAGTATTTAGTAAATGTTCGTGTTAATTCTAATTCAACAATAAATGACTGGCATAAATTTTCAACAGGTATACTTAATATTGCACAATTTATTCTGCAACAAGATTATAGTAAATTCTATCAAGAAGAAATATATAATCTGATTAAAGTATTACAATTAAAACAAGAAACTACTATGAAAGACGTAATTGTTAAAAAAATATATCGTATAACATTGCGTCCAATATTAAAGTTGATGTATGGTAAAAAAGTAGTAAAGCAACGTTTTGACAAAGTATTTATATAAAAGTATTCCAAAGCAGACCACAAGTATTGCATTATAGTTTTTTTATTTTACAATCAATGTAATGGGTTATGTAGACCCTAAACAGAAGCCAGCTATCTGGAATAAAGATATTTTAGATAAAAGCAATGTGGAAAATCTGATAGTTTTGAACTTTTGGTTCAAACTAAATGATTATCTGGAATTATGTTTAGTTAGGAGAAAAGATGTCGGTCTTTGGTTTCAAGTGCCTGCAGATTGGCAATGCTGATTTAGTTGGAAACAAATTCAATGGGCATAATCTTTCAATTTATCTTCAAGAATATAATATAGAATCAAAACATCTTGTATCAAAAAAGCTTTCAAAAGCTCAAAATACTTATGTTTTACGGGTTAAAAAGGCTGAAAATTATACTGATGCCATTATAAAAGACAGATTATTTCTGGAAGCAGATATTGTTCATCTTCATCTTATCCACTGTACAGAGTTTAATATTAATTATCTTCCAATATTAACAAGACTAAAGCCAACCGTAATTACTTTGCACGAGCCATTTTTTACAACCGGGCATTGTTTATACGCATTTAATTGTGATAAGTGGAAGAAGTTTTGTTTTGATTGTCCAAATTTAGATATTCCCTTAAAAACCGGTTTTGATTATTCTTCGTATGATTTTTTAACCAAAAAACTTGCTATTCAAAATTCAAATATATCGGCAATTGTAGCCTCTGATTATATGGAGAATATTGTAAATAAGTCTCCAATCTGGTATGGTAAGAAAATTTATAAACTTCCGTTTGGAATTAATCAAGATGTTTTCAAACCGGCGTCAAACAAGGCTTTAGCTAAAAAACGACTTAGGATAGATGAAGATTCAATAGTTTTAATGTTTAGAGCGACAAAGAATGAATTTAAGGGCTTAGATTATATTAAAAGAGCACTTCATGGGCTTAAAACGGATAAGAAAATTGTCATTTTGGCAGTTGAGAAAAAGGGTTTATTGAAAGAATTTAAACATAAATTTAAAATCAAAGAATATGGGTGGATATATGATGATGAAAAACTTGCAGAACTTTATCGGGCTGCAGATTTATTTTTAATGCCATCAAAACAAGAGGCTTTTGGGATGATGTCAATTGAGGCTATGAGTTCAGGAGTTCCTGTAGTATCTATAAAAGGAACTTCTCTTGAAAATATTACAAATTCTCCTGAGTGCGGGTTTTCTGTTGAGCCGGAGCAATTTTGTGAAACCCTGCAGAAATTAATTAATAATCCTGCTCTAATAAAAGAAAAAGCCAGACTTTCTTTAGATTATGCAAGACAACACTATGGTAAAAAATCCTATGTTAAGGGTATGGTTGAAATTTATAAAGATGTAATTAGAAACCATTCCCAAACAGAAGAAGCAAAGCTTACTTTAGAACAGCTTAAAAAATATGCACCAAAAAATACCCGCACTATAAATTCTACAAGAAAAAGAGATTTTATATATTCAAGGAAAAATATTGGAAATCAGGCTGTGACAACCATTTTTGGAATAAAGTTTAAAACAAAAATAAAAGACAAGGGGGCTGGATAATGTCAAAATGGGAGAATCCAGGGAGAGAATTTGATGATTTGGGCTGTAATTTTATTCAAAATAAAGACATTCTAATAATTGGGGATGATGAAAATTGCAAAAGAGTACAAATGAGGTTCAAATTTTTAAATTCAGATATTAAAATGGAAACAAATCTGCCTCAATATAATGATAAAAATGGCTTTATAAGTAATGTCGATAAAATTTTATTCAGGCTGAAGCTAAGGAAATTTATAAAAATGCTGCCTTCAGATTGTACCTTGATTTTGGCGGATAATAAGGCTTGGATGAAGTTTGAAAAATACAGATATGTGTCAAAATGGCTTAAAAAAATTGGAAGGCAGCTTGGGCGCAAGATTTATGGCGAAGAAGAGTTTTTTAGAAATGACCTAAGTATTTATGCAGCATATGTAAAAGATTTAGTCTATTTTAGAGATACATCCTTTATATGTACAACGGTTTGCAATCTTAATTGCAAATCATGTTTAAATTTAAATCCTTATTTTAAAAATAAATGTCACAGAAATATTGATGAATTAAAGAAAGATGTTGATGCATATTTTAAATGTGTTGATATGGTCGGAAGATTCCACATTTCAGGAGGAGAACCCCAGCTTTATCCTGATTTAGCGGAACTAATTTTGTATATTCATAATAATTATTCTTCAAAAATAGAGACGCTTGCAGTTGTTACAAACGGTACAATTATTCCAAGTGATAAATTATGTGAAACATTGAAATGCTGCAATGTTACGGTTGAAGTGGATGATTACAGGGAAAATGTTCCAAAATTAAAAGAAACCTATCCAAAGGTTGTGCAAAAATTAAAACATTATGACATTATGCTGGAAGAGCTTACGGCAGGAGAGGTGTGGGAGTGGTTTGAAATTTTTCCTCCAAAAAATGTTATTGAAAATACAAAATCTGCAATTGAAAGATATACAAAATGCGGCAATCCATTTATGGGTTTAGCTAATCAAAAATTAAACAGCTGCTGCTACGCAGGTTTTGCTGAAACTGCAGGGCTTGTAAAACAAGGTGACGATGAATTTTTTGACCTGACAAGTTTTACACAGGAGAAGAAAAAAGAATTGGTTGAATTTAGGCTCCGGTTTAATAAGAAGGGGTATACAAATTTTTGCAGATATTGTAACGGTTTTCCTGCAATTAACCCAAATAGGGTAAAACCTGCAATTCAGGCTGAAAGTCTTATGGAATGGAATATTAATAGACCTTATGAAATGACGATGGCAATAGATGCTCAAAAATCCTAAAATTACAGTAATTATGCCGACTTTTAACAGGGCGGGTCTGATTTCAAAATCCATAGAAAGTGTTTTAAATCAAACATTTAAGGATTTTGAATTTTATATTTTGGATGATGGTTCAAATGATAATACAAAAGAGGTGGTTGAACCATATTTAAAAGATAACAGGGTAAAATATCTATATCATAAAAACCAAGGTGAGGCTGAAACCGTTAATTTGGGCTGGTCTTTAGCTAAAGGAGAATATTTTACTCAGGTAAATTCAGATGATACTATTGCCTTAAATTCTTTTGAAATTATGGTAAAAGAACTCGATAAACATAAAAAGTGCGTGCTTGCTTATCCTGATTTTAATTTTATAGATGAAAATGATAATATAATTTCTACAACGCGCAGTCCGGATTGGAATTTTAAGAAAGCATTATTAAAATTCTCTTGTTATGCAGCAAGCGCCGGTACATTTATAAGGAAAAATGCTTTTAGGGATTTAGAAAAGATAAAAAGAAGCCGCTTTAAACATATTAATGATATTGAAATGTACTGGGATATGGCACTTAGAGGAGATTTTTTACATGTGCCGAAGGTGCTTGCAAATTGGAGGGTGCATTCAGGTCAAATTTCAACAAATAGATATGAAGCTATTCCTGAAATTGAGGAGTGGTTTGAATATTATTTTTCAAAATCAAATCTTCCAAAAGATGTTAAAAAATTAAAAGATAGGGTAAGGCAGAGTATTTTAAAGTATTTTTTTAAACTTATCATAGAGAGTTCTTTGGATGAAAAAACAAAATTTGAAATGAAAAAATCTTATTTAAAGAAGTTCGGCTTACCTTGTTATGAATTTAGGTGTTTGCAAATTGGGGAAACAGATTTAAAAGGTAATAAATTTAATGGTTATAATCTTTCAAAGTATTTAAAAGAAAAGGGTATCGGGTCAAAGTGCTTAGTAAGCTTTAAGGAATCTAATAATAAGGATGTTTTTGAAATATTAATGCCAAAAATTGGAAATAAACATGAATTTTCGGTTAATTTTATTAAAAATGAACTCATACTTGAGGCTGATATTATTAATTTTCATATCTGTCACAGTATTCCGTTTGATTTAAATTATCTTCCTCTATTAACTGCTTTAAAACCGGTTATTTTAACTTTGCATGACCCTTCTTATTTAACCGGTTACTGCTGCCATCCTTTTAATTGCGAAAAATGGAAGAAACATTGCAATAACTGTAAAAATCTTAATACCTGGCTTCCTATATCAAATGATTATACTGCGCACAATTTTTTAACCAAAAAACTTGCTATTCAAAATTCAAACATATGTGCAATCGCAGCATCTGATTATATTGAAAATATGGTAAAACAGTCGCCGATTTGGCAAGGGAAGAAAATATACAAAGTGCCTTTCGGGGTAAATCAGGAAATTTTCAAACCTGCTGATGATAAAAGCTTAATAAGAAAAAAACTTGGAATAAATAAAGATTCCATTGTTCTTATGGCAAGGACAAATGATGGCAGCTTTAAGGGCATTGAACATATTAAAAATGCTCTTAAAAATTTAAAAACAGATAAAAAAATAACCGTGTTAACGGTTGAGAAAAAAGGCTTATTGGAAGAATTTAAGAATAAATTTGAAATCAAAGAATATGCTTGGGTTTATGATGATAATAAACTTGCTGAATTATATCAAGCTTCCGATATTTTCTTAATGCCGTCAAATTATGAATCTTTTGGGATGATGGCAATTGAGGCTATGAGTTCCGGTGTGCCTGTTTTATCCATAAAGGGGACGTCCCTTGAATCTGTTACAAATTCACCTGAATGCGGCTTATCGGTCGAACCTTCAGAGTTTGCTTGCAGCTTGCAAGATTTAATTGATAATCCCGATGAAATAAAAAGAAGGGGTGAGAAATCTTTGTCTTTTGCTAAGGAGCACTACAATAAAGATACTTATGTACACAAGATGATTGAAGTTTATAAAGAAGTTATTGAAGAACATAAGAAAAACCAAACAGAAGAGGAAAAAATAACTATTGAACAGCTTAAAAATATGCTCCTAAGGCAAGCTTTATGAATGGACATATGAGAAAGAGAGATTATCTGTATTCTAAATAACAGACAGGAGACAGAGTAGTTATAAGATTTCTTGGTTTGAAGATTAAAACTAAATGCAAAAAATCTTAAGATAATTGTCTTGCTGGTGACCTTATTTATTTTTTGGATTGGATATACAAATGTTGCAGTTTTGTAATTGTTGGTTTTTTAATATAACATGATAGAATAAGGCAGTATTGGTCTAAAGGAGATGAGATGAAAAGAGCACTTATTACTGGTGTAACCGGACAAGATGGAAGTTATTTGGCGGAATTGCTTCTTGAAAAAGGTTATGAAGTTCATGGTATTAAGAGGCGTGCTTCTTCTTTTAATTCATCAAGAATTGACCATTTATATCAAGATATCCATGAGGAATCTAATTTCAAACTACACTATGGAGATTTATCTGATTCATCAAATTTAATTAAGCTTGTACATGATATTGAACCGGATGAAATATATAATTTAGCAGCTCAGTCACATGTTAAAGTATCTTGGGATTGTCCTGAATATACGGCAGATTGTGATGCATTAGGAACTTTAAGGCTACTAGAAGCAATCAGGCTAAATAATTTTGAAAAGAAGACAAAATTCTATCAAGCTTCGACATCTGAATTATACGGTCTTATCCAAGAGCCGATTCAAAATGAAAAAACGCCTTTTTATCCAAGGTCTCCATATGCTGTTGCAAAGCTGTATGCTTATTGGATTTGTGTAAACTATAGAGAAAGCTTCGGCATTTTTGCTTCTAATGGAATTTTATTTAACCATGAATCTCCAAGAAGGGGCGAAACTTTTGTAACTAGAAAAATTACCATGGCTGCCACAAAAATTAAAGTTGGTCTGCAGGAGAAATTATATCTTGGAAACTTAAGCGCAAAGCGTGACTGGGGACATGCAAGGGATTATGTGGAAGGCATGTGGCGTATTTTACAGCAGGATAAGCCTGATAATTATGTTCTTGCAACAGGAGTTACAACCTCTATTCGCGACTTTTGCAAAATGGCCTTTGAAGAATTGGGTTATGATATAGAGTTTGTTGGCGAGGGTGTAGAAGAAAAAGGTATTGATAAGAAAACCGGAAAAGTTTTAATTGAAGTTGACCCAAGATACTTTAGACCTGCCGAGGTTGATTGCCTCTTGGGTGATAGCAGCAAGGCAAGAAAAGAGCTCGGATGGGAGCCTAAATGTGAGCTCAAAGCCCTTATTAAAGAAATGGTAGAAAGTGACCTTGAACTTGCTAAAAAAGAAAAGACATTAAAAGAAAACGGGTATACTGTCTTAATTCCTCAGGAAACTTAATAATATATATTGTAAATATTGACAAACGTAAAATGTAAAATGTTAATTGTAAAAATAAGTTTTATATTTATATATGTTAGGGGCTTTTTTAAACATAATTCTATTGTAGTAGAATAATGTATAATAAAAGTTTTACGGGGAAAAGATGAAGATATATATTTCGGGTGCATATGGAATGGTTGGAAGGAATATTTTGCAAAACCTTGAAGAAGATGGTTTTGAAATATTGAAAACCCGCTCAAGCGAATTGAATCTTTTACATTATGATGAAATTAAAAATTATTTGAATGAAAACAAGCCTGATTTTGTAATCCATTGCGCTGGAAAAGTTGGAGGAATCCAAGCCAATATAAAAGATTCTTACGGTTTTTTTACCGAAAACATGTTAATGGGAATAAACCTTGTAAAGGCTGCTAAGGAAGCAGAAATTAAAAATCTTCTCAATCTTTCGAGTTCTTGTTCTTACCCTCCAAAATGCGAGAATCCACTAAAAGAAGAATATGTTTTTGATGGTAAACTGGAACCAACCAATGAAGGCTACGCCATAGCGAAAGCTTCAATTACTAAAATGTGTGAATTTGTAACAAGGCAGTTTAATGGATATAATTATAAAACCATAATTCCTTGTAATTTATATGGGAGATATGATAAATTTGGCGAAAATAATTCACACATGATTCCTGCTGTTATTAAAAAACTTCATCTTGCAAAAGAAAATAACATAAATGTGGTTGAAATCTGGGGAAGTGGAAATGCAAGAAGAGAATTTATGTATGCAGGTGATTTAGCGCAAATGGTAAATTATATAGTTAAAAATTTTGAAAAAATGCCGCCTGTTTTAAATGTTGGATTAGGCTATGACTACACTGTTAATGAATATTATGAAATCATTGCAAAGATTGTTGGTTTTAATGGAACATTTGTCCATGATACTGCAAAGCCTGAGGGTATGAAACAAAAACTTCTTGATATTACAAAACAAAAAGAGTTTGGTTTAAAATCAATCTATTCTATTGAAGAAGGGATAAAAGAAACCTATAAATATTATTTGGAGGAAGAAAATAATGCACTATGAGCTTGCCAGCTCTTCATGGGACAATAAAGAGCTTGAAGCAATACAGGCTGTAATAAAGACTGATAATTATACTATGGGTGATTGCGTTAAGCAATTTGAAATAGATTTTGCAAAATTTACGCAAAATAAATACTGTGTTATGGTAAATTCCGGGTCAAGTGCAAATTTGCTTGCAATTGCAGCGCTTTTTTATAAAAAAGAAAAACCCTTGAAGCGCGGCGATGAGGTTATTGTGCCTGCTGTTTCATGGGCTACGACATATTATCCTTTGTATCAATATGGATTAAAATTGAAGTTTGTAGACGTTGATTTAGAGACTTTGAATTTTAATATAGAAGAATTAAGAAAAGCTGTAACAGATAAAACAAGGTTAATTTTTGCCGTTAATCTTCTTGGAAACCCTAATGATTTTGATGAAATTAACAATATTATCAAAGGAAAAAATATATACCTTCTTGAAGACAATTGTGAATCTTTGGGTGGTTTATACAAAAATAAACAGTTGGGTTCAATTGGTTTAACGGGAACATATTCAACATTTTTCTCTCATCATATGGCAACTATGGAAGGCGGGTTAATAGGGACTGATGATGAAGAATTATATCATCTGTTGTTGTCTTTACGTTCACATGGCTGGACAAGGCATCTTCCAAAAGAAAATAAGCTATGTGTAAAATTGGATTTTTCTTTTGATGAAAGCTTCAGGTTTATTCTACCAGGCTACAATGTTCGCCCAATTGAAATGATGGGTGCTATAGGAATTGAACAGTTGAAAAAGCTGCCCGATTTTCTAAAATACAGAAGAAAGAACGCTGAATATTTTCAAAAACTTTTTAAAGATGACTCTCGTTTTATTATTCAAAGAGAAATTGAAACATCAAGCTGGTTTGGTTTTTCTTTTATAATTAAAGATAAAAATCTGAAAAGAGAAGATATAATTAAAAAATTAACTAAGGCAAATATTGATACCAGACCAATTGTTGCAGGCAATTTTGCAAGAAAAGAAGTTGTAAAATGGTTTGATTATGAAATTTTTGGCAGCCTTAAAAATGCAGATGCAATTGATAAATACGGCTTTTTTGTCGGGAATCACCAGTTTGATATTCAAGATAAACTGGATTATTTGTATGATATAATGCATGGCCTATAGGGGAATTTTATGAAAAGCGTGGAAGTTTTGAAAGCTTGATAAAATGTTACAAATTACCCGCAGATTACACATAAAATTTTTGATAAACTTTTGAATTTTTATTAAACAGTTGAAAACCAGCAATAATAAACAAAAAATTTGGCGCGTCTCACTCAGCTGAGTAAAAGGTGACTAAATGTCACGTTTTACGAATGGGGAGAACCAAGGTTCGATTCCGTTAAAATTATTTTTAAACAAAAAATTTGGCGCGTCTCGGAATCGAACCAAGGACACGGGGATTTTCAGTCCCCTGCTCTACCAACTGAGCTAACGCGCCAAATAATATTAAGTTTTTATATCTGTCTTTGGAGTTGTCAGCTCAGTTGCTCCTTATATTGTTGACAACCTACGGTTATCAAGATTGTTGGTTTCGTATACTCAACCAAGGCTAACAATGCCAAATAATATTAAATTAATCCTGTTATTTAACAGAAAGTTTTAACAAAGTCTGTAAATCAACTCCGCTAAGACCTTCTTTATAATACCAATTCAAGATTTTAAGTCAAGCAGGAAATTTTGCAAAAGTTTGACTAAATATTTTAATTTAATAAAGCCCTAATTAACCTTCCATTATATATTTGTAAAATTGTATGCTTGGACTGTTATCATTTACAACTTTTAAGGTATAAGGTTTACCATCTGTTTTTGTGATATTTATAATTTTATCATCAGCCGTTTGTTGTTTTTTATTAATACTGTTCTGCTTTTCACCATTTTGCTTTCTTGCAATTCGAGCAGCTTTTCTTTTTGCAGTTTTGCGAGAATCTTTGTGCAGCTTGCTTCTGTCGGTACTGTCATTATTTTGCTTTGTATGCGGTCTGGCTTCTTTATTATCAAAAGCTCTGGCGCGTTTTTTGGATTTTAAAGTTTTTAGCAGCTGTTTATTTGTATCGTTTAATACACTTGAATTTGCAGTAAGTAAATCTATGGTATCAATTCTGCTTAAAACATCTATTTCAGCGCAAAGTTTGTGAAGAGTTTTATTTATAATGATACTGTCTTCATTTTTATTAAATATATAACCGACACGCTCACCTATTGTTTTCCCATATTTTCCTTCTCTATCTGTTAGGATTTTAAGCTGTAAATCAGGAAAATCTTCCGTTGCATCAAATAAAAGCTTGAATATTTCGCTGCTTCTTGCTCCGGTTGGTCTTACTGTTGCCTGCGCTAAAGTATTCCCATCTTTATTTTGTGTAAATAAAGCCATATCAAGGTATTCTCGTCTTTTGTCTTTGTCATCTTTAAAATATGAATTAATTTCGTTCAGATAAGCTTTTAAAAAGTCATTGTATGGTTCATGCCACTTGCGCAATCCGCCGCTTCCTATTTTTTCTCTGTTGATTGCGCGCAGCAAGATGTGCTTCATTGCATCTTTATCTTCGCCGTATTCTGCAAATAGCTCGCTAATCAGGTATTCCGTGCCCTCGCAGCAATCGCTGCCTTCATATGAAATGATATAATTTGCTTTATCGTTAAGCGTTATGCGTTTTTCTTTTTCCGCCTTTGCTTCAGGGGTTAGTTCACATTCTTTGTCAGATTCTCTGCTTTTTTTCAATAAAAATTCCGGAATATAATATATTGAAATATCGCGCGTATAGGGTGATGAGGAATTGCCATCCGCTTTTTTTGATGGTTTGTTGTTTGTTTTAAATATGTTTAAACCGCCGCTAAAATTTGTGTGGGAAATTGGCGTAATATGCATTAATAAAGCCTTTCTTGAAAAACGTAAACCGTTACGGCTATATAACGTTCAGGCATAAAATGTCTTTACAATGATTAAGGCTAAAATTTACAAAAATACATAATACGATACAAGCGGCTGCTTATTAATTTTCTAATAAAATTTTTATTGCCTCGCCATTTTTGTGCATTTCAATGGCTTTTTTAGCATATTTCATCTGCATTGTTTTGGTGATTAATTTTTCAACCTCAATTTCTCCGCTTGAAATAAGGCGCAGAGCTTCTCTAAAGTATTTTGGAGTATGGTGAAATACACTTACAACGTTTACTTCATCGTAGTGAATCCGGCGTGTGTCAATATTTACGGTTGTTCCGGATGAACAGCCTCCAAAAAGATGCACTGTGCCGCCTCTTCGAACCAGTGTAAACATTTGTTCCCAAATTTCAGGTAAGCCGACACATTCAACCGCAACATCCAATCCTCTTCCGCCTGGAGTGAGGCTTAAAATCAGGTCTTTTGGGTTTTGATGTTTTTTTAAATCTATAATTTCATCTGCTTGCGCAAAATCGCGAGCAGCCTTGAGCTTTAAGGGGTTTCGCCCCATAGCTATAACGCGCGCGCCTTTTAATTTTGCAAGGCGGGCAAACATAAGCCCTATGGGACCAATGCCTACAATGCCAACCGTGTCGCCCGGTTTTATGGGAGTTCTTTCTATGCCATGGACTACATTTGCAAGAGGTTCAGAAAATGCAGCATGGGAAAATGATACATTATCCGGTATTTTTATCAGATTTTTTTCAACAATAAGTTTTGGAACCGTTATATATTGGGCATATGCACCATTTAGGAGGTAAAGATTTTCGCATAAATTTTCTTCCCCTCTTTGGCAGAAAAAGCACTCGCCGCATGGGGCTGAATTTGCTGCTACAACGCGGTCTCCAACATTAAAACCCGTAACTCCTTCACCGAGTTTGAATACTGTGCCTGAAAATTCGTGCCCAAATCCTGACGGTGTTTCCTTAATAAGGAGAGGATGCCCGCGCCTAAAGGTTTTAACATCTGTTCCGCAAGTTAAAGCAGCTTCCACTTTAACTAAAACTTCGCCTTCTGCCGGTTCTTTTACATTTACCTCCTCGTAGCGTATATCAAGGGGTGCATAGTATCTCACAGCCTTCATTTTCATAATTTTATACAAGCCTTAAAAATTTTGTTCTTCATTGTATCATTAACTGCCAGAGGCAAATTGTCAAGAGTGTAAAATGTGGAAACGCCGTCTAAATTAATTATATTTTGTGATATCAACTCATATGACAGCGCTAAATCAACAGGGGCGGGCGAATAACTGCCAAGAACGGTTAATTCCCTGTAATAAATATCATTGTTTTTGTATCCAAAATCCCCTTCAACAGAAGAAAAGACGATGATTTTGCCGCCGTCTTTAATGTATTTTAATGCGGTATCTATGGCTTTATATGAGCCGGATGTCATAAAAATGGTGTCATAGTGCAGGTTTTCGTCAAATTGTACTCCAAATTTTCCTGCAAAATTTTGTCTTTCCGGGTTTATATCAAGTCCGTATGCCTCTATATCAAAGGCTTTAAGCCCAAGCGACATTAAAAGACCGATTGAACCTAAGCCAATCACAAGGGCTTTGTGGGACGGATTTTCTTTCTTGTACCTGTATCCTGCTTGGCGAATTGCCCTGATACAGCAGGATAAGGGCTCCATAAAGGTTGCATTTTCAATACTTGCACCGTCTTTAAGCTTGAAAACGGTATTTTTAAGGTGTCCTTCCGTTATGTAAATATATTCGCTAAAGCCTGCAGGGCTTATATTTACGGCTTTAAAAGTTTCACACATTGAATGGTGTCCGTTTTTACAAAAATCGCACTTCATACAAGGGTAATGGTGTCCGAGAGTTACTATATCACCCTTTTTAAAAGGGGTTACAGCATTGCCGCAGTAGGAGTTTCCTACAACTTCAGTGTTGATTTCAACGATTTTGCCGACAACTTCATGACCTAAAATCACCTTTTTATCAGGAGTTTCAGCGCTATGCTTGATTTTTACAATATCGGAGCCGCAAAGTCCGCAGGCTATAACCTGAATAATGGCTCCTGGAGCTGTTAAATCAGGTTTTTTTGTATCTATTATTTTAATTTTTCCATTCTCTAAAATTGCACTTTTCATAAAAGAAAATCCCAAATTCTCTCTAGGGTGTCATTGCAGGTATAGTAACGGTATTTTTGTTTGTTTTAACTCCAAAAATGCTGATAGAAGCTAAATTTGAGATATTAAAACTCCAAAGAACTACTGCTGCAATAAGAAGCGTAACAGCTGACAATATCACGTATTCCGCAATTGTTTGAGCTCTTTTCATGGTAAAATTATACTACAAACTATGAATATGGATAAAAAAACGGAAGAAGATATTATAAAATGTTCAAGATGTGCGCTGTGTGCGGATGTTTGCCCTGTATTTAAGGTAAAACGCACTGAAGGCACGCTTCTTCGAGGTAAATTTCTTCAGCTTTTAGGGTTAATCAGGGGGGAATTAAAATATACAAATCGCTTAAAAGCAAGTATAGATTACTGTTTAGGGTGTGAAAAGTGTAAAACACAGTGCCCGTCAGGGATTGATGCTTGCGAAATTTTTCAAAAAATAAAATATCAAAATTTAACGATTTTAGAAAAAATTTTGTACGGTAAATTTTCGCTAAAAATTAAAATTTTTGCACTTAAATGTTTTTATAGGGTGAAACACCCAGTAAAATCAATGGTTTTAGGTAAAAAAAAGTATGTTATAAAAACTGATAAAAAGTTGACCCATTTTAATGGATGCCTCTCTAAGTGCATTAATCCTGATTTTCAGCTGCCTTTTGAGTTTTCATGTGGTGATTTTGAATGCTGCGGTATACCCTATAAAAATAAGGGAAACCTTGATGTATACAGAGATATAGAGGCTTTTAACGCTGAAAACATAGAAAATACCGATGGTTTAATAGTTTTTAACTGTGCAACATGCTTGTCCGGTGTGAAATCTTACAAGTTTAAAGACCCTAAAACCAAGGACAGGCTTGTGTTTTACACTGACCTCTACAAAGAAATTCTGCAAACTCATAAAATAACATCTAAAACATCTGATATAGTTACATTTCATCATCCTTGTCACCTGAAAAGTGCCGGTATAGCGCTATCTGACATTGAAGATGTATTAAAAAATATAGAAAACGTAAAATATAAAAGACTTGAAAATCCGGAAGAATGCTGCGGTTTTGGCGGAGATTTTTTCTTATCTCATCCTCGTACGGCGGATAATTTATCACTAAAAAAAATTGATGATGTGGTGAAAACCGGTGCAAAAATCGTACTAACTGCTTGTCCTACCTGTCTTTGGAGTTTAAAATACGCGCTTAAAAAGCGAAATATCAAGAATATTAAAGCATATGATTTAGCAGAATATCTGTACAGCCTGAATTTTGCGCATAAAAAATAATCTAATTTGGAAGGTTAAAATAATAATCCAGAAGTTTGTAAATTTTATCAAAGTGGTTGATTAAAAGAACGACTACGATTGAAACAACAAGCCCGATTATTGTCTTTAAAAGGTCTTTTGCAACGTGTTTGTATACCTTTTTTTGAGTTTCAAAGCGGATTCTGTTGTACATTGCGACTTCGCGACCTGCTAAAAGCCCGACAAACACCCAGGTTGTGGACATTGGTACATTATTAACGTGCTGGAAATACATTAAGATAAAGGCGTAAACACAGTCTATAATTGTAGCTGAGCGGATATCTGCCGTATTTGTTTTTAATTTTAAAATATTTTGAATTTCGCCACCTCTTTTGTAGCATACGATTCCCAAAAGCAGTAAAAACGCTGTCATTGAAAGCAGCATCTGCCAGAAATCAAGTTTTCTCGGGAGATAAACAAATAGGTTTGCAGCATCTTGCATAAGCCATTGAGACCATAAAAATGCTGTTGCAATCCATTTGGCTGCAACCCAGTATTTGGCTGGTTTTTTGTCTCTTGTATATAAAAACATTTTTTCAATGGGACGGGAGATTACAAAATATAAAATAAATGCGCAAATAAAGGCTAAAATGTACCCTAGGAAAGATTTTGCAAGCATTAAGCCTATTACTGTCGTACTTGAAAAAACGCTTAAAATTAGGAATGTAGTGGATACAGGAACCCCTTTTCTTGTTAAGAATATTATAACAACGGGTGGAAGGACGTGATACCAGTGAAATTCGCCTGCAAACGGGATTTTAGCCAGCCTGCCAAAAGCCATATCGCCATTATTAAAGTACCAGCCTAAAACAAAGGTTAAAACAAGTACTGTTCCTGAAAAAATCCATAGTATCCAAAAGGGACGGTTTTGATTTGAGGACAAAAATGTTCCCAAAGTTTGGATAACATCATTTGAAACACAAGTGTAGAGGGATAAAAGGAACCCCAAAATCATAAAAATATCACTTGGTGTAATAGATAATGATGTCATATTCCAAGCCCATTTTATCAGAAAAATTCAAAAGTCAAATATTTTGTAAAGTTTAGACTATAAATTAATATAATTATGAATAAGATTATATATTTTATCAAAATGATTGATTAAAAGCACTACAGCTATTGAAACAACAAGCCCGATAAGCGCTTTTGTAAAATCTTTCAGAATATATTTGTAGACTTTCTTTTCTGTTATAAAGCGAAGTCTGTTATATAGTGCAATTTCGCGTCCTGCAAGCACTCCAAGGAAAACCCAAGTGGTAGACATGGGGATATTATTGAGATTTAAAAAATAAATCAAAATACCTGCATATACAATATCTATAATAGTTGCAGACCTTATATCCTGCGTATTTGTCTTAAGTTTAATGATATTTTGGATTTCGCCCCCTCTTTTGTAACAAATAATAAATAAAAGCCCTGCGAATATAACAAGGCTCAGAGACATCTGCCAAAAATCGAGTTTTCTGGGTAAATATACAAAAATTTTGGAGCCATCCTGCAAAAGCCAGGCTGTCCACAATATTGCGGTTGAAATCCATTTTGTAATAACCCAGCCTTTTGCAACGGGTTTATTTTTCATATAAAGAAATATTTTTTCAACGCTTCTTGCAATGAAAAAATAAAGAACAAGCGAAACTACCAGCGCTGCAATGTAGCCCATAAAAGACTTTGCAACCATCATACCTATAATTGTATTGGATGAAAAAATACTAATAATTAAAAATGAGGTTGCAACTGGGATTCCTTTTTTTGTTAAATATAATAATATCAAGGGTGGTAAAATATGCCACCAGTAAAATGTTTCAGGATGCGGTATTCTGTCAAGAAGCCCAAACGCCATATCTCCGTCATTTATCAGCCAGCCTGCAACAAAAGTAATAATTAAAACCGTGCTTGTAAAAAGCCAAACCTGCCAAACGGGACGTTCTTTTGTTGAAGATAAAAATGTCCCTAAAGTTTGGATGACATCATTTGAAACACAAGTATAGAGGGATAAAATAAACCCTAAAATCATAAAAATATTGCTTGGTGTTAATGATAATAATGTCATATTCCAAGCAATATTCTAGCAAAAATAACTATATTTTAAACAATATGAAAATTTCTTTTTACAAACTGTCTTTTTTTTGAAACAAAATCTTCTTCCGATAAAAATACGGGAGGCAAGAATCCGCGTGATGCCAAGGAAAGCCAGGCTAAAAGATGCGGCGATAAGGATAAAATATTTAGATTATTTGAATTTATAAAACTCAAAAAATCAATTGAAGTTATTGCTGATACATTGCTTAAATCAAGAGCAATTCTTGTTTTCGCCCTGTTAATTTTTGATATAATCTTATTGATTTCATCTAAAATTGAATCATCAAGATTAATATCATCTTTGCCATTAAAAATGTTAAGGATATAAAATCCCTTTTTCTTCTTTGTTAATATCATTTTTGCCATCCTTTTCTTTAAGTATAAAGCTATAAGCCATAAAAAAGAATTAAGCGAAGGTTTGATTAATATCCAACTTTAGTATGATTTTATCCTGTTTCAATTTTTGTCAAGTTATGTTAAGATTATTAAAGTAGAAAAAGAATAGACGGAAAAATATAAATTATGAATTTGTTTGCCCTTTTTTCAAATTTTTCAAGACCCAAAAAAGATGATATGTTTAATATTTACCCGGATGGTATTTTTATAGTTTCAATGGATGGCAGAATTTTAGATGTTAATTTAAAAATTGTTGAATTATTCGGGTATTCAAGATTTGATATGGTGGGGCAGTATTTTTCAGAATATATTCAAGGCGGAAGCGGACTATTAAATAAAATTGTTGCACAAAAGGCACCCTCTGTTACAAGAGCACAGACAGCAAAAGATGAGGATGTGTATGTTGAAGTAGCAGCAGCCAAAGACCTTGAAAATGATAGGGTTTTTGTCACAATCAGAAATGTTACGCAAAATTATAAGATGCAAAATGTTGTAAATGGCGAATTTGAGATTGCAAAAAAAATAATTGATGAAAAAAATACGTTTCTAACTGAAATTGCGCCTGAAGTTATATCTTCTCTTGATTCTGTTGTAGGGTTTTCAAAAGCTCTTTTAGAGGGTATTGGCGGACATTTGGTTGAAAAACAGGAAAAATATGTAAGCATTATAAATAAAAATTCAAAAGATTTATCTTTTGATTTAGAAAAAATGTTTGATTTCTTTAAATTGGAATCAGGGCTATATAAGTATGAGTACAAGACATTTGATATAGTTGACCTTTTGAATAATGTTGCAAAAACATATGAGCCTTTACTTGAATCAAAAAAGATTGTTTTTAAATATGATTTTTCAGCTTTAACTACCCGCGGGGCTTACTTGGACCCTGTTGTGATTGAAGAAGTTATGAAGAATATTTTAAATGTTTCTTATAAGTGCTCAAATCTTGGTACCGTGACATTTAACGCCGGAAATCCGCCTTTAGAGTTTTTGCAGGCAAACGGATATGATGTTACTGATGAAAATATCAAAAAGCAATTTGCAATGTTTGAAATTAAAGATACAAGCTTTTCTTTAACGCCTGAACAGTTGGAGAATGTTTTTAATCCTTATTTTGTAGATAATTCACAAAATAAAAAGCCTATCGGAATCAAAATGACATATCCTATTGTGAAAAAACATATAAAATATTTTAAAGGCGATGTTTGGGTATATTCAAAAGCAGGAGCAGGCACTATGGTAGCTATTCTTGTTCCTATTGAAAAATTAAATCCGTAGAAATGGAAAGATAAGTGTCTAAGGTAGAATTAGCAGGCATTGGTAAAACTTTTGATAAAAAAAACATCTTGACGGATATTGATTTATGCGTGGAAGATAAGGAGTTTTGTGTGCTTGTGGGGGCATCGGGCTGCGGTAAATCTACGCTTTTAAGGATTATTGCGGGGCTTGAAACTCCAACATCGGGTGAACTTTTTATAGACGGCAAATTGTCAAATAATATTCAGCCAAAAGACAGAAATATTGCTTTTGTTTTTCAAAGTTATGCTCTTTATCCTCATTTGAATGTTTATGATAACATTGCCTTTCCTTTGAAATTAAGGAAAATGAGCAAAAAACAAATAGAAGATAAAGTTCTGGAAGCTTCTGATATTCTGGGGCTGGATGAGTATTTAAAAAGAAAGCCAAAAGAACTATCCGGCGGACAAAGACAGAGAGTAGCTTTGGGGCGTGCAATTGTAAGAGAACCTGAAGTATTTTTGATGGATGAGCCTTTATCAAATCTTGATGCTAAGCTTCGGGTTCAGATGAGGTATGAAATTAAAAAACTCCATAAAAAGCTGAACACCACATTTATTTATGTTACCCACGACCAGACAGAAGCGCTTACTATGGGGGATAAGATTGTTATTTTAAATGAAGGTAAAATTCAGCAGGCAGGAAGTGCTGAAGATATATTTAATTATCCCTCAAATACGTTTGTTGCAACCTTTATGGGCAATATGCCGATGAATATAATCCCTGCAAATATAAATGATGGTATTTTGTGTTTTGATAGAGTAATGGTGACTCTTTCCGATTTCAACAGAAAACTTTTGGGGGATAGAAAAAAGGTTTTGATTGGAATCCGCCCGGAAAGTTTTACGCCTTATTTAGTTGAAAGCATACTTCCAACAGGTATCAGGCTGCATGTTAACGTTGATGATGTAGAGACTATCGGCGGTGAAAAAAATGTGCATTTTAAGCTTGATGAAACAGAAGTGGTTGCAAAATTAAACTCAAGAACCGGCATTGATGCTGCTGCCGATTTTACCATTGATATTGGTGATTTTCATTTCTTTGATTATGATACAAAGCAGAGAATCGTTTAAGAAGTTTTATCCTGCGGTTTTTCATATTCAGGCTTATTGATGCGTTCCACCCATACATAAGTTTGGCTTATAGCGCTTTTAAACGGGTTGTAGGCATAGTTGTATTCTAAAAACGGATTTTTGGCGTTTTTATTATAATCATTAGTTTTTTTATTTAATTCTTGTAGATATTTCTTAATATTCATACTTTTCCGCTCCGCACTCTTTTTATACGGGTATTTCGCCCGTATATATAAATTATAGCCGCATTTTTTAAAATTTAATCACCGAATCTAACAACAAAAAGTAACCCTTTGGGGCTATATAAATGTCTAATATGCATTATTGATTTCACTTGTGTTGATGCTACACTATTTAATGTAGGAGCAATTAGCAATTTTAGAGGACTATATGAGGAAAAAAATAGGTTTAGCACTATTATTTATAGTATTTTTAGTATTTGCAAGGTTCGGCTTTGTAAAATTTATGGAAAATCAAACTGCAAAAGGCAGGGCAGCTTCAATGATACCGACAGTTTCTCTTGGTACTGTTGCTGAAGAAGATGTTGCAAATTCTATAGAAACACAAGGAAGGATTGTTGCAAAATATGATGTTGATATTGTGGCAAAAGTTTCAGGTTCCCTATTGCAAAAACATTTTAATGAAGGTGATTATGTACAAAAAGGGCAGCTTTTATTTACAATTGACCCGCAGGAATATGCAATAAATGTTAACAGGGCAGCTGCAACTCTTCAGAATGCTCAAGCTGTTGCTTATCGTGCGCAAAAAGATTTTGAAAGAGCAAAAGAACTTGTCGCAAATGATTTTATAGCAAAATCAACTTATGACCAGAATCTGGCTGACAGAAATGTTGCAAATGCAAGCGTAAAGTCTGCAAGCGCTGAGCTGTCAGATGCTAAAAGACTTCTATCATATACAAAAATTACCGCTCCTGTTTCAGGAAGAATAGGTATGGTAAATGTAACGGAAGGAAACTATATTACAGCTCAAACAGGCTCTCTTGCAAAACTTGTAAGTTTAGACCCTATTTATGTTACGTATTCTCTTGATTCTAAGCAGTTTAATCAATTAAAAGATGATACAATTCTTCCTACCGTTAAACAAAATGAACCCATAAGAGTTGAACTAACCTTGCCGGACGGTACTGTTTATAAGCATTATGGTGATGAAGACTTCTTTGGAAATGAAATTTCACAAACCACAGGGTCAATTCCCTTGAGAGCAACATTTAAAAATCCCGACCATACACTAGTTCCCGGGGATTTTGTAAAGGTTAAGATTTATTCAAATACAAAACACAAAAAGCTCATTGTGCCTCAGGCTGCAGTTCTTCAGGATTCTACTGGAAGATATGTTTATACTCTGGATGCTGAGAACAAAGCTGTTCAAACCTACATTACAGCTGATGGTGAATATGATAAGTATTTTATTGTAAAGGAAGGCTTAAAAGCAGGCGATAAATTTATTTCTGATGGTGTTGTAGGCGTTATGCCAGGCATGCCTGTAAGAGTTGTTGAAAAACAACAAACTTCTGATGTTGCCAAAGCATCTGAAAATACTGATAAAGAGACATCTCTTGATGATGAAAATAAAGATTCACAGGAAACTGCTGAATAATAAATAAATACAATAAGGAATTAAAGATACAATGTTTTCAAAGTTTTTTATAGAAAGACCGCGTTTTGCAATAGTGCTATCCCTTGTGATAGTGCTTGTAGGGCTTATATGTCTTAAAGTTCTTCCTTTAGAAGAATATCCCGATATTACGCCTCCGCAGGTAGTTGTACAGGCTACCTATTCAGGTGCAAGTTCAGAAGTTGTGGAATCTACCGTAGCTCAGCCAATTGAGGCTCAGGTAAACGGTGTTGAAGATATGTTATATATGACCTCAACCTCATCTAATGGCACATACCAATTGAACGTGTTCTTTAAAACCGGAACAGACCCTGATATGGCGCTTGTTAACGTTCAAAACAGGGTTTCTCTTGCAACTCCGAGACTTCCAAGTGATGTTCAAAGATATGGTTTGACCACAAAAAGGTCTACTCAAGGTGCCGGTCTTGTAATGTATGCAATTTATTCGCCTGATGGTTCAAAAGATAAGGTTGAAGTCAGCAACTATGCTTCAATTTATTTAAAAGATGAACTTGCCCGTGTAGATGGCGTTGGTGAAGTTGGCATACATGGTGCAAGAGACTATTCAATAAGAATATGGCTTGATGCAGCTAAAATGGCAGCTTTGAATGTATCGCCATTGGAAATACAAAATGCAGTGCAGGGTCAAAACACACAGATTCCTGCAGGTGATATAGGTGCTGAACCTTTAGTTAAAAAGCATCCTATGAAAATAACTTTAAAAACTACAGGAAGACTTACAAGTCCTGAACAGTTTGGCAATATAATAGTAAGGTCAAATCTGGACGGTTCAACCATAAGGGTGCAGGATGTTGCAAGGGTTGAACTTGCGGGCGAAAGATACTCAAGTATGGGTCGTTTGGATGGTACCGAGATTACTGTACTTTCTGTTATGCAATTATCCGATGCTAATGCCATTCAGGTTGCAAATGACTGTAATGAACTAATGGAAGAGATGTCTAAGGGCTTTCCTGACGGTATAGCATACAGAGTGCTGCATGATACAACGGAAACCATTAAAGAATCATTAGAAGAAGTTGTAAAAGCAATCATCTTAGCTGTTATTCTTGTAACTTTGGTTGTGTATTTATTCTTGGGTGACTGGAGAGCTTCAATTGTTCCTTTTGTCTCTATTCCTGTATCTTTGCTTGGTACACTTGCAATATTCGCTATGTGCGGTTTTTCAATAAATACATTGACCTTATTCGGGTTTGTACTTGCGGTCGGCACGGTAGTAGACGATAGTATTGTTGTTGTCGAAAACGTGCAAAGGCATATTAAAAATGGTATGAATCCAAAAGAAGCGACGCTTATTTCTATGGAAGAAATTACGGGTGCTGTTGTTGCAACATCACTTGTTTTGATGGCAGTATTTGTTCCCTGCTGTTTTATTTCAGGTATTTCAGGAAAGATGTACCAGCAGTTTGCCGTAACTATTGCTGCTTCAATCGGTTTTTCTGTTGTTGTAGCTCTTACATTGGCACCTGCACTTTGTGCAACAATTTTAAGAAGCCAAGAGGAGATGCCTCATAGAACTTTTTATGAAAAATTTAGAGAATTGTACAGGGATTATTGGGCAAAAAGACATCCTGTAACGCTTCGCGGTAAAATGCGTGCATGGGGTGAATTTTTCGCTACAGCATGGGAAATCTGCATCAAAAAGTACAACAGATTCTTTGACCGTGTTAAGAAAATTTATCTTAAAGGTTCGGATTATTATATCAGAAGAGGCAGTTCAACATTAGTTACTTATGTATTAATTGTCTTGTCTTTACTTGGTTTGTTTAAACTTATTCCTACAGGATTTTTACCAGAATCTGATATGAGTTTTCTTTTGACCAATATTATTATGAAAGACGGTACTTCACTTTCTGAAACCTCAAAACTTTCGGCTGAAATTGAGCAGAAATTCTTAAAAATGCCAGGGGTTAAGCAAATCGGGGGTATTATTGGTATGAGCGGAGATAATACAGCATTGATTTTTGCCGTATTAAAACCTCACAAAGAAAGAAAACATGATGTACCCGGGTTCTTTGAAATGCTTACTATGAATAAGCAGGAAAAAGCCAAATATGGAACAACTCTTGCAGATTATAAAAGAAATATGAATACCATAACTGCTCAGTATAATGATGCAAGGATTGTAACATTTGTGCCGCCTGCCATTTCCGGTATGAGTATGTTCGGCGGATTTGAATATCAGCTTTTGGATAAAGGAAACAGAACTGCGCAGGAATTATACGGCGAAGCACAAAAGGTTATAAGACGTGCAAATCAGAGCCCAAAACTTACAAGTGTGTATACGCAATTTAATGCCAATATTCCACAGTTCTTGATTGATATTGATTATCCGAGACTAAAAGCACAAAATATATCGGAATCAGAGGTTGCTGCAGCTTTATCATCACAATTTGGCAGCTACTATATTAATGACTTTAACCTAAAGGGCAGAGTATTCAGGGTTATGATGCAGGCAGATGAGCCTTACAGAGGTGTGCCTGAAGATATGAATAAAATTTATATCAAAACAAACAGCGGTACAAGCGCTCCTTTGAGCTCCGTTGTATCTATGACGCCCGTAACCGGTCCATACAGTGTTACCAGATTTAATATGTATAATTCAATTCAAATACAAGGAAGCCCTGCTGCAGGTCAATCTTCAGGGGATTCAATTGCTGAAATGAATAAAATTTCAAGTGAAATGCTTGGAAGCGACCTTGGATATGCTTGGTCCGGTACTACTTTGCAGGAAATTGAATCCACAGGGCAGACAGCAATTGTGCTTGTTATGTCGCTTGTATTTGTTTACCTTTTCCTTGTTGCACTTTATGAAAGCTGGATGCTTCCGATTGGCGTTATGTTAATTACACCTATTGCAATGCTTGGAGCTTTATTCTTGCAATATGTAACCGGTAACCAGCTTGATATTTACGCTCAAATCGGACTTATTATGCTTATCGGTCTTGCTGCAAAACAGGCAATTCTGATTGTTGAATTTGCAAAAGATGCAAGAGAAAAAGAGAACAAGACTGTTTATGAAGCAGCAATGGCGGCTGCAGACCTTAGATTCAGGGCGGTTATGATGACAGGTATTGCATTTATTTTAGGTATGGTACCTTTGGTATTTGCAGCAGGCTCCGGTGCTGAATCAAGAAAAGCCCTTGGTACTGCAGTATTTGGCGGTATGGTGGTAGCAGTTACCGTTGGTGCAATTTTAGTACCTGCTTTCTATGCTCATATTCAAAATAGAAGAGAAAAAGCAAAACAGGAAAGCGAACTTAGAAAACAAAGACATATTAAGGATATAAGAGAAAATGAACAATAAAATATATTCTATGCTTTTAATATCTGCGCTTATAATCGGTGCAAATGCAGTGAATAACTCTGCAATTGGGTCAGAGGAATTTCCTGAGCTTTTGCCGACTTCTGCAGTAGATGTTCGCAGAATGATGAATATTGTGCCTGATATAGAGGTTAAAAAGGCAAACGAGAAGGATATTGTTGAGGTTTCAAATAAAAATCTTGACAAAAAGGCGCTTGAAAAGAAAACTAAAGATGAAAGAGGTCAGATAAAAAAAGCTGACAAAGATGCTAAAAATGCAGCTAAGCAGGCAAAAAAAGCAGTTAAGCCTGATAAAGAAAATATAAAAGCTGAAAAACAGGATAAGGATACCAAGGCTGCAGTTAATAAAGAAGGTGCGCCTAAAAAAGCTCAAAAAAATTCTCAAGCCAAAGACGGCAAAGATAAAAATGAGCTTAGTGCAAGAGAACTAAAACGAATTGAAAAGAAAAAAGAAGAGTATAAAGAATATTTTATTCCAACTGACGGTTATATGCCGGTTGGAAATGTTGAAGACAGAAGCACAACTATAACCGGTTCTATTCAAAAAACCTTAGAATTTAATCTTGCAGATTGTCTTGAGCTTGCTTTGATTAATCATCCAAAGATAAAAGCAGCTTATGCAAGTGCCTCAGCACAAAAAGCCGCAAAGAATATTACACTTTCAAATTATAGCCCGAGAGTGAATATAAATGCCGGCATTTCAAGAGCTAAGCCTGATACAAGCGGGTTTGGCGGTATAAAGGCTGATTCTTACACAAAATATTTACTTGGAACTATTGGTGTTTCACAATTAGTTTATGATTTTGGGGTTACGCAAAATCAATACACTATTGATAAATTGGTTTGGGAAAGCGCAAAAACAAATATAGAGGCAACTGTTAATGATATTATTTGTACCGTAAAAGACAGTTATTATAATCTATTGTATGCAATTTCAAAAAAACAGGTTGCGCTTGAAACAGTTGAACAGTACCAGCAAATGTATAATCAGGCAAATGCTTTTTATCAGGTTGGCACAAAGCCCAAGGTTGATTTAACCATTGCTGCTGCAAATCTTGCAGATTCTCAGTCAAAATTAATTGAGGCAACAAATAATGTTGATATTGCTGTATCAAGATTGAATAATGCCATGGGGCTTCCTTTTGTACCAGCATATGTTATTGATACATCAATACCTTATCAGGATATCAATCTTTCTATGAAAGAAGCTGTGGAGATTGCAAATTCAAACAGACCTGATTTAAAAATCAATATGCTGAATATTGAACAGGCTAACCAGTATGTAAAATTGGCTAAAAAATCATATTTTCCTTCTTTAGAATTTCAAGGAAATGTATCCCGCGGCGGAAGAGATAATTTTACAGAAACAAGCTGGTATGATATGGGCGGTTATTTGAGTTTTCCTGTAATTAACCCTATTTTAATCAGAAATCAGATTGTTCAAGCCAAAGCGCTTTATGAAGAGCAAAAATATTCAGCTAAATCAAACGTCAATGATATCTATTATGAAATTCAGCAAGCATATGTAAGTTTAATGGATGCTAAAGAAAGAATCCCATCTACAAAGCTTACTGTTAAAGAAGCTAAAGAAAGCTATGAACTATCTCAAGGTAGATATAGAGTAGGTGTGTGTGATGCGATTGAACTTCGTGATGCTCAGGTTCAATATGCTAATGCAAAACTTGCCTATATAAGCAATTTATATGAATACAACAGCGCAAAAGCAAGACTTGAACGTGCTATCGGACAAACCATAAAGCCGGTTGAAAATGTTGAGCGTATAGAAATTTAATTTTTAATAGCAAAATTTTATCTGTTTATTTTTTATATTTGTACTATGTCAAATGTTAGTATTCATGGTAGGAATATTGCTTTTCGCGGTAGTTTGCAGCATAAATTCAGCAAGAATATTTACACTAAAGCGCAGCTAAATGAAATGTTTGCAAAAGCTGATGAAGAAGAAAAACAGCTGGGTTCACTTCCTGAATCTTGGGTTAAAAAATTTTCGCCGGATGAAATTGGAAAGAAGACTTCTGAAGTATTTGACTTATTTAGCGAGTTTTCAACTTCTGTTTGCAAAGCTGAAACCCAAAAATATGAAGTTGAAGAAAGAAGAATGCGCGAACTTGAGCTGGAGTTAGCTTCAATTCGTTGTGCTGATTTTTATTCAAATAAAATTGTTCAGGACAAGTGGAGAGAATATGCAGAATATCTTGAAAAAACAGAAAGTATTTCCTGCAAAGAACGGTATAAAAGTTTTTGTGAAGATTTATCTTTAAAACTTTCTGATTTACTAAATGATGACTGCTCTGTTGAATATCTTAATAATGGGGCTTATGGACTAGCTTTTCAGATATCAACAAGTGAAGAAGAATTGGTACTCAAGGTTTACAGACCTCTTGAGACTGAACCCACATACCATGGCAGTTTAGTGGAGCCTGCGACTGCTATTTATTTAAACAAAGTAATGAAGCCTGAAAGATGTGCAAAATTTTATTGTGCAAAATTGGAATCTCATCAAAAAAGCGGCGGTTTTGCACTTACAAAGTATGTTGAACCTGAAGAAACTTTTTTTGACGGCAACAAAATAAAACAAATAGGTAAATAGATACTAAATAAGGGTTTATCTGTAAACAAGTTTCATTTTGGTGACATAAAAATAGATGACCCGTATATGGGAAATTTTATAAACGGTACTCTTATTGATTTTGGTGGGGTAACGTTTACTTATAAAAGTAAAAAAGAATACGAAATTATGAAAGCTCTAAGTGCGGCAATTAAAAATGAAGATTATGATGCAATCTGCAAAATTGAAGAAAAATATGGCGAGTGTGAAGAGTTTAAAACATGCAAAAAGAGACTGGAAGTATATTTAGCCGGCATAATGGCATATAAATAAATTGCTCTTTTGTTTAGCTCTTGTGGCGGGATTTTTTATGAGGTCCTTCTTATTATAATTTTAACGTTTTAAATAAGGAGGAAATATATGAGTTTTAATCCGCTGAAAGAAAAAGGAACCAGTATCGAAAAGCAGCTTAGAAGCTGGCATGATATAGCAAAAAGACCGTACAATAAAGCTTTTGTAGATTGTTATTCAAGATGCAGGCAGATTTTTTTAAACGGTATTGAGGTGGAAGCATGTAATTTTAAACGTAATTTATCAAGAATGCTTGATGATGTTGAAACAAATAAAATAGTATCTGCTATGAGAAGAATTGATGATATGCACCAAACGACAGTGAATTGGCTTATTCCTTATTCTCAAAGCGTATTAGAATCTACTCTTGCGTATGAACAAATAGCAGTTGATTTAACATCCTGGCTTGCTCAAAACGAACCTGATGATTATGTTAGAGAAACTTTTAATTTCGGACTTTTGGAAGATTTTGACCATCTTTACCGATATGCACAGTGGTATTATATGACAGAAGGGGAACTTCCTGACAACATTCTGCAAGGACAAACCGACGTTTTTCCGGGTCGTCCAACCCAGCATCATCATAATCCAAATGAGATAAGGCTTAGAAAAGCTTATAATAAAGAAACTGCTTCTCCGCAAACCAAAGTTAATATTTTAACACTTGTTTCAGCTGAACAGCAGACCCATAATTTCTATGCAGAACATGGTTTTATGTATGGCAATGATGTTTTAAGACGCACTTATGCTGAAATTAAAGATGTGGAAGAAGAACATGTTTCAATGTATGAAACATTAATCGACCCGACAGAAACAGTTTGGGAAAAACTTGTAATCCACGAATATACCGAAGTTTGCAACTATTATAACTGTATGAAGGATGAAACTGACGAAAGATTAAAATCTATTTGGGAAGAATTTATGATGCATGAAATCGGTCACCTTCATATTGCAAATAAATTATTGCAAAAGTTTGAAAAAAGAGATGCTGAAGAAATAATCGGCGATACTACATATGACCCCTGTACTTTTAAAAGCCAAAAAGAATATGTTCAAAATATTTTGGAAAATGAAGTAGATAAACGTCTTGACGGCACTGATAAGATGAGCTATACAACAATTAACAAACTTCCTGATGACTGGGCAAGCTATGATTTCCAAGAAACAGTAAATGCTGATGGTGCGCCAACAGAGCAAACCATTATCCTGATTCAGGAAAATATTGGCTATGATATAACAACGGCAGATGAAGCGCTTCAAAAGAAAGAAGTAAAAATTTTAGAGAAGGGGCTTCAAAAAATAGTACAAGCGCCAAATACGGTTCAACCTAAAGAATATAAAGAATAGAGTTTTTAAGGGTTTTGGGGTATTTACTTCAAAACCCTTATCTTAAGAAATTAACTTTACTAAAACTTGGAAAATTATATAGTATGCAAGGGTTATTAAAATCCAGTTTATTTGCATTTTTATATAATGAGAAGAAAACAAAAAGCACAGAAGTGTTAGTAAATAAAATATACAGCTTGCAAATTTTACCCCGTTAACAGATACATAAATATTTGCTGTGAAGTTATTTATAAGATAGGGCATAATTGTAAGTATTAATACTGCAGCCGCTAAAAATACGGCGCCTGTCATAAAAAATATTCTTTCTTTTTCTATATCCTTAGATATTTTAAACATAAATCAATTTTATCACCAAGATTTAATCATTACAAATATTAAGCTTTAACAAGAATATTTTATGGAATATTAAAAGTTGATAATTCAAGCATATTTTCAAAATCCGGATATTTTTCTTTAAGTTCTTTAAATGTCCCTTTATCGACAATTTTTCCCTCTTTTATATATATTAGCGCATCACACTCTTTTAGGGTGGAGAGCCTGTGTGCTATTGCTATAATTGTTTTATCGCCTTTTAGCCCGGCAATTGTTTTAGAAATTCTGTCTTCTGTTTCAATATCAAGCGACGAGGTGGCTTCATCAAGAAAAAGAATGTCACTGTCCTGATAAAATGCTCTTGCAAGGGCTAATCTGTGTTTTTGTCCGTGGGATAATTCAGGTATTTTATTTAAATCTTTAACAGCATCATATATATCGGCTTTTTTTAGTGCAGAGACAATTTTTTCCCTGTCGATTTCATCTTCATTCTCGCCAAATGCTATATTTTTAATAACAGATAATGGCATAAGGAAAAATTCCTGCGGTAAAATAGAAATATGGTTTTGTAAGCCTTTTACATTTGTTTTATTTATTTCAATATCATCAATAAAGAGCTTTCCTGAGCTTGGAGTATTTAATCCCGTTAAAATATCAAGGAGGGTTGTTTTGCCTGAGCCGGATAGCCCTACTATTCCAATAAATTCACCTTTTTTGATTTCAAGATTTATATCTTTAAGGTTAAAATTTTTATTATTTTCGTAAGAAAAATTTACATCGGTAAGTTTTATTGAACTATTAAACGGAATACTGCAGGATTTTGGTTCTTCTTCAACCCAGGATTCTATTTTTTTAACCGTTTCCATAAACCATGTTATGTGGCTCCTTGATTGGTTTATGCCAAACATCGAAGACTGAACCTTGTTTAAAATCGGCACGAGCCTTAATACTATTGCTGCTATAACGGCAAGAGAGGAAACCAAAAAGCTTGATGCACTGCTTTGAAGGCAAAAAGTCAAGCTTGCAAGTATGCCAAAAGAGATTATAATTCCTATTTCTGTTACATATACAGGATATGCTGCATTTGATGTTAAAAGTCTTGCTGAATTATTTGTTTCTTTAAAATTTTGTATAACATCTTCTATAAATTTATCTTTATTTTTTGAGATTTTTATTTCTTTTGTACCCTTCATTGTGTATTGAAAAAGACTGCCTTGAATTTTTGTCAGTCTTAAATTTTCGGCACCATATTTTTTTGCACGTTTTTTAAAGAATAACTGCTCTATATATACAAATGCTGCTAAAAATAAAGCGGTAAAGAAAGCGGGGATTGGAAATTTATAGAATAGGAACGATAGAATACAAAGAGCAATTATGCCGTTTGAAATTAACAGAATAACTTTATATACAAAATTCCATATTATTGAATTTAATGTATTGCCAAGAAGAGTTGTTTTATCGCCGTATGATAATTTATTGAATTTTGTAAATGGCATATTCATTAGGTTTTTAAAGGTTTTAGAATAAAGGTCAAATTGAAAATCTGCCATAACTTTGTTTTGATATTTTGTGCACAAAATCATAAATATGTTTTTAAAGATATAGATAAAAACTATTACAAGACAAAACACAAAGGCAATAGTTTTAGTATCAAGAGGCAAATTAAGTTTATCAAATAAAGAATTTACCAATGGAATATTCAAAATATTGTTATTTCCTGCAAGGAGCATAACAAACGGGAATATTAAAGCAAGTCCCAAAAATTCAAATCCGCCCATTAGTAATGAAAATAGGGCAATCATAAAGAATTTTAATTTATACCCTTTGCCATATTCTTTTATAAACTGAAAAAAAGTTTTTAAAAACAAAATGATTCCTTTATATTATTTGCTTGCAAAATGTGCACGATACAATTATACTCTTGATTATGGACAATGTGTCAAGTAAAGAATTTTTTTATACTGGTATTTCATTATCTAATACGCCAAATAATGACAGTTCAGTTTGTATTATAGATAAAAACAAAAAAATTGTACTCTTGGATAAATTGTACTTTACATCTGATATTGAACTTTTTTTGGAGCAAAATCCGTATATTAAAAAGTCAAAGATAACAGTGTCAATTCCTCATGATAATACGCTATTGGAGGGTAAATGGCGTATACATTGCAAAAATTATAAGATGATGGGCGACACGTTTGAAATAAATAGAAATGATTGGACAAGAAGACTTTCTGACAGATGTTTTGATATATTTTTAAAATTAAAAAATAATGGCGCCGATATTTCAAGATTTGATGTTAATTTGCTTCGAGGCGCTTACGGGCTTTCATCTAATTACCTTCAAAGAACATCATTAGATTGTAAGAGCTTACAGAGTGCTCTAAAAATTAAATACGGTTTTGATGAACTTCCTGATAATATGCTGCCTGCTTCAAGTTTGGAGGCAATTTTGGGGGGAATGTTTATGTATGATTCGGCACTATCTAATATTAAGGCTAAAAAAATATTTGAATACAAAGGATTAGATGTATTAAACAGGGTATAAGCCTTTTAATACATTTTTATTTAACTTTGATTTTTAAACACTATTTTATACGCTTCTTGTCGGCAGACTTGCTTTATCTATATGCGGGCGGTAAAAATCTGTATTTATATTTAATTTCTTGCCAACTTCCAAAAGCATAAGTGCCATTTGTCTATCTTTATCTTTAGATTTTGAAGTTTCAAGATGCTCAATTAAAAGATTAATTTTGCTGTATATTTTTTCAAAATAGATATTTTGTGCAACCTTGATTTCAATGTTTAACCCTAAGATTTCAATAAGTTCAAAGATTGCAAAAATTTCATCTGCCACTTTGAAATCCATTGTTTGAGAAAGTTCATCAATTAAAGACTGCAATTTCTTTGCAATAATTACTCTTGAATTTGATTTATTGAGATTTATAAAGAATTTATCAGAATTTTCCTTAATCTTTTTAATTTCATCCAGAAATTCTTCATTTCTAAAATCGTGAATGTTGGCTAAAAGCTCTTCCAAGTTTTTAATTAGACAGAATTTTGCCGAAACACGAAAAGCATCCGGGATATCCATACCTAATTTTGCAAGATGTTCAACAGGGGTTCTTAATTCTTCATAAAGCTCTTCATATGTGTCGGCAACTTTTGTTAGTCTGGATTTTAGAACATTATCAAGAATTGTTTTTCTTTTGTCTAATAAAACATCTTTCAGGCTGTAGAATTTAGCAGAATAGTGTTTTTCAAAACCTTTCAGGGTTTCAAGCAAAACATTTGACATGAAGGTTTCTGTAAGAAGTTTAGCAGCAGCTGCCATTTTTTCCGGTGTATCATCCGGGGTGCATTCTTTGACGCTGCAATAAAATTCGCTGTCAGGTGTTTTTAACATCGCAAATCCCATATCCCATTTTTCATAGGTAATTTTTGATGTTACTTCAATTCTGCCCATTACAAGCTGAGCGTGCCCGTTAGTTACTACTTTATAGTTTGTTTTTTTAATTTTATAACAGTATATTTCATCTAATTCGGATAATTTTGTATACAAAGATGAAATTGCCCAGTGGCAGACAATATGCTCAATACACACTACAGAAGGTTTTACAAATTTTTCATAAATCTTTTTGCCATTATCATATTCTTCAATATTACTTTTTGCTTTTGCTAAAATATTTGTGAATTTTTCTTCATAGTTCGTTTTTGTAAATGCACCGGCTAATTGAATCGCACGAGCCGCATATTTCATAATCTGAACTGTTTCAATGCCTGAAATTTCAGCAAAAAACCAACCGCAGCTTGTATACATAAGCATGCAAAATCTTTGAATTTCCATTAATTTAAGCGCATTGGTCTTATCTTTCATCTTAAAGCTTGATATACAATTTTCTTTAAGAAACTTGTTAACATTTTCTTCACTTCTATCTAAGATAACATCGATATACTTATTTCTTGCATCCCAAAAATCTTTATAATATTTAGCGCCTTCTGCAGAGCACAGCTTTATGAGCTCATCTCTTAAATAATCAAGTGCATCACGCAGAGGCTTTCTCCATTTTTGATTCCACCCTGGAAGCGCCCCTGTGCTGCATCCGCAGTCATCTTTCCATCTTCCGACACCATGAGAACAGCTCCAGCTTGATACAGGTTTAATGTCGACCTCGTATTCAGGCGGATACATTTCAAGAAATTCACCGTAATTTGTGATTTCAAATCCTAAATCTTTGGCTTTAACGCCTAAAACATAAGATAGCGCCATATCGCCAAATTTTGTGTGGTGACCGTAGCTTTCGCCATCGGTTGCAATATTTACAAGCTGCGGTCTTTGTCTTTCTTCAGAATATCCATCCAATAGCCTTCTTGCAAATTTTTCACCGTCTGTCAACAGAAAATCAAACGCTACAGATTTTGAAATGGCACCGTCATAGAAGAATAAATCAATAAATTTTTTATTATCCGTACCTTCAACGTAATATCTATAGGGCTGTGACGGGTCAATAGAGCCCCAGCTTACATCGTGCCATTCTTCATTGTTTTGGTTTTCAGGGTTTAATTTTCTGACGCATTGAGCCTGGTAAGGGGAAAGTATAGTATACCTTATACCTAAATCTATTAATACTTCAAGGGTTTCGGCATCTACTGCGGTTTCTGCAAGCCAGATGCCTTCAGGGCTTCTGCCAAAGCGTTTTTGAAAATCTCTAATTCCCCAAATAGCTTGAGTGTACTTGTCATTTGTATTCGCAAGGGGCATAATAATATGGTTATAAACTTGTGCAATAGCGCAGCCGTGCCCATTATATATATTTATTGATTCTTTATCTGCGTTTATTATTCTTCTATATGAGCATGGAGCGTATTTTTCCATCCAGGATAGAAGTGTTGGACCAATATTGAAGCTCATTTTTTGGTAATTATTTACAATATCAAGGATTCTATTTCTATCATCCACGATTCTTGATACTGAATTTGGTTCATAGCATTCGTAAGACACTCTTTCGTTCCAATCATGGAACGGTCTTGCGGAATCCTGTATTTCAATTTCCTCAAGCCAAGGATTCTCCCTTGGCGGCTGATAAAAATGTCCATGGATTGTTAAATACTTTTTGAAAGTCAAATTTAATTACCCCTTTTTACTTCTCTGTTGCTTATTCTATCCTTACGCAAAATTTTATTTCAGTTTATTTTTTAGCGGCTTCTTTAGTTTCAGGTTCTTTTGCTTTCTTAATTACAACAATTTCATTAACATCAATCCAGGGGTCTCCAAGTGCTGCTGCAAAAACCTTTCCTTTAATTTGAATTTTATCCCCTGTTTCTAAATCAATAAATTTTTCAGCATAGTCTCTTTTTAGAAAAAGTTTCATTTCTGATAATGGTACATCATGGTCAACTACATCATCTCTTTGAATAAGAAAACCAATATAGTTAGCATTTTCTCTTAAAGCAGGTTTATAATCAAGTCCCAGGGTTGAAAATTTATCAAAAGTTGCATTCATTACAATGTTTTGATTTAAATATTTTACAGGGTTTGCTACAACATCTAATGGCTGTACTGCAATGGAATTTATAGTTTCACATGCAACGGGCTGTTCCTTTACAACCGGAGTTTCAACTTTTTGTTTTTTCTTGATAGCAAGATTATCTGCAGCAGATGCTGTATCGAAAACTCCTGCGGTAAATGTCATAAAGCAAGCTAAAGCTATTGAAAAAACCATTTTATATTTTATTTTAAACATTTTAATTAAACTCCTTTTGTGTGTCATAAATATATAAATGCCTGACACTAAAAACATTCTAGCATAAATTATAGTGAAAATACACTGATTATATGTATACTTTAAATGTGGTGTAAAATTAAAATCCGTCTTTTAAAAGCCCTAAAATTTTAAAAGCTGATATTTAGATGAGCAAGCACATTGTCGTATACCATTTTTGATACTTCATTTTCAGTTAAAATACCTTTATCCATAAGGTTTTTTGCTATTTCATCCAAAAACATGGAAGAGCCCGCTAATGTGCCGTCTTTATCTTTTCCGCCTGAATAAATATTTTTTCCGCAGAAAACTATTGATTTTAAATCGCTATGTGCAATAGGAAGAGCATCGCTCACAAGGATTATTTTATCTTTTGATTTTATACTGAAAAATAATTTTAGCATTTCATCTGATATATGAAGACTGTCCCCTATTATTTCAGAGTAAATATTATTATTTAAAAGTGCTCTTAATGTTATATTTACCTCTCTATGGTTTAAAGGCGGCATTGCATTAAAATGATGGGTTGTGCCTGAAACTTTGTAAAGTTCATTTGAAACAGTGTGTCCTGCGTGAGCTCTTATATTATGTTCCTCTAAAAACTCTTGCAGTTGTGAATTATTATCAAGCTCGGGTGCCATAGTTACAATTTTTATAATATCTAAATTATCACAAGCAAGTTTTTTAAAGTTTTCAACACTTGGAGTTAAAAAATTTCCTGCATTTTGAATGCCTGATTTTTCGGGGTTTAAAAATGTTCCCTCAAGATGAGCACCCAAGATTTTTGCTTCATTTTCGCCTTGATTTTGCATAACTTTTTTAATTAAATCAAGTCTGTTTTTCAAAGCGCTTATACTGTCCCCTACAAGGGTTGGGCAAAAAGCAACAATTCCTCTTTTGAAAATATTTTTTGCAAATGTAAAAAAAATGTCATAAGAGCAGGTATTGAAATTTATACCATACCCCCCGTGAATGTGTGTATCAATGAATTTCATAAGAAAATTATAGCATTTTGACTTTAAAATACAATTCATTAAAAAGAATGATGTGTGTAATATGAATTGTGGTGTAAATTTAAAAAATATATTGGTGACTGTTAACTTAATTGTAACAATTTTGTAACAATAAAAAGCTAAAAATTAAAGTTAGGAAGCATATTTGCCGATAAGAATAGTACAAAGAACAATTGGAGGCAACAAACTATGGGAATGGCAGCAAGCCAAGCAAGGTTTTTAACCCTTACAGCTAGAAAATCAAATGTTGAATATGAAGGACAGCAGGTTAACCAAGAAAGAACATCTCTTGCTAACGAAAGTTCCGGCTTATTTAATAAAATGATGGCATTACAAGTGCCAACTCCTCCAAGTGCAACTGATTTTTACAATACACGCTACACTTTTGAATCAACCGGTATGGATTATTCAATCACAAGTACAACTCCAAGAACAGATGGCAGATATGATATGGTGATTGCATATAAAACTGTTGAAGATACTGCAAAAGCAAAACCTACAACAGGTACAATGAATTTTGCTTCAGGCATCCCTTCTTCAATTGGCATACAAGATAAAGAATGTCCAATTACCATATTAAACAGAAATGCTGACGGTGATTTTGTTGATGAAGCAGGCAAAATAGATACTAATGTTAAAACCGTTGCAAATATTGCAGGCGAAGATTTAACAAGCGATGCAAATGCTGTTTTTTATAAATACACATATAATGATGTAACATACTATGTTTCAGGCACAAATATGAAGCCTCTAATTGATGCTGCCGGTGATGCTGCAAGTTATGATATTTCAAACACTTTCCCAAGCGGCTTGAGTGCGTTTTATATAACTGATAAACCTATTACAAAAACATTAACCGCAATCGGTGCTTTCCCTGAAACAACATCAGAAGGTCGTTTTGAACAGCTGCGCGTTGATGAAATTACTTCAGAAGGTGTTGATGAAAATGTTCAAAAATCACTAAAAGATAAATTCTTTGAACTTTCTTTAACCCAAGTTAAAGATGATGAAGGATATGCCACTGCAATGAAAGATTATGAATATCAAAAGATGCTTTATGAAAGAACCATTAATGATATTAATGCTCAAACAGAAATTATCCAACAGCAAGATAGAACTTTAGAATTAAGATTAAAACAATTAGATACAGAACAAAATGCTTTAAATACTGAGCTTGAAGCGGTTAAGAAAGTTATTGAAACAAACGTTGAAGCAACATTTAAGACATTTGCATAAAAAAGTAAAATGATACTGTAAACAGTAATTTGACTTATTTGAAAAAATAATTAAATATAAACTGTTCTTTTATGAAAAAAGGAGCAGTTTATATTTTCTAATTCATTTAAATGAGGTTAACTTGAAGGTAATAATTTAAAATAAAAATGAACCCCATAAGAAAAAGAATAAGGTTAAGGTTAGGCTAAAAACAAGGTTAAACGAGGTTATATGTCGTACAGATACGATAGTGCATTGGTTATCGCAAATAAATACGGAACAGCAAGCTCTATGGCTAAGGCTGAACTTTATGAAACTTATGACAGATTAAGAGACATAACGGTTTCAGGTTCTGCATCTGCCGGTACCGGCTTTGGTACGGTTGGCGGATTTTTATGGCAATTAGCCAGTCTTTTTGCACCAAGCTCATTTATGCCTATTATGGGCGGTACTTCAATGATGAATATTCCCGGCACCTCATATTGGTCACCGATTACTGGTGCCACATCTTCCTTATATGGTGCCACAAATTCATTTGGTATTGGCGGTTTGGGCTCATATACAGGCTTTCCGTCAGGGGCTGCTCCTGCAAGCTGGGGCTTGGGTACTGTCACAGGCGGTGCTGCAAATATCTATAATAACAGTGGAACGCCAACAGGTTTTGCAACTTCTGTATCTGATATAGCAGGACTTACTGCGGGAAGTTACTTAACAAGTGCTGCAAGCACAGGCACCAATTTTGGACAAAATTTTATACTTCCGGTTGCAGGCGTGATTTCAGGCATAGGCGGTTTAATGCAATCTGTTGCACCTTATATGGGCTCATCCGGGCTTGCTGCAATTGTTGCGGGAAATTTACTTGAAGGCACCGGCTCTGCTGCCTTAAATGCTTATTCAAATGTTACAGGTAGAATCACAACAAACGCTGATGCTATTTTATCGGATAAGGTTAGAAATATTGAGACTGTGTGTAAAATGCTTGATACTCAGGCTGAAATAGTTAGAAAATCTCTCAAAGATGAGATTGAGGGTAATAGCCAAGCTATCAATGATATTTAGTGAAATTTTATATTTATTTTAACTTTTGTAACAATTGCTTAAAAAATACAAGTTTTTTGTTAAGTGTTTACTAAAATTGCCGATAGTTTAGATATAAGGTTGTTTTGAAGTTTTAATTTTTTAAGTTTAGAACATTAAAACCATCCAAAACTCATGATTGAACGTACATTTGGGCAATTTTTCGGCTTGATTTGTTTTTATTAAATTAGGCTTGCCCCTTTAAAAAAAAGGAGTAGACTGTTGCAACAAACAATCCAAACAAATCTAAAAAGAATGAAAAACTTCCTCGGGTTTGCAAAAAGCTATTTAATCAGGAAAAATCCGGTGAAAGCTTTTATTAATGATATGATTGCAACATTTAAAGATATGCTCTCAATCAACAAAAAAAGGAAGCTTGCAAAATACAGATTAAATTACCAAATGTACAAATTAAACCAAATGGAAAAACTTATTGCAGCAAACAATGAGCATGTTTTTCTAAGAGGTAATAAATTCAACGAAATGAGATAAGATGGGTTTAATCACCGCAACAATCAGAAAGACGCAATTAAATAACTACAGGCTTGATTTAGAATACAAGATGCAGTTAATTTCTGCATCAAAACTGAATTTGAGCCAAACGGTTAACGATTTATTATCTGTTGCAAGTGATTTAGATGCAGATTCTCCTGAAGCAAAAGCACTTGAAAAAAGGAAAGAGCGGCTTTATCTGGTTGAAAAGAAACTGGATGAGCAGATGCAAAGGTTTGAAACTCAGCTTAAGATGGTTGAAGCCGAAATGCAATCTTGCAATCAGATGATTGATAAAAACATTCAATATTCTTATGGCGGCGGAAGATAATATATAAACACTCTTTTTAAAGGCTGTAGAAAAAATAGCAATAACTAAAGACTTTATCAATTATGATAAAGTCTTTTAGAATATTTTTACTAGCGATTTATTTCACTACAATATTAACCAGTTTATTTGGAACAACGATAGTTTTGACAACAGTTTTGCCATCCAGTGCAGTCTGCACTTTTTCGCTTGCCATAGCTAAAGCAGTTAACTCTTCATTGCTTTGATTATTTGAAGTTTCAATTTTATCCCTTATTTTGCCGTTAATTTGAACAATTAAAGTCACATCGTTTAACTTTGTTAAATTTTCATCATATTTTGGCCAATTAAGTTCATGGACTGAACCTTTAATTCCTGCTTTTTCAGCAAGGTTTGAGTAAATCTCTTCGCTCATATAGACAGCAACCGGTGATAATAGTTTTAACAACGAAATAAGTGCAAAACTTAATGTATTCGGTTCAATTGAGCTTTCATCTTTAACGTAGTCATAGATTGCATTTGTAAGCTCTCTATATCTTGAAACTACGGTATTAAACTGAAATTCATTTTCAATATCATTTGTGATTTTTTTAATTGAAATATGAACTTCACGAAGAAGCCTATCGCTTTTAGGGTCAAGGTTTTCAGGAATTTTATAATCAAGCGATATTAAATCTTGGTATTTTGAATAGAGTCTGTAAACACGGCTTAAGAATTTATAACATCCTTCAACGCCAGCATCCGACCAGTCAAAATCACGCGCCGGGGGTGAATCTGATATGATAAATAATCTTGCAGTATCTGCTCCGTAATTTGCAAAAATTTCATCAGGGTCAACAGTATTTCCTTTTGATTTGGACATTTTGGAGCCGTCTTTTAATACCATTCCTTGTGTTAAAAGGTTTTTAAACGGTTCATCAAAATTCAATAAGCCGCAGTCTCTAAGGGCTTTTGTGAAGAATCTTGAATAAAGAAGGTGTAAAATAGCATGCTCAATTCCGCCAACGTATTGGTCAACCGGGAGCCATTTATTTACAAGGTCTTTATCAAAACATTTGTCGCTGTTTTTAGCATCAGCATAGCGCATGTAGTACCAGCTTGAGCACATAAATGTGTCCATAGTATCTGTTTCACGTTTTGCAGGACCGCCACAAACGGGACAAACGGTGTTTTCAAAGGTCTTGGATGTTTTAACTGGCGATATCCCCTGAACTGAAAAATCAACATCGGTTGGTAATTTTACAGGTAATTCACTATCCGGTACAGGCTGACATCCGCATTTTTCACAGTATACAACAGGAATTGGCGCACCCCAGTATCTTTGTCTTGAAATAAGCCAATCTCTTAATCTATATTGAGTTTTAGCATAGCCAAAACCTTGTTTTTCAGCAAACTCAGTGATTTTTGCTTTTGCTTCTTCGTTATTGATTCCGTTAAATTCACCCGAATTTACCAAGACACCCGGGTCTGTGTAGACTTTATCAGGGCTGTAGCCTTCGCCATCAATAACCTGAATAATCGGCAGATTGAATTTTTTTGCAAAATCAAAGTCTCTTTCATCATGTGCAGGAACTGCCATAACGGCGCCTGTTCCGTAGTCCACAATTGCATAATCAGCTACCCAAATCGGGCAAACACGTCCCGTAAGAGGGTTTATAATATGTGTGCCGAGAGGAACGCCTGTCTTAACTCTTTCTGTTGAAAGGCGTTCAATTTCAGACATTTTTCTTGCGTTTTCTCTATATTTTTCAACAATTTCACGATTTTCAGGTGTTGTTAGTTTTTCAATGTCAGGATATTCAGGTGCTACAACAAGGTAAGTTATACCAAATGCCGTATCAGGGCGGGTTGTATAAACAGGAATTTCAAGCCCCAAATTGTTTGAATCACAATTGCAGCCTTCTTTTTTGCAGCTACAGCTATTCTCAAATTCTTTAACTTTGAATTTTAAAATTGTACCTTTGGATTTTCCAATCCAGTTTGCCTGCATTGTTTTAACGTTATCCCCCCAGCCTTCAAGCTTATTGAGGTCTTCCAGTAAAACTTCGGCATAATCTGTTATTTTTAAAAACCACTGTTCAAGGTTTTTCTTTGTAACATCTGAGTCGCAGCGCCAGCATTTACCATCTATAACTTGCTCGTTTGCAAGTACGGTAGCGCACTTTTCGCACCAATTAACGGCAGCACCTTTTTTATAGGCTAGACCTTTTTTATAAAGCTGTAAAAACAGCCATTGAGTCCATTTATAATAGTCTTCTTTGCAGGTGGCTGCTTCTCTGTCCCAATCAACAGATAAACCCAGCATTTTAAGCTGTTTTTTCATATAAGAAATGTTTTTATCAGTCCACTCTGCAGGGTTTACGCCATGCTGAATGGCTGCATTTTCTGCAGGGAGTCCGAAACTATCCCATCCCATAGGATGTAAAACATTATAGCCCATTGCCTTTTTGAATCTTGCAATAACGTCTGTTATGGTGTAGTTTCTAACATGTCCCATATGAAGCTTGCCGCTTGGGTATGGAAACATTGAAAGTGCGTAATATTTTGGTTTATCTGAATCATCATAAGTTTTAAAAGCCTTATTTTCTTCCCAAATATCAAGCCATTTTTTTTCAATTTTTGAAGGATAATATTCACTCATTAACATACGCTTTTTCTCTTTTTACTTCCTATTTTATAATGTAAAAGAATTATACCTTAAAAGTATATTTTTTGTTTTTACTTTTAGATTTTACTTGTTGCGGGGTTTAACCCCCTCCTGCAAAACCTACAACTTCAACGCTGTCGCCTTCTTTAATAAAAGTTGAATCATAATCTTCTTTATTTATTATTTTTAAATTTAATTCAATTGCAAAAAAGCCTTTTAAATTACGTATTTCAGCAAACTTTGAAACAGATAATTGTCCGCTTTCTGTATCAAATTCATTATTTTCGCCATTTAGGGTGATTATAATTTTTTTCATAATTTAACAGACAGCTCTTTCTAAAGCTTTATTATCTAAAGAAGTTGATTTTATAAGATTATATCCGGCTTCAAAGGATTCAAGATTGAATTTTAAAAATTCCGGTTTTTTGGCTGAAGACACTTTTGTTAAAGCCTTTATAACACTTTCTTTTGTTAAAATACTTGTTTTTCTAATTAAAAGCCCTAGCGCCATAATATTTAAAAGCATTTTTTCTTTTGAATGTGCTGCTAAATCTGAAAGCGGCTCAAGAACGTATTCTATGTCGCTTCGAAAAGCTCTTTCTCCTATCATAGAAGAATTTACAATAGCAAGTCCGTTTTTTGAAATAGTGTTTTCAAATTTATTTATTGCAGCCTTGCTTAAAAATACTCCGTAATCAGCTTCATCGAATAATGGGGATGGGATTTCGCCATCTGAAATTACAACAAAGCAATTTGCGCTGCCTCCGCGCATCTCTGCCCCGTAAGACGGCATCCAGGTTGTATTTTTGCCTTCTATTATAGCGGCTTCTGCAAGAGTGGTTCCTAAGAATAAAACTCCCTGTCCTCCAAACCCGGCGATAATTATATGCTTTTCAGAATTTGTATTCATAAGGTAAACTCCTAAACTTATCCGCAAATATCTTTAACGGATGAAATGTCTTTTAAGACACCAATTTTGTGAACTTTTGAGACTTCATTTTGAATATACGCCATTGAATCGACAGGGGATAATTTCCAGCCTGTGGGGCATGCACATAAGACTTCTATAAAAGAAAATCCGCGTTCTTCTATTTGATTTATAAATCCTTTTTTAATCGCAGCCTTTGTTTTTATAATGCTTTGCGGATTGTAAATGCCGCATCTTTCCACATATACCGCTCCATCACAGAGCGCTACCATTTCTGCAATATGAACAGGATAGCCATTTTTTATCGGGTCTCTGCCTTGTTTTGTTGTGGTTGTTTTTTGACCTAAAATGCTTGTGGCGCTTGCCTGTCCGCCTGTCATGCCAAAATTTGTATTATTGATACAAATTGTTGTGATGTTTTCCCCGCGGCATGCTGTGTGAATAGTTTCATTCATGCCAATTGTTGCAGCATCACCGTCACCCTGATAGGTGAATACTATTTTATCGGGTTTTGCACGCTTAACGCCTGTTGCAACACAAGGTGCTCTGCCGTGAGATGAACCTACTATATCAAGGTCATAAAACTTTTCCATGCTGATAGAACAACCTACAGATGCTACTGCTATTGTTTTTCCCTGTACGCCAAGTTCATCAATTATTTCCGCAACAAGTCTCAGTACTATACCGTGCCCGCATCCTGCGCAAAATGGATAATCATAATTTTCTTGTATTGTTTTTGGTCTCTCAAAAACCTTTTTTGGTGTACTTGTTGTATTTAGCATACTGCACCTGCCTTTTGGCTTGAATATTTTTTTGAAAGTTCAATGATTTTTTCCATAATCTCATGAGCTTTAACAATCTCACCGCCTAATTTTGAGATTAATTCAACAGGGCAAACCCCATCTATTGCAGCTTTTACGTCTAATAACATTTGTCCTTCATTTAATTCAATATCAAGGAGGACTTTTTTACCTGCTGCCGCTTCCTTAAGCTCGTTCGAGGGGAAAGGCCAAACAGTAATCGGTCTAAATAATCCAACCTTCAAACCAGTTTTTCTGGCTTCTGTTACAACACTTTTTGCCACCCTTGCAACTGTACCGAATGCTGTAATTAAAATATCTGCATCTTCTGTCATAAATTCTTCATACATAACTTCATTCATTTGAATTTGATTGTATTTGGATTGAAGCTTAGCGTTTAGTTTTGGCAGGTCATCTCCTTGCATATGCAGTGATACAAGTTTTCTAAATGGTCTTTTATTTGCACCCTCGCCTACCCCGTCAGCTTCCCAGTCTGAAGAATCAGGAATTTTTAAATCAAACGGTTTTAATTCAACAGGCTCCATCATCTGTCCTATCATACCGTCTGCAAGGAGCATTGCAGGATTTCTGTATTTAAAAGCCAAATAAAAAGTTTTATAGGTTAATTCTACGGCTTCACTTATGGAAGATGGGGCAAGTACAATCGTTCTGTAATCACCGTTTCCACCACCTTTTGTAGCTTGAAAATAATCACCTTGAGATGGTGTAATATTGCCTAATCCCGGACCTGCACGCATTACACTTATGATAACGCCGGGGATTTCCGCTGTTGCCATAGCTGAAATTGCTTCTTGCATAAGAGCGATAGCACATGAAGATGAACTTGTCATAGCCAGTGTACCTGTAGATGCAGCACCTATTAGCATATTTACTGCAGCAAGCTCAGATTCGGCACTTATATAGGTCCTGCCCAATTTTGGCATTTCATCACTCATAAACTCGCCTATTTCATTCTGCGGTGTAATGGGATAGCCGAAATAGCACTCTAAACCCACATTTATAGCTGCTTGAGCAATGGCTTTATTACCCTTTATTAAAACTTTTTGTGTCATTTGATTACTTGTAGACCTCTTTTATTGCAATATCTGGGCAGCTTATGGCACAAAGGGCACAGCCTAAACAAGCATCTTTCTGCTTATCAAAAACTGCATATTTGCTCCCCGAAGAATTTGTCTCGCTCCCAATTTTTATAAGCTTTTTGGGGCACACACTAACACATATACCGCAAGCTTTGCATTTTTCTTTATCAATTACAATGTTTGACATAACTACATGCTAACACCTAAATAAAAAATAGTGCAAATTAACTATTTAAATTTACAATTGACAACAATTTGAAAAATATTGCAGTCTTTAATTATTAAGAATAATGCACAAAAGAATAATAGTATTTTGATATTAAAATCTGTTGCTGTAATGCTTTTGCATATTACTGGTTTTTGGTTTAAAATTCTAATTAAAGTTAACTTTTAATAATTTGAAAGGCTTTTGGAAAAGAGACGTGAAAAACATAAAGATTTGTATGGGAAGTTCTTGTTTTGCAAGAGGAAATGATGAGAATTTAGAAATTATTGAACAGTATATTAAGGAAAACAACCTTGATACAACTGTTGAGATAACAGGTTCAAGATGCGATAATATTTGTACACATGGACCAAATATTAATATAGATGGTGTACAATATTATGGTGTTGATAAAAAGAAATTAATGGAACTTTTGAATGAATAAAATTCTTCCAGTTTACACTCTGAAAAATGAGTGCAGCGACTGTTATAAGTGTGTTAGACATTGTTTTGTTAAGGCAATCAAGATTGAATCCGGGCATGCAAGCGTTATTGGCGATAAATGTATAACATGCGGAGCTTGTGTATTAAATTGTCCTTCTAAGGCAAAAAGGGTTCGCAATGATATTGAAAAAGTTAAAAATATTTTAATGCCCAAAAATGGTGTAAAACCTGATGTTTATGTTTCTTTGGCGCCAACTTTTTCGGGGGTTTTCTCCAATATGCCAAAAGAAAAACTGATTGCAATATTAAAGAAGCTTGGATTTAAAGGAGTATCGGAAACCGCAATTGGCGCACAGGCTGTATCTATTAAAACTGCCGAGATGTTATGTGATACTTCTTGCAATGCAGACGGTAATCAGAATTTTGCAGACAATAATGCGGTTGAGCAAAAAGATGTTAAAGGTTATGAACAAAAGTTATATATATCAAGTGCTTGTCCTGCTGCAGTTGATTTTATAAGAATGTATCATCCAGAGTTTGCAAAAAATATAACACCAATTGCATCTCCTGCTTTAACACATGCTAAGCTTTTGAAAGAAAAATTTGGGGAAAATATAAAGGTAGTATTTATTGGTCCTTGCATCGCAAAGAAAAATGAGGCAGACAGGAATCCTGATTTAATCAGTGCAGCCCTTACTTTTGATGAATTGAAATATTGGCTCAATGAAGAGTATATCAATACTGAAAAAATTAATTATGAAGGCGAGCATTTTGTACCGGAAGACGCTTATGAGGGTTCATTGTACCCCATTGAAGGTGGTATGAATGATACAATAAAGAAGTGTCTTAGAAATTATGAATTTGATGAAGTAAAAAACATCAAGTTTTTAACAGCAAGTTCTTTAGAAACCATAGATAGGGTTTTAAAAGGTTTTGATGAAAGTACACTCAAAAATAAAATATTTATAGAAGCTTTGAGTTGTGCTGCAGGCTGTGTCGGCGGTCCGGGGATTTCTGATAAAAAATCAGGGCTTGATATAATGACAAGGATTATTAATTATACAAAACTTCGCCCCGAGATTCCAAAAGAGCCTGAAACAGTTGTGGATATGGAATATTCTGTTAATCCTGTTCAGGATAAAAAATATAGTGTTGAAGAATTAAGAAAAGCGCTTAAAAAGATTGGAAAAAATTCGGTTGAAGATGAACTTAACTGCGGCGGGTGCGGGTATTCTTCATGCCGAGAGATGGGTTATGCGCTCTTAAGAAATGAGGCCGAGCCTTCTCAATGTGCTTCTTATATGAGGCAAATTGCGCATAGAAAGGCAGATGCACTTTTAAGATGTATGCCATCTGCTATGGTTATGGTGGATAAAGACTTAAAGGTGGCAGAAGCTAATAATGCATTTATAAAAATGTTTATGCCTGATATGTATGATGTCTATTCGCAAAATCCTGATATGTTAAAGGGTGCCGCCATTGATAAAATTGTAGATTTTGATTTTATCTTCAAAACTGCACTTAGCGATTATTCTGATATTCATAAAGAACATTATCCTGTAAATGACAGGTTATATGATATTACAGCATTTACCATTGAAAAAGATGAGCTTGTAGGTGCCATCATTGTTGATGTAACACGTTCTCAGGTAAATAGGGAAAAAATAGCCCAAAAGGCACATGAAGTTATTACGAAAAATATTTCTATAGTACAGAATATTGCTTGCCTATTGGGAGAACATATGGTTGAAACCGAATTGCTGTTAAGTTCGATTGCACAGGATTATGATAAGGATGTTGTTGAAGATTCAAACCTTGTTGAGAATTTAGGTGAAAATACCTCAAATGAACCTGAGGATGAGCAATAAACTATGTTTATAGATATAAACTGTACACAAGAAAAAAAATATAACCAAAATGCTTTCGGAGATTATTTTGTCTCAAAAAGGCGCCCAGGAAGGCTTATAGCCGTTTTGTCCGATGGACTTGGCTCCGGTATTAAAGCAAATATTTTATCTTGTATGACAGCAACAATGCTTTTGAGGTTTATTGAAGCGCAAAGAAATATAAAAGCAGCTTGTGAAATTATTTTAAACTCACTTCCTGTTTGTCAGGTGCGCCAGATAAGCTACTCAACATTTTCTGCATTGGATTGTACTGATGATGGGGATGTAAAGATTGTAGAAGAAGGGAATCCGCAGTTTATCTGGATGAAAAAGAATGGTGATATTGTGGAGCCTGAATGCAAAATTATAAATTCTAAGACCTTTTCTAACAGGCATATGAGAACTTATCATATTAAACTTGAGCTTGGGGATAGATTAATTTTTTGTTCCGATGGTGTAACGCAGGCAGGTCTTGGCGGAGATAACCTTAAACTTGGTTTAAGGCGAAAGGGTTTAATAGATGTAATTAAAAAGAAAATGAAGCATCAGCCTGATATTTCAAGCAGAGAATTATCAAAATACATTGTGGAATATGCTAAATATATTGATAAAAAGCAGGCAAAAGATGACATTTCAGCTTGTGTTGTACATTTTGCAAAGGTTAGAAAATTATGCGTATTTACAGGACCCCCTTATCATAATGAAAAGGATAGCGAGTATGCGAAAATTTTTGCCGAATTTGATGGCAAAAAAGCAATCTGCGGTGGTACAACTGCAAACCTTATTTCAAGAGAATTAAACAGAGAAATAATAACAGAAAGCCCGTTCAACACGGGAAAATTGCCGGCATGTTCATCCATGGAAGGTGTAGATTTAATTACAGAAGGGATTTTGACCCTAAGTCTTACGTATGAATATTTAAAAGATGAAGAAAGTATTGATGAATTAAACGCGGCTGTTCGTTTAATGAATTTGCTTTTAGATAATGATTACATTCTTTTTATGGTTGGAGCTCAATTAAATCAGGCACATTATGACCCAAATTTGCCCATTGAAATTGAAATCAGGAAAAATGTTATAAAGAAACTTAAAAAAGTTCTTGAAGAAAAATATACAAAAAGAGTAGAAATACAATATATGTAAGAATAGACTTTTATGATTAAAAACTTTAATTTATTACAATTGCATATATTTTACATACTTCCATATTTGTTCTATAATGTTAGAATAAATTGATATAAATTATTTAGTGAGGGTGTTTGATATGGAAAAAATACAAGTTGAGATTTGCATGGGCACAACCTGTTTTATTATGGGCGGAGAAAGCCTGCAGGAATTAGCCTCTATTCTCCAAAGAAAATACCCCGACAAAGTTGATACCAAAGGAATAGTATGCCACGGACTTTGCAATACAGACTGCCAGTATTCAAAAGCGCCTTATGTAAAGGTGGATGGAGAAGCTATAAGTGAAGCTACAGTGGAAAAAGTTCTTACAGTTATAGAAAGAAAACTAGGCAAAGATGAGTACTAACGACAACCAAATTAAACATTTAAAAAGAGAAATATTAGTTAGAATTACAGAAGCTTTTTTAAGCGATAATTTTGAAGAAAATACAAGAAAAATACCTTATGTTATGCGTCCGAAAGGCTGTGAGGTAGATTTAAGGTGCTGTGTTTATAAAGAACGTGCTGTTTTACGAGACAGAATTGTTGCAGGATTGGGTCACTCTATTGAAAATGACGATGAGTGCAAGCTTTTATCCGATTATGCAAAAGAGGCAACTGAAAGACAAAAACCGGATGAAGAGATTTTAACAGTACTGCAAGGTGCATGTAAAGGCTGTGTTCCAAGTTCTGTTTATGTAACAGATATGTGCCAAGGCTGTGTTGCAAGACCTTGCACAACCACTTGCAGATTTGGCGCAATTTCAATTATAAATGGCAAATCACACATTGATGCTTCTAAATGTAAAAATTGCGGTATGTGTATAAACGCCTGTCCGTATGGTGCGATAGCTAAGATTATTGTTCCATGCGAAAGTGTTTGTCCTGTGGATGCAATTAAAAAAGACGAATCCGGTCATGCAAGGATTGATTTTACAAAATGTATTGGCTGTGGAAAGTGTATAGCAGCTTGTCCTTTTGGTGCGATTCATGAAAAAAGCCAGATTATTGATGTTTTATCAAGAATTAAAGAAGGCAAAAATGTAGTTGCTATGGTGGCACCTGCTATAGCAGGGCAATTCCCTTATCCTATGGCAAAAGTTAGAACCGCACTTTTGAAAATTGGTTTTTCTGATGTATTAGAGGTAGCACAAGGTGCTGATATTACAACTCTTACAGAAGCTGAAGATTTTAAAGAAAGAATGGCTGAAGATAAACCATTTATGACAACCTCATGCTGTGCTGCTTATAACGAACTTGTAAAAAAACATATTCCTGAAATTAAGCCGTTTGTATCTGAAACCGGGACTCCTATGTACTACACAGCTGAAATTGCAAAGAAAAAAGACCCAAACTGTGTAACGGTATTTATAAGCCCATGTTCAGCCAAAAGAAGAGAAGCATTGGATAATCCTAATGCTGATTATGTTATTAATTTTGATGAACTTGGCTCTATTCTTGTTGCTATGAAGATTGAGGTAAATAATTTGGAAGATACCGAATTTGAAGTTAAAAGTTCAAAGGAAGGCAGAAATTTTCCTCTTTCAGGAGGGGTTGCAGAAGCTGTAAAAAGCGCGCTTGAACTGAAGGGCGAGGATGTTGAAATTCATCCATGTCTTATAAATGGGTTAAATAAACAAGCGATAAAAGAACTTAAAGGTTATGCAAAAACCGGAACCTGTCCGAATGGCAACTTAATTGAAGTTATGGCATGTATGGGCGGGTGTATTGGCGGCAATTCTGCGCTTAATGCACAAAGAAAGGCCCAAAAACAAGTAACCGACTACGCAAATGAGGGTGAGCCTGTCGTAAAAAAAGAGGACACTATAGAACAAAAATAGCCCTCATATATTGATTACAACTGAATAATAAGGAGAAAAGATGACCACACCTTCCTGTAATGACTCAAGCGTGATAAGCGCCAATCTAGCTAAGGTTGATAAAATCCTTGAAAGGTTTGAATTTAAAAAATCTAACCTTATTGCCATACTCCAAGAAGTACAGGCGCACTTTAATTATCTCCCCGAGAACATTATGACCTATATAGGTACAAAAATGAATCTTTCCCCTGCCACTGTCTTTGGTGTTGCAACGTTTTACAGTCAATTTAGTTTAGAACCAAAAGGAAAATATGTTGTAAAAATCTGTGATGGTACAGCATGTCATGTTAGAGGTTCAATGCCTGTATATGATGCGGTTATGAACAGATTAAAGCTTGTAGATGGCAAGTTTACAACAGATGACGGTTTATTTTCCGTTGAAACCGTAAGCTGTCTTGGAGCATGCGGTTTAGCACCTGTATGTGTTATAAATGAAAAAATTTACCCTAAAATGACACCTGATGCTATTTTAACCATCATAAACAATTTTGTTGCAGATGAAGGAGTGTAAAATGATTGAAAACAATGTGTTGTTAGATATTGAATATTTAAAGAAAAAGGCAGTTGAAACAGTTGAAGCTGAGGGTCTTAGGGTTTTAATTTGTGCCGGAACCGGGTGTGTTGCTAATGGTTCATTGGAAATTATTGAAAAGTTTAAAGAAAGAGGAATTAATGTTGAACCTCTGGGTAAAGAAGATAAAATGACAGCTGTTCCAACAGGATGCCATGGCTTTTGTGAACAGGGGGTTTTGGTTGTAATTCCAAAGTTGGATGTTACATATGTTAAGGTTAAACTTGATGATGTTGATGAAATTATAGAGAGTCATATAAAGGGTGGAAAGCCTGTTGAAAGACTTTTATATATTGACCCTGCAACAAAAAACCATGTATTTAAAAATGAAGATATTAAATTTTATGCAGGACAGACCCGTGTTTCGCTTGCAAACTGCGGTGAAATAAATCCTGAAGCTATTGAAGACACTCTTGCGGTGGATGGCTATCGCGCACTTTATAATGTCCTAAAAGAAAATGACCCCGATAAAGTGGTAGATACAATTACAAAATCAGGTCTCAGAGGCAGAGGCGGCGGCGGTTTCCCTACCGGCAGAAAATGGATGTTTACCAAAATGGCGCAAGGGGATAAAAAATACGTTGTCTGCAACGGTGATGAAGGCGACCCGGGCGCATTTATGGATAGGTCTGTTATGGAAGGCGACCCGCATAAATTATTGGAAGGTATGGCAATTGCAGGTTTTGCAGTTGGTGCTGATGAAGCTTATATTTATGTTAGAGCTGAGTATCCGCTTGCAATCAAAAGGTTAAGAACTGCGATTAAAGATGCTGAAAATGCCAGTCTTCTAGGCAAAAATATTATGGGTTCAGGTTTTAACTTTGATATTCATATTAAAGAAGGTGCTGGAGCTTTTGTTTGCGGTGAAGAGACTGCATTAATAGCTTCAATTGAGGGTGAAAGAGGTATGCCCCGTCCAAAACCGCCATTCCCTGCAAATAAAGGGCTTTTTGGAAAGCCAACTTTAATAAATAATGTTGAGACCCTAGCGAATGTGCCTGTTATAATCTTGAAAGGCGCAGATTGGTTTTCTTCATTGGGTGCTGATACTTCAAAAGGTACAAAAACATTTGCACTTACAGGTGAAGTAAATAATACAGGGTTGATTGAAGTTCCCATGGGGACAACATTAAGACAAATTGTATTTGAACTTGGCGGCGGAATCAGAAACGGCAAGAAATTTAAAGCGGTTCAAATCGGAGGTCCTTCTGGAGGATGTCTAACGGAAGAACATCTTGATTTAACACTTGATTATGACAGCCTTATAAAAGCGGGTGCTATGGTTGGCTCCGGTGGTCTTGTGGTGATGAATGAGGATACTTGCATTGTTGAAGTTGCAAGGTTCTTTATGAATTTTACACAAAATGAAAGCTGCGGAAAATGTGTTCCATGCCGCGAAGGTACAAAAAATATGCTTAAGATATTAGAAAAAATTACCCGCGGGGAAGCTACTCTTGAAGACCTTGATTTACTTGAGGAATTAGCAGTAAGTGTTAAAGACGGTTCATTGTGCGGTCTTGGAAAAACTGCACCAAACCCTGTTTTATCAACGCTTAAATATTTCAGGGATGAATATATAGCTCACATTGTGGATAAAAAATGTCCTGCAGGTGTTTGTACGGCACTGAAGGTTATTGAAATTGATAAGGAAAAATGCAAAGGATGTTCAAAATGCTCAAGAATTTGTCCTGTTGGTGCAATTTCAGGTGAGATCAAACAGCCTTTCTCTATTGATAAAGAAAAATGTATTAAATGCGGCGCTTGCTTAAAAGGATGTCCGTTTAATGCGATTGTTCAAAAATAACCCTTGCCTTAAAAATGGGCAAATAAGAAGGCTGTACTTTAAAATAAGGATTAAAAAATGAACGAAGATAAAAAAACTTTATTTATAAACGGTAAAGAGGTTGAATTTACCAATGAAATCAATTTGCTTGAGGTTATGAGAAAAAACGGGTTTAATGTACCGACATTTTGTTACCGCCCCGATTTAAAACCATTCGGCGCCTGCAGAATGTGTGTTGTTGAAATTGAAGGCAGAGGGATTCAAACAAGCTGCACTATGCCGCCTGAAATCGGGCTTAAAATTCAAACTAACACCGAAAGAACAAGAAGAATCAGAAAAACCGTTCTTGAATTGCTTTTAGCAAACCATGATAGAGAATGTACATCCTGTGATAAATCAGGAAACTGTGACCTGCAAAAATACGCAGAAGAATACGGTATAAGGCAGATTAGATACGCCAAGAAAAAAGAATTTGACGAGATTGATGATTTTAACCCTTCAATTGTTCGTGACCCTAATAAGTGTATTCTTTGCGGGGCTTGTGTTCGGGCTTGTGAAGAATTTCAAGGTCATGCGGTTTTGGGTTTTGCAAACAGGGGCTCAAAAACCGTCGTGCAGCCTATGGCAGGCAAAAAACTTTGTGAAGTTGATTGCGTTTATTGCGGACAGTGTCAAGCAGTATGTCCAACAGGGGCTTTAACTATCAAATCAAGCGTAGAACGTGTTTGGGGTGAAATTACAAACAAAGATAAAAAGGTTGTTGCACAAATTGCTCCTGCTGTACGTGTGGCGATTGGTGAGATATTTAATCTTAAACCTGGGGAAAATTCAATAGGTAAAATCAACACTGCTCTTCGTGAAATTGGTTTTGATATGGTGTTTGATACTAATTTTTCTGCTGATTTAACGATTATGGAAGAGGGAACTGAATTTTTAGAAAGATTGCAAAATAACGGTACACTTCCCATGTTTACATCCTGTTGTCCTGCATGGGTAAGGTATTTAGAGAATTTGCACCCTGATATGTTAAAACACTTATCTACCTGCAAGTCGCCGCAATCAATGCTATCTCCTGTTTTAAAGGAAGTATTGCCTTTGAAATTCCCTGAAATTACAAGAGAAAATCTTGTTGTGGTTTCAATTATGCCTTGTACAGCTAAAAAGGCGGAAGCTACCCGTTTTGAATTTTCTAAAAATAATATTCTGGATACAGACCTTGTTTTAACCACAAAGGAACTTGGCCGTATGATAAAAGAGGCCGGAATTGATTTTGCAAAACTGGAACCAACCAAAGGCGATTCTCCGTTTGGTGAATACACAGGTGCTGGCACAATATTTGGTGCATCGGGCGGAGTTGCAGAAGCTGCTGTTAGAACCGCCTATGAGGTTGCAACAGGCAAGCCTTTAAGTGATGTTGATATTAAAGAACTAAGAGGTGTTCATAACAGATGCCGCGATGTTGAATTTGATATTAATGGCAGCAAGGTAGTTGTAAGGGTTGTTTCAACCTTAAAAGAGGCTGAAAAATCTATTCAAGAGATAAAAAACGGTACTGCGAAATTCCACTTGCTTGAAGTTATGGCATGTCCCGGCGGTTGCGTAAATGGCGGAGGACAGCCAAGAAGCTGTGATTCTTCTTTAATTAAAGAAAAACGTGCAGAAGGTTTATATAAAGAGGATAAAGAACTTCCTTTAAGAAAATCTCATGAAAATCCTGAAATTAAAAAGCTTTATGCGGAATTTTTGGAAAAGCCTGGGTCTCATAAAGCACATGAATTACTGCATACGACATATACCGACAGATTAAAAGGCAGCTATAAAGATTTTTCATAAAAGAAAAATGATTTAAAAGTGCCTCCTTGTGTTAAGATAAGGAGGCACTTTTTTCAGGGAAAATTATTATGTCAATCGAGGCGGTTAGAGAGTATTTTAGAAAATTTAATATGGAAGATAGGATTATAGAGCTGGCTGAATCAAGTGCTACGGTTGAACTTGCCGCCGCAGCTCTCGGGTGTGAGCCTGAAAGAATTGCAAAAACTTTATCATTTCATATGAATGACGGGGTGGTTTTAATTGTTGCTGCGGGGGATGTCAGGGTTGATAATAAAAAGTTTAAGGAAAAATTTCACACTAAAGCTAAAATGCTATCGTTTGAAGAGGCTGAAGACTTGATTGGGCATACAGTTGGTGGAATCTGTCCGTTTGGAGTAAAGGAGGGTGTCAAGATATATCTTGACAATTCTCTTAGGCGCTTTAAAACCGTATATCCTGCTGCAGGCAGCTCAAACAGTGCAATAGAGCTTACTTTGGATGAACTTTATATATACTCAAATTGTATTGAGTGGGTGGATGTGTCTAAAGAAAAAGAAAACGCAGGGGGTTAAGACTTGTTTTAGCTTGGATAAATAGCCTTATGATATTTTAAAAAATTCCACAATGTCGACATTTAAAATAACAGAGATTTTAGCCAGGGTTTTTAGGCTTGGATTTCGTTTGCCTGCTTCAATTAAGTGTATATAATCACTGCTTTTTTCAATTTCTACCGCAAGTTGTACTTGTGTAAAACCGGCTGCTTTTCTGTATTTTGCAATATTTTTTCCGACCGGCTTTAATATTTCTATATAGTTATTTGTCATATTTTAATCTTAGTGATAAACTGAAAAAAAGTCTCGAACAAATAGTACAAATTGTTCAAAGGAGGAAGCTATGTGTAATGAAGTTGAATACAATAAGGTTATAAAAAAGCTGATTAGCATTGAAGATAAAATCGTAGATATTGATAAAATTGCCAAAATGCTTGATATCTGGGTTAAAGATAATAATTATAAACTAATCCCAGCAATGAATATGCTCAATGGCAAAATAAAAGAAGCCCTAAAGGTTATTGAAAGATGAACACTATAACTTTTTAAGATGTATAAGCCAGTTTATACAAGCTCTCCAATGCTTTTTGGTAAATCCTGTTTTTGGTTTTGTATTTATAATTTTTGTTTTAGAAGTTTGGGAATATAAGGTTAAAATTGAAATTTCAGGAGGGTTTAAAAATCTGAAACCACTTAAGGAGGCCACTCCTGCAGAAACATACAAATGTTTGCCATTTTCTACAATGTGGCCTTTTCTGTATCTTTGTCCGTATTCTGACGGTACAATCGGCGAACCGAAAAACGGAAAAACTATTTCGCCCCCATGAGTGTGTCCGCTTAAAGTAAGGCTGACATCACCTGGAATACTTGGAAAAGAATCAGGATTGTGCATTAAGACTATTGTTGGTGAATAAATGGGACCAATGGTTTCTTTTGGCTTGATATTCGGAAAATACCATAAATCCTTAAGTCCTGTAATTTTTAAAATACGTCCGTTTGGAAAAATGTGGATTGAATTGTTTTCTAAAATTTCTATATTTGCTTCATTTAGAAATTCTTTTATAAAAGCAGGAGACGGTGAAGCATAATCATGGTTTCCAAGTACTGATATCACGCCGTTTGCCGCTTTGAAATTTTTAAAAACCGATACAAGTTCTTCCATTTTATATTTTGTTTTTTGAATTAAAAATGAGTCAAAGTCTCCCAAAAATACTACTAAATCAGGGTTATTTTTATTAACAATTTTTGCAATTTTTTTGACTTTATTTAAATCTACATTTTTTGAACCGATATGTAAATCAGAGATTACAGCTATTTTAAAACCGTCTATTTTCTTATCCCAGTTTGGAAGATAAAGGGTATTTTTTCTTACAATTAAAAGGTCGGGCTCAATAAAATGTGAGTCAATAAAAACGCTTACTATTAAAAGTATTAAAAATAATAATATGAATAGCAGTTTCTTGTACATAAGCTTGTTTTGAAATATTTTAACTAAATGTGCGTAATTTTATTTTAGTTTATCAACAACGAATTATTGTTGCAAATTGTTAAGCAACAAATTGTTGAATATTATGCTTACATAGCTATTAGATATGTTTAGTATGCAAAAAGATAATATATTTTAGATTGCTGTGTTTCTGCCTGTCGTTTGTAACGATGATGCCAAGCGGCTTATTTGAACGCATAAAAGAACCCTTCTTGAAATACTTAAGATAAGCAGCTCAAGAAGGGTAAAAAGCAATCAGAAGAGTTGAGGATTTATATTATGATTATAGTGTTTGGAGATTTTTGTTTAATCCCCGCAAACTACAATTTTTACTGCTTAAAATAGTGCTCTTAGGTAATATTTGTGCTATAATTGCACTTATTGTAAGGTTTAAAAAGGAATTAATCATGAGGGAAGATGGCAGAGAAAACGAACAAATAAGACGGGTAAAATTTACAAAGGGGTTTACAAAACACGCACCGGGTTCAGTTTTAGTAGAGTTTGGGGATACAAAAGTAATAGTTTGTGCAAGCGTTGAAAATGTTAAACCCAAATGGATGCCAAAGGATGAAATTTCAGGATGGATAAGTGCAGAATATTCGCTTTTACCAAGCTCTACGAATGTTCGCTGCCAGAGAGAAAGAACAAAGCTTTCAGGCAGAACGCAGGAAATTCAAAGATTAATCGGGCGCAGCATCAGAGCGTGCGTTAATCTTGAAAAACTGGGTGAAAGAACTATAACAATTGATGCCGATGTAATTCAAGCAGATGGCGGAACGAGAGTGGCTTCAATCTGCGGAGCTTATGTTGCTTTAACTGAGTTAATTAATAAACTATTGAAATCTGGTGAACTAACTGAAAATCCTATAATTGAGCCTATAGCTGCAATTTCTGTTGGAATCAAGGATGGAGTCGTACTTGCTGATTTATGCTATAGTGAAGATTCTACAACAGATGTGGATGCCAATGTTGTTATGACTCAGAGTGGTAAAATTATTGAATTTCAGGCAACTGCTGAAGGGCAAACATTTACAAGGGAACAATTGGATAAAATGTATGATGTGGCACAAAATGCAATTCAAAAGATAATAAAGATGTATTAATGTGGCAAGCAGTCTAAATTGTAAAGCTAAAGCTTGCCCCGCCGTTTTTTGGTTTTGATGCTTTGATTATCCCACCATGTGCGTTTATTATTGCTTTACATATGTATAAACCTAACCCTGTACCTACTTTCCTGTAATCTTTAGAATTGGTGGAATACTTTTTAAATATTGAGTCTACATCGTCGTTCATAATTCCTAAACCGGTATCAGAGACGGTTATTTTAAAATGATTATTTTCTTTTTCAACTAATATATCTATTGTTGAATTATCAAAACTGTATTCTGAGGCATTTACTATTAAGTTTGTAAGTACTCTTTTAATTTCTATATCATCGTAGAAAGCAAAACTTTCTATAATATTTTTATAATTGACGTTAATTTTCTGGTTTTTTTGGGAAATTATAAATCTTAAATTTTCAATTGTATTTTCAATAGTTAGTTTTATATCATTTTTTGTTTTTTGAATTTTTAATCTGCCATTTTCAATTTTATAATTTGTAAGCACATTTTCTGCCATATTTTGCATGTACTTATTGGATGCCATTATTTCTTTTATGATTTCTCTTTGTTTTGGATTTAATGGTCCAAAATAATCTTTTAGTAATAAATTTAGTGCCTGAATTTGCGCCCTGATTGGAGTTTTAAGGTCGTGCGTAAGCATTTCTATAAAGTTTTCTTTTTCAAGCAAGATTTCATTGTTTGATTCTTCGCTTGAATCTTTTGTTGAGACCTTTTTCATACCCTTACTAGGATAATAAAAGCATAGCCTCTTTTACATTAGACAGGTGTCTAATATTTGGTATCTAACAGGGTAATATTTTAGCACTTACTAATAGTTTAATTTTATTTATAATTTTGTATAAACTATTGTTTTACAAGGCTTTTTGCGCCTTGAAGAATGAGTCCGTAGTATATACTGTCAACAATTGCACCATATGAAGCTTCAATAATATTTTCGCTTACGCCAACGGTATCCCATTTGTGGAGTCCATCAGAACTTTCTATGGTAACGCGTACCGGGGCACCGGTTGCAGCTTTTGAATCCAAGATACGAACCTTAAAATCATCCAGTTTAAAGTTTGCAACTTCAGGGTATTTTTCAACAATAGCTTTTCTTAGGGCTTTATCCAGCGCGTTGACTGGACCATCGCCTTCTGAAACAGTATGGATGATTTCATCTTCAATCTGAATTTTAACGGAAGCTTCACTTATGGTTCTTCTGTTTACATCTGATAATGTAATGGAGTCGCCAATTACTCTAAATCCTAAGATATTAAAGAAATTTGGCTGTTGATTTAATACTTTCATTGTAAGTATTTCAAAGCTTGCATCTGCACCTTCAAATGCAAAGCCCTGCCATTCAAGCTTTTTAATCTCGTTTATTATTTTTTTAATATCATCATCGGATACATTTTGTACAAATTTTAGCCCGTCAAGACGTTCTTTTATTGAAGCGCTTCCTGCCTGGTCTGAAATTAAGAACCTTCTTGAATTTCCAACTAAAGAAGGGTCAATATGTTCGTAAGTTTGAGAGTTTTTTCTGACTCCGCTTGCATGAACCCCTGCTTTATGAGCAAATGCACTTCTTCCAACATATGGCATGGAAGCGTTTAGTGATTTATTTGAGATTTCTGCAATTTGCCTTGCAGTATCATATAATTTTGAAATCTTATCTCCTATAACTTCAAAACCTCTTTTTAACTGGAGATTGGGAATAAGAGAACATATATTTGTGTTTCCGCATCTTTCGCCGTAACCATTTATACAGCCGTGGACATGATTTGCTCCGGCATCAACACTTGCAATTGAATTTGCAATAGCTAAATCAGAATCATTATGGGCATGGATTCCTATAAGAGCTGATGGAATAGCATCTACAACAGCTTTAGTTATTTTATAGATTTCATTATTTATGCAGCCGCCATTGGTGTCGCACAATATAATCCTTTTAGCACCTGCCTGATGGGCGGTTTTTGCAACTAATATTGCATAATCGGGGTTTGATTTATACCCGTCAAAAAAATGTTCGCAATCAAAGAATACTTCTTTACCGTTTTCTATTAAAAAGGCAATTGAACCTTTTATCATATTTAAATTTTCTTCAAGCGTGGTATTTAGAGCTTCTGTTACCTGAAAATCCCAAGATTTTCCAAATATTGTTATAATTTTTGCTTTAGATTTTACCAGCATATTTAAAACGGTATCATCTTTTTCATCAATATTTGGTTTTCTTGTGCAGCCAAAAGCTGCTATTTGAGCATTTTTTAGGCTGTCATAATCAATCGCATCAAATACTTCATTATCAACAGGGTTAGCCCCAGGCCAGCCTGCTTCAATATAATGCACACCTAATTTATCAAGTTTTTTTATAATTTTTAATTTATCTGATACTGAATAATTTATTCCTTCAGATTGTGCACCGTCTCTTAATGTTGTATCGTAAATTTCAATTTGTCTCATAGAGTTATTAGCCCTTTAATTAAGCTCCATATACACTATTAGCACAAAATTAAACATTTGTAAAAAACAGATAAAATTTGTTTATTTTTTAGGCAATTTTTACTTTTAAAAAACGTTTATTAATATATAGAAAGTGAAGTTTAAAAGTTTAAATACTTTTTTACGTGTGGAAAAATTTAATAGGTTAGAATTAAAGATGAGTTTGAAAAATTATTTTGAACGTGTGTTTAAGAATTTGTCTGCGCTTGAAAATAAGATGCAGACAGGATTTAGATTTTCTCAAAGTGAAATTAATGAGATGATATCATCAGCCAGGAATGAAAATTTGCAATTTTTTGAAAGTCTTGCAAGAATGCCTGAACTTACAGCATTTGATGTCAGTTATTTACTGTCATCAGTAAGTTTATCTATGGAGAAGATTGAAATATTAAAGAAAGCATCATCTTTATATAAAGAAGATGAATTTAAGGCACAAGGGCAGACATTCTCTGATTTTGTATTTAGAATAGGTGCCAATATTGATAATTTAAATATGGAAAATCTTGAAGTATTTAAGGATTTGGTTCAGTGTAAGAATGAACTTTATGATTTTTCAAAAGCGCTTCAAAATCCTATTAAATGCAAGCAAACAAGAAAGAAAGAATTGCAGTTTGCTTTTCAAAATGTATTTATAGAATAAAACTTCATCACCTGAATTTAGGATAAAACGGTAAAGCCTCTTATTTAAGAGGCTTTTTGGTTTAAAATTAAGCAACTAAAGTTTTTTTGAAATATATCTTATTTTTTTATTAAGCTATTAAATAAATCGTTTACACTTTTTGTATTTGATGTAGCGGGAGTTTTATTGAATGCTGTATTATCATTGTTGCTGTTATTTTTTGAGGATGATTCCATATTGGCGTAGAATTTAACATCTTCTAATTCTTCAAGCGCCTTCATAACGCCCAATCTTCCTGCTTGTTTTTGCATACTTGCGAAAACTGATTCAACCATAAAAGTTATAAGCATATTTATTGCACCCCAGACAAATGGCGAAACCGCTGCTGTTATTGCAACACCCCTTGTTATGAGAATGCTTTTAAATTGTCCGTTTTCAAGTGCTTGCATAAATTTTTCAGGATTTTTAGTGTATTCCTCAAATGCAACTTTTATAATCTTTTCAAGTTCTTCTTTTGGCATATGTTTTAGTATTGTTTGGATGTTTTGATAAATTTTGAGCGCTTGTTCATCTGTCATTGATGAATTTAAAATGCTGCTCAATATTTTTTTCATGCCGTTATCCTGCATTGAATCTGTGAAATTTGCGAGGAATTTTCGCCAGTCGCCGCTTTGAATTTTACCTTCAACTACTGCATTTACAATTCCTGTTATATTATTTGATTTTAATGAATTTTTAAATACATCTAAATTTGCAAGACCTTGGAAATCTTTTAGTTTTTGTACACCGAATGAATTAAGAATTGAACCTATATCCGATATTTTGATGTTTGGAATTTCATTGTTGTCTATAACTTTATTTAATATATCGGATAAGCTGTTGATATTATCCATGTATGGTTCCAGCATCTTTTTAAGTTCAATGTTTTTTATTTCTTTTGCGGGGATGTTCATAATTTCAAAGATTTTTTCTGCGTATGAATTGAAATTTTCATTACATTCATTAACTATATCAATAATTTTATCTTTATTAATCGATTCTTTGAATAAAGGATTATCAGCCAAAGTTTTTAAGGCTGCTTTAAGTTCATTTTCTTTACCTTTAGATGATTCTATGGCTTCTTGAATTGCAGTCTTTAATTTTCCGCCGTCTTCTGCTTTGGGAAATGATTCCATTAATTTTACAAATGGAATTGTATTTGATGCTGTATTTTTTGAAACGTCTTGTCTTGCAACAATACCTTTTATGTTTTCTGCAACCCCATTTACATATTTATTTGCCATTTTTCCTTTTAGGAATTTTGTATGTTTAGCAAAAAATCCTGTAATTGATTCCGCTGCTCCAGCACCACCTTTTTTAATAAGTTTTGCACTGCCCACAATAACGGGGATTGATGCTACTAATATTCCTATATAAGGTAAAAGCGGCTGACTCATTTCTGTAACTGCTTCAATTGCTTCAGAATATTCCTGAGATTTATCATCCACGCTTTCAAAGGTTGTAAACAATTTTCTTTGAAGTTCACGTGCTTCCTGCAATTGTTTATCGGATACTTCAAGTTTTGTTAATTCAGCTAAAAGTGCCTTATTATAATCAGCTTCATTTTTCTTATATTTTTCATAATCTGAGTAGTCTTTAAGTACTCTCGGGATAAATGTTAAATATTCTTTTAATTTTTGCCTGATTGATTTTTTCTCTGATTTAATATTACTTACAGTGTTAAAATCTTCTTTTGTGTAACCTATAAAATTTGTATTATTTTCTTGAAGTTCTCGTTTTGCTTTATATCTTCCTGCTCTTGCTGCAGATTTTTGCAGTTTTAAACCAATAAATGCACCAACCGTTCCCGTGATTGTTGCACCAAGAAAACCAACAAGAGTGTTTCTTGCAGCTTTTGTTGTCATTGCAATGCTTGATAAACTCTTAATGGAGGCACAAACTTCACCTAATGCACTTTTGCTGCTTGAATTATTGGTATCTAATGCAGAATGCGCTTTTTCAAAAAACTTTCTAAAATTCTTTAAAGCATCAATGGTTCCTGCAAGAGATTTGTCCGCATTATTTTTAACAGGTTTTATTTTTTCATAAAGCTGTTTTAATTCTTCTTTTTTGTTGTTATCTGCCACTTTTTTTAAAAGTTTATCAAAGTTTTTATTTTCAAATTTATCCCCGAGTCCGGTCTTTGTTATAAAGGTATTAACCAGAGCACCTATGCCCATTCCCAAAAATGGCGTGCCGCCAATCAATACTCCTGCTGTTGTTTCCATATTTTCTGAGTACTCTTCGGCCTTGTTGTTAATAATTTTTGTTATTCTTTGGATAACTTCTTGTTCTTTTTCAGCTTCTTTTAATTCTTCAGGCGTTAAATTTCTTTTAACCTTTTTGTCTTCCAGATTGTAATTTGCTTTCCACTCATCATAGTTTTTATTGTCTTTTATTGTATTGCTAAGAGATTTAAAGAAAGAATGATTGTCACTGTATTTAAACATGCTTTTGTCATTATTCTTTTTCTTTGAATTGCTATCATCAGGTTTAATATTATTTTGTGCTTCTTTAATTTGTTCATCAGTGTATTGAACAAAGTACTTCGGGTCTTTAAGGTCTTCTCTTGACTGCCATCTTGCAACGCGTGAACTTTTAACTTGAATTTTTGCAGCAATAATATTAGCTGCGATAAAAGCAGCAGTAGAAATACCTGCAATTATACCTGCAGATTTGCCAAATATTTTACCTATTGAATTGTTTTTAATTCCTTTTGTATTGCTAAATTCTTTTGCAAGTTCTCCAAGCCTTTTATGAAGGGATTTAACTTCTTCGCTGCTTGATTTTGAAATTGCATCCATATTCTTCTTGTTAAAAATCGTTTCAGGGAGCTTATGCTGAATTTCTTTTGGGTTTATATCCGTTAATTTTTTGCCGAATAAATTGGAAAGTTTACCGGGCAGACCAATTCTAACCTCATTTAACGGATTATTTACAGGCGAATCCTTTATATTTTTCTGTAATTTAACGATAATATCATTGAGTTCTTTTCCTGATGGAGATTTTAGAAAATCTGCATAGGCGTTATCATAAGCATTTGCTTTTGGATACATATAAAACTTGGTTGTCCCAAGTGTAGCGAGTAAAGATATAAGTGAAGGCAGAGTTTGGGCAATTGGCATAATGGCAGTTTCAGTGTTTTCTGCAACTTCTTCTGAATGTGTATCCATAATATCGATAACATCCATTATTACTTTACCTTTATTTGCAGCCTGCTGGAGTTCAGCTTGGTCTAGATTCTTTTTCCTGAATAGCTCTTCTCTTTGTTTTTGTTTATCAGAATCATCTTTTTCCCATTGTCTGAAATTCTTTTGATTACTTACAACTTGTCCTATAGCACTAAAAAAGCCCACAGTTTTCTCCAAATATGCGTATGTACATCTATAAAGTGTCGTAAATATGCATGTTTGCTAAATATTTAGGGGGAATGGAACAGATGTTACAAAAATTTATATTTTGTGAACTACTGCTTTAGATAACACCTGAAAATTAGTGTATGTTTTTGATATCATTTAAATCAAAAGGAAAATTAGATGAATTATAGCCAGAGTGAAAGATACGATAGAAATATTCTTATGCCTGAAATTGGATTTGAAGGGCAAAAGAAACTTGCCAATTCAAAAGTTCTTGTCTGCGGAGCAGGTGGTTTAGGGTCGACAGTTCTTTTGAACCTGGCTTCACTTGGTATTGGGCATATAGGTATTATTGATAATGATATTGTTGAATTATCAAATTTAAACCGACAATATATCCACAGTCCATTGTATTTAGGAAAAGATAAGGTAGAGTCTGCAAAATGCAGGATTGAAGAGTTTAATAAGGATATTCAAATCAAAACTTTTAAAACTCGTTTGAATGCTGAAAATTACAAAAATATTGTGGATGGCTATAATTTTATAGTAGATTGTTTTGATAGTTTTGAATCAAAATTTTTATTAAATGATATTGCGCTTGATATGAAAATTCCATTAGTACATGGCGGTGTTACCGGATTTTGCGGGCAGGTGATGACAATTATTCCTAAAGAATCAGCATGTTTAAGGTGTATACTTCCTCAAGATGAGCAGGAATATATGGTTAAGGGAATTGTGTCTCCTACAGTTTCAACAATTGCTTCAATTGAATCAATGGAGGTTTTGAAACTGATTTTAAATATAGGTGAACCTTTGATAAATAAAATACTTGTATTTGATGGTCTTCAAATGAAATTTAAAACATTAAATATTGAGCACGCTAAAAGCTGTAAATGCAGACTTAATTAGCTATATTTAATAAATTATTACTTTGTTGTTTCAATATAATTTTTATTAAATGCTTGAAGATAAATAATTGCAAGCAGTGATACATAAAAAAGAGTTTCAGTCATTTCTTCAAGCATCGGCATCCCCCATTCTTCCCCAAGGAGTCCGAAAATTATTCCCAAAACAACAAAAATCCAATTATAGATAGAAAGTTTTGCTTGCAGAAAATAATTCCACAAAACTTTGTATGATTTAGTGAGAATAAAATAAAGCCCGGAAAGCGCCATAAATGTTCCATAAAGAGGATGAGCAAGATAGCCGTAAGGGATTTCCTTCCAAGAGTAAAAATCGTTATACCCCCCCCCTGGGACATGGAAGAATACGGTTCTTCCGCAATTTATTTCTCTCAAGAAGAGAATTACCATAACAAGAGCAAGGGTATTAAAAAATGTCTTATCATTTTTTGCTTTTATGCAGATTATAAATATTGCAAGTATTACAACCAGCTGGAAATTTTCAATCAAATGATTTTCATAAGAATATTCAATAGGAAGCCAAAGACATGCGGGCAATGTTAATAATAAAATCAATAGAGGCAGAAGAGTTATCGGGTGAAACTTAAAATCAACCCTGTTTTTCAGCCCTATAAAAAATTCTTTAATTCTCTCCATATCTCCCTCCTCTTGTAAATATAAGATACCATAAAGAAAAATTTTTAGGCTTTAATTGTTTTTAAATTTTGCTTTTCTTCATATATTTCTAAATCCAAAATCTTTTGATATTGTGCGGTTGATGGATTTTATTTTGGTTTCAATATAGTTTTTGTATTTATCTATCTCTTCATTTGTGCAGGTTTTATTTGGGTATATTTCGTATTTTTTTCTATATTTACTCATTGTAACGTTTGGCATAATAACATTTGCCCCGGATTGCAGAGCCATTATTCTGCCTTTTGGATTTAGGGTTTCCATAGCTGTAGTGGCTGGAATATTTATATCTTTCATTAAAATTCTAATTATAGACATGACTTTAAGTGCCAGTATAAGACTGCCGTTGGGCGCATTTTTTAAGGGTGTATCAGGATGTGCTATAAAAGGACCAATTCCTATCATGTCAAAATCATTCTCTTTAAAGAATAAAATATCATCAGCCAATGATTCAATAGTTTGTCCCGGCAGCCCGACAAGACACCCGCTTCCTGTCTCATAACCAAGTTTTTTTAGATTGTAAAGACAATTTTTTCTGTTTTCAAAACTCATAAAGGGATGTAAGGCTTTATAAAGTTTTTTATCAGTAGTTTCAATTCTTAAAAGATATCTATCAGCGCCTGCATTTTTATAGGCTTCAAGTTCCTTGTAAGGTTTTTCTCCAATACTTAAAGTAAGTGCAACATCAAGCTTTTTGATTTCGGAAATTATTTTGCACATAATATCTTTTGAATAAAAAACATCTTCACCTGATTGAAGAACTATTGTTTTATAGCCTGCATTTACGGCATTTTTAGCAAATTGAATAATATCATCAGGGGTGATTCTATATCTTTCAACAGTTTTGTTTTCTGCACGAAGCCCGCAATAATGACAAGTGCATTTGCAAGTGTTTGAAAATTCAATCAAGCCTCTTAAATGTATTTCATCACCAACATTATCGTGGCGCACCTTGTCTGCAAGTTCAAAAAGTTCTTTATTTTGGCTGTCATCTTTTAGAATATCAACTATTTCTTTTTTTGTAAGCATAATTTTATTATACTATAATGCCTTTATGCAAAATTCAAAATCAAGTTTTAACTGCTTGTTGATACACACGCCTAATTTATCTCAAAATTCTGACGGTACGTTGTTTTCTGAAGTTAATTTTTGTGCTATGGGGCTTTTTTCTCTTGCAGGAGAAATTAAAAAGGAAGGGTTTAATGTTGAAATTATTCATCTTGGAATTGAAAAATATCTGGATAAGAATTTTTCACTTGCAAGCTATGTAAAGGAAAATAATATAAAATTTATTGCCTTTTCTCTTCACTGGCATCCGCAGAGCTTTGATGTCATTGAATCTGCAAAAATTTTAAAAGAACAAAATCCTAATGTTTTCATTGCTCTTGGAGGTTTTACCGCTTCATATTTTAAAAATGAAATTATGGAAAATTTTCCATTTGTTGATGCAGTTATGAAAGGAGAGGGTGAAAAAACAATAAGGAAGCTTACAAAAAGATTGTATGAAACAATGCCTTTTGTGCCTTTAGATTCAGGCGTTGAAATGAATTTATCCGATATCGAAAATCTTGTATGGCGTAAAGGTTTAAAAAACAGTAAAGCGAAGATTATTGAAAATAATGAAGTATTTATTGCCAAAAATGAAGATTTGGATGAGTTTGATTATTTTAACCCAAGCCTTATGAGACATTATGGAGAATACTCAAAAGTATCTTTTGAACTTCAATATTCTAAAGCAAAACAATTGAATAATCCAAAGACTGCTCATGGAGTTTCTTTAGGGCGGGGTTGTCTTGGAAATTGTACATGGTGCGGCGGTGGGTACAATGCAATGAAGATGGTGACCGGCAGGGATTTTATATCGTATAGGGGAGCAAAATCTGTTATAGATGAGGTTAAAAAACTGCAAAAAAATGAAGGGATTGAATTTTTCTGTTTTTGTTTTGACCCAAATCCAAAGGATAGAACTTATCTGATTGGTTTAATGAAAGAATTAAAGAATGAATTTAATGGAAAATTAAATGCATTTTTTACTTTATATGGACTTCCTGATAAGGAATTTTTAAATACATTTAAAAGTACATTTTCAAAAGAATCCGTTATTTCATTAAGCCCTGAATTTTTTGATGAAAGTTTAAGAAAATTTCATAAAAGTTTTTTCTTTTCAAATAAAGAGCTGGAAGAGATTTTAGAATATATGGAAGAGCTTGAAATCCTTTCAGATATTTATTTTTCAATAATCCCTGCTGTGAATGAATTTCATAATGAAGAATCCAGGCGATATGGAAAATTTCTTAAAGAAAAATATAGTTTTGTAAAAGATTATTACATTATTCCAATTATTCAGGAGCCTGCATCTCCATGGACTATAACCCCTGAAGAATACGGCTTGCCGCCATCTAAAAAGAACTTCATAAATTATTACAATGATACAAATTGTATCAAAAAATCTTTTGAAAACTCGGAATTTTTTACTACAAAACCTCTTAAATAAAGGGTGTAGGTATTACAATTTAAAAATAATCTGTATGATTTATTTTTTATATACATGCTCTGGCATGCTAAAAATTTTTGATAGAATTATAAAAAGGGTTAAGGAAAGAAGGGTGCAAATCCCGCACTGGTCCGCAGCCGTAACAGTCGGAATGCTTAATTCTTTATTTACACCTCGAGACAGGAATTTGCTTAAAAAAAATCACCTTTTAGATAAAGTGTTTTTTAAATCGGCATTTTCTGCCTTTTAGATTAAAAGGAGATATGAATGAAGGAATTACGGGATGAAAAAGTTGTAAGCATTGAGAAAACAAGGCTTACCCCTTTTGGTACAGGTTTTAGTGCAACAAGTGCTGCCTCTGTTCCCATTGGTGCAGAATTAAAAGCAATAGACAAACCTAAATATGAATTAAAAGATATCAAAATTATCAAAAAAGACGGTACAAAAGAAGAGTATGACATTAGAAAAGTGGTTGCTGCAGTTAAAAAATCTGCTGCAAGAATGCTTGTGGAATTTTCTGAAGATGAACTGAGAAATATAAGTAATTTTGTCGATTCAAGTGTGTTAAAGATGAATTTAAATGAAATTGAAATCTTTAAAATGCACTGTATAGTTGAAAATGCACTTGAAGTTCTGAATCCTAAGGTTGCAAAAAGCTATAGAAACTACAGAAATTATAAAATTGACTTTGTTGATATGCTTGATAAAGTATATCAGGAAAGCCAAAAAATTATGTATATCGGCGATAAGGAAAATTCAAATGCTGATTCTGCTTTAGTTTCAACTAAGCGTTCTTTAATTTTTAATCAATTGAACAAAGAATTATATAAAAAGTTTTTCCTCACAGTGCCTGAATTGCAAGCTATTCGTGATGGTTATATTTATATTCACGATATGTCTGCAAGACGCGACACCATGAACTGCTGTCTTTTTGATGTTGCAAATGTTTTAAAAGACGGATTTGAGATGGGAAACCTCTGGTATAATGAACCAAAAACGCTTGAAGTTGCATTTGATGTTATAGGCGATATTGTTATGGCTGCTGCAAGCCAGCAATATGGCGGATTTACGGTACCTGAAGTAGATAAGATTCTCGCCCCCTATGCAAAGAAGACATACGAAAAAAGATATCAAAAATATATTGACCTTGGTATTTCAACTGAAAAAGCCAAAACTGAGGCCATGAAAGATGTTGAAAAAGATTACCATGACGGTTTTCAAGGTTGGGAATATAAATTTAATACGGTAGCATCATCCAGAGGTGATTATCCTTTTATCACTGTGACTATGGGTTTAGGCACTGATGAGTTTGAAAAAATGGCATCAAGAGTGATGTTAGAGGTTCGTGCAGGCGGACAGGGTAAAAAAGAAAACAAAAAGCCTGTATTATTCCCAAAAATAGTATTTCTTTACGATAAAGAATTACACTGCAAGGGCGGTAAACTGGAAGAGCTTTTTAATGCAGGAATTGAATGTTCTAAGAAGGCAATGTATCCGGATTGGCTTTCTTTAACAGGTGAAGGGTACGTGGCTTCTATTTATAAAAAATACAAAAAAGTTATTTCCCCTATGGGCTGTAGAGCATTTTTATCTCCGTGGTTTGAAAGAGGCGGTATGACCCCTGCTGATAATGATGATAAACCGGTTTTTGTCGGTAGATTTAATATTGGCGCTATAAGCCTTCATTTACCCATGATTTACGCTAAGGCTAAAAAAGAAGGCAAAGATTTTTATGAAGTACTTGATTATTACTTGGAGATGATAAGACAAATTCACATCAGAACCTATGATTATTTAGGGGAAATGCGTGCTTCAATTAATCCGCTTGCATTCTGCGAAGGAGGATTTTATGGCGGTCATCTTGGAATCCATGATAAAATTAAACCTCTTTTAAAGGCTGCTACTGCATCTTTTGGTATTACCGCATTAAATGAGCTGCAAGAAATTCATAACCAAAAATCTCTTGTAGAAGACGGGCAGTTTGCGCTTGAAGTTATGGAATATATAAATAAAAAGGTAGTTGAATTTAAAGAAAAAGACGGCAATCTTTATGCAATATACGGCACACCTGCCGAAAACCTTTGCGGACTTCAAGTGAAGCAATTTAGAAAAAAATATGGACAGGTGAACAAAGTTTCAGACAGAGGGTATGTTTCAAACAGTTTCCATTGCCATGTGTCTGAAAATATTGGTCCAATTGAAAAGCAAGATTTAGAGAAAAGATTTTGGGATTTACTTAACGGCGGTAAAATTCAATATGTAAAATACCCTGTATCATATAATACAAAAGCGATTGAAATCCTTGTAAAAAGGGCTATGGATATGGGCTTTTATGAAGGAGTAAACCTTTCATTGGCGTATTGTGATGATTGCGGCTATCAGGAACTTGAAATGGATGTTTGCCCAAAATGCGGCAGCAAAAACCTTACCAAGATTGACCGTATGAATGGCTATCTTTCTTATTCAAGGGTAAAAGGCGATACCCGTCTTAACGAAGCCAAAATGGAAGAAATTAAAGACAGGGTTAGCATGTAGATTTTTTGGAGCATAGATTATTCCATGCTCCAAATTTTAAAAGGAATTAAAGATGAATTATCATAATATTACAAAAGAAGACATGCTGAATGGTGATGGTATTCGTGTTGTGCTTTGGGTTTCAGGCTGCTGTCATCAGTGTAAAAACTGTCATAATCCTGTAACATGGGATAAAAATGGCGGATTACCCTTTGATAAAGCAGCAGAAGATGAACTTTTTGAAGCTTTAAATAAACCTTTTATAGATGGTATAACCTTTTCAGGTGGCGACCCTTTAATGCCCGATAACAGAAAAGAAATTATGCGGCTTGTTAAAAAGTGCCGTGATGAATTTCCTGATAAGACTATATGGCTATATACAGGATATAGTTTTGATGAAATTAAGGATATAGAAGGGATTGAACTTATTGATGTACTTTGCGACGGCGAATTTATGGAAGATTTAAAAGATAATAAACTCCAATGGGTTGGAAGTTCAAATCAGAACGTTATAGATGTTAAAAAAACCTTTGAAGCCAATAAAATTATTCTTCATACTTAAAATTTCATTTATTGCTTAATATTTAAACTTTTATCTGAAAACCAGTCTATAATGGGCTTTTTCTCGCCAAATTTAAAATTGAACGATTCTTCAAAATCTTTGCTTGTTAGAAAATCGTATGAAACATTAAAAGCCAGGGGTTCTTCAATAAATCCGCCTTCTTTAAATTTTTTTCCCGAAACTTGCTGCGTTTCAAAATCTATAACATTTGAATAATTTAGATTTTTTGCATAGCAAAAAGGAACTTTATTCTTTTTATCAGTATTTTGGATTATTGTCATAAGTCCAAAGCTTCTGCAAACTATGCCTCTGTGGTTATAAACAGAGCAAACATTGTTGATTAGAAACGGACAGTCGTAGGTAAATTTTTCGCCTTTGAAATTTTTCTTTTGTTCAATAATTTTTTCAATATTTTCTTCAATTTTATTAAAAGTGCCAGCATCAAGGTCTTTGCAGCCTATAAATAGATATTGCATCTCAATTTTTGAAAATGGAAATTGAGCATTTTTGCAGCACAGCCCGCAGCCTTTTTTGCAGAAGATATATTCTTTTTGTCTATTGAAAAATTTTTCAATTTTTTCATTAATAAATTCAAGATATTTAAGGTAATTGTTTAACATTTTAATATTTCAATTCTTTTAACCAAGTATCAATTTCTTTATCTATGTTTAAATTTCCCTTATTATAGATTGAGATTGATTTTAAAACGATACTGTCTTTAGCGTATTGTTCCATTTCTTTTGCTATAGAGTATTCCCCGCCTCTTCCATGGGTAATAAATGGAGCAATAGTTTTGCCTGAAAAATCACCTGAATTTAGAAATGTGTGCACGGCAGGCGCCATAGTGTACCACCAGGCAGGCGTTCCTATAAATATAATATCATAAGTTGAAATATCTTTATTTTCTTTTAATTCAGGCAGGATATTTTCCTGAATTTCTTTTTTGGCAAAATTCACTGTTTCGTTATAATTTGCGGGGTAGGATGCTTTTGTTTTTATTTCAAAAATATCGCCGTCTGTTTTTCTTTGAATTTTCTGAGCAATATATTTTGTATTTCCACCCCATGAAAAATATGTAATTAAAGTTTTCTTATTCATATTTTGTCCTATCTTATAAAGTTTGTATAGACTGCTTCTTCTTTTGTATGCGGTATGATTCCAGCCTTTTGTGCTGCTTCTTTACATTTTAGATAATAGGCAAAGTTTTTTCCTAAGATGTGCATATTTTGTATGCCTTCCTCGTCTTTTAAAACTTCCTCAGGTGTACAGCCGTGCACCATATTCCAATACCTGCCTGAAATTACAGGCATTTCCTGTATTTGAAAATATTTATTCAACTGGTCAATGGTTGCGGTTGTGCCTGCACGGCGTGCTGAAACTATTGCAGTGCCGGGTTTTAATCTTAAATTTGATTTACCTGACCTTGCATTAGCGTAAAAAAGTCTGTCTAAAAACGGAATAAGACCTCCTGCTGATGAAGCGTAATGAACCGGTGAACCTATAATATAGCCATCATAATCATTTAATGTTTCTAAAAGTTTATTTACTTTGTCATCTATCACACATTTTTTAAGTTTCCCGCAAGCCCCGCAAGCTCTGCAGGGTGCTACAGGTTCTGTACCTATATAATAAATTTCGCTTTCAATCCCTTCATTAATTAGTGTTTTTGCAATTTCATTTAAGGCAGTATATGTACATCCGTTTTTGTGTGGAGAACCGTTTATCATTAATACTTTCATTGTTTTTAACCTCCTTTGAATTTATTAATTTTATTTTACAATTTAAACCTTACTCCAAGTCAATATGTAAATAGTAGTGTTTAAAATTTTTAATGTAAAATTAAGTTTATGAATCCTAAATTATTTGATATGTTTTTAGTATTTTTAAAAATCGGTGCACTTCTTTTGGGCGGCGGGTACGTTATTGTTCCTTTGTTGAATAATGAACTTGTGGATAAAAAAGGTTGGATTTCAAAAAAAGAGATTATTGATTATTATGCGATGGGGCAATGTGTTCCAGGGATTATAGCTGTTAACACCACTCTTTTTATAGGATATAAATTAAGGGGTAAAACAGGTGCTTTAATTGCATTTTTAGGACTTATTCTGCCTCCGTTTCTTACAATTATTTTTCTTGCCTCAATATTAATCAAAATGGCTCAAAATACTATCATGAATGATATTTTTTGGGGTGTAAATATTTCTATTGTTATTTTGATGTTTTTAACAGTAAAAGAAGTTTGGAAAACAAGTATTGTAGATAAATTCACTCTCTTTATTTTTGCCCTTATCCTTTCATTGTCAATATTGGGAGTGTCTCCTTCAATTTCAATTATATTTTCAGGGCTTTTAGGGATTATTTATAAGCTTATAAAAAAAGAATCCTGCGGGGAGGATGAATTGTGATTTACCTTCTTTTATTTATGGAATTTTTTAAAATAGGTATTTTTTCTTTTGGCGGCGGATATGCAACACTTCCTTTTTTGTATCATATGAGTGATACTTACCATTGGTTTTCTTATGATGAATTATCCAGAATGCTTGCAATTTCAAGTATTACACCTGGACCTGTTGGACTTAACGTTGCAACATTTGCAGGTTTTAAAACAGTAGGCATTACAGGCTCTATTGATGCAACACTTGCCATTATGATTCCATCATTTATAATTGTTGTTTTTATTTCAAAGATTTTAAAGAAATTTAAAGATAACTTTTATACTAAGGCTGTTTTGTATGCGCTTCGCCCGGCAGCAGCTGCGATGATTGCAGCGGTTGGTGTAAGGCTTTTTAAAACAAGTATATTTATTAGCGGATTTGATATAGACAAGGTTGATTTCAAAGCTTTAATATTATTCCTGCTGCTTGTTGCAATAAGCTTGAAGTTGAAAAAAGACCCTCTTGTTTACCTTTTAATAGGCGGGGTATGCGGTATATTGTTAAATTTGCATCATATTGCCGGCTTATTCTTTTAGCGGATTCATTTTTGTGGTATTTTTTATTGCGATAGATTATTACTGAGAGTTTGATTATGCAAAATACTAAACTTGCAATTGTTATTCCTTGTTACAATGAAGCTGATATGCTGCCAACCAGTCTGCAAAAGCTTTGGAAGCTTTTTGATAAATTAATTGATAATAAAGAAATAAGTTCAGACAGTTTTATTTTTCTGGTAGATGACGGCAGCAGCGATGGTACCTGGGAGGTCATTAAAAAGGCTTATGAAGAATCAAAATCCAGAGTTAGGGCGGTGCGTTTTTCAAGAAATTTTGGAAATCAAGCTGCTATAATTGCAGGTTTAGAAAATGCACATAGGCTTGGGGTGGATGCTGCAATTACTATTGATGCAGATTTGCAGCAAGATATAAATAAAATTTCAGAATTTATAAAAGCTTATAAGGATGGGTATGATATTGTTTGCGGGATAAGACAGAATAGAACAGATGGTTTTTTCAAGAAAATCTGCTCAAACTCTTTTTATAAGGTTATAAATTTTTTAGGAGTTAACATTAAACCCAATCATTCTGAATTTAGACTTGTTAGCCGCCGTACGCTTGAAATTTTATCAAATTATAAAGAAACAAATCTTTTTATAAGAGGTCTTTTTTATGATTTAGGTCTCAAAACTAAAGATATTGATTTTGAAGTTACTGAAAGAAAATACGGTGAGTCAAAATTTAGCTTTTTGTCCCTATTTGCTCTTGCGGCTAAAGGGATTGTGTCTTTTAGTGTACGTCCTTTAAGAATCGTATTCTTTCTTGGATTTGGCATTTCATTTATAAGTATATTGCTTGCCATAGCTTGTATTGTAAGGTTGATTTTTCATCTAAATTATCTTCCGGGCTTAGAATTATTTGAAACCTGGGAGACTTTTGCTGCCGGTATGCAGATTTTATGCATTGGTATAATTGGTGAATACATCGGGCAAATCTTAACAGAAGTCAAAGCCCGCCCAAGATATATAACGGATGAAGAATTAAAATAACACAATTTGACATGATTAATACTGAAATGATAATATAATGCATTGGTTGAGGCTTTTAAAACTTGTTTGCCAAGGCTGTTAATTTTATAAGAGGAAAAGAATAATAAAATGAAAAATATCTTTTTAAAAAGAACTAAAATTGTTGCAACACTTGGTCCTGCAACAGATACCCCGGAGGTTATAAAAGAATTAATTAAAACGGGCGCCAATGTTTTTAGATTAAATACATCCCATGGTTCAATGGAATATCATAGGGAAAAAATCCGTATGGTAAAAGAAACTGCATCGCAAATGGGGGCTTGTGTTGCGACTCTTGTAGATTTGCAGGGTCCAAAAATCAGAATTGGCAATTTAAAAGATGAAATTATGCTTAAAGATGGGGATAAAATTGTTTTTAAGCATTCTCTTGAACAGGAAGAATCAAGCTATATTCCGGTTGATTATGCCGGGATAAGCAAAGATGTTTCAAGCGGCTCCAGAGTTTTAATTGATGATGGCAAATTGGAAGTCAAGGTAGATAAGGTTGAAGATGATAAAGTATATGCTACCGTTGTTAACGGAGGAGTTTTAAAATCAAGAAAGGGATTAAATATTCCGGGTTCCACCGCTTCTTTGGATGCTGTAACGCCAAAAGATATTGAATTTATTAAGTTTGCAGCTGAAGAAAAAGCTGATTTAATTGCTCTTTCTTTTGTTCGCGAGAAAGAAGATGTTCTTCTTGCAAAAAAATATATAAATGATTTTAATTCTTCAATCCCCGTGGTGTCAAAGCTTGAAAAACCTGATGCTATTAAAAATTTAAAAGAGATTGTTTCTGTATCAGATGCTATTATGGTTGCGCGCGGGGACTTAGGGATTGAATTGTCGCCGGTTGAAGTTCCTATTTGTCAAAAGCTTATTATAGAAGAATCAAACAAACAAAGAAAACCCGTTATTGTTGCTACGCAAATGTTGGAATCTATGATAAATGAGCCTATCCCAACAAGAGCCGAGGCATCTGATGTTGCAAATGCAATTCTGGATGGTGCTGATGCTGTTATGCTGTCCGGGGAAACATCTGTTGGCAGATTTGCAGTTGATGCGGTTAAAATGATGTCAAAGATTGCAATGACTACAGAAAACAGCTGTTTTTATCAATTCGATACAGATACAGAACCCGATGATGAAATCACTTTAACGCGTCAGGCGGTTGTATTTGGGGCTGATAAAATGCTAAAATATGTGAATGCCAAAGCGATTTTAAGTTTTTCACATTTTGGATATTCAACAAGGCTGACATCTAAATTAAAGCCTTCTGCTCCAATTATTATGATATCCGATACGGAGGAAACTTGCAGAAAAATGGCATTAGCTTGGGGTGTTTATTCTTTTTGTAAAAAATGGGATGATACTGTAGATGCCGGTTTACTTCTTAAAATAGATGAATTTTTAATTAATGAAATCGGTTTAAAGAATAATGATTATGTGATTATAACAGGCTCTGCCCCGAGGCTTATAACGGGAAGAACCAACTTTGTACGTGTACATAAAATAGGTACATAGAACGATTTTGATATTTATCAAAAGGCAATACCCAAGGAATAAAGGAGAAAATGATGAGAGATAATACAAAATGCCTGCACTCAGGATATACGCCGGTTAATGGCGGACCAAGGGTAATGCCTATTTATCAAAGTACAACATTTAAATTTAATTCAACAAAAGAGATTGGAGATGTATTTGATGACCCGACAAAGGCACATATATACTCAAGGTTTACAAATCCAACAGTTGATGTTGTAGAGAAAAAAATTGCAGACCTTGAGGGCGGAGTTGCTGCTATGTGTACATCTTCGGGGCAAATGGCATCTTTAATGTCAATTTTAAACCTCTGTAATTCAGGCGATAGCTTTATAAGTTCAGCTTCTATTTATGGGGGAACACTTAATTTATTTGCAGTTACATTAAAAAAACTTGGCGTTGAGTGTATTTTTGTTGATGTTGATGCAAGCGAAGAAGTTATTCAGTCTAAAATTAAACCTAATACCAAAGTAATTTTTGGCGAAACTTTAACGAATCCTTCATTGCAGGTTTTAGATATAGAAAAATTTGCCCGTGTTGCTCATAAAAACGGTATTCCTTTAATTGTTGATAATACTTTCCCGACACCTATTTTGTGTAAACCTTTTGAATATGGTGCCGATATTGTTATTCATTCAACTTCAAAATATATGGACGGGCATGCGCTTCAAGTGGGCGGAGTAATTGTAGATTCGGGTAAATTTGATTATACAAACGGCAATTTTCCTGATTTTACGGAGCCTGATGAATCATACCATGGAACAGTGTACACAAGAGATTATGCTTTTGCGCCATACATTATTAAAGCAAGAATGCAATTGATGAGAGATTTTGGAGCATATCCATCCGGAAATTCTGGATTTTTGTTAAATTTAGGTTTAGAGACGCTTGCAATCAGAATGGAGAAATATTGTTCAAACGCACTTAAAGTTGCAGAATATTTTGAAAGTACGGGTAAATTTGATACGGTTGATTATCCCGGGTTGAAATCAAATAAATATTATGAACTTGCTCAAAAGTATTTACCAAAAGGGCAATCCGGCGTTATTTCTTTAACCATTAAGGGCGGCAAAGATGCTGCAATTAAATTTATGGATGGACTTAAACTTGCTTCAAACGAAGTACATGTAGCTGATATCAGAACATGTGTTCTGCATCCTGCAAGTGCTACTCACAGGCAATTAACGGATGAACAATTAATAAACTGCGGTATAAACCCAGGATTAGTAAGATTTTCTGTTGGTTTAGAAGATGTGAATGATATTATAGAGGATATCGAACAGAGTCTGAATAAAATTTAATCGCATAGTAAAACTTTACCTGTTTAAAATTTCATGGCAATTTTTATTTGTCAGTTGTTTTGTTGAGTTTACTATGAATATATCATTTGGTAAAAGAATCCCTATATCAACAACTCAAATTTATAATAAGAACACTAACGAATTTGAGAAGGCAACTTTGTATGAACTTGATGGGCGTGATGAATCTGATGTGGATGAACTGGTGGATTTTGGTGATTGGCGGTATAGATACGAGATGTCTATTAATCTTTTTAGTAAGATAAAAGGCTTAGCTTCGCCTGAAAAGTTGTCAGATTTTATGAAATATACATTGGAACATAATAAATTTTATATTTTAAAAACAGAAGATGACAAACTTGCAGCAATTTGCCAAACTCAAGGTTTTAAAAACTTTGCCGATGTGCATTATCTTGAAAGAGACAAAACAAAGGGATATGGTCTTTGCGGACAAGCTATCCTTGCTTCAATTGCAAAACATATGTTAAAACAGCCCGATGCTTATCTTAAAGTTGATGACCCTGTTAAAAAAGCAAGAGGTTTTTATATCAATGACTGCGGCTTTAGAGAAGAGACCCCGGGCTCTCATGGGATTGAGATGAATGAAGCTGAACTGAAAACTTTTGTGGATAATTTTGAACAAAAAGTGGAAGCGCCAATTGTTGATATTGAAAATGAATAATCTATTGACATTAAGACGTGTTATTGATACATTGGTTACGGTGATTTTAAAGCCAACTTAATTAAATATTTTGATTATCGGGACGTAGCGCAGTTTGGTAGCGCACCTCGCTTGGGACGAGGGGGTCGCAGGTTCAAATCCTGTCGTCCCGATATTTTATTGGTAGAAATAAATTGCTGAATTTTAAATACAGGATTTGAACTTTGATATTTTGTTTCAAGCTCAAAGGCTTAAAACGTCCTGTCGTCCCAATATTTTTTTGTTAAATAGAATTAAACTAGAGACATAATTACATCCTTGGTACGTATGCGATTTTTAACGCTTTCGCTAAAAATCAGCTGGCTGCATACCTCTCTCGTAGAGCTCATTCTTTGCCAACGATAGCGGCATCGTCCCATTTTTTTTGTAATGAATTTATAAAAACCTTTTAAAAACGCAATTAATACTGACAAAAAACTTGTTACCATTGTCTGAAACTCAATAAAAAAGAGCCTTTCAGGCTCTCCGGTTAGTTTTGGAGCGTAGGGGATTTGAACCCCTGACCCCGACACTGCCAGTGTCGTGCGCTACCAGCTGCGCTAACGCCCCATTTGTATTAAATTTTCAAATATTGTAAGAAGCGCAGCTGGTATTTATATTGTTGACATCCTGCGGATATCAAGGCTAACGCCCCATTTGTATTAAATTTTCAAATATTGCAAGAAGCGCAGCTAGTATTTATATTGTTGACATCCTGCGGATATCAAGGCTAACGCTCCATAAATTTTTGGGTGCACTACTGCTCTTTCCTCTAAAGTGACATTTAGTCACTCCTTGCAGGTATTCAAGCCAGTGCTGCTTTTAATATTTGCTTTTTAGAATACTACCACAGAAATAAAATTTAATCCAGTATATTATCCTGGTTTCTAATGTTTATTTTATTAAGTTCTTTTAAGATTACTTTAAAATTAGAATTAAAAAAGGGTATTTATTTGTTTAATTGTTTGAAGAAAAAGAAAAATCTTGTTGTAGGTGCAGGTTTTTCAGGAGCCGTAATTGCTGAGCGCCTCGCAAATATTATGGATGAGGATGTTCTTGTAATTGATAAAAACTCTTTTCTTGGAGGTGAATCTTTTGATTATAAAGATAAAAGCGGAATTATGGTTCAAAAATTCGGCTCTCATATTTTTCATACAAATTATGAATATATTTGGAAATATTTAAATAAATTTTCAAAATTTAATATGTATATACATAAAGAAAATGCGTTTATAGAAGGAAATGAAGCAAATATACCCTTTAATTTAAATTCTGTATATAAAGTTTTTCCAAAAAAATTGGCTGCAAGATTAGAGGATAAACTTGTAAGAAAATATGGTTTCAGTACAGATATTCCAATTTTAGATTTTAAAACCAAACCATTTTTTTGGGACAGAGAGCTTGATTTTCTTGCAAGCTATATTTATGAGAATGTTTTTATTCATTATGCGGATAAAAAATGGGGAACAAAAAAACACAAAATAGATATTTCTGTTTTTGTAAATAGGGATGATAGAAAATATAAAGATAAATACCAAGGCATTCCAAACAGCGGATATACTAAATTAATTGAAAATATTTTAAATCATAAGAATATCAAAATATTACCTGAGGTTGATTTTAAGAATATTGATACAACAGGGTTCGATAGAATTTTTTATACAGGCTCTATTGATGAATTTTTTGATTATAAATTCGGTGTTCTTCAATATAGAAGTGCTAATTTTGAAATTGAAGAAATAAATACGGAATTTTATCAAAAAACAGGCGTAGTGAATTATCCAAATAATTATGAATTTCTTAAAATCCATGAGTTTAAACATTATGGATGTGAAAAAACTGATAGAACAATTATTGCAAAAGAGTACGTTTCTGATTTTGTATTGGATAGCAAATGCCGTAAAAATAACAGGGCGTATCCCGTTTTAAATAGCAAAAATTTGGAAATTTATAAATTATATAAAAACGAAGCAAGAAAATTCAAGGATGTTTACTTCTTGGGCAGGCTTGGAGATTTTATGGATTATTCTATGGATAATGCCATTAAAAGGGCACTTGAAGTTTTTGAAACCATCAGGCTGAACGATTTCATAAAAGAGTCTGCTTCATATGAAGAAGAACAACTGATTAAAAACTATTAAAAAAGGAAAAATATGAGGAAACAAATTAGTATAATTGTTCCGGTATTTAACGCTTACAACACTCTTTTTCGTTGTTTAAAAAGCTTAATTTGCCAGACGTATAAAAATATTGAAATAATTTGCATAGATAACGGTTCAAGTGATAAATCTCTTGAAGTTTTGGAAAATTTTGCAAAAAAAGACAATAGAGTAAAAATAATAAGCAAAATAAATGATGGTTACGGAAGCTCCTGCAATATTGGAATAAATGTTGCTTCCGGTGAGTATTTGTCAATAGTTGAAGCTTCAGGATTTTGTCATAAAAAAATGTTTGATAATCTGTTAAGACTTGCAGAAAAATCAGAAGCGGATATTGTAAAGTCACCTTATTATAAAATTACGGATAAGGATGATATCAAAAGCGGTTTTGAAATTCAAAGTAAGGTGGATTGGAATAAACGCTGTAAAATTCCAAACTGGTTTTTTAGGATAAATGAGTGCCCGTCTTTTTTGAGCTTTCATCCGGCTATTTTTTCAAGTCTTTATAAAAAGAGTTTTTTGAATAACAATAGCATAAGGTTTGTAGAGGCAAGAGGGCAAAATTCTTTTGTTGATATGCCTTTTTCTATTGAAACGATGCTTTTAGCAAAAAAGATTGTGTATACTGATAATCCTTATTATTGTCACAGGCACAGCATGATTGATTTTCAAAATCCTGAAGATTGCATTTTCCCATTTGATAGAATTGAGGAAGTTTTTCAGATACTTATAGGTCAAAAGATTAAAGATAAAAACGTAACTGCAAATATTTATAAAAGGGTATTAAAGCTTATAAATATAGTATTTACCGCTTTAGACAGGGAAGAAAAATTTGATATTAAAAATATGCCGTATGAAGTTCAGCTTCGAATTGAAAAGATAATCTCTTCTTTGGATGAAGACATAGTAAATAATAGTCTTTTTATAGATGATTTTGAAAGAAGATTTTTTAATCTTTTGTCGCCAAATAAAATTCTTTAAGATTATCTAAAAGAATTTTTAGATTTTGAACAGAGCTTTTTAAAATTTCTTCTCTTTGGACATAAAGATTATTTTGCAATGTCAGATATTCTTCATTGCTTATCTCAATTGCTTTTTGCATTGCAAGATGAAAATCATCATTTTTATCATAAATTATAGAATTTTCAAAATTAAATCCGTGAGGAATAGAAAAAACATTATTTATAAGAGGGGGTAGAAGAAAACCTCTTATAAGTTGAAATGAACCGGAAGTACCCGTTGTAATATACCTTAGATGCTCTTTTAGGTTTGGGTCTAAAAGAGGTAGATAAAAATCGGATTTTTCAAGCTCTTTATATAATTCTTCAAATCCAAGCTTTCCTTTAATATTAATAAAATCTTTCAGATTGCAGGGAACACAGTCATTAGAATTATCTCCAACTATGTTTATTTCAAAATTTTTGATATTTTTTTCTATAAGTTTTTGCACTGCATCAAAAAGCAGAGAAGAGCTTTTTCTTGAACCTTCCAGCTTTCCTGTTATTATAAAAGTTATTTTTTTATTCTTGTTTTTTGGTTTATTTTCTTTAAAATAACATGGATTTACTACATAAAGACTGTCATTTTTCTTTAAAATCCTTGATAAAACAATAGCTCCATTTTTACTTTCTTTGTCATAATCTTCAATATGGTGAAGAACATGGGCTGTACCATATTTTGGAAGGTGCTTTATGTTAAAATGGTCAAAAATTGTTGATTGAAGAGAAGATTTGTCAGGTGTCGGGTAATATAATCTGTAAGATGTAAAGATTATAAAGCTATATTCTTTAATTTTTTTAAGCTTAAGTATATTTTTGATACCCGGAATATTGCAATAATATATTTTATCAGCATTTGAAGGGGGAAGGAAATTTTTTTGTTCAATCCTTGTAATTATTTCTACATTAAAATGTAAATCATTTAAAAATTTTATAAAAGAAGGCAGAAGCTCTGTATGGCTGTTATTTGCTTCAATCAAAAGCACAGTATTATTTTTGGGATTATTTTTTATGATGCGCAAAGCTTCAATACAGCTCAAAACCTTTTGAACTGCTCTTTTTTTTATCTGCCCTAAATGGAATTTAATTCTACCCAAGATTATCCTTTTAAATACTTGAGATACTGCTCTAAATAATAAAAAAACCCAGCTAACGGGTTTTACCTATTAAAAAATCGCCTTTTGGCGATTAATGGAGCGGGAGACGAGGCTCGAACTCGCGACATCTTCCTTGGCAAGGAAGCATTCTACCACTGAATTACTCCCGCATATTTTATTCTTGCCTTGTTGAGATTATCTTACAATGGTCATAAAAAAAATTCAAGTAATTTTTTTAAAAAAATAAAATTCCAGATATTATACATATTTTGCCTGATATCTGCAGGGTGAAAATGCCCTTATAAAATTTCACAAATTCTTTTTTTATACTAGAATGTTGTCATGAAAGTTTTAAAGGAGATTATCTAATGAGAGAATTATCACCACTACACAAAGAAAGATTAACCTATAAACCAAAATTGGCAGGTGCGCTTCAATCAGGCATACAAAATATTAAAGTGTCATTTGGCGCAAAAACAAGCGCAGTAAAAGATGCTGCAGATATTCAAAATCTATTTTCACATGTTTATGGTGAACCCATTGCAACATTTGATTGCTCAAATGGTTCTTCTTTAAATCTGGAAGCTAAAAATGTCGGCGTTATTTTATCAGGCGGACAAGCTCCCGGCGGACACAATGTTATTGCAGGACTATATGATGCACTTAAAGCTGCTAATTCTAAAAATGAACTATACGGCTTTTTGGGCGGTCCAAGCGGTATAGTTGAAGCTCAATATGTAAAATTTGATGATGAATTTATCAACAGATACAGAAATACAGGCGGTTTTGATATTATCGGTTCAGGCAGAACAAAACTTGAAACAGAAGAACAGTTTGAAAAAACTTTAGCAAATTGCAAAAAATTAAATATTGATGCCATTGTTATCATTGGCGGAGATGATTCAAATACAAATGCTTGCATGCTTGCTGAGTGGTTAAAGGCTAAAAATACAGGTATTCAAGTTATAGGCTGTCCTAAAACAATAGATGGCGACCTTAAAAATGACCAGATTGAAATTTCATTCGGTTTTGATACAGCAACAAAAACCTATGCTGAACTTATCGGAAACATTCAAAGAGATGCTAATTCAGCTAAAAAATACTGGCACTTTATAAAATTAATGGGCAGAAGTGCAACGCACGTTGGTTTAGAGGTTGCTCTTCAAACACAGCCTAACATTTGTTTGATTTCAGAAGAAGTTGAAGCTAAAAAACAATCATTAGAAAGCATTGTTGATTATATTGCAAATATTGTAGCTGAGCGCGGCAATAACGGTAAAAACTTTGGTGTAGCTTTGATTCCTGAAGGCTTAATTGAATTTATTCCTGAAATGAAGACTATGATTCAAAATTTAAATGATATTCTTGCAGTTTTAGAGAAGGAAGAAACTTTTGTAAATGCCGCAAATGTTGACAAATATCAAATTATTTCTTCAAAATTAAGTGCTGATAATGCAAAAGTATTTTCAAGCCTTCCTGATATGATTAAAGCTCAATTATTAATGGATAGAGACCCGCATGGCAATGTTCAGGTTTCAAAAATTGAAACAGAGAAACTTTTGATTGAGATGGTAAAAGTGAAATTAGCCCAAATGAAAGCTAATGGTAAATATACAGGTAAATTCTCAGACCAGGCTCACTTCTTTGGTTATGAAGGAAGATGTGCAATGCCGAGCAACTTTGATGCTGATTATTGTTATTCATTAGGGTATAATGCTTTTGCTTTAATTTCTGCAGGATTAACAGGATATCTATCAAGTGTTAAAAACTTAACAAAGCCTGCTAACCAATGGCTTGCAGGCGGTGTTCCTTTAACAATGATGATGAATATGGAAAAACGTCATGGCAAGATGAAACCGGTTATTCAAAAAGCACTTGTTGAATTGGACGGACCTGTATTTAAAGAATTTGAGGCAAACAGGGAAAAATGGGCAAAAACAGATTGCTATGTATTCCCGGGTGCTATTCAATACTTTGGACCTAGCGAAGTTTGTGATATCACTACGCTTACACTTCAATTAGAATCAAAAAAACCTGCTAATGTATAATTGAACTAATTGAGTAATTGAAGTGAATAAAATAAATTTAAAGCCCCTGATTTTAAAGGGGCTTTAAATTTATAATTTATGGTTTTTATAAGTGTAAAAACCAGCTTTATCTATTAGTTAATCCAACGTAATGTTTTCAATATCAATGGTATCTTTATATATTTTACCATTTATATAATCAAATTTTTGCTGTTGTATTGCACTTAAAACTTTTGCTGCATCCAGTTCTTTTGGCTTGTTTTTGAATCTGCAGTTATTTTTTATTGCGCTCATCCAGATTTCACCTTCATACTTACACTTTTCTATAACCCATTGTGAAAGATGCCCGACAAAATCTTTTTTGGAAAGATTAGTTGGATTCTTTTTTACTTCATTTTGATAATATTTCTTTTGGTTTTTCGTAAATGTACCATAAGCCCTTTTATCTCTTGTACCTGTGGTAACAAGAAGGTATGCTGGAAACTCATTAACACTGTATCCTTCTCCTATAGTATTTATTGTGCCTTCTATTTCTTTTGGGCAATGCTTTTTATAGTCATATGGGTCGTTTAATAGAAGCTTATCAGAACTATTATTGCTTGAATCTATTATGCCGAATTTTAATATATCGTGAACTTTGCGGACATCTTCGCCCTTGCCTGATACAAAGTACGCACCTTTAAAAGATGCACTAGAAATTTTGCTTATATTCATAGATTATTCCTATCCTCTTTTTCGTGCTAATGCTTTTAGTATGGTTTTAGTATAGATATAAGTATTCTGAATAAAATTGTTTGCCATATATTTTGTTAAATTTTTTATGGTAAAATTTACAAAAGAAAGAGGATGAGCTTATGTTGAATAAAGTCAAAAAATGGACAGATGAATTTAAAACTTTTGCTATCAAAGGGAATGTAATAGATATGGCTGTTGGTATAATAATTGGTGCAGCTTTTGGTAAGATTGTTGATTCAATGGTAAAAGATATTATCATGCCTCCTATGGGTTGGATTATGGGCAGGGTGGATTTTGCAAATCTTTACCTTACTTTGCCTAATTATGACGGCAAAATTGTTCAATATCCATCTCTTGAAGCAGCACAGGCTGCAGGTGCTGTTACCATTAATTACGGACTATTTATAAATACACTCATAAGTTTCATTTTTGTTGCGTTTGCTGTATTTTTGCTTATAAAATTTATTAATAAGCTAAGGGCTGCAGTTGAAAAGAAAGAGGAAACCCAGGTGCAGGCTGATACAAAAACATGTCCTAAATGCTTTTCTGTAATTAATATTAACGCAACAAAATGCCCTTATTGCACAACTGATTTATAATAACTAATTGTATGCGGGTTATAGCCGCACAAAGAATAAAGGATAAAGAATAATGCTAAAAGCTGGAATAGTAGGACTTCCAAACGTAGGTAAATCAACACTTTTTAATGCACTGACACTTTCTGCTAATGCGCAAAGTGCAAATTACCCGTTTTGCACGATTGAACCAAATGTAGGCGTTGTAACCGTGCCGGATGAGAGACTTTATGTCTTGCAGGATTTGGTTAAAACGCAAACGGTTATTCCTACCGCTATTGAATTTGTAGATATTGCAGGACTTGTAAAAGGTGCAAGCAAGGGAGAGGGGCTTGGAAACCAGTTTTTGCACAATATTAGGGAGGTAGATGCGATAATCCAGGTGGTTCGCTGTTTTGACGACCCTAATACAATCCATGTGAATGGTAAAATTGACCCTATAGATGATATTGAAACAATAAATACAGAACTTGCACTTGCTGATATTTCAAGCCTTGAAAATCGTTTGAAAAGAATTGCAAAACAGGTAAAAGCAGGTGATAAAGAAGCTGTGCTCGAAAACTCTGTTATAGAAAGGCTTATGCCTTATCTTGAACAGGGAAGCTTTATAAATATTAAAGAAATTTTTAATGAAGAGGAATTAAAGGTTTTACACCATTTTCATCTTTTAATGACAAAACCTGTTATTTATTGTGCCAATGTAGCTGAACACGAGCTTGCAGCTGGTAATGAATATGTGGAGCGCGTAAGGGAATATGCTAAAAAATGCAATGCTGATGTTGTTATGATTTGCGCGCAAATAGAAGCAGAGCTTGTATCTTTAGGAAAAGAGGAAGCTGAAAATTACCTAAAAGAGCTTGGGGTAACAAGTTCCGGTATTGAAAAGATGATAAAATCCGCATATGATATTTTAAATCTTCAGACTTATATCACAGCAGGTGAAAAAGAAGTTCGGGCATGGACTATCACAAAAGGTACAAAAGCTCCTGCTGCTGCCGGTGTCATTCATACTGATTTTGAAAAAGGTTTTATTAAGGCAGAAGTTGTATCTTATGATGATTTTATTTCGGCAGGCAGCTGGGCCGGCGCCAGAGAAAAGGGTGTAGCGCGCCTGGAGGGAAAAGAGTATGTTGTTCAGGATGGAGATATAATGCTTTTCAGGTTTAATAATTAAATCTTTATGTAAGTTTTTAGTGTTTATTGAAGAACTTTTTAGGGATAGCTGAAACAATTCAGCAAGCTGGTATATAGTATAAAAGGAGATATTTATGAATACGTTTTTTTGCTCAATGTTTGCATTTTTATCACTTGCTTCTTGCACGTTTTTAAATGATGTTGCAGGGAATGAGTATAAGCTTGTAAGTCCAAAATATCCAATTGATGTTACTTTAGGGTTAAACAAAAAAGGCGGATACTACGGCGGTGCTTTAAACAGATATTTTGGCACATATAAGTTTTCGGGAAATACGGTAACTTTTGGTCTTATGGCATCAACTAAAATGGCCGGCGCACCTGAAGATATGAAAGCTGAAGATGAATATTTTCAAAATTTTGGCGGCGAGATGGAATATAAGTTTGAAAACAATAAACTTATCTTGAAAAAAGAATCAGGCAAAGAACTAACTTATGAAAAAGTTAAAAAGATTGAAAACAAATAAGCAAATTATCAAATATTGATTTTAATATCCGATTACTTTGTTAATCGGATATTTTTTACCCTGCAATATATTCTATATATTTTTCTAAAACATTGTAGCCGTCATACAATTCTCCTAATCTTATAAGGGAATTATTAGCCTGTAAAAATTTTAATTCTTTTACCCGGATTTCAAAAATCGTATCAGAGTGCGTTTTCTTTAAAATATCCCCTGTTTTTGACCATTCTATAAGGGTTTCAAGTTCATTATACATTGAATGCGATGTGGTTTCTTCCAAAAGTTTCATGCCATACTGTCTTAAAAGTGATGTTTCGGAGTTTGTAATCCTTGAATTTACAGCAGAAAACCCGAAGATTTTTTTAATTACCATATAATTATTTGCAACTTCTTTTTGCTTGTGAGATACTCTGCTTTTTCTAAAGAGGCTTTGCAGGCTTATGTTTTCAAACCCTTCTGCCCCGTTTGAAAAATTTTTTCCATATAATCTTTGTCTGTTATCAACAGAATACATTGATTTTAAATTTCCCCAAAAAAAGTCTTTAAAGATTTCTCTTATAATCATAAAAAAAATTAATTAAAAAATAAATAAAAGGTTAAAAAATGACACAAAAATTTACTTAATAAAAAATATGACAATATTTGGCAGCCTTCTTTTCTTTGGTGTATAATTGCTAAAGAAATTTAGTATTCTTGAAAAAGGAAAAGTATTATGGAAAGAACATTTGTGGCTCTAAAACCGGATTCTGTTAAACGCGGTTTGATGGGGAAAATCCTATCGAGGTTTGAAGATAAGGGATATAAAATTATTGCAATGAAATTAACAAATGTTTCAAAAGATTTGGCTGCAAAACATTATGCGGAGCATTTTGGAAAGCCTTTCTATGATTCTTTAATTGAATATATAACGTCAGGTCCTGTTCTTGCTATGATTTTGGAAGGCGAGAATGCAATTTTAGGAGTTCGTCATATAGTTGGAAAAACTAATCCTGATGAGGCAGATGTAGGTTCTATCAGGGCTGATTTTTGCACAGTAAAAGAATATAACGCAGTTCATGCTTCTGACTGCCCAGATTCAGCTAAAAGAGAGATGGGGCTTTGGTTTGCGGAAAATGAAATTTGCAGTAACTACAAAACAATGCTCGAAATTGTTATGGGAGTTTAATTTTATTTTATGCCAAGCCGTATTTCAAATATTCAGTCTGATAATATTTCAAATTTGATACCTGATTTAAACAAGGGATATTTTTCTTTTAGAGTTACCGCGAAAGATAAAAACTCAAAAGCCCGCTGCGGTGAGTTTTTTACACCCCATGGACTAATTAAAACCCCTGTTTTTATGCCGGTTGGGACAAATTCTGCAGTGAAAATGCTTGATAACAGGCAGCTTTTAGAAACCGGTGCCCAGATTATTCTGTCAAATTCTTATCATATGTATTTAAAACCCGGTACTGCTCTTGTAAAGCAGGCTGGAGGGCTGCATGGCTGGATGAATTGGCATAAGCCCATGCTTACTGATTCCGGTGGTTTTCAGGTGTTTTCATTATCAAAATTAAGAAAAATTCAAGAGGACGGTGTTTATTTTACTGACCCTAAAAATGGCTCTAAGCACTTTATTTCGCCTGAAATTTCCATGCAGATTCAAAACGATTTAGGTGCTGATATCATTATGGCATTTGATGAGTGTGCACCGTATCCTTGCTCATATGATGAAGCGAAGGCTGCAATGGAGAGAACCCATAGGTGGTTGGATAGATGCATTGCGGCACATCAAAATCCGCGCCAGGCTTTATTTCCAATAGTTCAAGGGGCGTTTTTTGATGATTTAAGAAAGGAATCGGCTGAATATATCGCGTCAAAACCTTCTGTAGGCTGCGCTATAGGCGGGGTGAGCGTTGGAGAACCAACGGATGTCAAGAATTATTATGTTAACCTGGTGACTCCTCTACTGCCGGAAGGGAAACCAAGATATTTAATGGGGGTTGGTACGCCCGTAGATTTATTAAATGGGGTAAAAGCCGGTGTAGATATGTTTGATTGCGTTTTGCCCACGCGAAATGCCCGCCACGGAACCTTTTTTACTTATGAAGGCAACAAGATTATTAAAAATAAAGAGTTTGAGGCAGATTTTGGACCATTGGATGAAAAATGTAACTGCTGGACTTGCCGAAACCATACCAGGGCTTATATTAGGCACCTTTATCGCGCGCAAGAAGCAAATGCTGCAATGCTTTTGAGCATTCATAATATACATTTTCTTATTCATCTTATGTTTCAAGCGTCTGATGCCATTAAAAGGGGCGAATTTACTGACTTTGCAGACAATTTGCTTAAAAAATTTGAGAAATAACTGTCTATTTTTTAAAAAATATCTAAAATTACATTTTTAATTTTTTCAACATATTACTTATTTTTGTACCTCCTTTGCTTAACAAAACTTCACAAATCGGGGGGTAAATTTTTCCTCCTAAGATGTTTTAGAATAAATGTAAATCTTTAATACATAAGACATAAAGGAGAAAATTTATGATTAATTTAGACAAAATTGGTGGGAATGCAATAAGTGGTGTTTCAAAAATTACAAACAAGGCAGCTGCATCATTATCGGGCGCAACCAATAAAACCACTGCTGCAATTGACCCAAAAGGAGCCGAGAAATTGCAAAATACGTTAGATGCTTTAGCTAATCAAAATAAACCTATAACTATTAGTGAACAAGAAAAAAAATTAATTAAAGCAATTAATAATGGCTCAATAACTACGCTTGGTGAACTTGCCCCGGAAGAACAAACTCCTGCGGTTGTTAATGCATTGAAAGCTGAATCAAAACGAGTATTGGGAAGCAAAGCACATGAGGCCGTAGTTTTTGACGATGGTACCAGTGACTATGCCTATGCTCCTTGGATGCAAAGATTTTCTGACGTAGAATATTAAAATAAGAAATAAGTGTAATTAAGCTCAGGCATGTAAATGCCCGAGCTTTTGTTATATTGTAATTTGTAGTAGAATTACACCATATCAAAAGGTTTTAGTTTAATTTCTTTTTTCTCACGGGCTTCCGTTACCCAGATTCTCATCATTAAAGTTCTGTTCTGGCTTTGTTTTGCCCATTTTGTAATCATACTGACATCATTATCTTGCAGACCGCCTTCAATTTTCTGCCCTGTTTCAATTCTGAAATTTGCTTCAAATGCCATAATTTGTACATTGAAATTTGGCTCTACATTTGGCTTCCAGGCAATTGAAATCGTCAAACCCTTGTATTTATATAGGTTTATCCTGGAACGTTCAAAAGAATCATCACTGTATTCTTCTAAGATGTACTCCCTGAGAGAGTTTTCAGCTCTTACAATATCCTTGCTTTTCATACAATTATAATATTCCCATAAAGTACAATAGTCAAACTTTTTTCTTTAAAAAATTTAAAATTTTCAAATATCGTTTGACATTCAGCTTTGTTTGTTGTGAAATAACAATACATAGTAATATTAGCAAAAGGGAAAATTATGCCTACAATCAACCAATTAGTTAAAAATGAAAGAAAGAAAATCGTTGATAAAACTAAATCTCCGGCGCTTACAAACTGCCCACAAAGAAGAGGCGTTTGCACCAGGGTTTATACAACTACACCTAAAAAACCAAACTCAGCACTTAGAAAAGTTGCAAGGGTAAGGCTTACAAATGGTTTTGAGGTGACTTCATATATTCCGGGTATCGGTCATAACCTTCAAGAGCACTCTGTTGTAATGATTAGAGGCGGAAGGGTTAAAGACCTTCCGGGTGTTAGATACCACATCATAAGAGGCACCCTTGATACTGCAGGTGTTGCAAACAGAACACAAAGCAGATCAAAATACGGTGCAAAAAGAGCCAAAGCAGGCAAAAAGTAGAGATTAAATCTTAAAAGATGCGCTGTGCTGGGCGCTGTCGAATACTAATTATCAGAAAAATAATCAGAAAGGTTAAGCAAATAACATGTCAAGACGTTCAAAACCGGCAAAAAGAATACCTGCACCGGACCCAATGTATAACAGTGTAGATATTGCAAAATTCATAAACAGATTAATGAAAAGAGGAAAAAAATCAATTGCACAAAAGATTTTCTACTCTTCTATGGATAAAATTCAAGAAAAAACAAAAGAAGCTCCTATGGAAGTTTTCAAAAAGGCGCTTACAAATGTTACACCTTTAATTGAAGTAAAAGCAAGAAGAATCGGTGGTTCAACTTATCAGGTTCCTGTTGAAGTAAAACCTGAAAGAGGTCAGGCTCTGGGTTCTTGCTGGCTTATTGAATCTGCAAGAAAAAGAAGCGGAAAATCTATGGTTGATAAATTAACTTCAGAAATTCTTGATGCTTCAAATGGTTCAGGTGCTTCTGTTAAAAAACGTGAAGATACCCACAAAATGGCTGAAGCTAACAAAGCTTTTGCTCACTATAAATATTAAACTGCATCAAGTTTTGATATTTAATATTTAATGATAAGAATTAAAACCACCCAAATATCTTTATTGGGTGGTTTTGTTATAGTTATGAATATTTTTCTGCTTTAATCGGCTTGATATTTTATATAATGTGCTCCAAGTTTTTCCATCTTGCTTCTTGCTGTTTTGAGCAATAAATCCTTTATTTTATTATATGAATCAATGCAATTTGGTGCAGGAGGGTGGTTATTAATGTATATATTTCTTATACTTAAGTATTTTTTGTCATTGTTATCTTCATCCAGCTGCATTTTTAATACGCCAATCGGGAGAATATCTTCATCGCTTTTTTGTATTATTTGAATAACGTATTCTTTTGCGACTTTATTTTGTGAAAAATTATTTGTAGTTTCGCACAAATCAATATCGATGTTTACTTTGTGTTCACCAAAATCATCACTGTAAGTTAAAATTCTGTCATATTCTGTTTCTGTTAATTCTTCTGTATGTAATTTTTTATTTTGTACAAGTGCATGTCCTGCAGCTTGTGTAAGTTCAAGGTCTAAATTGCTCCATGTTGGCGGCCAAGAGTACAAAATGTCTGATTTATTTCTTGATATATAGCTTAAATATGCATTTTTTTCTGAAGAAAATACGGCTTTTTCTGTTCTAAAATTATTTTTATAATAGAAGGGCAGGGATGCAACTGCAAGCAATTTAATTTTTCCGCCATATCCCTTTGATATACTGCTTTGTGCTGCAAATTTTATTAATTCGGAGCCCGCACCCTTTATGCTACAATTCTTATTTTTTCTTGATATATAATCAATATAAATACAATCTCCGTAATCGCTGATTTCCATTGTGCATAATGGATTTTCGTGTTGTTTGAAATCATCATCCAGATATATGGAAAATTCATTTGGCATTTTTTTATTTTGATATATGCTTGCGTGCTTTTGTTGTCCATAATCATCTGTTAATATGGTGTGTTTTAGAAATTTACCCTTTAAATCTTCTTTATTATTTTGCTGCATTGATTTTACGGTGCTTTTTTCAAAGGTATCATAAGCAGAATGGTTTTGCCCCCTAAATAAAGGCATTCTACTTTTTGTGCAAAAATTTGCAGTCCTGCTATTTGTGTTATTTATAAAGAAATTTTGTAAAGATATATTCATATTTTCGGGTTCTGTATAGTATGGTAGTGAAATAAAAATCATAAATGCAAAAAGTTGTCTTTGTAATATAATTTTTTATATAGAGGGGGCTTAAAATTTTAATGGAAAAAAAGCATGTGCGCGCTTGTATTGATTTTTTAATTACGCAAAAATGTAATTACAGATGTGAATACTGTTCGCAGTCTAAAAAATTTTATAAAAATACAAACCATGCAAGTGATGAAACCATTGAAGCTTTTTTAAAATTCATAAAAACTCTTGATAAAGACTTTGAAATAACAATTTCGGGCGGTGAACCTTTATTTCACCCAAGGTTTTTTGAAGTAGTTAAAGAGATAAAAAAGTGTAATCTCAAGCTTTCTGTTATTTCAAATTTTTCCTTTCCTGTTGAAAATTACAAGAAAATTGCAGATATAATGGGCGAAAACCTTGTTGAACTTTTTGTTTCATACCACAATAGCCAGATTAAAGATGTTGAAGAATTTAAAAAGAAAGTTGTTGAATTTAATGCTTATAAGCCGGCTCCGACAATATTTTCAGTAGCCTCAGTGTTAAGTGACGAGAATTATTCTGATTTGAAAAAATTGTCTGAATTTTTAAAACAAACAGGGGTTAAATTTTGTTTGCAGCATATGCGCATAAAAAATGATTATGTTAAATACAATACTGATGCTGCTGAATTTTTAGCGCAGAATGCAGCACCTGAGCCCGGACGGGTTTTAAATACGTTTTCAAAAATGTGTTATGCCGGGTATAAATTTTTACTTATTTATGAAAACGGAGAAGCGTACAGGTGTTACAGTTCAAGGTTTAATAGGGCGCATTATCTTGGAAATATTAAGGATAAGAATTTTAAAATGTTCAATTGTCCTATGCCTTGCATAAATTCTAAATGCACATGTCCAAAGCCCATAAACTATAATATGCTTGATTTAAAGCATTCAAACAAGTTTCTTTCAACATTCCTTTTAGGGAAAAATGTTTTTTATCTACCTTATTTGGTGGCGAAGAATATTGATGTCTTAAAAGCAAAATTTGAACAAGGGTTATTTTTGAAAAAATAATATTTGTAAAATCTTCTTAATAAAGCCTAAATTATTTTGGATTTGCTGCCGTATATAAGTATATAGATAATTAAAAGGGTTATGAAGATGAAGTCAAAAGATAAAAGAAGCATATTTGATATTAGTTTTTTGCTTGAAAATAATCAAAGCGGTGTTTTGGAAGATATTGAATTTATAGCTACCGGATGCAGTCAAAAAACAGGGCATGTCTTATCTAAAAATATTCAATTAGATGACTTATGTGTGCAAAAAAGCGATATGGTAGAGCTCATAAAGTCTGGTTATAATTTACCTGCAGCAGATGAGCCGCAAAAAATGCTGCTTGATTCAACGGTTAAAAAAGAAGAGAAATTAAATACCAAAGATAGTGAGATGGATTCATTTAGAATGATAAATCTTGTTTCAAAAAATTATAACCTTCCAAAGGTAGAATAAAATAAAGCTAAATACCTGTCTTAGTTTTTTGAGCCAAAAAGTTTATCTGTAATGAGGCTGAAAATGTTTGGATAATATGTTGCACTGTCTTTTTCTACTATATCGTCCATTTTTGCTTCTATAGAATCTTCTTTTTCTGTTCCAAAAATCCAATAGTTTTCTAATGCAAGCAAAGAATCTTTACTTATAACGTATTTTTCATTATCATGACGTGACGCATTTGTGAGTGTCACTTTATCACCCTCAACCGACTCTATGCTGTATGCATGGGCGCTGTTAAATTCGTATGTGTTTCCATATATTCCTTCAATTGTGCAATCGCCGGATGTGCCAAATGTCATTACGTTTGTAAGCGGGTTTTGCTCAAAATTATCCAGCATTTTGCTTGCATGTTCTGCAGAGGATTGATTATTTGGTATAAAAACATTATCGATGTAATCATCATAGTCCATAATGATTTTTTCATTATTTTGCACATCTGTAATACATAGGGTATTTGAAAATTTTTCACTTGGCTTATAACGTTGTCCTTCTATAAATTCTATGGTTTCTCCATTGACATCAACAGTATTTATTGTTGTGTCAGTAAATAAGCTGTTGCCTTCAATTGTTTCTGTATTAACTTCACTTTTCTTTATTGTCTCGCTTGTTTCCCCAAGAATAGCATATATTACAGCCGAAGGGCTTACACTGTTAAGAACGTCTCCATCTATGCACCCAGTGTAATTTTTTAAAATGTTTTTTAGTGTTTCATCATCAGATTCTTTGAAACATTTTTCAATTGCAAGTTCATATATTGTGACATCATCATCCCCTGTTGCATATTGCCTGCCGTTTTCATCCAAAACTTTTGCTTTTTCAAGTTCTTCTTGCGTTATAGTGTATGTTTCACCTGTACCTTTAAAGGTTACATTATATTCCAGATTGTCTCCTTCATCATCTTGTATAATGGTGAGAGAATCTTCTATAGTTTGTGCGCCTTCTTTTGTTTGTGATATTGAGTATATTGCTGCTATATAGCCGCAATCATTGACAGAGTTTTGATTGAAATCTCTATCAATTTTACCGTTTGCCTCGTCTCTTTTTGAATATTTTGGAAAAGAAAATAAAGATATTGAAATTGGATTCATCATCGTTTTTCTCGTGTGAATAAAAACTCTCTACATCTATATTTATAAAGGTTTTTCGATTTAAAAAAGTGATAATTTTTAGTATCTGTTTTACAAACTTTTACAAATTTTTTAATGTAATTCAACATTTTACTTTTTATCTTTTTTATGTATAATCTTTGATAGAATTGTAAATTTTATTTGTAGATTTAAAATTTAATACTTAATAAAAATTCGGGACGTAGCACTGTGCCGACGAGAAAGTGACTAAATGTCACTTTTGAGGAGAGGTGGCAGCGCACAGTAATAAAATATTTTGTAAATTTAAAATTTAATACTTAATAAGTTTCGGGACGTAGCGCAGCTTGGTAGCGCACTACCTTGGGGTGGTAGGGGTCGCAGGTTCAAATCCTGTCGTTCCGAAATTTTATTAAATAGCCTAATTAGGCTGTAAATTCTAAATAGAGTGATTTACTTAATTTCGGGATGTAGCGCAGCTTGGTAGCGCACCGTGTTCGGGTCGCGGGGGTCGCAAGTTCGAATCTTGTCATCCCGATATTTTGTAATTTTGGGTAAAATCTAACATATGTTGGAAGATTGAATGCAGCTCATAGTGTGGTTTTTTTGTCTTTAATAAAAAGGTTCGAACACACGATTTTTAGAATTTGTCTTTTTTATCTATTGATTGGCTAGAATACCACTGTGCAGCATTTTCAGCCAGTTCTAACACGGTTTCACTTATTGTAAAAACTTCCTGGTTATCTTTTTGTAAATTCTCTAAATTTTCTATGCAAACAGATAACTCATTTTGCCATTCAGTATTTTGTTCCCTAAAGGTTTCTGTATTATATTTCATCTTGTTTACGCATTGCAAATTTTTGTAATCTGAACTCTTTTAAAGAATTTTCCAAAAATTGATATTCCTCATCTGTTACCCGCCTTGCAAATACAATCGTTTTCACCTTTTCGCTTTCAGGCTTTTTATATCCTTTTTTCCTTCCAGCCCCCGGTCTTTTACCCCCATGATTGTTATTTTGTGCCATTTTAACCTCTTGAAAAATTTATTAAATGCTTTATAATGAAAACACAGGGTGGCAGTTGTCAACCTGCCAAATACTCTGTACGAAGTCTAAACGGTTCTTATTTTTTAAGATGAGAGCCGTTTTTTAATATGAAAATAATTAAGAAAATTAGGAATAAACTTAAATTATCCATACTGGCCCCCTTTCTATTCGGGAACTAACCCGAAGTCCAAAGATAATTGTCGGCTAGTTTCCTTAGAAAAGAGTATTCTTTTAACCCTGTGTTTAAATTTCAATGTTCCATATTTTCATTATACCATACTTGATTATATTGTCAATAATTTAATCAAACTCTAGATTTTTTAATATATGCTGGAAGATTGAATGCACTTTATTGTGCGGTTTTTACTATTTTAATGGTTTTAAAAATAACTTTATTTTCCTAAAGAAAGTCTTGCAATTTCATTTGGGTGAAAGCTTGCTCTAATTGAATTGATTTTTTCTAAAATATTTTTTGGCAGATGATTTTTTTGCTCCAAAAGTGCATAATAAAATGCCTTGGATAAACCGTTTGAAAAACATGAGTGCCTTTTTGCAAGAACTTTTCCTGTGACAGTATCTATAAAAAATATTTTACATAAATATCCCAAAGTTTCATCTTTGATAATATCAGGCATTTTGCCTTTATGAATATATGGGATATCTATCCAGTCAAGGTTTTCAAATTGTAATAGAAGAAATATAATATTATTTTTTGTGTATATCTGAAAAAACGGGTTTGTATTGGTAATTTTATCAATTAAATTTTTATCAGGAGATTTTTTTAAAATAAAAATATCAGCACAATTTTTGCTGAAATTCATAACAGAAATTTCATTTTTTATGCAAAATTCGCTGTAACATTCTCCTGTTTTATATTTTTTCATCTGCTGTTAAAAATTATCACTATTGAACCTATAATCATTATGATTGAGCCGATTATTTTTTTCAACAAATGTTTTTCATTGAATAATTTCCACCCTAAGAATACATTTATAAGATTTGATAATTGAAATAGAGAAAGAGCCGGGGCTACCGGTATTTTTTCAAAGACAAAATTTGTTGAAAATTGCATCACAAAGACAAGAAAAGCCAAGGGTATAAAGGGTAAAAGCTCATGTTTTAAATTTTTAGCATTAAATGCCTTGTTGTGCTTTATTTTTAAGATTAAAAATGAAAATACAAAACCAAAAATTACCCATAATAAAAATGAGCACATAATATCAGATAAAAGTATGACCTTTTTTATAAATACTGCTTCTATTGCGCTAAAAATAAGAGCCAAGAATCTAAATTGAATATCTTTCCTTTTAAGAAGGGAAAAGTTAAAATTTTCTCCTGTTGTTTCAAAAATAAAATATGTTCCAAATAATATTAATAATATTCCAAAGATTGCTCCGGCAGAGGGTATTTCCTTTATTAAAATTATGCCAAAAATAAGACCAATGATTGCCTTATATGAATTTATGGGTCCTAAAATTGAAAGTTCACCGTATTTTAAGGCAAAAATTAAAAATGCATTTCCAAGGGCGCCAAAAAATCCGCCGATAAATGCCCAGAGAATTGTTTCGGGTGAAATGCCGGCATAGAAAATCAAAAATATTGGTGCGCAAAATATACTTAAAAGAAAATAGGTTTTAAAATTTGTATTTAATGGCGAAAAGCTTTTAGATAAGCTTTTTTGTGCTGCATTTAAAAATGAGTTTGAAAATACTCTTAAGACGGTCGCAAAAATAATTAAAAACATAGAAGTATTATAGCAAAATTAAAGTTTTAGAGGGGCGGATAATATAATATTTTAAAGCCTTTAATAGAAGATTTTGAAATTATTCTTGCTATTTAATTTTTAAGTTTTGTAAATTTGCTTTATTTTTTTATAAAGGTTTGAATAAACTGTGCCGTATTTTAAAACATAAATAATTTATATGGAGATTATTTAAAAACGGGGCATACAACAGTATCACGAGGTAAACAACAATGAGAAGACACATCCGCTTTATTAAATCCGGGACTAATTTAAGATTAATTACAAAAAGACTGCTTCAAATTATGGTTTGAAAATTTAAAACAGTCTTTTAAAAGAGTTTTTATAAATAAGATAAGGAAATAATTATGGAATTTTTTATACTATATCTTATCGGTAACTTTAATTATGTGCCAGCCGAAATCAGTTTGGACAGGTTCTGATAATTCGCCTTTTGGCAGATTAAAAGCTGCGGTTTCAAATTCAGGCACCATTTGACCGCGCCCAAAGTATCCTAAATCTCCCCCTCTTTGACCTGAAGGACATTTAGAGAATTGTTTTGCCATTGCGCCAAATTCTTCTCCGCCTTCAATTCTGTTTTTTAAACCTTGGGCTTGAGATTTGGTTTCAACCAGAATGTGCGCTGCACGTACTTTTGTATAGTTTGCTGCATTAGGGTCAATTGAATTTTTAGCTTCGCTCATAGTTACTCCCATCATAAATAAAAATGTAAAAAATATTGTAGTTAAAAGTTTTTTCATTCTTGGTTCCCTTTTATTATTTATTAATACTACTATAAAATTAAAATAAAGTTAATTTTTTTTAAATCGCCTTATTATATTATTACTGTAAGGTGTATTTTGGTGGTAAAATACTGCATTGTTAGAGAAAAATCGTAAACTTTATGAATAAAAATAAAACTCTTCTTGATATAATCGGTCCTTCAATGATAGGACCATCCAGTTCTCATACAGCAGGAGCTTGCAGGATAGGTTTGATGGCAGGGAGAATCTTTGGCTGCAATATAGAAAAGGTAGAATTTACTTTATACAATTCTTTTGCAAAAACGGGGTTTGGACATGGGACAGAGCTTGCCCTGCTTGGGGGAGTTATGGGTTTTTATCCCGATAATCCTTTAATTAAAAATGCAATCAATATTGCAAAAGATAAGAAAATTGATTTTAAATTTACGCACAAAGAAGATGTAAATATTCATCCAAATGGTGTTGATATAGAATTTGGCGCTGAAAATAAAAAGGTTAGCGTTTCAGGAAGTTCCTTGGGGGCCGGGGAAATTTGCATTAATAAAATTAACGGGTATAAATTTGATTTAAGAGGCGATTATGTTACTCTTGTTTTAATTTATAAAGATGCACCCGGAGTGGTTTACAGAGTGGCAAATCTTATTCAAAATCAAAATGTAAATATAGCCTCCATGCACTGCGACAGAAATGCTAAGGGGCAGGTTGCTTCAATGGGAATAGCCTTGGATAATGAGGTTTCAGAATATACTATGCAAAAATTATCTGAAATTAATGATATGTATTTTATTAGAAAACTGGAAAAGATTGCATAAATGAATATAAAAACGTTTGAAGAATTATTGCAGGCTATTGATGAAATTCACGAGAGCTCTTTGAAAAAAGAGGGTGTTGAAACTGAAATCTATGCTTTTATTCAGATAAGAGAAGCTGAATTTTTGGAAATTTCTGTCGCTGAATTTAGAAGCAGGGTTTTAAATATTTTAAATACAATGAAAGAGGCTGTATCTAACGGGTTAAATTCAAATGAACTTTCTAAAAGCGGGCTTTCGGGGGAAAATACAGGAATTGTTAAAAATGCTTTAGAGGAAATGGAATGCGGATATCTTCAAAAAGCTACCAATGGTAATGAATTTAATATAAAAGAAGGTCGTTTTTCAACTCTTTCCTCTGTTCAAAAAAAACTGATGCTTTATACATTTAGCATTATTGAAGAAAATGCAAGAATGGGGAAAATTGCTGCCTGTCCTACAGCAGGGTCCTGCGGTATAGTTCCCGGTGTTTTATATGCGCTTAGTGAAGAATTAAACCTGGATAATGAAAAACTTATTAATGCTTTAATTACAGCAGGAACTATAGGTGAGATTGTTTCATACAAGATGGCTCTTGCAGGAGCTGTTGCAGGGTGTCAGGCAGAGTGCGGTGTTGGTGCCGCTATGGCGGCAGGTGCTGCCTGCTATATTATGGGCGGCTCAAATGAACAGATTTTAAATGCTGCTGCTCTTAGTTTAAAGAATATTTTGGGTTTAACTTGCGACCCTGTGGCAGGACTTGTTGAAGTACCCTGTGTTAAAAGAAATATCTTTATGGGAATGCATGCTTTAACTGCAGCTGAATTATCGCTTTTTGGGGTTAAATCTAAGATTCCAATTGATGATATTGTGGATGCTATGAAAGAAACGGGCGATTTAATGTCAAATCGTTTAAAAGAAAGTTCTGAAGCCGGTTTAGCCAAAACAAAGAGTGGAATATTTATTGAATCTATGTTGAAAGAAAGATTTAGGCAGGCTTAACTTTAATTTTTTTCTTTAAATTTTTTATGTTATTATTAGCTTGAAATAATAAAATTATTTAGAATAAGGCAAGGGTTTAATGCATATTGATTTTGTTAAAAATAACCAAAAAAAAGGTAATAATAAATATGCTGAAATTGAGAAATACTGCGTTAAAAACAGTATGGAAAATCCTAAAGTTTCAATAATAGTTCCTGCTTATAATGTTGAAAAATATATTTATGATTGTTTGTTATCCTTAGTGAAGCAAACTTTTAAAGAGATTGAAATAATAGTAATAAACGATGGTTCTATTGATAATACATTTGAGATTATTGAGGAATTTTCCAAAAGGGATGATAGAATCAGAGTGATTAATCAGAAAAATCAGGGAAATTCTTGTGCCAGAAATTCAGGGCTTGAAATAGCAAAGGGTAAATATATATCTTTTATTGATTCTGACGATTGGGTGGATGAGAATTATATTGAGCAATTATACAATACTATTGAACGTAGCAATAGTGATATTGCGGCTGCAACCATAATAAGAAAGAGAAAATATACTCAAAAATACAGAGTACATTATGCGGAAGAAAAAATATTTACTTTATTGGAAGATAAAATTAAGGCTTCAAGAATTCCTGTTTGCTGCTATGTTTGGAATAAGCTCTACAGAGCTGAAAAAATTGTCGGGCATAAATTTAAGAGCGGAGTTTTTTTTGAAGATGTATTATGGCTTCCTGAGGCTATTAAAAAATGCGGTAGTATGGTAACTGTTCCAGGGACAAATTATTATTACAGGGTAAACAATGCTTCAATTGTTAAGAAAAAACCCAGTATAAAGAAACAGGATGATTCATACAATGCAAAAAAATATCTGCTGGAGTTTTTCAAGCAAAATAATCTTGAAATACCAAAGAAGAGTGAGATTATAACAAGACGTATAAAATATCTTTTAAATATTCCTGTATTAAAAATAAAGGAGTATCGAAATATCGAGACTGCTTATTTATTTGATTTAATACCTGTTTTTTCAAAGAAATTAGGAGATAATAATGCCTAAAATCAGTGTTATTATTCCTGCTTATAATGATGAAAGATATATTAGCAGGTGTTTAGATTCTTTTATTTGCCAAACATTTAGCGATATGGAGATAATCGTTGTTGATGACGGCTCAACAGATTCAACACCAAATATTTTGGAAGACTATTGTAAAAAAGATTCCAGAATAAAGATTATAACTCAGCGAAATCAAAAACAGGGAGCTGCAAGAAATAATGCTTTAAAGATTGCAAGTTCAGATTTTATTATGTTTGCAGACAGTGATGACTGGGTTGATTTAGATTATTGTGAGAAAGCATATAATACTATAATTAAGTATGATGCCGATATAGCCTTAACATCTGCTGTTCGCATAAAAAACAATGGCAAATTTAAAACTTACTATGATTTTAAAGAAGAAATTTTCTGCGATAATTTTCAAGATATTATAAAAATTGCAAAAGTGCCGGGATATTGGCAAGTTTGGGGAAAACTTTTTAAAAAATCATTATTGGACGGTATTTTCTTTGAAGAAGAAGTTTTTTATGAAGACCCTGAATATTTAATTAAGGTTTTACATAAAGCAAAAAGCCTAATAACGGTTGCAAATAGTAAATATTATTATTTTTCAAATCCTAATTCAACTATAAAATCCAAGCACACAATAGCAAAAATTCAAAATCAAATAAGTTCAATGGAAAAAGTTTTTGCGTATGCTAAAACCCATTCTTTAGAGCTGCCTCCGCTTCAAATTACCAAAAAGAAGTGCCTGTTATCAAGAGTAAAAATATATACCGACAGGAAGGAATATTATTTATTTGGAATTAAGTTCTTTACTAAAAATGAACCATACAACTGTGAAAAGGTTTTTTTGGTATTTAATACAGCCTTTTTTGGCGATGTTTTATTATGTAATCCATTGTGTCAAAATATAAAGGCAATTTATCCTGATTCAAAAGTTGTTTTTGTGGTAAACAAGCCTTTTTATGACGCTGCCAAATATCAAGATTGTGTGGATGATGTTATTATTTATGATAAAAAATCTAAGCATAAAGGTTTTTTGGGGTTGTTAAGATTCGTTAGAGAATTTAAATATAAGAATATTTTTGCATCTTTTATTACTTATAAAAATCTAAGAAATAGCTTAATTGCAAAACTTTTAGGGTCACAATATGTAATAAATCCTAATGAAAATGCGCAGGATATATCAATGCAAAAAAGACATTGTAATATGCTCAGTATTCTTACCAGCAAGAGTATTGCGAATTTTCCTATGCGCTGCAATATCTCTGGTGATATATTTGATGAGCTTAAAAAAAGATTAAATTTGCCTGATAATTATATTGTTATATGTGCTATAAGTAAAAATCCACCGAAGGATATGCCTATAGATACAGCTATTGATTTAATTAAACTTATAAATAACACGGAATATAAACCAGTTTTAGTGGGTGCCGGTGCACTATCTGAAAAGTATGCAGCAGATTTAGATTCTGCCGGAGCAAGCTATATTAATACTGTAGGTAAGACAACAATTTATGAGCTTGCAAATGTTATAAAAAATGCAAAATGTTTAGTCAGTGTTGATACGGGGACAATGCATTTAGGTTGCGCTATTCAAACTCCGACCATAGCAGTATTTTATGAACAAATTACGCTTAAACCGTGGTCTCCAAATCCTGAAATATATAATTCCGTTATTATTAACAAGGAACAGACGCCTCAAAATATATTTAATGCTGTAAAAACTAAGCTGATATAAAAATTTTTACAAACTTTTAATATTTCTATCAATTATTTTTATTTTTTGGTTTTATGGTGATATATTATACTTGTATAAAAAAGGGTTATGATTATATATGCAAAACGAGTTTGATAAAAATGAAGAAAATAATGTAACTGCCCCGGTTACGGTAGCAGAAGCTGATATTGAAGAAAAAAATAAAGAAGAAAACACAGAAAACAAAAGCGAAGAAAATATTGAAGAAAATGCAAAAGTTAAAGAACATATAAATAAAAACCCCAATATGTCCTCTCCTATTGTTGAAAAATCATATTCTGTACACCCCGTTATTGATAAAAATCTCGAAGAAGCTAAAAAACTTCAAAAAACCCAAGATATTAATGAACTTGGCGCGGTTCAAGAAATTGAAGAGCCTAAAAAAGCTGTAGAAACTGAAGAAATCGGTGAAAGTGAAGAAATTAAAGAAATTAAATCCGATTTAGCTGATGCTATAAAAGAAAACGATATAAGAGAAATCTTTGATTATTTTGATATTGGCGTTTTTATGTATAGAGATGGCACTTGCGGACTTTCAGAATACAGACAGCCTTCTGAAACTATAACTTATGGCAGCCTGGGTATTAATGAAGAAAAATTACTTGAAGATGTTGTAAAAATTAGCGGTAATGCAGATTTTAGAAAATCCAGCCTAAAAAGTTTTGGTAAAATTAAATTTATCGGCGGGTGTGCTGATTTTCGCGATTCAAACTTTACATTAAAAATGAAACTGCCAAAAATTGGTGCAAGAGTTATCTTTTATGATAATCAGACGTTATTTCAAGGCATTATTATTAAAATAATAACTTCAATTAGAAGTTTGTTGAAGTAAAACCGTATGGATTTTAGTAAATAAGTACGTTAAGGTAATTTGAAAAGTTGTTCTTGACAATGGTTTGATATCTAACTATAATAATTTCTATGGGAAAAGCATTGTCTTTAATTTCAAAGCTGCATGAATCTGGCAGCAGGTTTATAGTGGAAAGTCTTAAAGCTAACGGTATAATGGATTTTTCTCCAAGCCATGGAGATATTTTAGCAGCTCTATATACCAAAAACAGGATAACCATGAAAGAGATTTCATCTCAAATCCACAGGACAAAAGCAACTGTTAGTGTCCTTGTAAATAAATTGGAAAAAACAGGTTTTGTAAAACGGGAAAAGTCTACTGAGGATAATCGTGTTACATATATTGTCCTAACTGAAAAAGGAGAAAATTTCAGAGAAATATTCAATCAAATTTCTAAGGATTTGAATGATATGCTATATAAAAATCTTTCTGATACTGAGGCTTTAGCGCTTGATTTATTACTTGAAAAGATGCTTAAAGGATAACTTTGCAGGTTTAAAAATTTGAAGCTTAATGTTTAAAAACGTATTTTTTTAAATAAATAGTTAGATATCAAACTAAAAAAGGAGACTGAAATGACAAATTACAAAAAAACAGAAATCGGTAAAATTGCTGAAATTATTAATTTAGAAAACGGTAAAATATTTTTGCATGATACGCTTAATTTGACAGGATGTGAGATATCCGTAAATGTTGTACCCATAGGTTTTAAGCTTCCATTTAATCATCAACATATTCAAAATGAAGAGATTTATATTGTTTTAAAGGGTGAAGGGATTATTACTGTTGATAAAGAAAAGGTTAATGTTAAAGAAGGCAGTATTTTAAAAATTGCGCCAAATGCTATAAGAACTCTGGAAAATACTGGAAATACATCTTTTGAATATATTTGTATCCAAGCAAAAGAAAATTCTCTTGAACAATTCGGGCTAAAAGACGCTGAACTTTGTTAAATTTTATAAGAATACAAAAAGGCTGCCGATATTTAAGGCAGCCTTTTTACTGCTTAAGGTGATGAATTGACATTTATAATGTATTTACTATTATGGTTTTGTTATGAAGAAACGCAATATGGGATTGGCATATGGCATTATTGCCGCAATAAGTTACGGGACTAATCCTTTATTTGCTCTTCCTTTATATGCAGGCGGTATTGGTGTAAATTCTGTACTATTTTACAGGTATCTTTTCGCAGTATTAATTTATGGTTTGTGGTTAAAATTTGTAAAGAAAACTTCTTTTAAAGTTAAAAAAGAGGCAGTTTTGCCGTTATTTTTTCTTGGAATTTTGTTTTCGCTTTCCTCCCTGCTTTTATTTGAGGGGTTTAAACTGATTGATGCGGGGATTGCTTGTACAATTTTATTCACATATCCTGTTATTGTTGCACTTATTATGGGGATTTTTTTTGGAGAAAAAGTAAATAAAACTTTGATATTTTCCTTAATCTTAACCAGCCTTGGCATTGTACTTTTATGCAAATATGACAGCGCTTTGCGCATTAATTTAAATGGCGTGTTTTTTGTTCTTGTTTCTTCATTTTGTTATGCTCTTTATATGGTAGGGGTGCAAAAAATTAAGTCTTTAAGGCATATAAAACCTAATTTGTTATCCTTCTATGTCATGCTGTTTGGTCTTTTAGTGTATATTTATAATTTAAAATTTTGCACAGAGTTGCAGATTTTAAGCAGCCCCTTTTTATGGTTATGCGCAGCAGCACTTGCTGTAATCCCCACTATTTTATCTATTGAAACCATAACCTATGCTATTAAACTTATCGGTTCCACCAAAACTGCTCTTTTGGGTTCTTTTGAACCTTTAACGGCATTATTTATCGGAATTGTAATATTTAATGAAACCTTAAATGCAAGAATAGTTTTTGGTGTGATATTAATTCTTTTAGGTGTTGGATTAGTTGTTATGAATAGCCCTGCAAAGAAAGCTTAAAATTCGGATTTAATACATTTTTTATTTTAACTCTTGACTTAGAGCGGGCTCAAGAATTTATAATTTAAAAATATTAATATACAAAAAGGAAATAATTAATGTTGAAAAAAATATTAGCCTTATTTATGTTTTTTAGTTTTTTAACCGGAGGATACTCTATGGCAGCAGATAATTTAAATGCAAAAGAAAAAAGTATTGTAAAAATTTCATCTTATACAGCAGCAGGCGACCTGCCAAAGCTTGAAAAAGCTTTAAATACAGGTTTAGATAATGGGCTAACCGTAAATGAAATTAAGGAAATTTTAGTTCAAATGTATGCCTATTGTGGTTTTCCAAGGAGTTTAAATGCAATTAGCACTTTTATGAAAGTTGTCGATTCAAGAAAGAATAAAAATGATAAAAATGGTGAAGAAGGCAAAGTTTTGCCAAAGAATGCTGATAAATTTGCGTATGGCGATAAAGTACAGGTAGAACTTACAGGAGACCATGTGAGTGGTGAATTATTTGATTTTGCCCCTGCGATTGACCAATTTTTAAAAGAGCATCTTTTTGCAGATATTTTTGCACGCGGTGTTTTAACAAATCAGGAAAGGGAAATTGCAACAATATCTGCACTTGCTTCAATAAATGGAGTTGAACCTCAATTAAACGCACATATACAAATGGGTAAAAATACGGGGCTTAACGATAAGCTGATAAAGGAAATTTTAACCCTTGCAAGTGCGCCTAAGGCTGAAATTTTTCTTGCAGGTGAACCTAATACTGCCTATGAAAAGTATTTTAAAGGACAAAGTTATCTTGAAATGCTTTCTAAAGACCAAATCAGTATTGCTAATGTAACTTTTGAACCCGGCTGCAGAAATAATTGGCATATACATCATAAAGGCGGACAGATATTGATTGCAGTGCAGGGCAGGGGATACTACCAAGAGTGGGGAAAACCTGTGCAAGAATTAAAACCGGGGGATGTTGTAAATATTCCAGCCGAAGTGAAGCACTGGCATGGTGCAGTATCTGATTCCTGGTTTTCTCATCTTGCTATTGAAGTGCCATCAGACGGCGGTTCAACAGAATGGCTGGAAGAAGTATCAGATAAAGAATATAATCTGAACCTTAATGAATAAATAACATTTTTAAAAATGATACAAAACCGTTACATTTATTTTTGAAATTGGCATCGTATATTTCCTGAGCAGCTTCTTTGAGGTCTTTTGTGTTCATTTTTTCAAGGGCAAATAAATTTTTATCATCAATTACTCCATCAGTAATGCTTGCCTCATATATGCTTATTTTTAGGTCTTCTTCTGTTATATCCGCCCCGGGCAAAAATTCCCATCCTGCATACGTAGCATCCTTAAGGCGTGCTAATCCGTCTGCTGCAAGGATATAACTTGCCAATTCTTCTTTTGTGAGCCCCTCGTTGTCATCTAAATTGAGCTCTGCAAGTTCATCTTCATATTTTGATATGCCATTTAGTTCAGCTGCATTTAAAACGCCTCTATTTAGGGTGTCATTGTTTTTATTGTAATCTTTTTCTATTGCTTTAATGGTATCTTTTGCATAAGCAAGTGCTGCCTCTTTTTTATCCTCATCATTGCTTGCATATGCCAGGCTTTCATTTGTATTTGTGTTTTGTAAAATATCTTTAATTAAATGCGAACCCAGCTTTAAGTTAACATTCATTTTCTATCCATTTTCTATATTTTTTATATACTCTCTTGTAGTAATAAAGGATATTTTTTTGAAAAAAGTGTTAAATATATTAACTTTTGTAAAGTAAATATTATTTTTAAACGGTTAATCCCAATTGTTTGTCTGGTATTTATATTTGAAACGCATAGAAAAATACAAACAATATAAGTAGTAGTTTATTTTTTAAATATTTTATTGAAATTATCTGGGCAAAGTTGGTATGTATCAATTAAATTAAGGTTTTTCACCATATGCAGCGTTGATTCTTTATATTTTTTAAAGTGAGGTGATGCAATATGTCTTTTGTAGGCATCATCGTTTCTGTATATTTCCAAGATTCTTACTTGTGTGTTATCTTTAATTATTAACATTGGGTATATTGAAATGACGTCTTTCTCACTTTTTACTGATATTTCAGCAACTTCTTTTGCATAGATTAAATATTCATTCCGTTATTGTTATGAGTTAAATCCTCTGCCAATATTGGGGTACCTCCTATAAAGATTAAAGTAATTAATATAAATAAAATTTTTGCTATATTTTTCATAAAAACCTTTCAGAATGTGATTGGTTGTGATGGGGGGTAAACCTTTGTTTAATAAGTATTTGTGTAATATGTTCGTATAAAATGCATTAAAAAAGAGGGCTTTAAAACCCTCTTAATATTTAATAATGGCGGGGACGACGGGTATCGAACCCGCGACCTCATGCGTGACAGGCATGCACTCTAACCAGCTGAGCTACGCCCCCATCCATTATAAGTCTTTTTATATGGTTGAGTGCATGCCTTCTGGCTGCAATTTAAATATATCGCAGGTTTTACACCTGCTAAGCCAGTGAGCTTTTGCCCTCATCCATTAAAATTTTAATTCAATTTTCAATTTGCTTTTTTATTCTATCAGAATAAAGATTAATTGTCTACAATTTATTTTGCGTATACGCTTACTTGTTTTCTATCGCGTCTGTGAGGCTCAAACTTAACCACGCCGTCAATTAGAGCATACAAAGTATCGTCTTTACCGATACCTACGTTTTTACCAGGGTGGAATTTTGTTCCTCTTTGTCTAACAAGTATATTGCCAGCTAACACATTTTCGTTGCCAAATTTTTTGACACCTAATCTCTGTGCTTCTGAATCTCTTCCGTTCTTGGACGAACCTACACCTTTCTTATGTGCCATTATTCTTCTCCTGCTTCATCTTGTGCTTTTTTGCCGGCTTTTGTATTAATTTTGTTAATCATAACACGGCTGTATTGTTGTCTGTGACCTTGTTTTTTTCTGTATCCTTTTTTAGGACGTTGTTTAAAAACAATAATCTTTTTTGCTTTGTCATTTTTTACGATAGAGCCTTCTACTAAAGCACCCTCTACGTAAGGTTGACCAACCTTTGATTTTTTACCGTTAACAAGCATAACAATCTTATCAAAAGTAACTTTATCGTTTTCTTTGGCGTCTAAAAGCTCAATATCAACATATCTGCCTTCTTCAAGCTTGTATTGTTTTCCGCCTGTTTCAACTATAGCATACATTTTGTCGTTTTTCCTTTCTAAGGTTTTTAGGGACTGTAACCATTTAATATGGTATTTAGACACAGCCAACCTGTCTCAACATAGAAGATATTACCTCAAGCAAAAATTACTGTCAATGTTTGCTTGGCAAATTTGTTGCAGATTGCGTGAAGTGCTAGAGCCATATGGTTTTTAGAGGTAGTTTTTCAACGGTAAGTTCGTAAATTGCCTCTGTGCCCAGTTCTTCAAAACAAATTAGTGTGCAATCCTTGATACAAGCCTGTAATACACATGCTATGCCGCCGTTTGCTTTAAAATAAAGCTTATTCAAGCCATTGATTGCTCTGTCACCCTTGCCAATTGTAGCTATGACTCCATTTTTATATAATAGAGGGGCAAATTTATCCATGCGTTTTGATGTTGTGGGACCAATCGGTCCGATGATTTCTTCGCGTGAAGCAGGGCAGGGACCTGCGTAAAATATGATTTTATTATTTAAATCAACGGGTAAAATCTTGTCATAGCAGGTATTTTCAGCGTTTGGGTTTTTATAGCCGGCTTCTATCATATCGGCTAATTTTTTATGCGCAGCATCGCGTGCTGTTATGATTTTTCCTGTAAGTAAAATCTCTTCGCCATCTTTTAAATTTTGCAATGCAGATAGGTCATCTGTTCTTATTTCGCGGGCATTTGAGGCTATTTTAACATCGCTGAATTTTTGAACTTCACTTATATAGCGGATTTCACCGTTTTTAATTTTTGCAGAAGCTGCTCTAAACGAGTGGCAGCTTATGTTTACACATACAGGAAGGCACGCAATGTGAGTCGGGGCAGTTAAAATCCGGGTTTCAAAAACATTTTCAATGTCAACCTCTACTGATTTTCCCGTAAATAATGCTTTTTTCGCTAAGAAAGCAGCAGTTTCGGCACATCCGCCCGCGCCTATCCCTATACACATTGGCGGGCAGGCATTTTCACCTGCATCAATGGCGCATTGTTTAGCAAAATCAAGTATTTCTTGGTATTCTGCCGTTGGGTTAAACATCTTTAAACGGGTCATGTTTTCTGCCCCGCCCCCTTTAATGCCAACAAGGATAGATATTTCAGACCCCTCAACAATTTTTGTGTGAATTAAAGCCGGAGTGTTGTCTCCCTTATTAGTTCTATCATTCAGGGCATCAGATACTGTTGATTTTCTGTAAAATTTATCACGATAGCAATCTGCAACAGCTTTATTTATGGCGTTTTCAATATATTCACCCTCAAGAATTATGTTTTGACCAAGCTCTATAAAGATTACAACCTGTCCTGTATCTTGACACAATGGTCTTTTCTTGCTTTGAGCCAAATAAGCATTTTTTAAAATTTTATCTTTGTAATCGCAATTAAAATTTGAAAGTTTATTATAAACCCATGGCGGCAGATTTGTATTTGCAATTTCAATTAAATTGTAAACTGCTTCATAAATATTTTTTGTATCTAAATGCTCTTTTAAAGTCATATTCCCTGCCTCATTCAATTTAAAATTGACTTTCATAAAAAAAATAATATCATATATATTATGAGGATGATACAAAAATTAAAAGCTTTGGAAAAAGCGGTTGTTTTTTTAAGATGGGCTACAGATGCTCAGTTTGGCAAACTTAAATATGTCGGAGAAGATTTTATTGAATTTGAAATTTTAGATATGGATTCAATGGAATATACTGAAACTGTCCTGATAAATTCCCAATTGCTTCTTGAAGTTATTGTTTCTGGATTTGAAGTATCCAGAGTTATTGCTGAAATTTCCCATAAGATGGAGATTGCGGATTTAGGGAATATATAGTTTGCAGGAAATGCATAATTATTTTGGGATTTCTGCACAAAGACAGTGGATTCCGCCATGGGTTTCTTCCAGAATTTGTGCAATATTATCGCAGATTTTGGGGTCTTTTCCGCTTCCGCCTTCAATAAAATAAACGTTATCAGGTTTAATGTAGTTTTTTACGGATTCTTTGAATTTGTCTTCAAAATCAAGACCAAGTTCCTTTGCAAGTTTGGGTGTCAAGCCAAGTTCGTCCTGAAGGTTGGTTTTATTTGAGATATAAACTATTTCGCCATTTTTATCCGTAGCAGCAACTGCATTTATAAAGTTTAGTTTGTGTATATAGGTACCCATGGGATTGTGACGTGAAACCCCGTCATGGTAGATTCTGCCTGGAACTCTTACAACTTTATAATTATTATTTTCCAATGTTAAAATTACATCGCTAGTATCTGCAAAATTTCCAGATTTACGTGCCGTTTGCATATTTTTTATAATTTTGCAAAGATTCTCGTATGTCTTATTTAAATTTTCTTCTCCATCTTGCAAGATAAGCTGCTGCAGCTTGCTTTCGGCATTTTTTAAAATAGCTAAAGTCATATCATCATCTGCTGCAATAATGACATTATCTTTCAATGGTCTTACAAATAAATCTATGTGAAAATCTGCCTGCGGCAGCCTTGTTATTTCTTTATCAGGGAATAATGCCGCCGCTTTTTTATATTTTTCAGATTTCCCTACAAGAATTTTTTCTTTATTTCCATCTTGCAGCAGAAACAGATTTCCGCCCGAGATAAATTTTCTATATGGTATCTTTTCCCTTGCTATTCCAAATACTTGGCAGAATGCTTTGTGGTTTGTTTCTTCATCTTGCCGTATTAGCATTTTGCCTTTTGTAAAATACATAATATCCTGAATCCAAGGGTGCATATATTCTGAATATTCTTCTGTGAAGAAATTTTGAATTTTCTTTAATATGGAAATATCGGTATAAGGTTTTTTGCCTGCCAGTTTACTGTCAAGCACTACGTCAAAACCGTGTTTTGCACCAATTTCTCTCATTTCATAAGCAATTTTAGAGGCATTAAAACCTTTGGCGTTTCTCATAACTACGCCTTGAAGGGCTCTTGCATCGTATCCTTTGAAATTTGTATTCTTATTTATTCGTAAACCATTCACAAAAGTTATAAAACTAAAGAGAAAATTTTGTTGCTAGAGATTGGTATACTTTGCTGATTTATCTTTAGATTATACAGGTAAATCCACATAAAAACAGATTTTATTTTTATTTTTTGTGTGGGAAATTTTGCCGTTTAAATTTAAAAGCGCATCTTTAATTATTCCCTGTCCAAAGCCTGTTGATTTTTCAGCATTTGAATTTAAAACTGTATTTGTAACGCAGATTGAAACATATTTTTTATTTTTTGAAACTTCTATTTTTACTTCTTCAAAATTAGGTGAATATTTTACCGCATTTGTAAGCAGATTTAAAAAAACCTGTCTTATCATTTGTTTGTCTGAATTTATATTTATAACTTCGTTTGAGCACACAAGATTTAGTTTTATATTTTTTTCAATTATTAAAAGCTTTAGAGCAAAAATTTCTTCATTAATAATGTTAAGAATGTTAAAATATTCTTCTTTTATTTGATATTTACCTTTTTTGAGAGAATAATTTTCCATTAAATTTTCTATATACTCCAAATTGTGTCTGTTTACTTTGTAAATTTCGCTTAGAAGTTCATTTTGTGAAGAGGCAGCCCCTTTATTTTCAAGATTTTCAAGGGCTATTTTTATGCTTAAAATTGGGGATTTTATATCGTGCAGGATGTTTAAGACAAACTCTTCATTTTTTTCTTCAACACTTTTCATATGGCTATTTATAACAGTTTTTTTGTATTTTTATATCCTCTTTTTGTGATTCATTGGGGCTAATATTTTTTGAATTAAAGCTTTAACTATTTACAACAGATTGTGTTTGGATAAAAATTATAAATAAAAGGTGTTAGTAATTTAGAGGAAAAGATGATTAAACTTAATTACAAAAATGTTTCTCAAGATGTAATCGGCGCCGAATACGGGCTTGATATCGAAAGAGAATTTAGTGAATTTGCCCCTAAGATTGAATCTATCATTAAGGATTTAAATTTAAGAAAAGACAAGCAAGGACAATGGCTTCAATGGATGAACCTTGGTTACAATGAAGAAACCGTTTGGTATGTTAAAGAATATGCTGCAATGGTTGAAGGACGTTTTGATAACATTCTTGTGCTTGGTATAGGCGGTTCAGCATTGGGCGGTATTGCTGTGACTGAAGCGCTTTTAAAACCTTATTGGAATTTACTTTCTGCTTCAGACAGAGGTAACATGCCAAGGATATTTTTCCTCGATAATATTGACCCTGACCAAATCAATGCACTTTTAAACATGCTTGATTTAAGAAGAACTTTGGTTAATGTAATTACAAAATCCGGTTCTACTGCTGAAACCATGTCTCAATTTATGATTATAAAAGACAGAATGCAGAAACTTTTAGGAGATGACTACAGAAAAAATATCGTTGCAACAACAGATAAGCAATCAGGTATCTTAAGACAAATTGCAAATGAAGAAGGCTATAAAACTTTTGTTGTGCCTGATGATGTTGGCGGAAGATTTTCGGTATTTTCAGCAGTTGGTCTTGTTCCTTTTGCACTTGTGGGTATTGATATTGATGAAATCATCCAAGGTGTAAAGGTTATGGATTTAGCTTTGAAAAATACCGATATCACAAAAAATATTGCTGCTCAGAACGCTTTAATTCATTATTTGATGGATACAAAGAAAGGTCATTATTTATCTGTTATGATGCCTTATTCAAGCAGATTAAAATATGTTTCAGACTGGTATGTTCAATTATGGGCTGAATCTTTGGGTAAAGAAGTTGATAAAAACGGCAACAGGGTAAATGTTGGACCTACTCCTATTAAAGCTTTGGGTGCAACTGACCAGCACTCTCAAATTCAGCTATACAATGAAGGCAAGCACGATAAAATTATTAACTTTATCCGTGTTGAAGAATTTGATACAAACCTTGAAATTCCAAAAATCTTTGAATGCACTGGGGTTAATTACTTAGGCGGCAAGACGATTAATGAGCTTATTAATGCGGAGGCTGATTCTACAGCTGTTGCTCTAGCTGATTTTAAACGTCCAAACTTAACAATTTCAATGCCTAAAGTTAATGCTTACTATTTAGCGCAGTTATTCTATATGCTAGAAGTTCAAACTGCTATTGCAGGCGAACTTTATAATATTAATACTTTCAATCAGCCCGGTGTAGAACAAGCTAAGAACTACACTTATGCACTAATGGGCAGAGCGGGTTATGAAGAATCAAGAGAAGAATTAACTTGTAAGATTGGAAGATAGAGTTTTTCTGAATTTAGTAATTTTGAATACATTAAAAGACCTTGTATTTTACAAGGTCTTTTGCTTTTTATTAAATAATTTTGAAAATAGTTCTGAAAATAATTTTCTTCAATTCTTTATCGAAATTTTTAAAGTCTGGCTAATGTGTCTCATTTTTCCATTCTTTTTCGTCAACAGGGGCAAGACCTTTGCAAAGATAGTATCCGCCAATTGCAAAACCTGCAACTGAAAGACAAGCTATGATATTGCTTAATATATTTTCCATTATTTTTCGTCTCCTTTGTTGTCATATAAATATTTTCTAAGCTCTTTTCCAACTTTGTACAACTCTTTTCCAAGGATTGCAATATAAAATATACCAAGCATGGCTAGAAAAATTCTTGGCGTATTATGACCATCCATAAGAAATAAGCTTGCCACACCTCCAATAAGTACAATTAAGGCACTTGTTACAAGCTGTTTTGATACAAGTAAGCTTTTTACTCTTAATTTAATTTTTTCATCATAATCCATAAATTAAAGTATAGCCTATTTTTTAAGTAGGGGCAAATGTTTAATTTTTTAGCAGTTTCCCATATCGCAGGTTTTATATGCTGTATAGCCTTCATATGCGTAGCTTGCATCAATGCCTTTCATATAAATTTCTCTGTCATCGGTTTTATCTGTGAGGGCATCTTTTAACAAAAGTTTAATTTCAGTTGCTTTTATAGGGCTTCTTTCCATTGCAAAAAGATAATCTTCTTTATCAATTTTGCTCCAGTCTACTACCTTATTTAATTCTTTTTTAAAAATTAAATCAAGCCAAATTCTTGCACTGCGTCCGTTTCCTTCGCGAAACGGATGTGCGATATTTATTTCTATATATTTTTCAACAATTTCATCATATGTAGACTGTGGCATTTTATCAATGTTTTCAAGTGCCTCTTTTAAATATATAACAGGGGCGAAACGAAAATTTCCTTTTGCAATGTTAACCGTTCTGATTTTTCCTGCAAAATCGTATATTTCACCAAATAGAAATTTGTGTATTTTTGCTAAGCTTGAAAATTTACCTGCTTCAAGCTGGTCTATTTTTCCTGTTTGAAAAAGTTCAAGCGCTTTTTGCTTGCTGATTCTCTCTTCTGCCTCAGCAAGCTTACATGATTCTGTAATTTTTAGTTTATTTTCTAGTGCCATTATTACTATAGATGTTACCATATTATGACTATCTTTACTAGTTTTGCAATATTGTGACTATCTCTGCCAGTTTTAAATACAGTTTAATTAAGACAGGGGCAAGGATGGCAGTAAGGATGGCAACTATGGTGAGGGCGACGGTGGAAATTGCAACCTGTTTAAATTGTTTGCGCTCAGCCAGGGATGATGTACCCATAACATGGGCTGCTGCACCTACTGATAAACCTATTGCTATGTCGTTATCTATTTTAAAAAGTTTCAACAGTCTGCGTGCAAAAAGCCCTCCTATGATTCCTGTGATTATAACAGCACAGGCTGTAAGTTCCGGAATGCCGCCAATTGTTTTTGAGATTTCAACTGCAATTGGCGTTGTGACTGATTTTGGAAGCATAGAAATAATTATGGATAATTTTGTGTGGAAAAATTTACCCAAAATAGCTGTTGAAATAATGGCAATAAATGCTGCAAAAAGAAAACCAAAATAAATTGCGCGTTTATTTTGCAGCAATACTTCTTTATTTTTAATTAAAGGGTAGGCAAGTGCAATTGTAGCAGGACCTAAAAGATATGTTACATATTTTGCTCCTGAATTATACTCACTAAAATCAATATTAAAGAATTTTAACAGTAAAATTATTACAGCGCCTGATAAAATGATTGGCGGGAGTTTTTTTAAAGGGCGGAGGCGGCAGAAATATTTACAAATGTAAAATATTGCAAATGTCAGGCTAAAATATAAAAATTTTGAAAACAAACCGCTTAGCATTTAATTTTATCTCCTTTAGCAGCTGCGGGTAAGATATTTTGCACATCTTGTTTGTTTTCGGGAGCTTTTTTGCCTGTCCATTCCATAACCTTATCTACAAAAATTGCAGTCAGAATCATTGTAATAAATGTGGTTAAAATAATTACTGCAAGTATGCTTATTAAATCGTTTTTGATTAAATGATAATGAACCGTAATCCCTACAAGGAGCGGTACAAAAAGTACTGGCAGAACAGATATTGCAATTGTGCAAATATCTTTTACAAGCCTAATTGGTATAATTTTAAAATTTAATAATAGCGCAAAGATAATCATACCAAGGATTGTTGGCGGAAGATTTAGCCTGAGGGCATGAATTATTTTTTCACTTAAAAATTGAAGCAAAACAAGAATGATAAAACCTGATACAATTCTTGCTGCTTTTTTAAACGCAAGCTTCATTGTTTTGCTGCCTTAATTACGGTGCAGTCTTTTTTAAACTGTGTGGGAATTTCATCTCCCTTGAGGCACCATACAAGAGCTTCTTTAATTTTTACGTTTATAAAATCGCCGACTTTTGCTGTCTTTGATTCAAAATGCACTACTTTATTGTTGCGGCTTCTGCCTTCTGCTATTCGTTTTAAACCGTTTTTAGAATCTTCTTCTTTAATTTTTTCGACTAAAATTTCATAAATTTTCCCGACTGAAGCCTCATTTGATTTTTTTGAAGCAGCTTTAACTGTATTATTCAGCCTTGCAAGGCGGTCTTTTTTAATATTATTTGGAATAAATTTATCAACCATTTTTCCTGCAGGAGTATTCGGGCGCGGTGAATAAGCTGCAGTATTGGAATAATCAAGTCCGAGTTCATTTATTGCACTTATTGTATCTTGAAACTCTTCTTCAGATTCTGACGGAAAACCTGCAATAAAATCAGAGGTTATTGTAACATCTTTAATTTGAGTTCGTATTTTATTTACAATTTCAGAATATTGAGCCCTGTTATACCGTCTGTTCATGGCTTTTAATACCCTGTCATTCCCGCTTTGCATTGGTATATGAAAACATTCGCAGATTTTATCTGCATTTTTTACGGTTTCAATAACTTCATCTGTAATATCTGTTGGGTATGAGGTTGTAAATCTTATTCTGAAATCCCCTTCAAGTTTATCAAGTTCGGCTAAAAGTTTCGCAAATGTCGGCTTGCCATCTAAATCTTTTCCGTAACTGTCAACATTTTGTCCAAGAAGGGTTATTTCTTTATATCCTTCTTTAATAATTTTTTTAGCTTCATTTAAAATTGTCTCTATAGTACGGCTGCGCTCGCGCCCTCTTGTGTATGGAACAATGCAATATGTGCAAAAATTATTACATCCTTCCATGATAGGAAGCCAGGCATTTACACCATGTGAGCGGATAATATTAAAATCTTTTTCAGGAACCGCTTTATCCCTTATAGCGCAGATTCTTTTTCTTGAGCCATCTTCAGCAGGGGTTTCAAGTTCTTTAATTAATTCGGGAAGTTCATAAATATTGTGTGTTCCAAAAACCAAATCAAGATATGGGAATTTTTTTAAAAGCCCTTCTTTTTCCTGCTGAGCAACACAGCCTGCTATTGCAATTTTTATATCAGGATTTTTCTTTTTCATCTTGCCCCAAACGCCAAGTTTTGAATAGGCTTTATCTTCTGATAATTTCCTGATGGAGCAAGTATTTACAATGAAAAAATCAGCTTCATCCTCAACAGAGGGCATATAGCCATAGTGAGATAAAATGCCTAAAATTCTTTCTGTGTCAGATTTATTCATTTGACAGCCAAGAGTTTCAATATATATTTTTTTGGATACTTTTTTGGATACTTTTTCCATTTTTTATACAATCCTGTGTGCCTGAATTTCTTCAAGTCTTTCCATACGTTCTTTAAGAGCGCCTTGAGGCATATAGTAAGGTTCTACCGTCATAATCTTTGCTGCAACATCCGGGTAGAAATAGATGAATTTTAGTTCACTGTCAGTCAAAGGTTTTTGGGTGTGAACGTTTGCATAGCGGGCAAGTTCAAGAATATTTCTTGCTTCATCTTCATCCTGAAATTCAAGCTCAAGGTTTTCATAAACGTTTCTAAACCCTTTAATACCTGCATATTCGCCAACTGTTATCATTCTGCCTGTTTCAATAATTTCGGGTTCGCCCCTGCCGAGCTCTTCATAATCATAGAGCTCATAATTTCTTCTGTCTTTAAGGGCACCGTCAGCGTGGATTCCTGATTCATGGGCAAAAGCATTATCACCTACAGCTACCTGATTTATTGGAATTGGTACGCCAAAAGCGTATGCTGTATATTTTGCAAGTTTCCATGCTTTTGTAATATCAATCTGCGGGTCAATTTTATATTTTCCGGCAAAACCGCTTGATTTTAATATTGCTAAAATGCAGGATACAAGGTCAGCATTTCCGGCGCGTTCTCCCATACCGTTTATTGCAGTATTAATCCAGGCATCAACACCTGCATCAATTGCTGCTTTTGCACCCATAACAGAACAGGCTGTTGCCATACCTAAATCATTATGGAAGTGCATTTCTATATCCATTTGTGTTTCTTTTGCAAGTGTATAAATTCTGTCATAAGCGGTTTTTGGGTCGTCATATCCAAGAGTATCACAGTATCTGAAACGTTTTGCACCGTATCTTTTGCATTCATTTGCGTATTTTATTAAGTAATCTAAATCTGAACGAGAGGCATCTTCTGCATTAACGCCAATCATTTTGGCATCATATTCTATTGCCATATTGATAGCTTCAAGTGTTTGCTGCAAAATATCATCTTTTGATTTTTTGCCTTGATATTTTCCATTAATCATTTGGTCTGATGTAGATTGGGACAGGTTAACATATTGAAGTTTCGGTATATTTTCGAAAGATTTTTTAACATCAGATGCAAGGGCTCTCATCCAGCCTGATAATTTAGTTTTATTTATGGCGCCTCTATCTACAAGCATGAGGTTCCCGTTAAGGTAATTTTTTTCATGCTCTGTTGTTGGAAAGCCAAACTCTGATTGGTTTATACCCATATCATTAAGCATTAAATTAATGATTGTTTTTTGAAGTTTTGCTAAACCTAATCTTGAAGTTTGTACACCGTCTCTATTTGTAACATCTACAAATTTAATAAAGTTTTCGCCCATAAATACCTTTGTTTTCTGCTTCTTTCTAGTAAAAATAATTAATTGTTAAGTAATATTTTATCATCTAAAAAAATTAGTAGCAATTTTTTTTATTTTTGTGTATTAATATATAGTAATCAGTTTATTAATCTGAAAGGCAAAAATGTTTTCCGATTATTCGGTAACCAGCATAAATATGTATTCGCCGTCGGGCAAAAGGTCGCCTAAAAATCAAGCAGCGCTTGTACTTCGAAAGCAAAGCTTTAATGCTGAAGATAAAAGGAAAGCTATTGCAAATTTAACTGATGATGAAATTGTATTAACAAGCATTGACTATGCGCAAAAGAAGACTGATAAGACGGTGGCAGGAAAGCTGGAAAAAGCTTTGCCATCGTTATTTGTTACTATAGTTCCCATTGTATTCGGCGCGCTTCAAAAAGGCAGTCTTTCTGATAAAACGAAAACCGCACTTGTAACTGCAGGTGTATTCGGTGGGACTTTAGCTTTATTTGATAAATATGATAAAGGCGTGGACAGGATTGAAAATGCCTCTGAAAAGATTGAAAAATCCAGAAAAGAGCATCCTGTTGCAGCAAGAATTTTAGATTTTACCGCTAAAGCTGCATTGTTATTTGGTGCTTCTGCTGCAGTTGTTAAGGGCAGTAAGTTTTTACAAAATAAATTTAAACCTTCGGTGGATAAAATAAATAAATCTATATCTAAAGCTTCTGAAAAAATGGATAAATCTTTATTAGGGCGAGGTGTTGAAAAATTAAATACCAAAAATGCCGAGTTTTTATTAAAACATCCAAAGATTTCAAAAGTGTTTTCTGAAAACAGCTTTTTGCCGGGTGCTTTAACATTTTTAGGCTGGCTTGGTTTTCAGGGTGCTGTTCAATGCAAAGCTTTAGATACAACTTGCAAATATGCTGATGAAATGGCAAGCAGTCTTTTGGTACAAAGAGAAGCTGCAAGAGATAATATTTAATAATTTATTGCATATTTTGTTATTAAATTTGTTAATTTTTTAATATCAAATTTGATAAAATTTCATTGCTCAATAAAAAATATTTGCCATCTGTTGTTTTTATGCTTATTCTTTTTATTAAGTTTTGTTAAGTATTCACTATACGAATTTCCTATTTGTTACTTATATTTAAAAAAACAATTGATATTTTTTGTTAAGTAATATAAATAATGTAGGACAAACCGTGAAAAAAATGTTATATTTATTGTATAAAGTGTTCTTTTTACCCTTTTGGGTTTAGAAGAGAAGAAATAAATGTAAATCTTTTTAAAGCAATTAGAGAAATTTTAACAATAATTTTTTAAAAAATGTTTTTAAAGATATAGGAAGTGAATCTACTTTATAGTTAATAGGAATGATAAATTGTTATTTGGAGGAAACTAAGTAATGACAATTAGTGTGAACAACCGTAAAAAACAGGCTAAAAAATCTTTTGAAGAATTAATCAAAGACTTACAGACTTCTAATTCTGAAAAAGTTCGTTATAATGCTGCAAGAATCCTTGGAGAAATGGGTGATTTCAGCGCTGTAGCTCCTTTAATTGATGTTTTAAAGAATGATAAAAACGGCTCAGTTCGTCTTTATGCTGCAAGAGCACTTGGCGAATTAGGCGATACAAAAGCCACTGTTCCTTTGATTGAATCTTTAAGAGAAGACAGAAACGTGGATGTTCGCGTTCGTGCTGCCCGTGCACTTGGTCGTTTGGGCGGTAAAATTGTTGTTGAACCTCTTGTTGAAGCTTTGAATGATGAAAATCCCCAGGTTTGCATTACTGCAACTGATGCTTTAATTGAGATTGGCGATGTCGCAACAGATGCTTTAATTGAATCTTTAGACCATCAAAAAGTTAACGTAAGATGTGATGCTACACGTGCTTTGGGTGAGATTGGCAATAAAAAAGCTGTTGAAAAAATTATTAAAATGTTAAAAGATGAATGGGTGAATGTAAGAATTTATGCCGTTACTTCTTTAGGAAAACTTGGTGATACAAAAGCGGTTCCTGCTTTAATTGAAGTTATGGAAAATGCTTCTGAAAATGATTTAGTAAGAGCCGGCGCTGCAGCAGCACTTGGTGTTTTACGCGACCAAAGAGCTCTTCTTCCATTAAGAAAACTTATCATTAATGCGGAAGAACTTGGTGAATTAGAAGATACCGCTTTAAAATCATTCAAGAAAATCATGGCTGCAAACTGGGAAGCAATTCCTGGTGCTGCTCCTGTTAAAAAACCAGCTTTATTCTAATTTAGAACCTTGTAATAATTTCTAAAAGAGCGCTTTTTAATTAAGGCGCTTTTTTAATGCAATTGTTAAGTTTTAGTCCCGAATTTTTATTTATGCTATAATTTTTTTTACTATGAGAAAAGAGAAATTTTTATTTTTATTGGCGCTTTTATTATTTGCCGGCTTTTTTGTTTTGTTTATCTTGAAGGTTGTATTAAATTTTGCTGATGCTGAAACAGGTAAAATCTATAAGCAGGGGCTTGAATTTTATCAAAAAACCGACTATCAAAATGCTTATTATAATTTTAAGAAGATTTCTTTTTTATCAACTTATTCTGGACCGGCTTTGTATCGTCAGGCTACCTGTGCTTGGGAATTAAAGGATTATAAAACTGCTGCTAAAAAATATCATAAATTTGCCAAAGTATACAAAAACACCGATGTTGCTCCTGAAAGCATTTGGAAGCTGGCATTATCTGAGTTTGAACTGGGTGATAGGAAAAAGGCTGAAAAATATCTTCGAAAACTTGTAGAAAAATACCCGGAAAGCGATTTTTCAAAGGCTGCCGCTTATAAACTCGGTGTACTGTATTATGATTCCGGCAATAAAACTAAAGCAAAAGAATATTTTATTGAGTACCTTGAATATGCACCTCTTGGACGCTTTGCGTTGGATTGCATTAATCTGCTGCAAAATTATGAAGATAATATGCTTTCTTATTCAGATAAATTATATATTGCTAATGCTTTATATGAAAATGGTTACTACACGCGCTCTTTAGAAATATTGACTGATGTGTCATTTGAAAAATCATGGATTTTGTTAACGAAAAATTATGACAAATTATCAAATATTGATACGTTGTCTTCAGTTGTTCTAAAAGGCGTTGGTCTTGATTTCAAACAATCTCCTGATGCTGAAAAAGAAATCCTTGATATTATGGGGCTTTATATTAGAAAATCAAACCTGCCTTCAAAACAAGCTGCGTATAACCTTGTTTTAGCCGCAAAGAATAAAAGCTCCTATCCCTTAGCTTTATTTTTATATTCAAAATATGTAGATTATGATTCTTCTATTAAGAATTATGAGAAAATATACCAGGCTTATCCAAATTCTATTGTAGCGCCGGATTCTTTATGGCTTGTTTTTTGGAATGATTATAAAAACAAAGATTATAATTCTGCACTAAAGCTTTCAAAAGCTTATACGAATGTTTATTTTGATTATAATGTGCAGCCAAAGATTATGTTTTGGACGGCAAAAATTCATTATAAAATGAATCGCAAAAAAATAGCACGGTCACTTTTGCATAATATTGTTTATAATTTTCCAAATTCTTATTATGCATTCAGAGCCAATAGTATATTAAGAGGTTCTAAATCTGCATTCAATACCAATCCTAAAATGAAAATTAAAGATAAATTTTCTCTTGATGACTTTGCCTTTGAATCTACGGGTAAGGAATACAGATTATTGAATAAATTTGTGACACTTGGTGATTATGATGTTATACAAAATTTTAAAATAAATGATGCTACATTAAATAGCTGGATTGCAGCAAGAAGCGGAAGGCGAGCATATTCTGTTTTACTTGCAAGAGATGAGATTATAAAAAATCCAAAAAATATTTCACTTTCTAATCAAAAATACAAATTTGCTTATCCTTTGTATTATCGAGAATATGTGAGCAAGTATTCTGAAAAATACAATATTAATCCATATTTAATGATATCTCTTATAAGAGAAGAGAGTTTCTTTAATAATGAAGCTGTAAGCTCAACAGGTGCTATGGGTTTAATGCAATTGATGCCCGGTACTGCAAAAACAATGGATTATAATCTTTATGATACAAACAAACTGTTTATACCTGAATATAATATTTCTCTCGGAGTTAAATATTTTGCTTATCTAATGGAGATATTTAATGGAAATGAAGCACTTTGTGTTTTAGCATATAATTCAGGACCGGGCTCTGTTAAAAAATGGCTTTCAAACAATACTAATAAAGATTTTGATGAATTTGTAGAAAATGTGCCATATTCTGAAACTGCAAATTATATTAAAAAAGTTTACGCTTCATATTGGGTGTATACGAATATATATAAGTAAATTAAAACCGCCAAACTAAAGGCGGTTTTTTAAATTATGTTTTAATGCTTTAAAAAGCTACTCTTGTGCGAGCTTTTCTAATTTTAATTTTTGGTCATATTCCATAAGGAGTTTGATTAATTCATCAAGTTCGCCTTCAATAACAGTCCATACATTAAGGTTTTGTCCAATCCTATGGTCAGTAAGCCTTCCTTGCGGGAAATTATAGGTTCTGATGCGCTCTGACCTGTCACCTGTTCCAACCTGTGAACGTCTTAAATCTGTTACTTCCTGCATTTGTTTTTGCACTTCCATGTCATAAAGCTTTGCTTTAATGATTTGAAGGGCTCTTTCTTTGTTTTGCAATTGAGAACGTTCTTCTGTACAAAATACCATTAAGCCTGTTGGTTTATGTACAACGCGCACTGCAGTTTCCACCTTGTTTACGTTTTGTCCGCCGGCGCCTCCTGAGCGAGCTGTTGAGATTTCAAGGTCATTTGGGTTTAATTCTACTTCAACATCATCAACTTCAGGCATAACGGCAACAGTTGCAGTAGATGTATGAACTCTTCCCTGCGATTCTGTTTGCGGAACCCTTTGAACTCTGTGTACGCCGCTTTCGTATTTTAGCTGTGAATAAATGTCATCGCCGCCTTTAACTGAAATAACAACTTCTGAAACACCGCCTGCTTCACATTCATTTATAGAAAGAATCTTTGTCTGCCAGCCTTTATTGTTTGCAAATTTTATATACATTCTCATAAGGTCGCCTGCAAAAATATTTGCCTCATCACCGCCTGCAGAGCCTCTTATTTCAAGCATAATATCTTTGTCATCCATAGGGTCTTTGGGCAGTAACAATACCTTCATTCTTTCTTCATACTCAAGAATTTTTGCTTCATTTGATATTATTTCATTATTTAAAAATTCTCTCATAGAGGGGTCTTTTTCACCATGGAGAAGTTCTTTTGCCTCTGCTATGGCATCTCTTGATTCTTTATAGGCATTATAAGTTGCAACAGTTTCTTCCATCTGTTTTCTTTGTTTTGAAAGGTCTCTGAATTTTTCATAATCAGCAATAACATTTGGGTCAGAAAGGGTAATACCAAGTTCATTGTAGCGTTGTTCAATTTTTTGGATTTTATCCAGCATATCTTTCATTTTGTGGGCTTATCCTTTCTTTATACTGTTTTCAATAGTTCTTCTTTTGTTTTAAGTCTGCCGCATGATTTATCTTCATCACAGTAACCTAATCTCTGGCATTTTGGAACAAGATATTCAGTGAGCCATGGCTCTTCTTTTATAACTTCATCGCACATAGCTTTTACCATCTGTCTTATTTCAAGCTGAGCTCTGGTGCATAGTCTCAAGTTTGCAAGGTGGATTAGTTCTCTGAGATTCAAACTTGCAACAAGTGAGCTTGCTGCTGCATTTGGTAAAATACTTCTGGCATCTTCAGCAGGGATTCCTTCATTTATAAAGTCTTGATAAAGAGATGAAGTTTCCTTTATAAAGTTTTCAAATTTTTCTTTTAATTTTGGGTTATTTTGAATTGAATTTGGAATTATATAATCAAATTCACCTTTTTCTTTGACATACCTTTGAGATTTTTGAGAAAAGCTCATATGTCTGTGACGCACAAGCTGATGAGTGCATGCTCTTGATACATTTGATATGGCAAAAGATAATTGGATATGTTCAATTGTCGAAAAATGCCCTGATGAAATCACTCTTTTTATAAGGGTTAACATTTTTTCATTGTCAGGCGCCTCGTCATAAACCTCAATCGGGAGCTTTGCACTGTAGCATGTTCTGCAGGCTGTATAAACAGTTTTTAAGATATTTTCCGGCTTTGATATTAAATTAACCTGCAATTTTCTTTCTGCCATTTTCTGCTCCCCTGTGCTATTCTTTGCTTAATCAGCTTACAAAAAGGCGGATACACAACTTTTAAAAACATGTTTTGTATCCGCGTAATTTTGTTTACAAACTTATTTTTTAGATTCGTAACGTTTTTTGAATCTTTCAACTCTTCCTTCAGAGTCTAAAATCTTTTGGTTGCCTGTATAGAATGGATGGCAAGCGTTACAAATTTCAACTGTGATGTTTTCTTCAACGGAGCCTGTTTCGATTTCATTTCCGCAAACACATTTAATTGTGGTTTTTTTGTAATCAGGATGTGTATTTTCTTTCATTTTATTACCTCAAAAATTATTAGTTATCTTGTTATATCATTATACGGGGTAAATATTTAATTTCAATAGGTTTGGGTAAAAATAATAAATTTATTAACTTAGCTAATCCAAATTAACCTTGACATTATTTTTTGTCTTTAATAACATTTATAAAGATGGAGTTAATCCTTATGGCGGCATGGCCAAGTGGTAAGGCAGAAGCCTGCAAAGCTTTTATCCCCAGTTCGAATCTGGGTGCCGCCTTTTTTGTTTTTTACGGCTTAAATTCTTGTGTTATTGCAAATATTATGTTTATAATATTTGCAATAAATGCTTGGCGAGGATTTATGAAAAAAATTTTTCTGTTTGTTGTAAGCGTTGTTCTTATAGTCTTTTGCTTCAATCAAAATAATGCATTCGCAAAAGAAAGCAGATATGGAGATTATTATGAAATATTTTCGACCAGAGATTATTACCATGCTTACAGAGGAGTTAAAAATTCTGATGGAAAAATTGTAATCAAACCTCTTTATTTTAGTGTATATAAAGATGAAGAAGATGAAGGTGGTTATTATGCAGAATTATTTCATTCCTATGTCGCATACTCATTAAATGGTAAAAAACTTTTAGAAATACCCAATGCTTCAATTGAATATTATAGTAAAGATTTTGTTATTATAAAAGATGAAAAAGGCTACTATTTAGCAGATAACAAAGGAAAAAAACTTACAAATTATTATCTTAGTATATTTATTGAACCTATATTTAAAAAACTAATCTTATTTATTGAAACAAACGAAGATGAAACTGCCGGTGTAATGAATAAAACAGGCAAGGTGCTCATTAAGCCCGTGAATAATAAAGATCACAAGCAAGATTATGAGTATCTTTATTCAACAAAAAACGGCGGTTTTGTAGCAGGTCCTTCTGATGATTACAATATCCGACGAAATTATGACGATTATGAAGATGAAGAAGAAGCAAGTATATTTTTTATTGATGCTAATGGTGTAAAAACACCTATTGATAACAATGCCACTTCTGCTTATTTTGAGCAATATGAAAAAGCAAAAAATAAATATCCTTTGTATATGCCATTTTGGCAAGAGGATAAAGATACTAACGGCTCAAAAATATATAAATGGGGTATTGATCTTGATGGAGAAAATAATATTAATGCAAAGTATGAAGAAATATCAATTGTGTCCTCTTTACTTTATGGAAGACAAAAGTATTTTGCATATAAAGAGCATAATCTTTGGGGTGTAAAAACATTAAATGGTGAAAAAACTGTTTTAAAACCGCAATTTAAGAATGAGATCGAGGTTGTTGACGATTATATTTTGGTTAACATTGCTCCAAAAGCAATATACTTTGGGAAAGATTTTAAGAAAAAGTTTGAACTTTATGATGTTAAAATTAGCAGCAAGTTTAAAGATGGATATGCTGCTGTTAGTAAATATGATGGCTTTAGGCTTTTGTATGGTTTTATAAATGAAAATGGCGAGCTTGTAATTGATTGCAAATATGATTATGCTGATTATTTTTACGAAGGACTTGCAAGAGTTAAAAATGAAAAGGGATTAGAAGGATATATAGATAAAACCGGTAAGATTGTAATTGATTTTCAATATAGCTTTGCAGATGATTTTAAAAATGGTGTTGCGAATGTTAGAACTCCAAATGGCCGTAGATTTAAGATAGATAAAACAGGTAAGGAAATTGGTGAAAAATAATTGCCTATGCGGCATTATTAATACCATATACGGCGTTTGTTATACGTTCATAATCCGCTTCAACTACTTTTGCAGGGTATCCAGCATGGTGGATTTTTGGAATCAAGTAATCTGCAGAATATTCTATTAAGCCGGCATAACCATCGTCTGTATCATTGCAGATGAATGTTATATTGCCGTTTTTATCCTGTTTATAATCTACAATTGTTATTTCATGCCCGTTTACAATTTTATTTGGTCTGTTGTCAGGTGTATTTACATAGTTAGGGTTTTTGGTGTCCCCGCTTGTTTCATTTGTTAAAACATAGCCTACGATTACATCTTCACCTAAATCCAAAGTTTGGGTTATGTGTTTTTGAATTGTTTCTAAATCGCAGCCCCAGCCTATCAAATTTTGTTTTTCATCCACCCTTTGATAAACCATAGAGAGTCTTTCATTGTTTTCTATGATGCTTTCGATAAATATTTTTTCAAATTCTCCAAGTCCTTCCGGGTTTGAATTAAATTTACCTTCTCTTTTGTCTATGAGTGAATTATAAGTTTGCTCAGAACCCATCTGCATAAATGTTGACTGAATGTAAACATCAAGAATGCTTCTTTCGCCCTTATCCCAAAAACCGTTTTGAATTTGGGCGCGAATTTTAGCATTTTTATCAGGCTGTAATTTGATTTTAAATTCCTGAGAGTTAAAATCTATTTCTTCAGGTTTAATTTCAAACATGTTTTTTAAAATATTATATGCTTCCAAATAACTTGGATTCAAGGAAGAAGCTTTTATGGTTTGTTCTACTGCTTCATTAGGAGATGTCAGTCCTTCTGCCCATCTTGCAAATTCTGCAGGATGTTTTCTTGCCATATGATATTCAAAACTTGCCGAAACACATGTGCCTGAACCTGTAACATCAAGTAGAGCCGGGTTTTGTCTGACTTTATCATCCAGGTTTGGATTTCTTAAAATCTCAGCCTTGGCTTGGGGGGGTACATCTCCAAAGAATTGAGTTATTGTTTCAGGTGCATAAATAGCATCAATCGTCTGACCTAATATTTTTGCATTGTCAAAACCGGATGCCCTTTGTGTTGTTGCGATTTTATATAGATTTTCAAGGGTGCTTGAATTATCGTTTGAATTTTTATTTAAAAGAGTACCATTTTTCAGCAGAGCATCAAGCTTTGTGAGGCGGGAAGTATTATCAAGCGGGCTGTTTTTTTCATTTATAGATGTAGCCAGTACTTGAGTAATGGCGTTATACATTTTAATATCTTTTGGGGAGGTCAGCTGCGTATTTATGCCAATTTCTCCCTTTGATACCGGCTGCGGGAAATTAATAAGTTTACCCTTAAAAGCAGGCGCAGTAGTGCCATAAGGTTTAGAAATTTGATTATTTTCAACCTTATGAACATTGTTTATCTTTTGTGCCGGTTGTTTTAGCTTTATATTTTCAATCATGCTCTAAAAATACTTTCCCTGCTAATATGTTAAAAACCTGCAGATGAAAAAAATTGCCCTAAAAGCATGCTGATATTAATTTATATTATATTAAAGAATTGCAATTTTTTTGAATTTTTTGTAAAGTTTGGAATAATGAAGTACAAAAAGATTCCAAAAAATTATATCAAGGTTTGTGTTGACAGGCTTACAAGATTTAAACCTGTTTATGACAGATATGAAAGAGTATTTAAGGATATTTTAAATAAATTTTTAATATCCGATTCCAAGGGAATTGTAATGGAATCATTAAGTATTGATGAACTTTGCTCTATGGTGTCTGAAATATTTAATTCTTCAATTCCTTATGAATATGATTCTTTTTTATCGGATGTGATTTTAGAAGAGGAACAAAATATTTTTAAGCTTGAAGAAGATGAGCTTAAATTTTTAAATGCCGGGTTGAACTTAACTGGCGCAATCAAATATTTGTCAGACGAGACCTTGCTCCCCTTAAATTTGGATAGACTAAAAGCCTGTATAGCAAGCAGAAATACCGATACTTTTTCTTTAAGAAAGAAGCATTCTTTTTTATATCCTGTAAGTAAGGTTGTATTAACTGAGGGTGCAACTGAAGAAATTTTATTATCAAAATTTGCCTCTTATCTGGGGTATGATTTTAATAAAGAGGGTGTATTTGTGCTTGGTGCCGGGGGTAAAAACCAGGTTGCAAGAAAATATTATAAAATGATTGATACCATTAAGCTTCCTGTATTTATTCTTCTTGATTCAGATGCACTTGAAACAAGAGAGTTAATTTTAACGAAATTAAGGGTTCAAGATAAAATCCACCTTATAAAAGCCGGGGAATTTGAAGACATTTTACCGTTAGATTTAATAATAAATGCCATTAACAGCAACTTTTCAAATAATTTGCACTGCAGTATGGCTGATTTTGACTCAAATCTTAAAATGACAAAGAATCTTCATAATCTTTTTAAAAATAAAGGATTTGGTGAATACAAAAAAGCTGATTTTGCAAAGATGGTGAAAAATTATCTTGAAAATACAATTGTGATGGAACACAGGAATGGTTCAGTGTTTGGCAAGAATGTGCAAGATATGATTATCTCTTTAGAAATTAAAGAAATAATGAATGAAATTGAAAAAATATAATTTTAAAACTAGTCTAACAGGTCTTCTAAAAGTTTTGCATTTAAATTTGCCTGTTTTGGTGCAGTTTTATTGCCTTTTTTGATGTAATTTCTGAGTGCCTCGCGCACAAGTTCACTTCTTGTTCTTTGTTCGGTATCAGCCAGCTTATCTATTGACTCCAGGAACTTATCAGGCATTGAGATAAGGATTCTTGCCATTTCCTTTTTTTCTCCTTTTTTATAACACCATATATTTATTATTTACATTATACAGTAAAGTTCTATAATTATCATTATACCAAATGTGGGGAATATTTTTGTGAAAGTAACCAAAGGAAACAGACTTCATATAGGTTTTTTTGGCAATAGGAATGCGGGTAAATCATCACTTGTAAATAAGATTATCGGGCAGGAATTATCTATTGTATCGGATACTCCTGGAACTACTGCTGATGTTAATCAAAAATCAATGGAATTGCTGCCCATCGGTTCTGTTGTTCTGATGGATACGGCAGGAGTTGATGATATTGGTAATTTAGGAGCACTTCGGGTTCAAAAAAGTTACACGGCACTTGATAGAGCAGATGTTGCCGTTGTTGTGTTTGATAACAATCCGCTGAATGCTGCTGATTTTAATTTTATTAATGAAATTAAGAAGAAAAATATTCCCTTGCTTGTTGTTTTAAATAAGACGGATATTGGTAAGATGCCTCAAGAAGATATTGAGGAGCTTGAAAAAAGGGCGGATTTTATTTTAAAATTATCTGCACTTTACGATGATAATATTCCAGTGAAATTTAAAAATGCATTAATTAAAATTTTACCGGAAGATTTTATTAAAGAAACCCCAATTTTATCTGATATTATTAAGCCTCTTGATGTTGTTATACTTGTAATACCTATTGATAAAGAGGCGCCAAAAGGAAGGCTGATTTTACCTCAGGTTAATGTCTTAAGGGAACTGCTTGATATCGGGGCTGTTACTATTACTGTGAAGGAAACGGAGCTTAATTGTGCTTTAGGAAAACTTAATGCGCTGCCAAGGCTTATCATAACGGATTCGCAGGCTTTTAAAAAAGTAAACGAGATTGTTCCTTGCGGTATTCAATTAACTTCATTTTCCATTCTTTTTGCACGTCTTAAGGGGGATTTAAAGACCTTTTTAACCGGAGCAAATAAACTTGATTCTCTTTGCAGCGGGGATAAAATTTTAGTACTTGAGAGCTGTTCTCATCATCCTATTGAGGATGATATAGGAAGAGTAAAAATTCCTGATTTAATAAGAAATTATACTGGCAAAGACCTAATTTTTGAGCATTATGCCGGGCATGATTTTCCATCTGATATTTTACAATATTCTTTAATAATTCATTGCGGTGCATGCATGACAAACAGGCGCGAAGTGCTAAACAGGATAGAATCTTCGCTTAACAATAATGTGTCTATTACAAATTACGGGATTGTAATAGCAAAATGCCTTGGAATTTTGGATAGGGCAGTGGAAATTTTCAATTAGCAATTTGATTTAAATTTAAAAGCCCTGCATTTTGGCAGAGCTTTTAAATATTGTATTTATTCTATTTAACCGGAACTTTACTTAACATGAATACCTGAATTTCACCCGGTTGCAGTTTTACAAGCAGTCTGCCATTTTTTGTTTCCGGAGGTTCGCCCATTTTCATTGGAGAAACAAAACTCGTAGCTTTTAATTTTGGTATATATATGCTTGTTTCTATATTGTTTTTATTATCAAGATTGCCAATTACAACAACGGCATCTGCCCCATTGGTTCTTGCGTATGCAAAAACACTTTGATTGCCGGTATTTAGTGGAACATATTTACCGTCTATAAGTAGATTTTTTGCCCAGTATTTAAATTTAAGTGCAGTTAAATATTTTGTTTTAAGTTCTTTTTTGCCGCCATCAGGTCTTTTTGCAGCATTAAATATATCAATTTTGCCTCTGTGTACAAAATATTGATCATCATCTGTGAAAGTTTTTGCAGCTTTTTGATTTTCATATTTGTAAATATAAGTATCACCGGTTGGGAAACCGTCCAAGAAATAGCTGTTTAAAGGTAATGTGGCTGTAAGCCAAAGAACCATATCCCAATAATTTTCACCGCCAATAAGCATAGGGCTTTGCTGGTCATGGGTTGCAAAAGTTGCCATTGTTGTTTTTTGACCATCAAATTTATCTGTTATTTTTTTATCAGCTGCAACAAGTTTGTGAAAATCTTTTGCTTTTGTAATTTTTCCAAAGTTTCCCCAGTCCCCGTAATAACCATCAAATCCGGCTTTCAATAAATCTTCAACACTTGTGTATGTTACATAATCTTTTGCAGGATTATCCCAGGAAGTCGAAGCTTCTGCTATGAATAAGAATTGCGGATCAGACTTTCTAACGTAGCTTATAAATTCTTTCCAAAATTCATAAGGTTTAATTGCTGCAACATCAGCTCTGATTCCGTCTGCTCCAAGTGCCAATGCCATATCTGCAAATTTTTTGTAATTGCTCAATAATTCTTTATTTAATGAGCCATCAGAATTTACTGTTTTGAATAATCTGACATCTGTCCAATCTGCAGGATATACAGTGTTTCCATGCTTATCCTTAATAAACAAATCCGGTTTTTCAAGTGACATATCATATGAGCCGCAACTTGGCATATCAATTATTACTCTTAATTTTTTCTTATGTGCTGCCTGAATGAAGCTTTTTGCCTCTGCAAAGACAGATTTTGAATCATTTTTATCATCAAGCTGCGGATTTAATTCATTAAAGCTGTCCATTGCATATAAAGAGCCTGATGTACCTAAAGCTTTTAATTTACCAACCTTTGTTACTGGCAGTAGGTAAATAGTGTTTGCACCAAGCTCTACAATTTCATCAAGTCTTTTTTGCGCATTGATAAATGTGCCCGGTGTATCGCCAAGCCAAGGCTCAATTATATCGTTGTTATTTTTGTCTACTGCGCCAAATGAGCGGATATTAATTGTATAGATAACCGCCTTATTGCTGATAAACAATGTTTTCAAATCGTTTATCCAAGGATATGCAAATGCTGAATTTGCACTAAAAATAAACGCTGTAAGCGTTAGTAATAAAAACCTGTTAATATTAATTTTTCTCATCATGCTTTACAGTATAATACAAAGTTGTAATCAAGGGCAAAATTTATTGTATAATAATGTAAAATTATTTAAAAGGTGAACTGAAAACTTATGAAGAAACTACATTCCTTTATTAAAGAACCGCATAATGCAATTTCTGCCAATATATTGACCGCGCTTGCTTTTTTGCTGGTTGCTTTAATTATTACTATAATATTATCTTCAAGATATTTTTATTACCAGAATATTGTTGAAAATGGCGTAAGCAATAAACTCATTAAAGCAAAAAAGCGAATTGAAGTTGTAGATACGCAAAAAACTGAAGTTATAAAAAGGGATATTGCAAGTAAAATCCGTCCTGTTGTTATGCCTGTTGATGAGAATTATATCAGGGCGAATCTAAACTCTTTAAAAGAAAATGTTTTGAAAGTTAAATTTTCATCTAAAGATGCAATAGATAAAGAAACCGAGCTCTCTTCACTTCTTGATATTCCTGACAGCCAGAAAGAAAAAGCTATTGTAAAATATCTACTTGCAGCATCTGCCAATAATGTTGAAAATATTTTTGCAAATGCAAATACTGTCATTGATGCTTATTTAAAAGCCGGAGTTACGGAGAGCGAGATTGAATACTATGCAAATGAAACCAGCGTTTTAAATATACTTGGAAGTGTTACGGGGGCAATACAGACAAAGGCTATATCAGGTATTATTGAGCATGTTCTGCTCCCAAGTTTAATTGTTGATGAATATGCGACCGATATAGCAAGAAAGAATGCTAAAAGTTTAGTAAAGCCTATTATTGTTACATTTAATAAAGGTGATACAATAATTAAGCCCGGTGAACCTTTAAGCCAAGTTAAAAAAGATGCATTGAAAAAATCCGGTTACAATCCTTTGGAATTAAATAAAGCCGGGGTTTTAGGGATATTTTTATTAACTTGTATTTGCATCGGGTGTTTTTTAATTTATATTAAGAAATTTGAAAAGCAATATTTAACATATCAATATATGTCTATTATTGCCTCGTTTGCGATAATTCTTGTGTATCTTTGCATGATTATCTCAACTTCAAATGTTTCAAATTATATGATGCCTTTCACGGCTCTAACTATTATAGTGGCAGTATTTACTACTCCTGTTACCGCTTTTGTTACAACCATGCTTTTACTTGGGCTGATTAGTGCTGTGCTTTTCCTTGATTCACAGCTTTTTATGTGTTTTACAATTGTTACGGTTTCTGCTGTTTATTGTGTTTCAAATATCTGTTATTCAAAAAGGTTTGACCTGATTAAATGCGGTTTTCAGGCAGGTGCAATACTTTTTGTCTGCACCATTGTTTCTGCAATGCTTGAAAATCAGCTTAAAATCGGTGAGGTTGGAGCTTACTTATTGATTGCACTTTTAACAAGTGTTTTAACAGGTATTATAGCACTTGGCGTTATACCTCTGATTGAAAAAATGTTTAAAATTGTAACACCATACGGTTTAATTGAGCTTGCTGACCACAATCAAACGCTTCTATCAAACCTTCAATATAAGGCGCCCGGAACATATCACCATTCTTTAATGGTTGCAAATCTATGCGAGGCTGCAGCGGAAGCAATAGGGGCTAATCCTATTTTGGCAAGAGTTGGTGCTTTTTATCATGATATAGGTAAATTAAAACGCCCCTTGTTTTTTATAGAAAATCAATCTTATTTTGGTATTGAAAATCCTCATACAAAGCTTAATCCCAGGTTATCAAAGATGGTTATAACATCCCATGTGAAAGACGGGATTGAACTTGCAAAAGAACATGGGCTGCCGCAGGTTGTGATTAATTTTATCCAGCAGCACCATGGAGAAGCACTTGCAGGACATTTTTATGCACAGGCCGTTGCGCTTGAGGGGAAGGAAAATGTTCGTGAAGAGCAGTTCAGATACCCAGGACCAAAACCTGCCATAAAAGAGACTGCGATTTTAATGCTTGCGGATGCGGTTGAGAGCGCTGTAAGGTCGCTAAAAAATCCCGGTCAAGATGAAATAGAAAATATGATAAACAGAATCATTACAGAAAGACTTAATGATGGTCAATTATCCGACAGCCCTTTAACTTTAAAAGATATTAAAATTATTGCTGTTACTTTTAACAGGATTTTAAGAGGTATGCAGCATGATAGAATTAAATATCAGCAATTGAATGATTTGGATGAAGTAAAAAATAAAATCAAGCTTGCGCCTAGTGCTGAAGAAAAGCTTGAAAAACGTATTCAAAAGAAACAACAGCAAAAAACTTCTGATATGACAGATACTGAAATTGAAAAAGAGGTGTCAGACAAACCCTTTGAAGAAGATATAAAAAATGATGAAGGAAATTAAATATCTTTATAATATAAATTCAGAATATGATGGTGATTTAGGATTTGAACCTGATGATATTGAAGCAACAGTGTCAAAAATTATTAATTTATTGCTTAATATGGATGAAATTTTTGATAATTCTTGTTTAAACGGGTTTAAATTCAAAAGTATATCTTTTGATATTTTATTTACGGATGATTCTAAAATTCAAGAAGTTAACAGAGATTATAGAAATAAGAATGTTTCAACCGATGTTATAACTTTTGCACTATTTGCCGACGATGATTTTAAAATGGTGATGGAAGATGATATTTATTTGGGAGAGATATTGATATCTGTTGATACTGCAAAAAAACAGGCAAAAGATGGTGTTAAAAATGAGGTCTCAACCTTGATTACCCATGGAATTTTGCACTTGCTTGGATTTGACCATCAAACAGAAGAAGATTACAATTTTATTGTAAATATTCAAGACAGGGTTTTAAATCTTCTATGAAAAAATTTCAGTCAACAAGTTTTATAAAAAGTGCAAGTCATGCATTTGACGGGCTTTATCTTGCTTTTAGGTCGCAGAGAAATTTTAGAAAACATTTATATATAGCCGCAGCAGTACTTTTTATTGCAATTCTTTTGAAGGTTTCGATTATTGCTTTTTGTGTATTGCTTTTGGCAAATTCTCTTGTGCTTGCGATGGAGTTATTAAATTCTGTTTTTGAATTTGCACTGGATGCTTATTATAAAAATAAATACTCGCGTCTTGTGAAATTTGCAAAGGATATAAGTGCGGCTTCGGTACTTTTGATGGCTGTAACAAGTATGATTATCGCCTTTTTTATATTGGGTGACAGAATGTATCAATATTATTTAGGTGCAGTATAGAACATTAAAGCAAAAAACTTATTTATGGTTTTTACCCTCTTGTAATTAAGCTTTGTTTTTTGTATTATTATGGTACTCACTTTAAACCTCGCAGATATATGTCAGTTTAGGTTTAACTTTAGAAAAGGAAAAGAAAAAATGGCAAATATTAAATCTGCAAAAAAAAGAGTACTTGTTGCTCAAAGAAATAATGAAAGAAATACTGCATTTAAAACATCTATCAAAACTGCTGTTAAAAAAGCATTGGCTGCTGTTAACGGTTCAGAAGATGAATTAAAGGCTGCTCTTTCCAATGTTTACAAACTTTGCGACAAGGCTGTATCTAAAGGTATTTTGCACAAAAACACTGCTGCAAGAAAAAAATCAAGATTAACAATTGCGATTAATAAACTTGTTGCTTCAAAATAGTGTTTATGGCATTTTTGCCAGAGATAGAAACGAAATACTTTTAATAAATTATAAAAACGGTGCGTCATTAACACCGTTTTTTAGTGTGTGAAAATAATAAAGTGTTAAAATATTATTATAAAAGTGTTGTAATTTATTACGCCCTACTTGCTATATACTTAAATATTTATAAAAAGGTCTAGTATTTAGAGTATAATTCTATTTTTCTAACAGTTTTGGTTTGATTTTCTCTATTTATATATTTATAAACCCCATTTGCATATAAATAATAATTTTTAGAAACGGTAAATCTTTGGTTATCAACAAAGTCATTATTAAAGTTAAAATATACAAATTGCCCAGAACGACAATCACTGTCATCCAAAGCCCATTTTGGACAAATGTAACCCAAAGCTCCATTATCTAAAGCTTGCATAATTAGACCTCTTCTATTTGAAATATAGCCGTTACTAGTTTGTGCAAAACAAATATTTGATAACAATATACAAAATATTGTTAAAATAAATTTTTTCATACAATACCTCAACTTATAAGAAAATTATAGTATAAACAATGAATTTAATAAAACTTATTTCACAGGTAAGGTGATAGTGAATACTGAACCTTTGTTTTTCTCGCTTTTTACTTCAATGGTGCCGCCTAAGGCTTTAATTATTTTATTTGAAAGATAAAGCCCCAAACCTGTTGAAGCTTGTTTTAGGTTTGATTTCCCGCTGTAAAATTTATTAAAAATTTTATCAATATCTTCTTTTTCTATGCCTATGCCGTAATCTTTTATACTGATTGAAAACCCTTTATCTGTATGTTTTAGGAATATATCAATTTTATCAGAGTTTGCACTGTAACTAAGGGCATTTAGAATTAAGTTGTTTATAACTCTTTTGGTTAAAAATATATCAATATCTGCAGTGAAATTATTCGCAAGTTCCGTTGTAAAGTCTATTTTTTTATTATGTAGTTTAAAAATGCTTGATAATTGCTCAATTGTTTCTTTTATAAAATTATTTACTTGTATGCCACTTTCTTTTTTAGGCAAAACACCCTTGTGTTCTGCTTTATACGTTTCAAGAAGAGCTTCAATTAAATATTTCAAATCCATATTTGATATTTTTAATTTTACAATTGCTTCTTTTTGAATATCTGTAAGCGTGCCGAATTTTTCAGCCAAAAGCAGGTCAAATGTATTATCCTGTGCAATAATCGGAACCTTTAGGTCGTGGGTCAGGCTTGCTATAAAATCTTCTTTTAAATTAGTTTCTTCTTTTTCTTTTTCGACGTATTCATTTATCATAACATCTCTATCCAAGATGCTTTCAAGAAGATTATTTAAATTTTTTGATAATTCTTCCGTTGTTTTATCCTTGTTTAAATCTATTCTTGAATAAAGATTACCGTATCTTGCAGAGCTTACCAAATTGGTGATTTTTTTAATATATATTTTTAGATTTTCATGTTTAATTGACAGTTTAAAATATTTTAGAATTATTACACAGCAAAAAAAACTTATAGCTCCAACCAATACTGCACTAATGAGCAAAAATTTCATAGCCCGTGCTCTTCCTGAATAAATTCAAGGGATTCAATACATTTTGCGCATGCTTCTTTGTCACCTTTTGTTTTAAATAATTTATAAGCATACTCTATATAATTTTTTGCATCTTTAATTTTATTTAAATAATAAATAACAATTCCAAGATTATAGTAGGCTTTTGCGAAACTGTGGTCTAATTCAATACATTTTTCATAATTATTCATTGAAGATTCAAAATCATTTAAAGCATAATAGCATAATCCTTGATAATAATATCCTCTTGCGCAATTTGGGGCATATTTTACCAATTTTTCTGCATTATCTAAAGCAGCTTCAAATTCTTGTGTAACAAGCTTGCTTTGAATTATTTTGCAATATTCTTCCTCAATGTTGTATTCCATTTTTTTAACCTTTATGTATTTAATTTTATCATAATAATTTGATTAAAATTAAAATATTAATTTTTTGTTTATTTTTTTAAATCTTATTAATTATGGTGATAAATTTAAAGTATTAAATAAAAAGTCTATTTATAAAGGAGATAAAATACTATGGCAAAAACAATAGGAATTGACCTCGGTACTACAAACTCTGTAGTTGCCGTTATGGAAGGCGGTAAACCCACGGTTATTGCTAACGCTGAAGGTTCAAGAACAACGCCTTCAATTGTTGGTTTTTCAAAAAATGGTGAAAGATTGGTAGGTCAGCTTGCAAAAAGACAAGCAATTTTAAACCCGGACAGGACAATAATTTCAATCAAACGTCATATGGGTGAAGATTTTAAGAAAAATATTGATGGTAAAGATTATACACCGCAAGAAATTTCAGCCATGATTTTAAGAAAACTGGCTGATGACGCTTCAAATTATCTTGGTGAAAAAGTTACAAGTGCTGTTATTACGGTTCCTGCTTATTTTAATGATGCTCAAAGACAAGCTACAAAAGACGCCGGTAAAATTGCAGGACTTGATGTATTGCGTATTGTAAATGAGCCAACTGCTGCTGCTCTTGCTTACGGGCTTGAAAAAGAAAAGACTGAAAAGGTTTTAGTATTTGACCTTGGCGGCGGTACATTTGATGTTTCAATTCTTGAAATAGGCGATGGTGTTCATGAAGTATTATCAACATCAGGTGATACTCATCTTGGCGGTGATGATTTTGACCAAAAAGTTATGGATTGGCTTGCAGAAGAATTTAAGAAAACAGAAGGTATTGACCTAAAATCAGATAAACAGGCAATGCAAAGATTGAAAGAAGCTGCTGAAAAAGCAAAATGCGAATTATCAAGCGTTGTTGAAACAAATATTAATCTTCCATTTATTACAGCTGATGCCAACGGACCAAAACACTTAGATATGACATTAAGCCGTGCTAAATTTGAAGAATTATCTCATGATTTACTTGAAAGATGTAAAAAACCTGTTGAACAAGCTATTAAAGATGCCGGCATTTCTAAAAATGAAATTGATGAAGTGGTTCTTGTAGGCGGTTCAACACGTATTCCTGCTGTTCAAGCTCTAGTTAAAGAATATACAGGAAAAGAGCCAAATCAATCAGTTAACCCTGATGAAGTTGTTGCAGTGGGTGCTGCAGTTCAAGCTGGTGTACTTGCAGGTGAAGTTAAAGATATCGTTCTTTTGGATGTAACTCCTTTAACACTTGGTATTGAAACACTTGGCGGTGTTATGACACCTTTAGTGCAAAGAAATACAACAATTCCTGTTTCAAAATCACAAGTATTTTCAACTGCAGATGATAATCAAACAGCTGTTGATATTCATGTTCTTCAAGGTGAAAGACCAATGGCAAGAGATAATAAGTCTCTTGGTATGTTTAGACTTGATGGTATTCCGCCTGCAATGAAAGGCATGCCTCAAATTGAAGTAACATTTGACATTGACGCTAACGGTATTGTAAATGTTACTGCTAAAGATAAAGCAACAAATAAAGAACAAAAAATCACAATTACAAATTCTTCAAATCTATCAGAATCTGATATTGATAAAATGGTAAAAGAAGCTGAAGCAAATGCTACAGAAGATAAGAAGAAAAAAGAAGAAGCTGAAACAAAAAATAATGCAGAAAGCATGATTTCAGCTGCTGATAGAATTGTGAAAGATTTTGAAGGCAAAATCTCTGATTCTGATAAAACAAAACTTGAAGAACAAAAAACTGCTTTAAGAAAGGCACTTGATGAAAATAAAGCTCACGAAGAAATTAAAAAACTATCAGAAGACTTGCAGCAGACAATGTATGCTATAAGCCAAGCAGCTTATGCTCAGGTTCAAAAAGAAGGACAAGATGCACAAAATGCGGATGGAGCGCAAGAAGGTTCTTCAAACGAACAAAATTCTTCAAATAACAATGACGATGTTATTGATGCTGAATATACAAAAGAATAGAATGTTATTTAATTTGTTTTAATTAAAATCCTCCAAAGTAATTTTGGAGGATTTTTTAGAGTATTTTTACTCTATATTTAAAAGGCTGGATATGGTACAATATAGGTGCTGTTATATTTTGAAATTGATTTTCCTCTTTTTGCGTAAGAAAAGAAAGGAAAATTTTTATGTCTAAAAAATCTAAAACAAAAACTTACAATCCATCTTCCTCTATTACTGTAAACGGGCAGCTAAAAAGCAGTGCGCAAAGTACTAAAAATGGTGCAAATGCTACATATAATATGGACCCTTATGAGCAGGCTGCATATAATTTTGCACAGAAATCATTTTATGAAAATATTCCAAATATTAATGTTTTTTCTGATGATACTGTAAAAAACCTCAATAATCAGGTAAAAGCATATTTAAATCAAGGGGTGAACACTATTCAAAATACTTATACCCCCATGATTCGAGATATGCAAAATGATATTGCGCGCAGATTCGGAAATGTCAATAATTCAATTTTTATGGATAATTTAAATGATATTGAATCCAAGAGGGCTGCTGCAATGAGCGACTTAGCGCAAAATGTTGAAGCTAAAAGAAGTGAACTTGTAAATAATGAATTAGCTAACAGATATGATTATTTATCGTTTTTAAATAACTATCAAAATCAGGTTTATAACAATATGTTATCAACCTTGGGTGTCAATAATAATTTATTAAATACTAATAATTCACATTTAAATAACGTAGCCAATAATTCTAAAGGCAGCAATTCATTTTACGATAATGCTCAGCTTGCTATGCAGGTTGCAAAATTTTTTATTTAAAAACCTTAGTTTTTTAAGAATTATTTGCAGGGCAGGATTTTTGTAAAATTCTGCCTTTTATTTATTGATTTTATATGTTTAAAATTTTATAGTATAATAAACTAGAAATATCATGCTAAAAACGAGGAGAGAAAAATTGGGTTATAAGATTTTATATAAAAAAGAATTATGTGCCAATCAATTTGAAATCAGGATTAAGGCGCCTTTTATTACAAAAAATGCTAAGGCTGGTCAGTTTATAATTCTAAGAACGGATAAAAATTCTGAAAGAATCCCCTTGACCATTGCTGATTATAATAGAGAAACCGAAGAACTCACAATTGTTTATATGGCAGTTGGATATACAACCAAAAAACTTGCTTCACTTGAAGTGGGTGATGAAATTGAAGATATTGTAGGACCATTGGGACAGCCTACCCACATTGAAAAATACGGCACAGTTGTTTGCTTAGCTGGCGGATATGGTGCTGCACCTTGTTATTTAATTGCAAAAGCTTTCAAAGATGCCGGCAATAAAGTTTACATGATTATGGGTGCAAGAAATAAAGACCTTATTTTCTGGCAGGATAAAATGAAGGATGCTTGCAGTGAATTATTCATAACTACAGATGATGGTTCATTGGGGCAAAAAGGTTTTGTAACCGGCGTTATGCAGGAAATTATGGATAAAGAAACCGTAAATTATGCAATTGCAGTTGGTCCTATGCCTATGATGAAAGCAGTTGCTGATTTAACACGCGGCAAGGGTATCAAAACAGAGGTTTCCATGAACCCTATTATGGTAGATGGAACCGGCATGTGCGGTGCCTGCAGGGTAACAGTAGGCGGCGAAGTAAAATTCGCTTGTGTTGATGGTCCTGATTTTGATGCTCATCTTGTAGATTTTGATGAAGTAATAAACAGAACAAGAATTTATAAAGAATATGAAAAAAGATGCGATGAAACCAGCTGTAATCTTCAAAGACAGGCTCGTGAATTAGAAAAAACAATGAAATAAAATTATTGGGTAGTATAAAAGTAGAAATTGAGGTAAATTATGTCAAACAATGGTAATATTCCTATTTGTCCGTTAATTTCATCGGGTAAAGATATTCATTCAGTTTGTGCACAAGAAAGCTGCGCTTGGTATATTCATAATCTTAAAACTTGTGCAGTATATGTTATGGCGCACAATGCACTTTTGGATGTTAAAGCAAAACAAGGTGCAAAACAAGAACAGTAGTAAGTAAGTTTATACAGTTTAACAGGGAGAATATAAAACTTATGTCAAGACCAATGACTATCACGGAAAAGATTTTTGCAGCTCATGCAGGTAAGGATGAAGTAAAAGCAGGTGAATTAATAAGTGCAAAAGTTGATATTACTTTAGCAAACGATATTACAGGACCTGTAGCAATTAATGAGTTTAGAAAAATTGGTGTTGATAAAGTTTTTGACTCTGAAAGATGTGTATTTGTACCTGACCACTTTGTACCAAATAAAGATATAAAGTCAGCAGAACAGGTTAATTTAATTAGAAAATTTGCCCGCGAGATGGGGTTAAAATTTTTCTTTGAAGTTGGCAGAATGGGGATTGAACATGCGCTTTTACCCGATTCAGGGATTGTTACTGCAGGAGATTTAATTATAGGTGCAGATTCACATACATGTACCTATGGCGCCCTCGGTGCTTTTTCAACAGGCGTTGGTTCTACTGATTTGGCTTGTGCTATGGCATCAGGTGAAACATGGTTTAAGGTTCCAAGTGCCATCAAAGTTGAATTTAACGGCAAACTAAATAAATGGGTGAGCGCTAAAGATTTAGTGCTGCATTTAATTGGTGATATCGGGGTTGACGGTGCTTTATACAAAACTCTTGAAATAACAGGCAGTGCAATTTCCGAGATGCCTATGGACGGCAGATTTACAATATGTAATATGGCTATTGAAGCTGGTGCTAAAAATGGTATAATTCCACCTGATAAAATTACTGAAGAATATTTAAAAGGACGTTCAATCAGACCTTATAAATTCTATACATCTGACCCGGATGCTGAATATGAAAGAATTATAAAATATGATGTGGCTGATATTGAACCAACGGTTGCTTTCCCGCATTTACCTGAAAATACAAAACCTATAAGTAAAGTTGGTAATGTGGAAATTAATCAGGTTGTAATTGGCAGTTGCACGAACGGCAGACTGTCTGATTTAAAAATTGCAGCCGATATTTTAAGGGGTAAAAAAGTTCATAAAAATGTTCGTTTGATTGTATTCCCGGGTACTCAGGATATTTACCTGAAGGCAATAGAACTTGGATATGTGCAGACAATTGTTGAAGCTGAAGGAGCTGTTTCAACTCCCACATGCGGACCATGCTTAGGCGGTCATGCCGGAATCCTTGCAAAAGGAGAGCGCGCAGTATCTACTACAAACAGAAACTTTGTAGGACGCATGGGACATCCTGAATCTGAAGTATACCTTGCTTCTCCTGCTGTTGCTGCCGCAAGTGCGATTTTAGGAAGAATTGCAAGTCCTGAAGAACTATAAGGAAAAATACAAGAAATAATGTTGAAAAATATTTTAGCAATTCAGATGAGCTCTGTTATTGGTGATTATAATGCTAATTGTAATAAAATAACTGCTTTGATTTCCGGTTTTTATGATAATGCAGATTCATCAAAACTTCCTGACATTATTTTTCTGCCTGAAGTATGGACACTTGGCTGGTATACGGATTGCTTTAGGGAACTTGCAAAAGATAATAAAGATGCAGTTGAATTTTTATCCAACATTGCAAAAAAATATAATGTTAATATTGTAGGTGGTTCTTATATTAGAAAAGATGATAAGGCTTCTTTAGAATCGGGAAAAGAAATTTACAAAAATTCCTGCCCGATAATTAATCGTAAAGGCGAACTGTGTGCCATATATGATAAGATTCATCTTTATTCGCCGGATGGTGAAGCACATGCTGTGGAATTTGGGAATACGCCTTTAATCATTAATATTGAGGGTTTAAAAATCGGGCTTTCAATATGTTATGATATAAGATTTCCTGAATTATTCAGAAGTTATATTGCAAATGAAAACAGACCCGATATGCTTGTAAATCTCTCTGCATGGCCAAAAACAAGACGGGCGCAATATGATTGTATGGCAAAATCAAGAGCTGTTGAAAATCAGTCTTATTTTCTTGCGCTTTCACAAACAGGTTTAATTAAGGATGATGTTTATAATTCAGGGTATTCACTTTTAGCAGCGCCTTTAGGTGAAACTGTTACTCGGTTGGATGAAGATGAAGGATGGTTATTTGAAACAATTAACACTGATATAGTAAGGACAATAAGAAATACTTATCCTAATTTAGATAACAGGAAAGTAGATGATTTTGGTTTTAAACCTTGTTATATAAATATTGATGCAACTAAAGAGGCTGAGGCGCTTTTATAATGAAAAAGTTTTTTAAAATATTTATTTTGTGTTTCATTCTTTTTATTTTTGGAGTAAAAGCTCATGCGGCAGCTTTTAATTCTATCGGCAAAGCTATTGATAATACTGGTCTTGGGCATGATTCCATAATTTCCATTGTTGTAAAAGATATGGAAAATGGTGATGCTGTTTTTTCAAAACGTGCCGATACTTATCTAAATCCTGCCTCTTCTTTGAAAATATTTACAATGGCGGCAGCTCTTGATACCCTTGGAGAAAAATATCATTTTGAGACGATAATTTATATTGATAAAGATAAAAATTTGTATTTAAAATTAGGTGCCGACCCTCTGTTTTCATCAGCAGATTTGGATAATTTAATTAAAACTTTAAAAAAGGTCTATACCGGGAAAATTAAAAATTTTTATATTGATGATTCTGTTATTGATAAAGTTTATTATCCAGATGGCTGGACTGTAGATGATTTTTGGCCAAATTCACCTAAAATTTCTCCCTACATCATTGATAATAATACAGTGACTGTTAATTTTTCGGTTTTCAAAGATAAAAAAGATATCAAAATTTCACAAAAGAATGACTATAAGTTTTCTTTTATAAATGAGCTGGAGATTGGGGACAAAACAAATATTGTGCCTTCTTTGAACTATGGTGAAAATTCCGGTATTGTCTCTTTAAGAGGTACGATTGCAGGTGATTTAAATAAAGAATTTCCTGTACTTGATACAATGCAGTTATTTACATATAAGCTGAGAAAAGCTTTAGACAATAATAATATTTCGTATTCAAAGCCTTTTTATTCTAAAAAAGTGCCGAGCGATGCCAAGAGAATCGCTTCTTTTAGACGTCCCATCGGAGATGTGCTTGTGTTTATTTTAAAAACAAGTGATAACTTTTCAACGGAAGTTGTATTTAAGCTTGCTGGTGGTGTTTGGGCAAAAGATAGAGATGAGTACATTAAAAAAGCATATCAGGTTGAAAAAAAAGGTGCTGCATCTGTGTCATTAGGCACGCTTGAAAATGCCAAAGAGATGTTTTTTGATTATTACAAAAGAGCAGGCTTGATAAAGGATGATAATAAAATCAATCTTTCGGACGGTTCCGGGGTTTCAAGATATAATGCATTTACGACATTATGGATGACTGATGCTCTTTTGTATCTTGATAAAAATTCTAAAATTAAAGATTTTATGATGACAGCCGGCGAAGGTACGCTTTCAAGAAGAATGAAAGATTTAGAAGGCAACTTGTATGCAAAAACAGGAACTATATTTGGCGTAAGTTCTCTAACCGGATATTTGACATCAAAGATGGGTAAAGAATATGCATTTTCAATTATTATCCAAAATTTTGGCGTACGTCCTTCTGTGGTAAAGGGTTTAGAAGACGATTTAGTTTATGGAATTTATTGTTTTGAATAATTCTATATACTTTTGCAGGTACTTTTTTCTTCTTTTAATTCCAAAACCTTTTTATTTAAAAGCTTTATAAGGCTAATATTGAAATTTTTTGTATATTCTAAATCTGTTAAGTTGTATCCGTTTAAGAAAAAGAATTTTGAAATTTTATAGTTTTCTTTAAATATATTTTTAAAATCCCGGATTTTTTCATATATTTTTATATCAATAAATTTTTTGTTTTCGCATAAAAATGACATTAATTCCATTAAGATTATATATGCATTTTTAATTCTGTCTTTTTCAATCTCATCTTTTATTTTCATTAATAGAAGCTGAATTTCATAATATGTGTCAAAAAGATGTTTTTTCTTTTTTGGATATGTTTCCATAAAGTATTTTTTGGTTGTATTATAGCCAATTTGCGCCATTTCTGCTTTCTTATCGGCTGAAATCATAAAATCTACGACAGAAACATCAGGCAGATTTATTTTAATGTAATCAAATTTATCTTTATCTTTGTATAAATCTATAATATAATCTGTGGCAAATCCTGAAATGGCATTGTATACGGCATTTAGATATCCTGCAGTATGGGTTATTTTCTTTTCGGTTTCATTATCTTCAAGTCTAAATTCAAGTATTCTGCTTTCAATATTTTTTATTGTATTGCTTACTCTCCAAAGAGGAGTGCACTTAACCAAATCTCCGTCTACAAGACAGTCGTTTCCATCTATAACCGGTTTATAAAGCCCTGGCATACTAACTGACGCCCTTACTGCACTTGCTATTTCTGCATTCGGGGTTTGCTGTTTAGAAAATTCATAAAAGTTTAAATATCTTAAATTTACGGAAAATATTACTATTTCTTTATCTAAATCTTTAAAGGTTACAGGAGGCATTTTGCCTTTTGTATAACTGCTGCCATAAAACTTGCTTTCAATTTTATCTTTAATCCAGTCATAAAAGTATCCGCCCTTAGAGAGTGCAAAGTCTCTACCCAGACTTAAGTTAATGTCTTTAAAAAAATCCATATTGATATCTTTAAAGACAATATTAATTTCATCAGCAGTATATCCTGAAGCATATAAAGTTGCGACAACAGCACCTATGGAAGACCCGGCCCAGCCTGTAATTTTCAGTTTTAATTCTTCTATAGCCTTTAAAACGCCGGTATAAGAGCATCCTCTAATGCCGCCGCCTCCCAGTATGCAAAAATATTCTAAATTATTTTCCATTCTCTTATTTTATATCAAGATTTAAAATATGCATCCGCTATGAGGTGCAAAAAACATTTTACATTTATTTCCTTTTTAAGATATTTTAAATATAATAAGTATAAAGATATTGTTATAGAGGAATAAGTTATGGCAGGTATGACTTTAGCACAGAAAATTATCGGTGAACATTCAGGACATGAAGTTAAACCGGGGGAATTAGTAATTGCAAAAGTTGATGTGGCAGCAGTTCAGGATGGTACAGGTCCGTTGACAATTCAGGAATTTAAAAAGCTTGGGAAAGATAAGCTTGCAAACCCGAAAAGAACAATTTTATTTATCGACCATGCTGCACCAAGCCCAAGAAAAGAACTGTCTAATTCTCATCTTGTCATAAGGGAGTTTGCTAAAGAATATGGTGCTGTGCTTTCTGATATAGGTGAAGGAGTTTGCCACCAAAGATTAATTGAGAGTTTTGTAAAACCGGGCGAAATTCTTGTCGGAGCTGATTCACATACCTGTACATCCGGCGCTTTGGGGGCTTTTGCTACAGGCATGGGGTCTACTGATATTGCTGTTGCTTTTGCACTTGGTAAAACATGGCTAAAGGTTCCTGAATCTTATAAAATCATTGTGAACGGTGAGTTTCGCCCCAATGTAACAAGTAAAGATTTAATGTTATATCTAATCGGGATGATTGGAGCTGATGGAGCAACATATAAGGCGCTTGAATTTACAGGTTCCACTATTAAGAATATGACAATGTCTCAAAGATTTACCCTTGCAAATATGGCAGTTGAAGCTGGAGCAAAGTGCGGGCTTTTTGAATCAGATGAAAAGACTTTAGAATTTTTAAAAGAACATAATCGTGAAGCTGATTTTAGAGAAATTAAAATGGATGCGGATGCTCTTTATGAAAGGGCTATTGAAATTAAAGCCGAAGATGTTCCCTGTACGGTTTCCTGCCCTCATACGGTTGATAATACAAAACCTGCAAGTGAATTAAATAATGTAAAAGTAAATCAAGTATTTGTCGGTACCTGCACAAATGGCAGAATCGAAGATTTAAGAGTTGTGGCAAACGTTTTAAAGGGAAAGAAAAAACACCCTGATGTACGTTTAATTATTGTTCCTGCATCCCCAACCGTATTCAAGCAGGCTGCAGATGAAGGTCTTTTGAATATTTTTGTAGATGCAGGTGCTTCATTCTTGCCATCCGGCTGCGGTCCTTGTGTTGGAGTACACGGCGGTATATTGGGTGATGGCGAAGTTTGTCTTGCAACCCAGAATAGAAATTTTCAGGGAAGAATGGGGAATACCAAAGGTTTTATTTACCTTTCTTCACCTTATGTTGCTGCTAAATCAGCAATTGCGGGATACATAACAGATTAATATTTCTTAATAAAAAAGAGCAAAATGTATTCAAACTAGCAAATTATTTTGTTTGCATGTTTTGTATAAGCCCGCCCTTTTTAAACACCCTTTTTAAAATAGTCTGGTTTGATAAAAAAATAATAAACACGAGGGAATTGATGAGAATAGGTTTAATAAATGCAGGATACCCAAGGAGGTATTATGGAGTACAGAAACGGAATGATGTTCAAAATATTAACTTTGGAAAATTTGAAGATGACAGGGCAAAAAATGCCTTGCACAAAGTTTTAGTTGAAAATCAGAAAAGACCTGCAGATAAAAAGCATGGAGAAGAACTGTTCAATTATTTTGGCAAAACTCCGTTTGTTATGATTAAATACCGCGCGGGTTTTACATACGCTGTAATGTTGAAGGATGAAGTTAATAAGCATAAATCTAAGGAATATTTTAATAGACTTGCTGAAAATTATACATGGCATGGTGTTGATGATTCATTTGCAAATTCGGGAATACTTGAGAATGAACCGGATTATCTGACTTTGCTTGGCGGCGGTGAAGAAACAGCTTGGGATTATTTAGATAATGCCGACTATTTGCGCAAGGATTTACAAGAAGCAGAAAAAGCACGGGTTTTTGACGAAAATTCAGCAGATGACTGCTGCGAAGCCAACATAAGTAATTTGGAAATGGTGGATGGTTTATATGGCTTTCACTAGAATTTTGTAAACTTTTATTACAAAATTTTATTAAAATATCAATTCAATAGCAAATTATTTTTGTTACTCGTTTTATATGCCCAAACAGACTATTAACATTTATAATAAGGGTGATATTTTTATATGCCATTATCGGTTAAGAATTTTGGTAACGATTCTTTTGCCGGGTTTCAAGGTGCTGTAAATTTTACAGGTCTTAGGACAGGCAAGATTAATTACCTCCCTTTAATGCAGGAAGTATCAGAAAAATATTTAGATGGCATTTATGAAAAACTGTCTAAAAAAGTCGCTCCCGATTTTATCCAAATATCAGGGGATGAAAATTTATACAAAAAGGCAAATTCTTTCTTAGATAGCTTAAAATATCCTTTTGTAAAAATGCCATTAGAATTATTAAATACTTTTGCAAACAAATTTCATATTGAAAGTTTGCAAAACAGTAAAACATTAGTAAAGTTTAGAAAGGCGGGTGAAAATGAATTATGTGAGAGAGCCTTACGGGGCTTATTGCAAAACGGCGACACTTTTCTTGATGGTGCAGCAAAAACAGCCAAGGGTGAATTTAAACTGGAAGATATTGAGAAACTTCTACGTAAGGGCGGATATAATCCGGAACTTAAAAGCGTTTGTTCTAAAGTAGCGGATGAATTTTATAGATTATTTGACAGTAATCTCGCTCCAGATAAGGCAAAATATAATACTGCGCATGAAAGAACTGTTGCAAGAGGGATTTCGGGTGCTGCTGCAGCATTTATTATGGGAAATGATTATTATAATAAATCTATAAGAAACGGCAAAACCGATTTAGAAGCTAAAGAAGAAGCAAAAAGCAAGAAAAAACAAGAACTGTTGGAATGTGGACAAGAAGCACTCTCGCAATATTTTATGCTCGGTGCATTTTCCAGCTTTGTTAATAATTCTTCATTTGGTGCTCCTATTTTAAATACACTTTTGAGTCTTGTGTTTCGTGTAACTTCAAGGCTTTCAACAGGAAAACCTTTAGTGAGAATGAAGGCGAATGAAAATGATTCCAAAACACAAAACCATTTCTCCATAAATAATTATGTTGAATCTGTAAGTGATGACGAGGTTGCAAAATATGAAGCTAATACGCAAGGGCTTTTGGGGAAAGATGAAAATAAACATATTTTATCTTTTAAAAATATTGCCATCGCCTGTGCTATAAGTATTGGATGTGGTTTTGCCTTTAGAAACATTAAGGATACTAAGATATTCAAAAATGTTATGGAATCCGTAATGAATTTTAAGCCGATTAAAACGTTATCTGGAAAGTTTAAAGAAGCTACAGTTTCTAAATTGTATGCAAGTAAAGAGGAAATGAATACTTTTTATAAAGCTCTTTCTGATTGCAAATATACAAACATGAAGAAACACTACAGCAGGATGCTTGATAAGGTGCAAAAGAATCCAAACGGTACTTTTGATTGCGGTAAATTATTTATTGGAGAGTATGAAAAATTTGCTAAAATACCGCATACAAATATTGAAATAAGTAAAAAAGAACTGTATACTCTGCCTTTAGCGCCTTTTAAAATTATTAAAGAAATTGCAATATACCCATATAAACTTGTAAGCAGTGTGCTTGAGGGCTTGGGTGTTATACGGAAAGCAAAATATAGCAAGCCAAAAAATGATTATAATCTTGTGAATACTATTTTGGATTTTAAAAAACAAGCTGAAAAATTTGACGGAGATACTACAAGTCCTGAATTTTTAGAACATTATAAAAAACATATTGAAAAAAACTGGTGTAGTGCATTGAATAGAGAAACAAAATCCAATGTTAATAATTGCAATATTGGTAAATTTACAGCACTTTTGGGTGTACTTGCTTCTATTTATTTTGCATCAACAGATGATTACAACAGTACTTTAAGACAAACAGGCGATGTTGAAAAAGCTAATAAAGATGCGCGCTTAAGAGGTGTTAATAAAATAATCAGAACAGCTGTTCAGTGCGTGTTTTTGAGTTTAAATAATTTATTTAAAATTTCATACAGTAAAAGTTTATTTGGTGCCGGTGTTGTGACTATGGGCTGTACCGTTTTAACTGATGGTGTATCGCGTATGTTATCAGGCATGCCATTTAGAAAAATGAATCAAGAGCAGCTTGAACAATACGCCAAAAACAAACAAGAGGGTGTGCTAAAAAAATATTATAATTTTTTAGACAAGCTCACAGATTAGGTTTAAACTCTATTCCTCATTTTTTAGTGACGGGCATTATTTTTTAATGCCCCTTTTATTTTGCAATATAGCGCAGAAATAATATTTTAAACTTTTAAATTCTTATTGTATCTTTGCTTGATTTTTTGATATTTTAATGATATTTTAATTATGTTGAAAGCGTTGCTAGTCGGATGTCAGACTTGACTGATAAGGCTCCGTTTTTAATTGGACATTAAGTCGTCACGGGCCTGTGGCGCAGCGGTAGCGCAGGGGACTCATAATCCCTTGGTCGTGGGTTCGAATCCCTCCGGGCCCAAATTGAAAACCCTCTAGTATTGGGGGTTTTATTGTATTTTAACATTGTATTTTTTATACAGAGTTTTTTTATGTGTAATCTGTGTGTAATTTTAATTTGAACAAAATACTAGCTATATGAATTAAGTACTTCTTTTACATAATTATAATAATCGTTATCGGGATAGTGTTTTAGAGTTTTATTAATTGAGGATTTATTTAAAAAGCCCATTCTAAGTGCTATTTCTTCAAGACAAGCGATTTTTATGCCTTGATTTTCTTCAATTGCTCTTATGTAAGAGCCTGCATCCAGCAGGGCTTTTGGGAGTCCTGTATCAAGCCAGGTAAAACCTCTTCCTAAAATCTCTACTTTTAAAGTTTTTTTATTCAGATAAATATTATTTAAATCTGTTATTTCTAGCTCCCCTCTTTTTGAAGGTTTAAGGGTTTTGGCATATTTTGCGGCATTTTTATCATAAAAATATAAACCCGTCACTGCATAATTTGTCTTTGGTTTTTTGGGTTTTTCAACTATTGATTTAATGCATTTATTGTTATCAAATTCTACAATACCAAATCTTTCAGGGTTTTTTACCTGATGGGCAAAGATTGTTGTAAAGCCTTTTTTGGCATTTTTTGCAGCATTTTTAAGCATGCCTGTAAAGCCCGGTCCATAGAAAATATTGTCTCCTAAAATTAAGGCACAAGGTTCGTTTTTAATGAAATCCTCACCCAGGGTTAAAGCTTGGGCTATGCCATCAGGAGAATTTTGAATTTTATATGTAAAATTTATACCAAATTGACTGCCATCTCCAAGGAGTTTTTTAAAATTTTCAATATCTTGAGGAGTTGTGATTATAAGAATATCTTTAATTCCTGCAAGCATAAGAACAGAAATAGGATAATAAATCATTGGTTTATCATAAATAGGTAAAAGCTGCTTTGAAATTGCAATTGTGCTTGGATAAAGTCTGGTGCCGCTTCCTGCTGCAAGTACTATCCCTTTCATTTGATGCTTCTCCTTTTAGACAATGTTTATTTAAATTGTCTTTAATATGAGAAGCATTGTCAAGCAATCTTTAATAGCAGAACGGATAAATAACAAAAAATGCCCGTAATACATTTTTGCGGGCATTTTTTTTGTAATGGTTTTTGTAAAATTGCTTGTTTTTAAATTTCTTTGTCTATTTTATTTATCGGTATACTTAAGGCTGATAGGATAACAGAACCCAGTAATGCGCTCCAAAATCCATCCACTGCAAAGCCAGGGGTAAGATAACTTGCCAGCATAAACAAAAGTGCGTTTATAACTAAGCTGAAAAGTCCGAGGGTAAGCAGATTTATTGGCAGCGTAATAAGGTATACAAGGGGTTTTAAAATAGCATTAATCAAACCTATAATAACTATTGCAATTAAGGCAGACTGAATGCCTGAAACATGAATCCCGGGGATTAGCCAAGCGATAAATAGAATAACAAGCGAATACAAAAACCATCTTAAAAGTGTATACAGCATATTCACCCTTTTCATCCTTTCTTCATAATTATTTTTTCAGATTTTTCTCTAAATTTAATTACCCGAAGGGGTAATATTTTTTAAGAAATGTAAATGATTCTTAATCTTTTGAAATAGTGCTCTTGATAATTTTTTGATTTATATATAGATATTTTTTTGCACGTGTAAAAATTGAGGGTATTTAAAAAAGTGAATATTAACAAGATAAATTCTTCAAATAACAGCGATTATTTAGAAAGGCTAAATGCGATTAAAGCTGCCAAAGATGATTTTGTGACATCAAATGGTTTAAAAACCGCTAAAGATTTTGAAGATTATCTTGTTGAAGAGTTGGATATTGATATTGATGTTTTTGATGAAAATTTGGAAGAATTTAAAACATTAATGACAAAAAAGACTAATGAGACAGAAAATAAGTCTGAAAAAATAGAAAAAGAAACTAATAAAGCTAATGAAGCTGATGAAGACAATGAAGAAGGTGATATTGGCGAAGCTGATGAAACAAATGAAGATAATGAAGAAGAAAAAATTTTAGAATTTTTTGATAAATTATTTTCTTCAGTCTTAATTAGGGATGAAGTAGATGCTGACGGCGATGGTAAAATCTCTGATAATGAAATTACAGAATTTTTAGATGCAGTTAAGGAACTGGATGGCGATAAAAATACTCTTTCAATGGCAGATATTACCAAAAAATTGGAAGAACTTGCCAAGGCAAATGAGGAAGAAGCTCCGCAATCAGAATTGTTCCCTGATTATGAACCTGTCCAGAGCATATCTCCATCATACAGCAGTCCTGTTTCAGGCGGAAATTACGGCAGTTATGGAGGCGGGGCTGTAAATTCAGGCAGTATTATGTCTGATTCAAACCTGCAAAACCTTGCAAATGCAATAAACGGCAATGACACAAAAAGCCTTGAAGAGCAAAAATCAGTACTTCAAGAAGAAATTGAAACCCATAGAACAAATATTGAAAATATAAAAAACGGCTCATCTAAAAAAGTGCAGGCAGCACAAAAAGATATGGATGATGCAAAGAAAGTAATGGATGATGCCATTGAAAAAGATGAAAAAATTGATGAAGAAACTAAGGAAAAAATAAAAGAGGTTGAAGAAAATCTAACCCAAAATGCCTCAGATATTACATCAAAAGAATCCGAAATAGCGGAATGCAAATCTTCAATTTTAAGCACGGAAGCTTCTATTTCAAATCTTGAGGGGCTTTTAAATTCTTTGGAATCTCCGAGCGGCAAAGAAGAAGATAAAGAAAAAGATGCAAAATTAAAGGCAAGAAAGGCAGAATTAGAAAGCCAGATTCAAGCTAAAAAGCAGGAGCTTGAAAAATTAAATAACAGCCTGGAAACCTTAAATGATGAACTGGATAAATTAAACACTAAAAAGGATGAGCTTAAGGCGGAGCGCAATAGGCTTTTTGAAGAAGAAATGAAGGATGCAAGCCCTGAAACTAAGGCTGCTATTGAAAAATATGAACAGGCATGTGAAAATGTTGAAAAAGTAAAATCAGAAGAATTATCCGCAGAACAATCTGCGCTGGATGTAAAACTTAATGAAATGAACGAACTTGAGGCAAAGATTGAAGAGGCTAAGAATAAAAAGGCTGAATCTTCTTTGGATTTTGATTTTGAAGAAAATATGACGGATTCTCAAAAGGCAGAACTTGCGCAATTTAAGAATAATTTTGAACAGAATAAGCAAAGATATCAAGCTGTGGCTGATAAAACGGGAATACCTGCAGAATTAATCGCTGCACTGCATTGGAGAGAATCAAGCGGCAATTTTAATACTTATATGCACAACGGCGACCCTCTCGGAAGCCCTACGGTTCATTATCCGCAGGGAAAATTATTCTACGACTGGGAAAGTTCTGCTATAGATGCACTTTCAACCGATAAATACGGCAATGTGGTTGAGGGTGATGTAAATACGTATTATGATTTTGCAGAACATTATAACGGTCTTGGATACAGAAATAAGGGGCTTGCATCTCCTTATGTATGGTCGGGCACTACTACTTATAAGGGCGGAAAATATGTGGCTGACGGACAATTTAGTGCAAGCGCCTTTGATAAGCAGCTTGGGGTGGCTGTTATGTTAAAATCTGCTGTAAGCTAAAATCCTTTGATGCTATATATTTTAGCCTGATTGATGGTTCAATATTAGCCTAATATGAAAATTTATGTTAGAATCCTTATATAAACTTTATTTTATATGCAAGGATTTTACATAAAATTATGGCAATATTAAAAATATTAGGCTATGGAGACCCCGTTTTGAGACAAAAATCAAAAGAGGTTTCTAAAATTTCGAAGAAAATAAGAACTTTAATTGAAAATATGCTTGATACCATGTATGCTGCAAATGGTGTCGGGCTTGCTGCTCCGCAGGTTGGGGAAAATTTAAGAATATTTGTGATTGATGTTTCGGCTGAAAACGAACCGTACAATCCGTTAGTTTTTGTGAATCCTAAAATTATTAAAAAAGAAGGCGCAATTTGTGTCAAAGAAGGGTGTTTGAGTTTTCCTGAAGCGTATGTAAATGTGCGCAGATATTCTGATGTTATGGTAAAGGCTCTTGATATGAACGGCAGACCTTTTGTGATGGAGGCAAAGGGCGGCGAATTATTAGCGTATGCTATTCAGCATGAAAATGACCATCTTGATGGAATTTTATTTATTGACCACTCAAGAAATATTTTTGAAGCTACCGAGGCTTTGAATAAAAATAATCTTCCGCAGCTGGAAGAAGACAGACTTATCAATGAGCCCGAGCTTGAAGAAAAGATTTTGGCTAAAGAGGCTGAATTAAAGGCTCAAGGTGCCCCTGATTCTGTTCAAAAGCCGGAAGGGGAGCAATAAGCTTTGAGTATAAAGGTTGTTTTTTTTGGAAGTCCCGATATTGCAATACCTTCGTTTGAAGCGTTACTTTCTTTAGAGGAATTTGAAGTTAAAGCGCTTGTAACTCAACCGCCAAAACCTTCAAAACGCGGCAAAAAAATAGTGGATTCAAATATTAAAAAAGCAGCTTTAAGTGCGGGTATTGATGTCCTGGAACCTGTTAAACTCTCAAAAGAGCCTGAAATTATTGAAAAATTAAAATCTTATAATGCAGATTTTTTTGTTACTTTTGCATTTGGGCAGATTTTATCTCAGGAAGTTCTTGATATTCCAAAATTTCATACAATTAATCTCCATGCAAGTCTTCTTCCAAAATACAGAGGAGCAAATCCGATTTGTGCAGCTTTGATGTCAGGAGATGAAGTAACCGGAATTACAACAATGATAACGGTTTTAGAACTTGATGCCGGGGATATTTGTTTAACAGACAAGATTCAGCTTGATTTTGATACAGATTTTATAAAGTTATCTGATGAAATTTCAAAAAAATCTCCAGACTTAATAATAAAAACTCTTAAAGGCTTGCATGACGGCTCCATTGAGCCTTGTCCGCAGGACTGTGACAGGGCTACCTTTACAAAAAAAATAAAAAAAGAAGAAAAAGAGCTTTCTTTTGAAAATCAAAAATCTGATATACATAATAAAGTCAGAGCGTTTTGCGGTGTAAATACCTGCCACTTTTTATATAATGATAAAATTGTTAAGGTTTTAAAAACGGATTTTTGCGATTCAACAGGCTGTGATAATTATAAGCCGGGTGAAGTGATATCTGTTTCAAAGGATGGTGTTAGAGTAAAATGTGCCGATGGCGCCATTATGATAAAAACCGTAAAACCTGAGGGCAAAGGTGAAATGACTGCCTATGCGTGGTCTTTAGGTTCTAAAATAAAATGCGGGGACAGAATAGGAAGTGAAGAATGCTAACAAGTGCAGCAAGGGGTATAAGAGGCGCAACCGTTGTTTTATCAAATACGGCAGAAGATATTGAAAAAGCGACAGTTGAGCTTGTTGGTGAAATTTTAAAAAAGAATAATATTAAAATTTCAGATATTGCATTTGCCATATTTACGCTAACCAAGGATTTAAATGCTGCATTTCCTGCAAAATTTGCCCGTCTTTGCTGTGGTTTTGATACGGTTCCTATGATGTGTTACCAGGAATTAGATGTTCCAAACTCCATACAAAAATGCCTCAGGGTGCTAATTGTTGTAAATACTGATTTGGGACAAAATGAAATAAACCATGTGTATCTAAAAGAGGCTAAGGCTTTAAGGGTTGATTTAGAAAAAGATACGCACTAAAAAGATATTACAAGAAAAACTTGTGAAACAGGGGTTAAAAATATGACAAAAATTATTGAAAAAAAGTTGGTCGAATATCCTTATTTGCCTGAACCGTTGAGGATAATTACTTTTGATAACGGGCACAAGCTTGTGCTTGCAAAAAAGGAAAGCCCGATGGTGAATATAAGCACATGGGTAAAAACCGGCTCAATTAATGAAAATGAAGACAATAACGGTGTTTCGCATTTTCTTGAACATTTAATGTTTAAAGGTACGCATAAGTATAAGGCTGGTGAATTTGACTGCACTTTAGAGCGCAAAGGCGGAATAATAAACGCTGCAACCTGGAAGGATTACACTTTTTATTATGTTACTATTCCAAAAAAACATTTAGAGCTTGCATTGCATATGCATGCTGATATGATGATTGACCCTGTTTTGCCTGATTATGAAATAGGGCAGACTTTTGACCCTAACGGCACTATTCCAAAAGACGGGCGCGAGAGATGTGTTGTTATTGAAGAAATAAGAATGGGGCAGGATAGAAGCTGGCGCAAGGTTTATGATAAATTAAACGATAAAATGTATGAAAAACATCCTTATAAAAGAAATGTTATAGGCACAAAAGAAATTATAGCAAGAATTTCAAGGGATGATATTTTGGCTTATTATCAAAATTTCTACAGTCCTAAAAATATGACAACAATTATTGCAGGACAGTTTGATGATGAGGATATTATAAATAAAGTAATTGAAGAATTTAAATTTCAAAACACTATTCCAAAAAAACTTTTGGAGCCTGATGAAAGAGTGCCTGAAACTTCAATAAAAACCCCTGTTGTTTTAACAGAGGAGGCTGAAATTCAAACAGGATATATTATGTTCGGATTCTTGGCTGATAAGGCTAAAAATTTAAAAGAGACAATTTCTTTGGATTTAATTTCTGTAATTTTTGGAGAAGGTAAAAGTTCAAGGCTTAATCAAAAGTTTATTGAAACTCCCGAAAAACCGCATTTTTATCAAATTGATACCTGTCATTATCAATTCAAGGATGGAGATAATTTCTTTATTGAGGCAAATTTTGACCCCACATTTAAAGATGAAGTTATATCTGAAGTAAAAAATGAGGTTAACCTTCTGTCAAAAATTTCAGAGGAAGAATTAAATAAAGCAAAAAAGAGACTAAAAGTTAATTTTGCAGAAAGTGCTGAAACCGTCTCTGAAATAGCGGATACAATCGGTCATTACATGACGGTTATGGAAGATGTGGCGCTTGCAAATGAATATTTAAAGGCGTTGGATGAAATCGATACAAATTATATTGAAAACGTTGTTAAAAAGTATTTAACAAATGATAAATGTTCAATAAGCATTTTAATGCCAAAGAAGGCATAAAAACTGTTTGCCGTATTAAAGAGCGGTATTCTGATATACGGTTTTAAAAAAATAAGGAGATAATAATGAAATTAATCCAAAAAGATAATATTGATATAATTTTGCAAAATACTAAAAATACGCCAAGAATGGCTGTATGTACTTATTTTTCAATTGATGAACCTGAAAAGTATGCCGGTATTTATACACTTTTTTCAAAACTTCTTTTAAAGGGCACAAAAACACGCAGTGCTGAAGATTTGGCCAACATTATTGAATCAAACGGTATTGAAACATCTGTAAAGTGCAAGCAGGATTATATAAAGGTTTCAACCTTATTTTTAAATGAAGATTTTGATTTAGCTCTTGAAATTTTAGCAGATATTTTGCAAAATTCGACTTTTGACAATTTTGAGAAAGAGGTATTTAAGCTCAAGGGTGAAATAGTATCTGACCTTGATTCTCCGCAAATAAAGGCGTCAGATGCTCTGGTAGACAGGATTTATGCTAATCATTATTACGGAAATTCTTTGGTGAAGACACTGAATGATGTTGATAAGATTCAAAAGCAAGATGTAGTTGATGTTTTAGCGCAGATTATGAACTCCAAAAAAGTAATTTCAATTGCAGGTGATTTTTCGGATGAAGAAAAAATTGTAAATTACTTCACGCAAAAATTCGACTTTATGAAAAATTCCGGTGATTATGGTGTTTCAAAAATTCCTAATTTACTATCTTTTGATTCTGCAGGTAAAAAAGATGAAATTATTAAGATTGTAAAAAATGATGCCAAGCAGGCACAAATTTTCAAAGGGCTCATTGTAGATACTCAATTTGGTCAGGATTACCCGAAAATTGTTGTTATGAATAATATTTTAGGTTCATCAGGGCTTTCTTCAAGATTATTTGTTGAACTTCGCGATAAACAGGGGCTTGCATACACTGTTAGAAGCTCGCTTGAGCCGCTTCGCCATTCTTCATTGTTTTATTATTATATTGGAACGGAACCAAAAAATATTCAAAAATCTCTTGAAGGATTTATTGTTGAAACTAAAAAAATGGCAGAGAATCTTGTTTCGGATGTGGAACTTAATGGCGCAAAAGAGAATATCTTAGGACGCTTGGAGTATTTTTCACAGACAAATATGCAATTAGCTTCAATTGCAGGATATGACTATATTATGGGGCTTGGGCTTGATTATGAAGAAAAATATAGAGAAAAACTCAGCCTTGTTACTAAAGAAGATGTTTCAAAAGCGGCAGAAAAATATCTTTTAAATCCTGCTGTCATCTCAATTTTGGCGCCGGAAGAGTATTTAAAAAACATTTAACCTGTTTTAGTGCTCTTTTAAATGTTTTCTTGTACATTTTCTTTTTTAGGTATCATTATCGTTTTGCCTGCATATGGGCAAATTTAAATCGGATTTTTAAAAAAGTGTTAAAAATTTGCATGTTTTTTTAGCCTAAATTAAAATTAAAATACTAGATTATGGGTAAAAAGTTTTGAGCAGTGATATTAAAAATATAAATAAAGAGATTGATAAATTTAAAAGAAACGGCGAAATTCAAAAGGCAATTGAGTTTTGCCAGACTATTCTTTTAAAAGAGCCTAACAGATTTGATTTACACGTGCGTCTTGGCGACCTTTATATGGATTGGCATTTAGATGTTTATCAGGCAAAGCAGTATATTGATGAAGCTATAACGCAGTACCAAAGAGCATCTGAAGCATTAATAGATAATGGTGAAATATATTATAAAATAGGTTTTGCATTTTTCCATAAGGGCGAACTTGATAGGGCTATAAATTATTTTAATCTGGCTATCAAAAACGGTGCAGACAGGGCTCAATGCCACTATATGATGGCTCAATGCCTTAAAAAGAAAGATAGATACACAGATGCCTTAGAAGAAGCAAACAATGCGCTAAGATTTACATTTTTTAAATCTTCAAGGATTCACTATCTAAAACATAGACTGCTAAAGGTTTTGTTTTTTTCTTCGTTTAAAACAAAATTTCAAAGTAATGTAGAATTATTACTTTCATACTTGTTTTTACCGTTTGACAAGGAAGCAAAAAAAGAATTTTTCCAAAAGATAAAAATAGTGGTGATTTTGCCTGAATTAATAAAAGCATTTTATCTTTGTAAATTAAAAGATTTCGATTCTGCTATTGAATATTATACTAAAATGATTGATAAAATCCCGGGGTTTACGCCTTTATACTGCCTTTTAGGGGATATTTACCGTGCAATAGGAAAGCATGAAGAGGCAATTATTGAGTATAAAATGGCGCGCTGGATTGATTCATTATGTTTTAGTGCATATTCAGGGCTTGTTCAGGCATATGAAGAGATGGGTGATTATGATAATGCAATTTCAACTTATCTGAAATTTATCTCAATTCACCCTAATAATGCTATTTTGCATAGTAATATTGCAAATCTTTATTTTATGAAAGGTGAATATGAACAAGCGGTATCACATTATCAAAGTGCTGTAACGTTAAATCCAAAGCAGGATTGGACAAGTATTGTAGCGCAGACTTTAGGATATGTGCAGCAAAATGTTATAAAAAATACTGATGCTGCAATTGAAGCTTTTCAGTCTGCCTATCTTTTAACGCCGAAGGAATTGGATATTTATATAAGTTTAGGGTCAGCTTTTTATGATAAGGAAGACTATAAAAATGCACTTATAATCTATAGAAGGGCGCTTGAGCTTGAACCCAATAATGCCAAAATTCACTGTAATTTGGGATATTTATACTGGGGTATGGGTGAATTATCAGAGGCTATTAAAGAATATGAGCTTTCAATAAAATATGATGTAGGATATGCTATCGCTCACAATAATTTAGGGGTAATTTATCTTGATGATTTAGCACATATCCAAAAAGCAAGCGATTGTTTCAGGGCTGCTATTTCTGCTAATCCAAACTATGCACTTGCATATTATAACCTTGCAAGAGCACTATCCATTAAAGGCGAAAAAGTAGAAGCAGCCAAGTTCTTCCAAATTGCTTATGATATAAACAGCATTACAAATGAAATTGACCCTGCTGAAATTCAAGACAGGCTTAATAACTTATTTGAATAGTTTTATATTATTGAGTTTTATAACAAGAAAGCAGGAAGTAGCCGAGCAGGTTAATTTAAAAACAGGCTGTATGATTGTAAAGTAACAAGTGATGTCTATATGGGTTTTTATATTTAAAAGAATATTTCAAAGCTTGCCGATAATAATTGTCGTTTCAATTATCAGCTTCTTTTTAATACGATTATCGCCTGTTGATCCTTTGGCTGAATTAAAATTAAACCCTTCAATTTCAAAAGAAACACTTGAGCATGAAAAACAAAGACTGGGGCTTGATAAACCAGTTCATATCCAGTATTTCTACTGGGCTAAAAATTTTATAAAAGGAGATATGGGAACATCTGTTACAGGAGAAAAAGTATCTTCAAAAATTAAAGAACGCGTTTTAAATACCTTGCTTTTATCTTTTAGTGTACTTTTTTGGACTTGGATTATAGGGATACCAATTGGTGTGATCGCGGCATTAAACTATAGAAGTGTCTATGACAGGCTTTTAACCATTTTTTCATCAATCGGTATGGCAATCCCGTCATTTTTCTTTGCAATTTTATTGTTAATTTTTGCCCAAAAAACCGGCTGGTTTCCAATAGGCGGGCTTACAAGCGCTAATTTTTACAATATGAATTTAATTGAAAAAACTATTGATATTATTCACCATCTTTTCCTTCCAACCCTTGTTTTAACAACCATTTCTCTTGCAGGTTTAAGCCGTCAGATGAGAGCAAACTTGCTTGATGTTTTAGATAGTGATTATGTTAAATTTGCACGTGCCAAGGGTCTGCCTAATTATAAGGTTATAGTAAAACATGCCTTAAGAAATGCTATAAATCCGCTTGTTACAATGCTTGGGTTTGAATTTGCAGGACTTTTATCAGGTGCTGCACTGACAGAGTATGTTTTTCAATACCCGGGGCTTGGAAGACTTATCCTTGAAGCTGTATTAAAATCAGATATAAATCTTGTTATGGCAAGTCTTATGATAGGTTCATTCATGCTTATTTTGGGAAATATTTTGGCTGATATTTTATTAAAACTAACAGACCCGAGAGTGAGGGTAGGATAATGAATATTAAAAACCCTGAACTCAGACGATTTTTAAAAGATAAAATCAGTGTTTTTGCACTTTTTGTTTTAATAGTTCTTTATGTTGCCATATTTTTTGCAGATTTTTTTGCAGTATATGATAAAAATTATTCAAAACGTTCTCTTTCTTATTCGCCTCCATCCAATGTTTATTTTATTGATGAACTTGGCGATTTTACAAAACCGTATACTTATAACTGGAAAAGGGTCTTTAACAAAGATACTTTAAGTATTGAATATAAACAGGATAGAAGTCAAAAATATTATTTAAAATTCTTTAGTAAAGGATTTGAATATAAATTTTTAGGGCTGTTTAAATGCAAGCGTCATTTTGTAAATGTAGAAGATGGCGGAGAACTCTATCTTCTTGGGCTTGATATAAACGGCAGGGATAACTTTTCAAGAATCTTGTATGGGGGTAGAATCTCGCTTACGATAGGTTTTTTGGCGCTTTTTATATCTTTCCCCATAGGGCTTTTATATGGCGGTATTTCAGGTTATATCGGCGGTGTTTTGGATAACATTATGATGAGGATGGCTGAAGCTGTAATGTCTATTCCAAGTTTTTATCTTTTAATCATTCTTGCTGCTATTTTACCGTCAGGGATGACAAGCTCGCAAAGATTTGCACTTATTACCATTATATTGGCTTTTATAGGCTGGGCAGGCTTTGCAAGGGTTGTGCGCGGTATGGTTCTTTCTATTAAAACTCAGGATTATGTGAAATCTGCTGTTGCCATCGGGTGTTCAAAATCAAGAATAATTTTAAAACATATATTACCACAGACTTCAAGCTATGTAATAATTGCAATGGCTTTATCTGTGCCAAGTTTTATTCTGGCTGAATCAGGCTTGAGTTTTCTTGGACTTGGGATTCAGCAGCCTGATGCAAGCTGGGGAAATATGCTCAAAGAAGCGCAGGAATTTGCAAATATAATTTATCGTCCTTGGCTTTTAACTCCGGGTTTTTTAATTTTTGTTGCTGTTTTGTCATATAACTTAATTGGCGATACAATAAGAGATATACTTGACCCAAAAAGCAAAATAAAAACATAATATGGCTATTAATCAGGGTTTTTGAGGAGATAATTTGGATATTGCTTATTTTACAACATTTAATAATTTTAGTGAGGCGCTTAATTTTGAATGCTTGCTATTGCTTCGAATAGGTGCTTCTATACTTTTTGCTTTTCTTTTGGGTCTTGAGCGTGAGGTAACAGGGAAATTTGCCGGTCTTAGAACGCATATCCTTGTAAGTGCCGGTGCTTGCGTTTTTACACTTTTATCAATTTTTGCATTTAAGATGCAGATAATGGATGGTTTTGCCGGTGTAAATGACCCTGCAAGAATTGCTGCGCAAATAATTACAGGTATCGGTTTTATAGGTGCCGGAACCGTTATGCGCCATGGGAATAATATATATGGTATTACCACTGCAGCCACCCTTTGGATGTGTGCTGCAATCGGAATGGCGTGCGGTACAGGCATGTTTTTAATGGCAGCTACGGCTACGATTTTTTCTTTAATAGTACTTGTTTTAGTCAGAAAATTTGAAAGAAATTTTTTATCAAGTAAATCCTATGAATCAAAATTGATGGAAATCAAGCTTTCTTCTTCTATTTTATATATTGAGCAGATGAATGAGCTTGTGGATAAGGGTTTTAATAAGATTCAAAAGATTGAAAGAAAGATTGTAAATGATGAAAAGGGCAGCTATATTGTGATAAAAATGCGCATTTTATCAAATTGTCCGCTATCTGATGTTAACGATATTTTTAAAGATAAAAATTTTATTGAGAAGCTTGAAATTCAAGAAATTTATGAATAGACTTTTTGTATAGTTTTGTAAAGACTGTACTTAAAATTTTGCTTGTGCTATTGTTTAATTGTAAATATATATAATGGAGCAAAATGAGAGTCCACGAACTTGCTAAAGAATTAGGCGTATCAGCCAAAGAATTAATGGAAACAGCTAAAGATAAGCTTGGGATAGTTTTTAAATCTCACAGCGTATCTGTGACACAGGGAAATGTTGATAATATACGCGCCCTGTATGTTAAGCCGGAAGAAAAAAAGGCAAAGCCAAAGGCGTTTGTTGTAAAAAAAGCTAAGGCAGAAAAGCCTGAAGAGCCTGTAAAAGAAGAAAAAGAGCCTGAAGCTCCAAAAGTTTCCGTTACGCGTGTTGTGAAAACAAGCACTGAAAAGCCCAAAGCTCCTGTAATTGAGCCGGTTAAAGAAAGACCAAGGCTGGAAATTGTGCGCCCTGCGCCAAAGCAAGTTGAAAAACCAAAAGAAGAGGCTCCTGCCCCTGTTAAACCACCTAAAAGAGAGCATGAGAACAGGATTCCGGATATTGCTTCTTTGACGCGGAAGAATTTTGGAAAACAACCAAAAGAGGAAACTAAGCCCGCAAAACAAGATTCTGCCAAGCAAAAAGATAAACAGCAGGCAAACAAAACGGCTGAAGTTCCAAAAGCGCCTATTAAAAGACATATAATTTCACCTGATATGTATGCTAATCAGGACTTTAGAAATAAGAAAAAGAAAAAAGAAAAAAATTATAAAAGCAAAGAGGAAGAACAGGAAAGAATCAGCCTTGAAAAAGCTGTGCAATCTAAGCATAAAAAGCATGTTCAAGAAGTTGAATCCGTTGAGGAAGTTAAGCAGGTTGTAATTAATCGTCCGATGACCGTTGGGGAACTGGCTGATAAAATAAGAAAAACACCTGCCGAAATAATTAAATTCCTTATGATGGAAAAAATAATGGTGACCGTAAATTCGCCTATAGATATTGATACGGCAAAAAGAGCGGTTATAAATTTTGATATTGAACCATTAGATGAAGATATTGAGGCATTTATTCAGGAAGAAACCGAAAAAGAAGAGAAAAATAAACTCCTTCTTGAAGCTGATGAAAAGTCTTTAATTAAAAGAGCTCCAGTTGTTACCATTATGGGGCACGTTGACCATGGTAAAACCACACTTTTGGACAGTATTAGAGCATCTAAGCACAAAATTGTCGCAACAGAGGTTGGCGGAATTACCCAAAGCATAGGTGCCTACACGGTTTGGCAGGATGATAAGAAAATTGTATTTATAGATACTCCTGGTCATGAAGCGTTTACACAGATGAGGGCAAGGGGAGCAAAATCAACTGATATCGCAATTTTGGTTGTTGCAGCAGACGATGGTGTTATGCCGCAGACTATTGAGGCTATAAACCATGCTAAATCTGCCAATGTACCAATCATTGTTGCTGTAAACAAGATGGATAAGCCTGATGCTGACCCTGATAAAGTGCTTCAGCAGATGACAGAATACGGACTTGTACCTGAAGCATGGGGTGGAGATACAATCTGTGTAAAGGTTTCAGCTATTCAAGGCAAAGGTATTAATGAACTTTTAGAATATATTTTACTTGTAGCTGAAATGCAGGAATTAAAAGCTGTTAAAGATTGCCCCGGTATGGGTGTTATAATTGAAGCTAATCTTGATAAGGGCAAAGGTCCTGTTGCCACTATGCTTGTGCAAAATGGTATTCTAAAGGTTGGAGATTCAATCGTAGTAGGTACTGTAGGCGGTAAAGTAAGAGCACTGCTTGATGATTCCGGTCAAAGAGTAAAATCTGCAGGACCTTCAACGCCGGTTGAGATTTTAGGATTAAATGAAGTGCCTCAAGCAGGAGATGCGTTTGAAGTTGTTGCAAATGAAAAAGCTATGAAGCAAATTGTAACCGAAAGAAAGCAGCAGGAGCGCATTAACAGGCTAGAAGCAATGGCTGTTTCTCATGTTAAAAAGGAAACACTTGCAAATGATGAAATTAAAAACCTTAATTTGATTATTAAAGCCAATACAAACGGTTCTGCAGAGGCGGTTTCACAAGCTATTCAGAATGTTAAATCAAGTCAGGTTATACCAAAAATTATGCACGTTGGAGTTGGTGATATTTCAGAAGCTGATGTAATGCTTGCATCCGCAAGTGATGCGATAATACTGGGCTTTAGTGTGAAGGAAGATGCCAATGCGCTTGCTGCAGCTGAGCGGGAACTTGTTACGATTAAAAAATACGACATTATTTACCAGGTTCTTGAAGATGTTGAAAAGACCATGCTGTCTTTATTGGAGCCCGAAATCCAAGAAGTGGAGCTTGGTACAGCAGAAGTAAGACAAATTTTCACATTCGGAAAAACGGGCAAAATTGCAGGCTGCTATGTGCTTGAGGGTAAAATTGTCCGCTCAAAAACCGCTGTTGTTAAAAGAGGCGGCGTAGAAATTTATAAAGGCGAAATAAATCAGCTGAAACGCTTTAAAGACGACGTTAAAGAGGTTGCTCAAGGGTTTGAATGCGGTATTTCGTTTGCCAAATTTAACGACCTTCAAGAAGGCGATATAATTGAAGTTTCAACAACTAAAGAAGTGGAAAGAAGCTCTCTGGTTTAGTTTTGCAACCATGATGTTCGCTTTGTTTTTTCCATAGCTTGAAAAGTACTGTGAGAACTATATTTCAGCCTTTTTAACATAAATTGATTATTAGTAAGGAAAATTATCATGACACTTAGAAATGAAAAAGTTCGAAAAGCCCTGATGAGAGAGATTTCTGACATTTTGTTTCGTGAAATTAAAAACCCGCATATTACGGGAATCGTTTCTATCACTGATGTTGAGGTGTCTCATGATAATTCTTATGCAAAAGTTTTTTACAGTGTAATGGCAGAAGATGAGGAAAAAAGGCGCGAAACCGTTGAGGCACTAAAGACCGTGACTCCTAAAATTCGATATGAGGTTGGAAAGCGCATCAGGCTTAGAAAAACTCCTGAGCTTAATTTTATCCTGGATGAGTCTCTGGAACGGGGTTTTAGGATTACAAAGCTTATTGACCAAATTTCAAAGGGAGAAATTTAATTTTACCCCCGAAACCCTTCTTGTGCGTATGTTTTGGTTAGCAATATGGATAAAAAAGATTACGATAAAAACTCCGATACCATAAGTTACGGTTTAGAAAATTTGAAGTCTAAAAACCCCAATAAACAGGGAGTTTCGCGTGATTTTATTGCTAATAATTCTCAAAATAGAGCCAAAAATGAGCCTTTTTATTTTTTAAATATTTTTAAACCCTGCGGTATCACCTCATTTGACGTTATTTATAAACTTAGAAAAATTCTCAAAATTAAGAAAATCGGGCATTCAGGCACCCTTGACCCATTGGCTGATGGCGTTATGCAGGTAGGGGTAGGAAAAGCCACTCGTCTGCTGGATTACCTCGGTTCCGATAAAAAATACGTTGCAAAAATACGCTTCGGGTATTTGTCCTCTACCTGTGATGCAGAGGGGGATATAGCCTTTTTTAACATCCCAAAGTTTACTAAAGATGACCTTTTAGCTGCTCTAAAATCCTTAAATGGGCAAATAGAGCAAATTCCACCTGCTTACAGTGCTGTAAAGGTAGGCGGGAAGAAGCTTTGTGACCTTGCCAGACAAAAAAACAAAAAAGTAAAAAATGATAAAAATGAGGGTTTTGAAAATAGTGTAAAACAGGATGAAACACCAGCTATATCTGAATTACAAACGAATAAAACTTGTTTAAATTCTTATATAGCTTTAAATGAGGCGGTTCAAAAAGATAAAAGCTCAATAAAATCGGGCAATTTGGATATTTTTTCTGTTTTACCGAAGGAAGACCATGAAAAAAAATGCGGCAGCCTTGAAAATAAAACTGAAAATTTTATAAACGAATCAAAAAATACAGAAGATAAAAATAATAGTTTATTAAGAAATATTAATGAAAATCTTTTGGATTTTGAAGTTCCAAAACGTATTGTTACGATTTATGAAACTAAATTATTAAGTTTTGTAACACCACAAGAAATCTCCCAAGAAATCCTACAAGCAGTGCCGCAAGAAACCTCCCAAGAAACCCCGCAAGAAATGTTCGAAAAAATTCAACGAGAAACAAAGCAAGAAATTTCAAAAAATCTACCTGAAAAAATAGAAGAAAATCTGCAGAAAAATATTTTTGAAGCCGAAATTGAAATTACTTGCTCAAAAGGCACATATATACGCTCTTTCGCCGTAGATTTAGCTCAAAAGCTCGGTACGGGCGCTTATTTAACGGGTTTAAAAAGGATTCAGGCGGGAAATTTTGAAATTAAAGATTCTGTTCAAATTGAGGATGTAAATCCCGAAACGGATGCCATAAATCCTTGTGCAGCACTGGATTTACCTAAATATGAATTAAATGAAGATGAGTATCGAAAAGTTTTAAACGGTGTTTCTTTTGTTGCGCGGGAAAAACAAGTGAACCGAGAAATACAAGAAGGCAGCCAAGAGCAAGAAAACTGCATAATGCAAGAAAAACAACATGATGTAAAAAAACTTCACAATGATATAAATTTTTTAAAACCCTTGCCCTGTCAGCAATTTATGCTAATTTTTCAAAATAATCTTGTATCAATTGCGGTTTTATCAGATAATAATTTTGTATGCAAAAAGGTTTTTAAATAAGATATGGGAATTTTTATAAGAACATTAATAGTAACTTTGATTTTTTGTGTAGGTTATTTTGCCTGGGTTTATTTTTCAAAAGAAGCTTTCAGTCCTGAATTAAAAATAACCGGTGAGGCTAAAAATACTCTGGTGCAGGATGAAAAACCAAGTGAAGAAGAGCAGCGCCAGGAAGAAAATCAGATGAAAGAGCTGAAAATTGCCTTTTTATCGGGTGAAGATACTATTGAATTTGTAACAAGAAAAGCAAAGCACAAAACTCTTTATAGTGCGCTTGGGCTTTTAATGAAGGGTCCTACCGAAGAAGAGAAGGAGCTTGGAATATTTACTGAAATTCCAACCGATGCACGCCTGATTTCTGTAAAAAATGATGAAACCGAAAATGCCATAATAATTAATCTTACAAAGGAATTTGGCGAAGGTGGAGGCACACAGTCTATTCAAGCCAGATTAAACCAAATTGTAAAAACTGTGAACATGTTTGCAGGACCTTTGCCTGTTTATCTGTATTTGGATGGAAAAAAAGCGCAATATCTTGGCGGTGAAGGAATTTACATTAATCAGCCCATAAACAGAAATTAAATTTTTAAAAAAGAAAAACCTCCATATGTAGTAGAAAATAAAAAATAGCCCGACTGTCTAATATATACTATGCTTATGTTTTTGTAATATTAGAATATAAAATAAATTCAGCAATTATTTTTTGATGACAGTTAAACAGTACGGTGTAATTCATTGCTTTATCCAGGCTGATAAGGGCAATAAAGTGTAAAAGGAGGTGTTTTTAAGAGTTAATTTCAGCAGAAATTGCAATTAAAGGCAAAATTATAACGGAAATTTTCTTATAAAATTTTGTTCCTTATGTATTTTGAAAGCAATTTTAAACTAAAAAGCCAGGTTTGGTTAAAATGAAATGAAATTTTTAGATAAGAGACGGGCTGCAAAAAGCACATTTTTTATCAAATGAATAAATTTTTAACCTGAAAAACAGCTAAAACTCTTTTTAAATTATGTACATTTAATGTATTTAAGGCTTTGCTTTTTTATTATTTTGAGCCTGAAAAGAGTCTTTCTTTACAAAGTTTCCCCAGAAATCCATGCAAGCAGTGCATAGTGAGTTGTGCCGCTGTATCTTGAATTGATTAAATTTAATACAAGGCATGGTAAAAAAGGAAAGAAACTTTGTGATTTGCTGTATCAAAATTTTTATTTTAATTATTTTACCCTTTTATATAAAAATAAAAATTCAGATAGTAACAGGCTTTTGTGCCAATTAATAAATATTTATATTTCTTTACAATATAAGTTTGTATCAAACTTGAAATACAGAATAAATATTGCTATAGTTATTGGTAAGTTGTTTATAGTTGTTTTATCGTAAATAAAGGTTACAAGGTAATTTAGATGAATGAAATTGTTTTTATGTGCGCAATTGCGCTCTGCGTTGTATTTTTAATACGCGCAAAATTCGGCGATAAGCCGGAAAAGGTCTTGGGCTTTTCACTTGTTGAAATGCTCATGGCGCTATTAGTTGCATCCTTGCTGCTTGCGGCTCTTGCCCCTGTTATGACAAGGAGAATGAATGAGAATTTGCATATTGTAGGTACCGGAGGCTTGTTCAGCCGCAGCTATACTTGTGTTTACAGGGAAGCTGCAGATAATTCCGAGCAGGATAAATGTCACATTCCAAGCGGTGTTTATTCTGTAAGTATTCTTGCTGCATCAGGTGGAGGCGGCGGAGGCGGCGCTTCTGAAAGAACGACCGGTTCTAAAACCCAGCTTTTAGATGTAAATGGCGGTACCGGTGCATATGGTACACAAACTGCTAACCAGATTACTTTTAATGGTACAACTAAGGAGTTGGAAATTGAACTTGGCGGCGGAGGCGGCGGAGGCGGCGGTACTGCCTATTTTAGCGGTAATGCTGCACCTCAGGAGCAGGCTGATTGTCAAGGACGCGATGCCAATGGTTTCCCTAACGGTACTAATTTTGGTGCATTTGTTGCTTCCGGCGATAATGGAAACCAAGGTAATATTTGTGTTTCTTTGTATAATCCGGCAAGTAATGGTAATGGTACATCTACGCCGACTATTCCTGGCGGTGTTACAAAATGTACTGCAGGTGCTACTTCTGGTCAGTCAGGATATTGCGGTTCTAATACGAATTGTACGACAGGTGCAAATTGCTGCTGGGAAGGTACAACAGCAGGCGCCTATGATTCAAATATGCCTGTAAATGGTCAAAATTATTCCGGCAGGAACAGGGCTGTTTGCCAGTGGAATGCTGCAAATACTATATGCAGCCAGTGGCGTCCTTTAGGACAAGGCACCGGTATGCCTGTAGGCAGATTGCCCAAACAGGAAGAATTAGCCGGCTGGGCAAATAAGGTTAAGATGATTGATGCCTCTACAACAGGTGTTTTGAATCATTATGGAAGTAAATATACAGGTAGTTCTACAGCTAATACGAAGGCTAATGCTACCGGCGGCTCATACCCCGGTTTGCAGCTGTGCGACGCCCATGCAAGTTCTTCTTACGGCGCTGCGCAGTG
>CAJUJH010000003.1 GCA_910586855.1 Candidatus Gastranaerophilales bacterium
GCCGTGTCTCAGTCCCATTGTGGCTGATCATCCTCTCAAACCAGCTACTGATCGTTGCCTTGGTAGTCCATTACACCACCAACTAGCTAATCAGGCACAGGCTCATCTTAGGGCGCCGGAACTTTCAAGATTGGTATTTCAACCAAGCTCATATGGGGTATTAGCAGAAGTTTCCCTCTGTTGTCCCCCACCCTAAGGCAGATTTCCTATGTTGTACTCACCCGTCCGCCACTTTCCACAGGAGCAAGCTCCTGCTTCTCGTTCGACTTGCATGTATGAGGCACACCGCCAGCGTTCGTCCTGAGCCAGGATCAAACTCTCCGTTGTCAGAAATTTATGTCTGACACTTCGAAAAGAAGTGATTGACTCAAAATAAAGTTGTCCGTTGTTTTTTAAAAAAATCAACAGGTATTTGTCGTTTGTAAATAATGTGTTATTCAGTTTTCAATGTTCAAGCTAAATTTTGCTCTTAAATAGTCCAGCATAAAGTTGCTTTAATTAATTCCTGAACCATTCCTTACTAAATCCTTAGTGCTTTTGAACTCGCACCGTAATTAGTATGTTAGCACCTCAATTTTTATTGTCAAGCGATTTTTTAAAAAATCTTTTTTTGAATTTTTTAATAAGTTTGTATAAGCCAAGAAGATTTAAAATCTTCTAATCGCTTAACTTTTGCTTCTTTTTGCGAATTATAATTGAGAATGTACTTGCTGTTCTTTGGAGTTTGAAACTTTCGTTTCTCTCACCTTTATGATGTTAACATTTCAATTTTTAATGTCAAGAGTTTTTTTTAAATTTGTTTTTTTCTCTTTTCTATTAAGTTTTGAATGTTCGACATCCGCATCTACTAATTTAAAACAAATAAAAATTTTTTCAAGCATTTTTTTAGTATATTATTACAAAATTGTTACAAAACTCACCTAGACCAAGTGGCTTAGTAAACCTCAACTACACCAAAATCAATGGTTTTCAGGTTTTCTATTATTAAATATTTCTCTTTCAATTTTCCTCTTAAAACAGGGTCTAAAAATTGTTTTCTGCTAAAAAATGTAGGTCCAGACCCTGACATTTGAAAGCTGAGTTTATTAAGATATTGAATTTCTTCATAATAAGGTAGTATGGCGGCTTCTAAATCATTTGGCAGCTTAGATATTTCTGTCATTTCATCAAACCTTTGATACGCTTCACGCGCAGAGATTTTCAAATCTTTGGGTTTTATCAAAGTTATATGCATATCTTCAAATTCAAGAGGCTCCAATACTTCACCCCTGCCCTTGCATAGTTTTTTGCCTCCATAGAAACAAAAATTTAAATCAGACCCTAATTTTCCTAAAAGCATGTCAATTTCATTTAAGTAAAGCGGCTCATTGAATATTTTATTTAATCCAAAAATTACAGCTGCAGCATTTGTAGAACCTCCTGCAAGCCCCGCACAAACGGGAATATTTTTTTCTATATATATATTAATCTCAACCGCTTTCTCTAATATTTTTGGGCATGCCTCAAAAAACAGCTCTGCAGCCTTGTGTGCAATATTTGAAGAATCATTTGGAATTTCATTCGAGTTTGATGAAATATTGATTTTTACACCAGAATACAATGTTGGCATGCTAGAATCTGCATCTTTTTCCTTAACTTCTATATCTATATAATCAAAAAGATTAATTGCAGCCATTACGCTTTCTATGGGGTGAAAGCCATCCGGGCGTTTTTTTTCAACCTTAAGCGATAAATTAATCTTCGCTGGAGCCTTAATTCTTATTTTTTTCATGCCTTATTTTTATCCTCTATAAAATTTTAGTTTTTTCATGCCTTAGGCTTGAAAAGCTGTTCAATATCAGTTATACTAACTATAGCGGTATCTGGACTGACGAAGGTCACCCCGTTTGGGCTAACTTCACTTGCAGCAGATACCGCTTCTTTTATTTTAATCTTATGTCCAGCATAAATGTATAAAGGTGTTTCACTTTTTGGAATATCGATATTAATTTGAACTCCATAAAGCTTATTATTATAAATTATGACATTATAATAAAGTTCCTGACCAAACACTTTGTCAAAATGTTTTTCATCCGATTCTACAAAATGAGCAAAAACAGCACTTTCAACAAGCTGTTTTAAACAAAAATAGGAATTACGCTTAACATCATCCCTATACACACCCTTCAGAGAACGATTTATTGTTGTTTTACTAAACTGCACCTTTCTTTTATTAGATTTTATCTCTACTGCACCAAGCAGTGGCAAATTTTCAAATATCCAATCTTTTAGTTCGTTTATTTTTTCAAATTTTGGTACAGAATTGCTATCAAGCTTTATTGGTATAATTTTTTGTTTTAAATCATGCTCTGAATTTTGCATATTATGTTCCAAATTTTGAACTTCTTCAAGTGATTTGGATAACTTGCAAAAATCTTCAATTGATAATTTTTCACCCCTTATTTGAACATTAAACCCGCATTTTTGAAGAGCATGCTCAACATTTAAAAAGCCGCCGCTCAAAAGCGAGTTTTTAATATTTTTCCTTCTTTGCAAAAAGCATGCCTTTATTGTGCGTTTTAAAAGTGGAGTAATTTCGCATCTTGGCTTATTGTTAACTTTAATCCTGACAATTGCGCTATCCACTTTGGGAGAAGGGTAAAAACATTTTTTTGAGACATTTTTAATAATGCTGCAATCAGTCCAAAACTGCGACAGAATAGAGAGCATGCCATATTCTTTATTTTGAGATTGATTATCCGCAACTATTCTTCTTGCAACTTCATATTGCACCATCAGAATAATTTCATCTATCATTAAACGGTTTTTATTATTAATTTCATCTATCTCCCCGAGTAAATGGGCAATAATAGGGGAAGTTATATAATAAGGGATATTTGCAACAACTTTGATTTTCTTACCTGATACTTTTTCTTCCCTAAAAATATCTTCAAGATTTGTTTTTAAAATATCATTGTGAATAAGCTTAAAATTATTTTTATCACCAAGGTTTTTTTCTAAAACCTTAATGGCATCTTCATCTAATTCAACTGCAGTTACCTTTGATGCTAAATCTACAAGTTTTTCTGTTACAAAACCAACCCCCGGACCTATCTCAAGCACTACATCGTCATGCTCTACATTAGAAGTTATGCAATTGATAACATCCGGCGCAATTAAAAAATTCTGCCCTAAACGTTTTTTTGTTCTAAATTTTTTCGCTCTTGAAATATAAAAATGTTTTAAATCGTTATTATTTGTATCTGTCATAGAAAACATTATAGCAAAAATAATATTTACAGGCTTTATATATCAGGCATTTAAAATTTTAAAAGATTATCTTACAGGGCAAATGTTCAAAATAAAGTTTATGGTAATATGAGCTCATGCAAAACATTTTAAATAAAGAACAGGATGAAATTTGGAAAATATTAAATCTGCCTACAACAAAGGCAGAAATCACATCCTACTATAAACAAAATTGTAAAAGAGGAAGCCTTAAAACCGGTCTTGAATATGAAAGAATATCACTTGATTCAAGAAGTTATGAAACTGCAAGCTATAAGATTTTATCCGAAATTATAAAAAACTTTGCAATTGTAAATGAATGGGAACTTGTAGTTGATTCAGATATTGTAATTGGTGCAAAAGACGGCTTTAATTCTATATCATTAGAGCCTGGCGGACAATTTGAAATATCATTAGAACCAAAAAATAATCTTGATGACATTTTAGAAAATTTAAACCATTACATAAGGCAGATTGATAAACTTGGCGAATATTACAATGTTTCATTTTTTAATATTGGCATTAATCCAAAAAATACATATCCAAATATCGATATAGTAAAAAAGAAAAGATATGAGATTATGGCAGATTATCTGCCTAAAATAGGAAAACTTGCCCCCGTTATGATGAGAGAAACGGCAGGAGTGCAGGCAAATTTTGACTATATATCAGAAGAAGATGCTATTTTAAAATTAAAAGCAGCAATATTTATGAGCCCGTTTATCACAGGCTTTTATGCCAATAGTCCAATCAGAGATAATTCTTTAACAAATTATAAAAGCTTCAGAGCCTTGGCATGGAAATATACAGGGCATGACAGGTGTAATCTTTTCTATAAAAACCTTGTAAATTCAAGAATGGGACAAGGTTTTGAAGATTATATAGATGCAATACTTGATGTTCCTATGCTCTATATTTTAAGAAATAAAAAAACTATTGAAATTTCAGGCAAAATAACATTTAGAGAATTTATGCAAAAAGGCTATCAAGGTTATTCAGCCTCTTTAAATGATTATATTTTGCACTCAAGCCTGACATTCCCGGATATTCGCCTAAAAAATTGTCTTGAAATAAGAAACCATGACAGTCAGGATAATTTAGGCGCACTCTCTGTTTGCGCGTTTTATAAAGGAATTATATATTCAAAAAGCGCAATATATGAAGTTTTAGAATTTTTAAAACCGCTGAATTATGATGACCTTGAAATATATGGCATGAATAGTGCAAAATTCGGTGTTGATTATATGGCAGATAAACTAAAAATGACAGCATCAGATGCTGCAAGAAAGCTTTTTGAAATTTCCAGAAGGCATCTGCCTGATAACGAAAAAGATTATCTTGATAAACCCATTTGGCTGCTGCAAAACAGAAAATGCATGGCGGATATTATTATAGAAAAAGGCATTAGAGATGCTGATTCATTGTGCAAATATTTAAAAGAAAATTAAATTATTTTCTTTAAGAAATTGTAAAAATAAGGCATGGGGCATGGATATTTGATAAAATTTTTTATTAGGACAAAGATTTTATGACAAATATTCTTACAATTTCAAAAAACATCAATCTTCTAAATGAAATTTCAGCATTGCTTGATGAATATCAATTACAGCATTGTTCTTTTATATATAAAAATGAAGATGAAACCATAAACTTTATTAAAGAAAATAATTTTGATATTGTTTTAGCAGACAGCGAAATTGAAGAATACACAATTCTTTTAAAAAAAATTAAAAATATTGATTTAGAGAATAATATTTTTACGCTTCTTCTTTATGACAAAGATAATTTTAATAATATAAATAATGATTCTACAGGTTTTATTGATGCTTTTATTCAAAAACCTGTATTAAAAAATATCCTGATTTCAACAGTTAATTCATATTTAAAAATTAAAAAAAATATAGATAAATTTAAAAGCGACAATAAAGAATTAAATAAGAGCCTTTACCAGCTTGATGTTCTATATAATACAAGTTCACAGCTTTCAGGAAACCTTGATGGTGAAAAAGTTTATGAAATTATGTTTGAAACTTTAGAAAAAACCCTAAGTTTCAATACTGCCGCTGCACTTATGTATTGTACACCAAATAAATACAATAAAACTGATTCAAACAGACTTATTATCCATTCGCTTAAAAAACCTGAAAATAATGTTCTTGAAATTTTAAAAGAAAAATTAATCCAACATGCAAAAGAGTACAATAATACAGATTCCAGCTTATTAAATACTTCTAATATAACAACAGAAGAGCACATAAAACCTTCTTATCAAAATGAAGAATACGATATTAAGCTTTTAAGCTACGATAAATTAGCAGCACCAATCAGAGTAAAAGATAAAACCTTTGGGGTTATTTTGATATATAGAAATAAACCTTTTGCAAAAGAGGATGTTGTCTGTTTTCAATCAATTGTGCATCAGGTAGCTTCTTATCTTCGAGCAATCCGCCTTTATGATGAAATCAAAAATGCAAACGTGGAATTAAAGAAACTGGAGCGGATAAAATCAGAATTTGTATCAATTGTATCTCATGAATTAAGAACCCCGCTGACACCAATAAATCTTTCACTTAACTTTTTATCAAATGAAGAATCATCCCCAAATGCCAAAAAAGCTGTTGATATGGCAAAAAGAAACGTGACAAGGCTTACCGGAATAATTGAAGATTTACTTGATTTATCAAGAATTGAAACAGGCAAATTTAGTTTTGATTATAAAAAATATAATATAAAAGCATCCCTTGATTTAGCTTATAAAACCTTTGAAGGTCAGGCAAAAGGCAAAAATATAGAATTTAGCGTAACTCAAGATGAAAATTTGCCTGATATCTATGCTGACCCAAAAAGAATAGACCAAATCTTAACCAATATTACAAATAATGCTATGAAATTTACCCCAAACGGCGGCAAGATAACCATCAATGCAACAACAATAAATGCAGATGATGTTAAAAATCAAAATTTAATAGACCCTATTGAGATACCTAAGGGAGAATATATTCATATATCAATAAAAGATACAGGACTTGGCATCAAAGATGGTGATATATATAAAATATTCAATAAATTTTCTCAAATTGAAAACTCGCTTACAAGGAACGCTGGCGGCATAGGTCTTGGGCTTACAATTACTAAAAACTTTATAGATGCCCACCTTGGCAGTGTTTGGGTAATAAGCGAAGAAAATAAAGGCTCTGACTTCAATATCATAATACCCGTTTTTTCAGATGTTAAAGCATTTTCTATAAGCTTAAACGAATCTAAAAAAACAACAGATACAACATCCCTCATAACAATGGAATCCAACAAAGATTTGACAGACTTTATTAATATTTTAAAAGAAGAAAATATAATAAAAACTTTAAAAAATTCTAACGAAATACTGTACACAAAAAATAACAGCTTTATCTATAAAATTTATTTTAAAAACCTTCAAAAAAGCGCTCTGGATTTTATAACGGCACAGATTAAAGAAAAAATTAATCTATATATAAATAGCCCTATTGGGCAAAGCTATGATATAGTGTTAGAGAAGGATGTTTTTAATAAAGAGGATGAAATCCATCCTTTATAAATATTATTTTATTGCCAAGTAAACTGGAGAGAAGATGACAAAGATTTTAATAGTTGATGATGAAGAAGATATAGTTGAAAGTTTATCCTTTATGCTTCAAACACAAGGATATGAAACAATTTGTGCTTATGATGGCGAAGAAGGACTTAAACTTGCAAAAGAAGAGAATCCTGATTTAATAATGTTGGATGTTATGATGCCAAAAATAAACGGATATAAAATATGCCGTCTTTTAAAATATGACGCAAAATATAAAAACATACCAATTATAATGCTTACAGCAAGAAGTCAGGAATCAGACAAAGCAATTGGTGAAGAAACAGGCGCTGATGAATACATTACAAAACCTTTTGAATTTAATGATGTACTTGAAATTATGCAAAAATATATAGGCTGAAATTTATGGATTTAGTAACAAATAAAACCATAGATAAATTAAAATACGACCTTGTGCGCAACAATATAATAACTTTTGAAGATATTGAAAAAGCGCAAGAGATGGCAAGTGTGCAAAATATAAATCTCGGTCAGGTTTTAATAAACACAGGGATGATAACAGAACAGGAGCTTTTAAAATTTTTAGAAGAAAAGCTTCATATACCGTCAGTTAATTTAGAAGATTATGAAATTGATAAAAAATGTCTTAATTTTATCAGCTATAATGAAGCTGTAACCTATAAAATTCTTCCCCTGTTTGAAATTGAAGATATATTAACCATTGCAATGGCAGACCCTTTGGATTTATTTGCAATTGATAAAATCATTGAACGCACAAATAAAACTATAGAGCCCATTTTAGGTACAGAAAAAAGCATTCTCAAAAAAATTAATGAGTATTATGAGCTTCAGGGAAAAGTTCAGGATATTGAAACCAAAACTGACCCTGATTTTAAATGGCAGGATGAACTGCATAACGATGAGCCTGATGAAGAGCACTTGCAGAACTTATTCCGCGCAATTTTAAAACATGCAATAAAAGATGACACCCATGAGCTATACTTTGAGCATAATGAAGAAGGCTTGTCCGTTAATTTCAAAAAAATGGGTGAAATTTACTCTACAGGTACTATTCCATTCCTTCTTATAAACCCGTTTATTCAAATGATAAAAACTCTCTGCGCACTTGACCCCATGGTATCTGAAGTGCCGCAGCTTGGAAAATTAAACTTTAATGTTGATTCAATTGCTTTAACTGCAAGTATTTCAGCATTTCCTACAATAAACGGGGAGAGGATTGTTTTAAAGATTTATCATCCGCCCAAAAAAATTAACACACTGATTCCGGATATAGAAAAGATTGATACATTGAAGTCTTTATTGAGCACGCCCGGTATTATACTTGTATCAGGCGGAACATTAAGCGGTAAAACCCACTTTATATACTCTCTCCTAAATGATTTGACACCAAAAAATACGGTTGCAATGACTTTAGAATCCGTTGCAAAATATAAACTTGAAAATACACTGCAATGCGAATTAAATGAAAGTGTCGGCTTCAATATGGATAAGGCAATGAGATTTATTGAATTTCAATCCCCGGGCATTGTATACTTTGAAGGTATTGCAACAAAAGAAGGTCTTGATTTTCTGACATCTCTAAGTATGAAAAATAAGACTCTTATAACAGAATTTTTAGCTGAAAATATGGAAGATTTAAGACGCAGATTTGACAGAAGTGAATTTTCTATGTTTAAATCTCAAATCACTTGCCTTGTATTTATTCATAATCAAAACAGTATTGAAATTTTTGACAAATCAGCACTAGAAAAGTATTTACTGTAATTATTTAAAATCAGAATTTTTTAGAGAATAAAAACTTTTTATATTATCAAATTATGTCAATTCGTTAATAGGATAAAATTAATGGAAATATCACAAATTATAACTAAAATGATTATTTTCTCTAAAGGAAATTTGCACGACATTAATCATTTTATGAAAGTATATGCTTTTGCAAAATTAATCGGAGAGAGCGAAAATTTAGACAAAAATACTCAAAACATTTTAGAAACAGCAGCTATATTACATGATATAGCATGTCCTGTTTGCCGCAAAAAATACGGAAATACTAACGGCAAATTCCAGGAAATTGAAGGGGTGCCTCTTGTTTTAGATTTTTTTAAAGATTTTAAACCCGCAAAAGATTTCACCCAAAGAGTTGCCTTTCTTGTAGGACATCATCATACATATAATAATATTGACGGCCTTGATTACCAAATATTATTAGAAGCCGATTATCTTGTAAATGCAGATGAGAGCAAATATTCAAAAGAAAGCATCCAAAACACGCTTGATAAAATCTTTAAAACAAAAACTGGCATTTCTTTATTAAAATCAATGTATTTACTCTGATTTTTAAAGGAGTAAAATTTTGTTGAGGGAAAAAAGCTTTATGAACATTTTTATAACAGCCACAGATACTGATGTTGGGAAAACCTACGTTTCAAGAGGAATTGTAAAAGAATTAATTAAAAGAGGCAAAAAAACAGGCTACTTTAAACCGCTTCAAAGCGGGATTATTCCAAACATCCTATCAGATGCAGACAATGTAGAGCAGGGAATTATAAACTTTAGCACGGCTTACCATTCGAAAACAAATTCATTATCCTCTAATCTCATTTTAAAAAATTCATACGTTACAAATACTCCCTGCACCCCTTCAATTTCAGCAGAAATTGACAATATTAATATCAGCCTGGATAAAATTGAACAAGATTATAAAGAACTTGAAAAAGAATGTGATATTGTTATAACAGAAGGTTCCGGCGGCTTATTTGTTCCCATTAATAAAGATTGTTTGATATCAGATGTAATAAAAAGGCTTAATTTGCCTGTCATTGTAGTTACAAGACCGGACCTTGGCACAATAAACCACACGCTTTTAACTTTAAATGCACTTAAAGATTTAAATATTAAAGTTTTAGGCATTGTAATTTCAAATTATCCAAAAGAAACAAATGACCCTGCAATTCTCACTGCACCTGAATTGATTGAAAAATTCGCTAAAAAATTCGGAAATATCAAAATCTTAGATATAATTAAAGAAAATGAAGATAATTTTGAAAAAGTAGTGGATGAGATTTTAAAATAACAGTTTGATTATATATTATCAGCCGTCAAACAAGGCTTGATAATTTTAGTTTCCATCAGGCAAAGGTACATTGCTTGAACCCACAGAACCTTGATTTGGCTGTACAGGCGCAGTTTCCGCATTAAAAGGTTTGGAAGGTGTTACTATCGTTGGTTCTGCAGGCTGCATCACCTTGTCTTTATCCTTCTCTTTTTCTTTTTCCTTTTCTCTCTCTTTGTCTTTATCTTTATCTCTGCGTTTTTTCTCTTTTTCAGCGCCTTCATCACTTTGCTTTTTGTCTTTACTGACTTCAGGAAGAGGGGCAGGCATATCTTCACCAAGATTTATATCACTGTTGTCATCTTCTTCCATTTTTTCAGTAGGCTCTTCTGTTATAATTACTTCGCCTCCGCCTGAGGTATCAGGTTTTGGATAATCAAACACAGAATTTGGATAATTTATAAGAGCAACCTTCATATAATCTGCCCAAACTTGCGCAGGCATCAAACCGCCTGTGATTCCAGGCAGTTTTGAATTATTGTCATTACCAAGCCAAACGCCTGTAACAACATCTGGCGTATAACCTACAAACCAGGCATCCCTGTAATCATCAGTGGTACCTGTTTTGCCTGCAACTACACGCCCGATATTGGCTGCACGCCCTGTACCTACTTCAACTACTTTTTGAAGCATATAAGTCATTCCGGCTGCCGTATCATAGCTTATAACTTTAACATTCTTTGGTCCCGGGTTTTCATAAACAACAACCCCTCTTGAATTTTCAACTCTTTCAACCGCATAAGGGCGTACCCTAAAGCCTCCATTTGCAAAAGCCCCGTATGCTATCACCATATCATAAAGCTTTACACCGTTTGAACCCAGTGCAATTGTCATATCAGATTGCAGCGGTGTTGTAATACCCATTTCTCTTGCAGTTGCAATAACATTTGGTACACCAACTTTTTCTATCATTTTAACGGCAACTACGTTTGAAGATACAGCAAGTGCTTGCCAAACAGGCATCCTGCCTCTATATTTTCCGCCATAGTTTCTTGGAGCCCATCTGCCAAAACTAACTGGAGCATCATTTACGATATCATTAACCTTAACACCCTGCTGCAGAGCTGTTGCATAAACAAACGGCTTGAAAGATGACCCTGGCGGTCTTACGGCGTTTAAGATTCTGTCATATTGGCTTTTTTCATAGTTTTTACCGCCAATATAAGCATAAATTTTACCCGTTGTGGGTGAAAATGAAAAAAGTGCCATTTGGGTTTTATCACCAGTCAACTTTGCAGCATTAAGCCTTGTATTTATAGCATTATCAGCAGCTTCTTGTGCTCTGTAATCAAGAGTGGTATATATTTTTAAACCGCCTTGAGATATATCTTCTTCGCGAAAGCCGATATATTCAAGTTCTCTTAAAACAAAATCAATAAAATAAGGAGCCTTGTTAAAAGAATACATCCTTGATTTTTTACTTAAATGCAATTCTTCATTTATGGATTTTTCATACTGCTCGCGCGTAATGTATCCGGTTTTATAAAGTCTTTTTAAAACCTGATTACGTCTTTCTATTGATTTTTTAGGATTCTGCAAAGGCGAATAAACACTTGGCGCCTGCGGGAGTCCTGCAATCAATGCAGCCTCTGCTAAAGTTAATTCATTTAAATTCTTATTAAAATATGTCTTTGAAGCAGATAATACACCATATGTGCCGGAGCCCAAATATACAGAATTTAAATACATCTCCAAAATTTCATCTTTAGAAATAGTTTTTTCAATTCTGTGAGCAATTATCAACTCTTTTATCTTACGGTCGAAAGTTCTCTCGTTTGATAGGAATAAAATCCTTGCCAATTGTTGGGTAATTGTACTTGCACCTTGTTTTGCAGAACCGGCTTTAAGGTTTACAATAACTGACCTTAAAAGCCCTACAGTATCAAAACCTCTGTGATGATAAAAATTCTTATCTTCGGTTGCAATAATTGCATATTTTAAATTATTTGGAATATCTTTAATTGAAACCTTCTCAAATCTAAAAACAGTGAATGTTTTAATATTTTCACCGTCTGAAGAATATATTGAAGTCACAGGATTTGGCTTAATATCTTCAAAATTACTAATAGGAGGAAGTGAAGCCAAATAAAGATTAAAGGCAGCCACAGCAGCAAGCCCTGCGGACATTACCATCATCAAAAGATAAAGAAAGAGATTTCCCTTCTTTTTCTTTTTATTATTCTTAACTCTTCTACTTCTCACATTTCCCATACTGATATTCTATAAGAAAAATTTTAACTTGCAATAACATATGAAAAGTGCCTTCAATACAGGATAAAAGGCACTTTATCAAAATATTTAAATTCACTTGAATTAAAAATCAAGACCTGCTTCTCTTGCAGCATCAGCTAAAGCCTGGATTCTGCCATGGAACAAGAATCCGCCTCTGTCAAAAACACATTCTTTAATGTCTTTTGCAAGAGCTTTTTTTGCAATGTCTTCGCCAACAATTTTTGCAGCATCAATATTGCCGCCATGAGATAATTTATCTCTTAAATCCTTAGCATCTGAAGATGAAGCAGCAAGTGTTACGCCATTAACATCATCTATTAGCTGAGCATAGATGTGTTTAATGCTTCTGTATACTGCCAATCTGGGACAGCTTGCGGTACCTGAAATTTTAGTTCTTACTCTTTTATGCCTTTTTCTTGTTTGTTCTTTTCTATTAACCAATTTAATCATTTTTTTATTTCCTTTCACCCAAACCCATATCCTTAATCTAAAGGCAGGATTCAAACGGGCAACTTACTAACTATCTTGTGGCGCTTATTTTTATTAAGGTTTATTACCTATATTAAAACTGCACTTCTTTATGCCTTATTTTTTACCAGCTTTACCAGCTTTACGTCTTACGTATTCGCCTTCATATCTTACACCCTTACCTTTATACACTTCAGGCGGACGTTTAGACCTTATTAAAGCAGCAATATCGCCAACGGCTTGTTTATTTGTACCTGAAACAGTAACTTTGGTATTAGCATCAACAGCAATTGTGATACCTTTTGGCGGTTCAATTACAATCGGATGAGAATAGCCTAATTGCAAATTAATTGCTGTACCTTGCATTTGAGCCCTGTAACCAACACCTAGAATTTCAAGCTTCTTTTCAAAACCATCTTTAACGCCTGTTACAACGTTTTGAACCAAAGTTCTTGAAAGACCGTGTAATGAGCGTGATTTTCTGTCATCGTTTTTTCTTGTTAAGATAATTTGATTTCCTTCTACCTTAACTTCAATCTCGTGTCTAATTTCAACAGACTCACATCCTTTAGGACCTTTAGCTGTTACTACATTGTTTTCTACCTTAACTTCAACCCCAGCTGGGATTTCAACAGGTAACTTACCAATTCTGGACATTTTAATTTCTCCTTTTGCTTTTGTGTAAGCCGGTGCAAGAGCCAAAAACTATTATTTCTGTTTAAACACCAGCTCGTATTGTGTATTAAGCGGGAACGCTTCGCCCTGCAAGCATTTTAATACTTGAGGCAAATCAACCCATTTTGTACTAAACTTAATAAGCAAATAAAGCTCTAACTACCAAACGTAGCAAAGAACTTCACCGCCAATATTTTCTTTTCTTGCAGTCTTATCTGTTAATAAGCCTTTGCTTGTTGAAACAACCGCAATTCCTAAACCATCAAATACTCTTGGCAGATTTTTAGCCTTTGAATATGTTCTAAGACCTGGTGTTGAAACTCTTTTTAAGCCGGTAATAACAGGTTTATTGTTGTTATACTTCAATTCAACATCAATAACTTTAAAGCTGTCTTTTTCTTTAACCGTATAACCTGCAATGAAGCCTTCTTCACGAAGAAGCTTTACAAGTTCAACCTTTAAATTTGAAGCAGGAATCTCAACATTTGAATGACGAACGGTGTTAGCATTTCTAATTCTTGTGAGCAAATCTGCAATAGGGTCTGTAACTGTCATATTTAATTTTCCTTTCTACTTGCAAGGACAAGCCTTGTAGTTTAGTAATATATAGAATTTTTAATGCTTTAGGCATAAAAACTCTTATGCAAGATTAATGATATCTTAAACATATTTTCCATGCAAACTTTTATTAAGAATTATAAAAGCATAGCAATATTTTTTAATCCAAACAACAAAATGCACACCTTAAATAAAGATGTGCATTTTAAATATTTCTAAGATTCTACTACCAAGAAGCTTTTGTAACGCCTGGCAATAAACCTCTATGAGCAAATTCTCTTAAGTGGATTCTGCAAAGACCAAAATCTCTGTGGAAACCATGAGGTCTGCCGCATATAGAGCATCTGTTGTGAAGTCTTACAGTTGGATATTTTCCTTTAGCTGCAAGCATTTCACGTGTTGCTTCTTTGTTTATCATTGCTTTTTTAGCCATTATTTAAAATCTCCTTTGATTAATGCTTTTTAAAAGGCATACCTAAATGAGCAAGCAAGCTTTTTGCCATTTCATCATTAGGTGCAGTTGTAATAATTGAAATATTCATACCCTTAACAATATCTACTTCTTCGTAGTGAATTTCAGGGAATAATGCTTGTTCTTTTAAACCAAATGTATAGTTTCCTCTGCCATCAAAGCTTTTGCCTGATACACCTCTAAAGTCGCGGATTCTTGGAAGAACTACGCAAACTAATTTTTGGAAGAAATCATACATTCTTTCACCCCTGAGGGTAACCATTGAACCAACCGGCATACCTTCTCTTAATTTGTATGAAGCGATTGATTTTTTAGCTTTTGTAACTAAAGCTTTTTGACCGGCAATCTTTGTTAATTGTGCAACAATTGCTTCAGCCAGTTTTGAGTTATGAGAAGCTTCACCTACACCCATATTAATAACAATTTTATGCAATCTTGGTATTTGCATTTCGTTTGTTAATTTAAATTCTTCTTTTAATTGATTTCTAACTTCGTTAATGTATTTAGCTTTTAAATCAGTTGTTTTTTGAGCTGACATTTTTATTCTTAACCTTTCTAGCCTTTGAAATTCTTACCCTGATTTTAAAGAGTCTGACAAATTTCAATGCTTATGCTCTTAAATTTATACATCCAATGATTCATTGCATTTTTTGCAAACGCGAATCTTTTTGCCATCTTTAACTTCATGCCCCACTCTTGTAGCTTTTTCACAAGAAGGACAATAAACCATAACCTTGCTTGAATCCATAAAAGCTTCTTTTTTAACAAGTCCGCCTTGGATTCCAGCCATCGGATTAGCTTTTTGAGCTTTAGTTACCATGTTAACACCTTCAACAAGCACTTCACCTTTTTTGGTATCAACTTCTTTAACATTGCCCACTTTGCCTTTATCACGACCAGAGGTAACAATTACTCTGTCGCCAACTTTTGTATGTAATTTCTTTTCTTCTGACTTTGACATTTTTGTTTGTTCCTTTTAATTAAATAACTTCCGGTGCAAGAGAAACTATTTTCATAAAGTTTTTATCTCTTAATTCCCTTGCAACAGGACCGAATACACGTGTGCCTTTCGGGTTAAGGTCTTTGTTGATTATAACTGCGGCATTATCATCAAATCTTATAACAGAGCCGTCATTTCTTTTGATGTCAGCTTTAGTTCTAACAACAACAGCCAAGTGTACTTCTGATTTTTTCACAGGCATACCTGGAGCAGCATCTTTAACTGCAACCTTGATGATGTCACCAACACCTGCATATTTTTTGTTTGAACTTCCCATAACTCTTATGCAAAGAAGTTCTTTAGCACCTGTATTATCTGCTACTTTTAATCTGGTTTCTTGTTGTATCATTTTTCTTACCTTTTTTCTTCAAGTATTTTAGCAAACTATCTTGCAGCTTCAACAACCTTATCCAATACCCATCTTACAGAGCCTGAAATTGGTCTGTTTTCAATGATAGAAACAACATCACCCATTTTTGATGTGCCATTTACATCACTTGCTTTGTATTTTTTTGTAAAGGTCATTGTCTTTTTATATTTCTTATGAGCCTTGTGTTCAGCAACAGATACTACAATTGTTTTATCCATCTTATCGCTTACCACAGTTCCAACTTTGACTTTCTTTGGCATTTTATTGCTTCCTTATCCTTTATGCATTTAGTTCTTTTTGTCTTAAAATGGTCTTCAATTGGGCAATCTCTCTTCTTGCTTTTTTAAGCTGAGCAGGATTTTCCAAAGGAGTCATTTTATTATGTTTCATTCTTAAAGAGAACAATTCTTTCTTAGCATTTAGAATTAATTCTTTTAAATCTTCAACTGTTTTTTCTTTAATTTCATTGAGTTTCATTTTATTCACCTATTTTTCTACAATTCTTGTCTTAACAGGAAGCTTTTGAGCTGCCAATTTAAGAGCTTCAATTGCATCTTCTCTTACTGAATAATCAATTTCAAAAAGCAGTCTGCCGGGTTTTACAACTGCAACCCAGTATTCAGGGTTACCTTTACCTTTACCCATACGGGTTTCAGCAGGTTTTGCAGTTATCGGTTTATCAGGGAAAATCTTAATCCAAACGTTACCGCCACGTTTAATCTTTCTTGTCATAGCACGACGAGCAGCTTCTATTTGTCTTGAAGTAATCCAAGCAGGGTCAGTGCTTACTAAACCGTATGAACCAAACTCCAAAGTTGTTCCTCTGGTCTCAGTTCCCTTCATATTGCCTTTCATCTTCTTTCTGAATTTGGTTTTTTTAGGCATTAACATTTTTAATTTGCTCCTATTTTATAACTTATGCTTCTGTTGTATTTGAAGCACTGTCTTCACTACGTTTTCTTCTATTTAGACGGGGAGCCCCTTCTTTACCTTGGCCTTGAGGCTTTTTAGTCTTAATATTTTGGTCTGCTTTTTCACCAGGCATAAGGTCGCCTTTGAATACCCAAACCTTAACGCCGATTTTACCCATAACGGTATCAGCTTCTGCAAATCCGTATTGAACATCAGCTCTTAGAGTTTGAAGAGGGATTCTTCCTTCTTTAGCCCATTCGCTTCTTGCAATTTCAGCACCGCCCAAACGTCCTGATACCATAACTTTGATACCTTGAACGCCGGCTCTCATTGTTCTTTGCATAGCTTGTTTCATAGCTCTTCTGAATGCAATACGTTTTTCTAGTTGAAGAGCAATATTTTCAGCAACCAACTGTGCATCAACATCAATTCTTGCAACTTCTACAACGTCTATTGAAACGTTTTTATTATTAATTAAGTTTTGAACTGCACTTCTTAACTCATCAATACCTTGACCACCGCGCCCCACAACAATACCAGGCTTCGCAGTCACAACTGTGATATTAACGTTTTGCGCTTTTCTTGCAATTACAATCCTTGAAACACCGGCTGCATAAAGTTTCTTTTTAACAAATCTTCTGATTTTAGCATCTTCTGCAATATTAGAAGCATATTGTTTTCTTCTAGCAAACCAAGTGCTAACCCAAGGTTCTATTATTCCTATTCTAAATCCGGTTGGATGTGTCTTCTGTCCCAAAGTTATATCTCCTAGTTTTTCGTTAATTTTACTGTTAAGTGTGAACTTCTTTTGAATCTTTTATACATTCTGCCTTGCGCTCTGGGACGTGCTCTTTTGTATGTTACGCTTTCATCTGCATAAATTTCAGAAACTTTTAGAGCATTAGCATCCCCTGAGAATTTTTCAGATGCGTTAGCAATTGCTGCTGTTAAATTCTTTTCAACAACTCTTGCAGCAAAGTAAGGCATAAACTTAAGGATTCTTAATGCTTCATTCGCCATTTTACCGCGAACTTCGTTAATTACCCTTCTAAGCTTTCTTGCAGGCATCTTTATATCTGTTTGTTTAGCTGTTGCTTGTTGCATTGTCCTTATTTCCTTTTAATTAATTCTTTTTAAATAAGTTATTTTCTTTTTGCTGTTTTGTCTTGACCGGCGTGACCCCTAAATGAACGTGTATTAGCAAATTCACCGAGTTTGTGTCCGACCATTTGTTCTGTTATATAAACAGGAACATGTGATTTACCGTTGTGCACGGCAATAGTATGTCCCAACATATCAGGTATAATCATAGACGCCCTGGACCATGTTTTTATAACTTTCTTTTCTTGGGTTTCGTTTAGTTTTTCGATTTTTTTAATCAAAGAGTCGTGAACGTATGGACCCTTTTTTAATGAACGAGCCATCTAATTATATTCTCCTATTATTTTTTTCTTCTTCTTACTATTAGCTTACCTGAAGCTTTTTTAGCATTTCTGGTCTTTTGTCCAAGTGCCGGTTTACCCCATGGAGTTTTAGGATGTCCGCCGGGACCTGTTTTACCTTCACCACCGCCGTGAGGGTGGTCAACAGGGTTCATAGTAACACCACGAACAGTAGGTTTAATACCTAAATATCTTGTTCTGCCGGCTTTACCTGTTGATAAGTTTTTATATTCTGAGTTTCCAAGAACGCCGATTGTTGCCATGCACTCTTTTCTTACCATTCTCATTTCAGAAGATGGAAGTTTAACAGTAACATAATCACCGTCTTTAGCCATTAACTGAGCGCCTTGTCCTGCAGCTCTTACCATCTTGCCGCCTCTTTTTGGTTCCATTTCAATATTATGAATCATAGTACCAAGAGGAATATTTTCTAAAGGAAGTGCATTTCCTGTTTTAATATCAACATTAGGACCAGAAACAATAACATCACCAACATTTAAACCTTCAGGTGTTAAAATATATCTTTTTTCACCATCAGCATAAACTACAAGTGAAATTCTAACATTTCTGTTTGGGTCATATTCAACAGTCTTCACAAAACCTACAACGCCTGTTTTATCTCTTTTAAAATCAATAACACGGTATTGTCTTTTGTGACCGCCGCCTATATGTCTTGTTGTGATTCTTCCTGTATTATTTCTTCCGCCTGTTTTTGTTAACGGTCTTAATAATGATTTTTCCGGTGTATCAGTTGTAATTTCTGAAAAATCAGGTCTTGTCATGCCTCTTTGTCCCGGAGACGTCGGATTAATTTTACGGGTTGCCATTTACCTATACTCCTGTCAATTCTTCTATAGGATCGCCTTCGATTGTAACGATGGCTTTCTTTCCTGATTGTGTTCTGCCAAATTTCATCCCTAATCTTTTTTCATGAGACGGCATATACACTGTTCTTACTTTTTTAACTTTGCGATTAGGATAAGCAAGTTCAATAGCTTGAGCAATTTCAACTTTTGATGCATCTTTATCAACTTCAAAAGTATACTGACCCATTTGAACTGCCATCATTGATTTTTCGCTTATTAAGGGTTTTTTAATTATATCGTATAATCTTTCTTTGTTGGTTCTTGTGCTTGCCATTATTTCGCCAACCTTTCAGTTATTTCATTGATAGCATTTTCTGTAATAACAATTGAATTTGCCTCAATTAAATCTTTAACATTTAAATTTGATGGGTATAAAAGTTTAACTGATGCTATATTTCTTGCAGATTTCTCAAGATTTTTATTTTCTTCAGCTTTTAGGTCTGCAATAATCAAAACTTTTCCTGAAACTTTAAGGTCAGATAAAATTTTAGCAACTGCTTTTGTCTTAACTTCACTTAATTCTGAAAAATCTTTAACAACAGTCATAACTTCCAACTTAGCGGAAAGTGCGCTTCTTAGAGCTAACTTTCTAGCCTTTTGAGGAAGATTTGTGGCATAATCTCTTGGTTTAGGACCAAATGATACGCCGCCGCCTGCAAATAACGGGCTTCTGATTGAACCGGCTCTTGCTCTGCCTGTTCCTTTTTGTTTCCAAGGTTTTCTTCCGCCGCCGGATACTTCAGCTCTGGTTTTTGTATTATGAGAACCTTGTCTTGCATTGTTTAATTGTCTTTTAAGAGCTAAGTGCATAACATGGATATTTGGCTCAACCCCAAATACTTCATCATTAAGGCTTAATTCACCAAGCTCGCTGCCTTTTGTATTTAATAATTTAACTGTCTGTGTCATTTTACGTACCTCTAATTCCACTTAGTTCTAGAAGGTTTAACTGTAACCAATTTACCTTCAGGACCCGGAACTGAGCCCTTTACTAATAACAAATTTTTGTCGCTTATGATTTTTACAACACTTAATTTAGAAACGGTAACTTTTTCATTACCCATATTTCCTGCCATTCTTTTACCTTTGTAAATACGACCTGGTGTTGTACCTGCACCTATTGAACCGGGTGCTCTGTGGTTTTTAGAACCGTGACCCATAGGTCCTCTTGAAAAATTGTGTCTTTTAACTGTACCTTGGAAACCTTTACCAATTGATTTTCCGGATACATCTACTTTTGATATTTCAGATAAAACACCTAAATCTATTTTTTGACCAACGGTGTAATCTGCAGGATTATCAACTCTAAATTCCTGCAAGTGTCTGAAATTTTCTAAATTATTTTTCTTAAAGTGACCAATCTGGGCTTTTGTTAAGTGTTTTTCCTTAGCAGGAACAACACCAACCTGAATAGCGTTATAACCGTCTGTCTCAACAGTTTTTACTTGAGTTACGGTCAAAGGGTCAACTTTAATTACGGTAACAGGAATACATAAACCTTGTTCATCGTATACCTGTGTCATTCCGAGTTTTTCTCCAATAACACCTAATGCCATTGTTATTTTACCTTTCTGTTGTGAGAGCTATTTTAATTAACTCTTTTAATCTTTGTACTTCTCAAGGCTTTGTTTGTTTTCTTTTTTTAAGAACCCCGACAATCTTATCCGATATCGGATTAAGGTCAAACTCTGCCTTTTAAATAGTTCACATTTAATATTTAATTGTCAAATGTTAACTTTTGTTTTGCCGGGATAAATCCGGCTCTTCGGCTGCCCTCTTAAAGGGCAATTAAAAACTACAGTTTAACTTCAATATCAACGCCTGCCGGCAAATCCATTCTTGATAGCTCTTCTGTAGTTTGTTGTGTAGGGTCATAGATATCTATAACTCTTTTATGTGTTCTCATCTCAAAATGTTCACGAGACTTTTTATCAACGTGTGGAGATCTTAAAACACAATAAATTCTTCTTTTTGTAGGAAGCGGAATAGGACCAGACACGCTGGCACCGGTTCTTTTTGCTGTTTCTACAATTTTTACAGCAGATGTATCAATAAGCTTATGGTCATAAGCTTTTAAACATACTCTGATTCTGGGTCTTTTATTTGTACTGTCCATTTTGTTTAGTTTCCAACTCTTAAATTGTTACATATAAACGACCGATATAATATCGGTACGATTAAATGTAATATAAACAAATTTTATCGTCAACACCTAAATTTCATTAATAATTTAAATTTGTTACAATACTTTAAAATTCATGCGATTAGGACTTTGGATATTATAAAATTATACCAATAATAAGGATGCAGATTTTGCAAAACGATAATAACAATAACCCTAAAATTTTATTCATTGGAATGCCTGATATGGCAACAGTCTGCCTAAATAAACTAATAAGTTTAAATTTCAATATCAAAGGACTTATTCCGCCGGATAAAAATAACCCTTCAAGACAGGGGTTAATTGAAATTGCAAAAAATAGAAATATTCCAATATTTGAATATACAACTTCTCCAAACGAACCTGATTTTATAGAAAAAATAAAGCAGGAAAATTTTGATTTGGGTGTAATTTGTTCTTATAATCATAAATTTTCAAAAGATTTTCTAAATTCAGCAAAAGACGGTTTTATTAATTGCCATCCTTCACTTCTGCCGGATTACAGAGGTGCAAACCCGTATTTTCATATAATTAATAATGGCGAAAAATTATCAGGAATTACTCTGCATTCTGCAGATGAAAATTTTGATACGGGAGAAATTATAGCTCAAGAAACTTTCTCTTTGATGGAAAAAGAGACTATGGGTATGCTTTTTTCAAGAACAAATTTTATGGTCGCAGAATTATTGGCACAGGTTTTAATTAAATACAAATTAAATGGTGAAATTCCATCCCGCCCGCAAGACCAAGGTGATTTCATTAAAGCGCCGAACATAAAAGGCGATTTTTATATCAATTGGAATGACAGCATTTTAAAAATTGAAAGATTAATAAGAGCATCAAATCCTTTCTATAATGCACTTACAAATTTTAGAGGGGGATATATAAGGCTTATTGCAGGTAATTATAAAAAAGAAAAACATAATAAAACCCCAGGCATCATTGTAAAAGTTAAAAAAGATTCTATACAAATTGCAGCAGAGGGCGGTTATTATTTCCCCAATGTAATTCAGGCAGGAAGCTGGGGGATATATTCAATTAGCGAATTTATAGAAAAATTCAATCCGCATGAAAATGAAATATTAAAATAGGTAAATAAAATGGAAAAATTAAACTTTTTAACAGCAGGAATCCCATTAAGGGCAAAAGATTATAAAACAGGTTTTGAAGCACTAAAAGAACTAAATTTAAACGGATTAGAACTTGAATTTGTGCATGGGGTAAGAATGTCTGATACTTCAAGAGAATTTTTAAAAAATAATAAAGAAGATTTTATATTAACAGCACATGCCCCTTTTTATATAAATTTAAATTCAAAAGAAGAAGAAAAGGTGGATGCCAGTATACAAAGAATAGTAGAAACTGCAAATGCTGCAAATGAGCTTGGGGGGTATTCTATAACCTATCATGCTGCGTTTTATCTAAAAGAAGATAAAACAACAGTGTTCAATAAATTAATCAAAAGACACGAAAAAATCTTTGAAGAACTTCAGGATAACAATATTTGGGTCCGCCCCGAGACAACCGGGAAAGAAACCCAATGGGGGGATATTGATGAAATTATAGAATTATCAAAAATCTTCCCCAAAATGCTGCCTTGCGTTGATTTTTCACATCTTCATGCCCGCACGGCAGGAAAATTCAATACATACGATGAATTTTCCTCAATCTTTGAAAAAATAGGCAAAAACCTGGGTGATACAGCCTTAAATAATTTTCATGCGCATATTGCAGGCATTGAATATACTGCTAAAGGTGAAAAAAAACACTTAAATTTAGAAGAAAGCGATTTTAATTATAAAGATTTATTAAAAGCCTTCAAAAAATTTAACATAAAGGGTGCAATAGTGTGTGAAAGCCCAAATATTGAAGACGATTGCAAGCTTTTATCTGACTATTATAATTCAATCTGAAACTTGAATATTTATTCAAAAAGTATATAATAAATAAATACACATCAAAAGTTGTTGTTTAGATTTTAGTTGTAAAAGGATAGATTAGGTTTATGAATTTAAAAATCGCACAAAGCGTAAGACGTGCTTTTACGCTTGCAGAACTTCTTATTGTAATGGCCATTGTAGGCATAATTGCAGCAGTTACAATACCATTGGTTTCAGCAAATTCACAAAAGCTTCAAAGCATTTCAGCTCTTCAAAAAGCAAATAACACATTTGCCAATATGGTAAATCAATCACAAGTAAACACAAAAATGGAAAGCTGGAACTTTAATACAGATACTGAAACCTTTGTAAAAGAATACTTTTTACCTTATGTAAATGTTGCTCAAGATTGCGGTACTACTGACACAGGTTGTTTTGCTGATAATTATACTGCAGTAAACACTGGCGAATCTTTAGATAACAATTATTATAAAGTTATGCTTTCAGATGGTGTTGCGATGGCTATAAAATTAACCCCGGGATGCACAGATACAAACCCTAGTGAATGCGTAAAAATCATCGTAGATACAAACGGAATAAAAAAACCAAACCGCTGGGGTAAAGATGTGTTTGAATATCAAATTTTGGCCAACTTAAGTGCTGTAGTTCCTTTTGGCAGTTTCACTCAATACAATGAAGATACAGGCAAATGGGAAGCTGCTGTAGATGATGATGTTACAACAAAATGCACATCCAGCGATGAAAGATACTGCGCCCTTAAAATTATTAACGATGGCTGGAAAATGAATTATTAATTTTATACATAAAATAAGCTTTTAATAAAAAGAGCCGTAAGAAATTAAAAATTTGCGGCTCTTTTAATATAACAATTTTTATGTTATAAAGATTTCAAATAATAATTAATAAGGAAAAAAACAAAATGGCAAATTTCTTTTTTATAATACAAATGATTACAGGCGTGCTTTTAATCATATTAGTGCTTTTACACTCTCCAAAAGGTGATGGTATAGCAGCAATTGGTTCAGCCAGTCAATTATTTTCTTCACAAAAATCAGCTGAAAAAGGATTAAACAAAGTAACATATATTATTGGCGGGATTTTTATTCTTTCAACTTTAATTCTTGGCTTTGGAATTGCCGGTTAAGATTATTATTTTAAAACTTAAATAATAAAGTAAATAAAAAAGCATCTGGTAAAAATCAGATGCTTTTTTATTATAAAAAATTATATAATTACTACCTGCTATATAATTTGTATAAGATTTGAATCTTTTTATTTAAATCTTCAATAGAATACCCTTTTGATTGTGGTTTAAAGCGAAGATAACCGTTATTTTTCTCAATTAATTCTCTTATATAAGAAACATCGCCTGGAGAAGCTGCATATAAAGCCTCAATGTTATTTTCTCTTTCAACAAGCCTTGATGGATTAGAAGCTAAATCAGGATTTTCCTTTAAAAATTTATTCCACATCACTCCTTCAAGCGCCCATGCAAAAATTTCTTCATTAATTGAATCATCATCATCTACATGTACTGCTAACCCTGAAATCAAACAAGCAAGTGCTTCTTTTGGAGCATCCTGGTGTTTATCTGATACATAAATATAAAGAGTTCCTCTTTCTTTCCAGCCTAGACCATCATATTTTCCATATGATTTATCAATTGAAGCAAGATTTTTAAACTCGATTCTTATCGGTCTTTTGGTTGGATTATTACCTAAAATTCTTTTATATGAAGCATTTGCCGGTGTATCTTTCATTATTTTTACAGCACTTAAAATTCTGGTATCACTGGATACATCGCTCGCACTAACCTTTGTCTTGCCAGCTTCACTAGCAGCTAAAGCCCCAAGGGGATTTAAAAGCAATAAACTCAATGTTGAACATAAAATAACTTTTTTCATCTTTAAAGCCCTTATTACTACACTATTATTAATTATTTTTTAATTGATAATCTTTCAAGCCATCTTACAAATCTTGTAAGAATACCTTCTTTGTCTCTTGAAATAGAATCTACTAAGATTGTTACCATATTTGCTCTTTTGCCTGCTAAAATATCTGTTAAAGGTCTGTCCCCAACCATAGCCGCTTCATTTTCACATATATTAAAATCTCTGCAGGCAAGTTTTAAGACCTTTGTATCAGGTTTTTTAGCATTAGAGTATATTTTTATATCACACTGCTCTTCCACTTTTGAAATATAGTGTTTTTTGCAGTTATTTGAAATTATAGCAATTTTAAAATTTTTAGACAATCTGTTTAAAAATTCCAAAGTTTCAGGAGTGAATTTTCCGCTTTTAGACTGCATTACGGTTGAATCTAAATCAAAGAATATACATTTTACATTCTTTTTAAGAAGTTCTTCCTCATTTATCTCATAAATTGAATTTAAATTATAATCCGGTTTTAATCGCATAAAGCACATCCTTGTCCATCTTGCAGTTTACAGTTTTTTATACCTGTTGTGCGAATAAGCCCTAAATTCCATTCTTTTTGCCAAAGAGTGGCACTCAAATCATCTTTATCCGCAACTTCTTCAAATTCAATCCACGCCTCATCATTAGTGTTTGCAATGTCATTTTCTTCTCTTGATTCATTTAAAATATGCACCACTTTTGCTTTAGCGCTGTAAGAAGGGGTTATAATTTCAACTTCATCATTTAAATTCACTTTATTTTTAAAGAGAACTTTGTATTTATCCCCTGTCTTTTCTTCAATGATTCCAAGAAAATCAGCCCCGGCTAACCCCTTTGAAATATCATAGCTGTAACTGTCTGAATTATTGTCTCCAAGGAAAAATCCTTTAGTATATCCCCTGTTTCCAACTTTCAAAAGTTCAAAATACCCTTCTTTAGCAGATATTTTTTCATCCAAGACATCTCTATATGCCTTTGCTACCGCTGAAACGTAATAAAGACTTTTTGTTCTGCCCTCAACCTTAATTGAATCCACACCTATATCGCGCAATTCCTTTACATGCTCTACAAGGCACAAATCCTTTGGTGATAGTATATGTGAGCCTTTTTCATCTTCAATAATTTCATAATATTCCCCGGGGCGAGTTTCTTCAAGAAGTTTATAGCTCCATCTGCAAGGCTGGGCACAGCCCCCATGGTTTGCCTTCCTTTGATGCCCTGTCATATAATCAGAAAGCAGGCAGCGTCCTGAATAACTCATACATTGAGACCCATGTACAAAACACTCCAATTCAACATCAGGTACATTTTTTCTTATTGTTTCAATCTGCTTAAAAGATAATTCGCGTGCTAAAATTACTCTTGCGGCACCCAAATCTCTCCAGAATTTCACAGCTTCAGAATTTAGAATATTTGTCTGGGTTGAAATATGAATATCAATATTGGGTAATTCTCTTTTAACTGTGTTTAACACCCCAAAATCACTCAATATAATGGCATGCGGATTAGCATCCTTGATTATTTCAATATCTTCATACAATTTTTTAATATCATCATCATATGCAAAAATATTTAAAGTTAAGTAAACTTTTTTGTTAATACGCCTGGCTTCATCCACAGCAATTTTAAGGTTATCCCTTGTGATAAGTTCGCCCTTCCTCATTGTACGAAGCGAATAATCGACCATACCGAGATAGCAGGCATCTGCACCGTAGAAAAAAGCGTATCTCATCTTTTCAATATTGCCCGCAGGCATTAAAAGTTCAATATTGTTCATAGAAAAATATTAACACAGAAAAAATGCCCTAAAAAGATTTTTCTTTAACAAGGGCATTTTTATTAACAGAATTTATTATCAATATTTATTATTGAAGAGCATCCATATCAATAACACAACATTTAAATGTAAATGCTTTAATTTGGTGGGATGGAATATTTAACCATCTGAATGAACGTTTATGGCTTTCACCGTCATGGTGATGACATTCAACAGTTGCATCCTGTAAAGTTACAACTTCATCCATACATTTATTATCATGACAATCTAAAAGAGTACCAGATATTTTCTTATGTCCTACCCAAAGAATTAAAACATCTGATTCAGTATTTTTTGCAATTTTATAAATTGCATCATAAGTCTTACACATAAATATCTCCTTTCCTATTCAAAAAGAGAATATTCTATTTGCTTAAAAACCGCATCCCCAAAGAGGTGTTTAAAAGGAGGATATTTAAAACAATAAAATTTAGGCAGCGCGATATACGCCACCATTTACTGATTCTACCCCTTCTCAATATAAGGTTTGAGGAATTTTGCTGTAAATGAATCCTTATTTTTTATAACTTGTTTTGGTGTGCCTTTAGCTACAACCTCGCCGCCGCCTACTCCGCCTTCGGGTCCTAAATCAATGATATAATCCGCACATTTTATGATATCCAGATTATGCTCAATAATTAAAACCGTATTTCCGCTATCAGCAAGCTTATGCAATATTTTTACAAGCTTATCTACATCAAACCAGTGTAAACCTGTTGAAGGTTCATCCATTAAATACAGTGTTTTACCGGTTGCGCGCTTATTTAGTTCAAGCGCAAGTTTTACCCTCTGTGCTTCTCCGCCTGATAGCGTTGTCGCACTCTGCCCGAGTTTTATATACTCTAACCCCACATCATACAAAGTTTGCAGCCTTGTTGCAATTTTTGGGACATTTTTGAAAAATTCAAGCGCCTCTTCCACTGTCATATCAAGAACATCAGATATACTTTTGCCCTTGTATTTAACCTCTAACGTTTCCTGGTTATATCTTTTACCCTTGCAGACATCGCATTTAACATAAACATCTGATAAAAAGTTCATCTCAATCTTTAAAACGCCGTCACCTTTACATTTTTCGCACCTTCCGCCTTTTACGTTAAAAGAAAACCTGCCTTGCTTATATCCTCTAACTTTAGACTCATTTGTCTGCGCAAAAAGGTCTCTGATGTGGGTAAAAACATCCGTATACGTTGCAGGGTTAGACCTTGGCGTTCTTCCAATAGGCGATTGGTCAACAAGGACAATCTTATCCACATGGTTAAAGCCCTTAATATCATCCACCCCCTTTGGTTTTGGGCGGTTTCCCCTGAGCTTATGCAGTGCAAATTCATAAATTATATCATTTACAAGCGTTGATTTACCGCTTCCTGAAATGCCCGTCACTGCAACAATTTTCCCCAAAGGAATATTTACATCAATATTTTTAAGGTTATTTAAATGCGCGTTTTTAACTTCCAGAAATTCCCCGTTTCCAAGTCTGGTTTTCTTTGGCACAGGAATTTCAAGCTCCCCGCTTAAATATTTTCCCGTAATAGAATCTTTGGCTTTTTCAATATCCTTAACCTTGCCGGCAGCAATTAAATTCCCGCCATGTACGCCTGCTTTTGGACCAATATCCACAATATAATCAGCAGAACGGATAGTATCTTCATCATGTTCTACCACAATCAAAGTATTACCAAGATTTCGAAGCTTTAAAAGTGTTTTTATAAGCATATCATTATCGCGCTGGTGTAAACCAATTGAAGGCTCATCCAAAACATACAGTACACCTGAAAGCCCTGAACCGATTTGCGTTGCAAGCCTTATCCTTTGCGCCTCGCCGCCAGATAATGTACCCGCGCTCCTTGCAAGCGTTAAATAATTAAGCCCTACATCAAGTAAAAACTTAAGCCTTGCACGGATTTCATCCAAAATCTGCTTAGCAATTTCCATTTTATAATTATCAAGACTTAAATATAACTCTTCAATAAATTCATAAGCCTTATCAATACTCATACAGCAAAAATCATAGATATTCTTATCCAAAACCTTAACAGATAGCACAAAAGGATTCAGCCTTGCCCCCTTGCAGGCATTACAAGGAATTTCCGTCATATATTTTTGAATTTCAGCCCTTATAATATCACTGTCTGATTGTTCATATTTTTTCATCATATAAGGAATAACCCCGATATATGGTTGATAATGTGTCCTCATATGTTTTGTACCAAAATCACAGTAACGCATTTTGATTGTTTCGGCATCATTTCCGTAAAGAATTATTCCTTTTTGCGCCGGCGTTAAAGATTTAAAAGGTTTATCAGGGTCTATTCCGTAATGTTCGCAAACAGATAATAAAACATCTGTATAATATTGGTTAGAAGTCTTTGCCCAAGGGTATATCGCGCCACCCCTTAAAGATTTTTCAGTATCTGGAACTACAAGCGCATCTGATACTTCATAATGCGCTCCAAGCCCGTTACATACCTTGCAGGCACCGTATGGCGCATTAAAGCTGAATATTCTTGGGGTTATTTCTTCAAAACTAAGGTCGCAATTAGGGCAGTTTAATTTCTCACTGAAAAGTTTCTCATACGGCTCAATTGAAGCACCATCAGAGTCTTTACCGCCAAGTACATCGAGCGCCACAAGCCCGTTTGCACGGAATAATGCTGTTTGAACACTGTCAAAGAGTCTGCTTTTAATCCCTTCTTTTATAATAATTCTATCTATTACAACATCAATATCATGCTTTATAGTTTTTGAAAGCTTAATCACATCTTCATCAAGGTTATAAATCTCTCCGTCAATTTTAAGCCTGATAAAGCCTTCCTGTTTAAGTTCAGATATTACATTTTGAAATTCACCCTTTTTACCCCGAACAATAGGCGCGATGATTTGAATCTTTGTACCCAAAGGAAGCTCTAAAATTTTAGATACAATTTCATCCACAGTCTGCGGAGCGATGGGCGTACCGCATTTTGGGCAATAAGGTGTACCTGCACGCGCAAATAAAAGTCTTAAATAATCATAGATTTCCGTAATGGTGCCGACAGTTGAACGCGGGTTATTTGTGGTTGATTTCTGGTCAATTGAAATTGCAGGCGAAAGCCCGTCTATAGATTCAACATCAGGTTTATCCATCTGCCCTAAAAACTGCCTTGCATAAGTTGAAAGGCTCTCTACATAACGTCTTTGTCCTTCCGCAAATATTGTATCAAACGCAAGAGAACTTTTACCTGAACCTGAAACCCCTGTAAAAACAATCAATTCCCCTTTCGGGAGCTCAAGCGAAATATCTTTTAAATTATGTTCTCTTGCCCCTCTTATAACAATTTTATCATTCATTTAGTCCAAAAATTCCTAATATACAATCTATACCAGACATTATCCTACAAAAAATTATATTGACAAAAAAATATGCCCGAAATAGAATAAAAATCCGCCCTTTTAAAAGGTATAGAAAAAGAAAAAGGCATACCTGAGCTTTTTAAGACTCTAATACACCTTTTAGGATAAAATCTATATCATAATGGAGGAAGGAGTGGAAAAGAGAAGAACTAACCAATTATTTAATTCCACACCTTTAATATATATAACGTATATACTTTATATATTAACAATTTGTTACAAATTATTTACATGAATGACAGGCAAAAAATTTTATTTAGGGGTTTTAAACACTTGCATACATTAAACAACACACATTAGAAAAAGGAATTTTATTATGAGGATAAACCCGGTTAATTACAACTATAGGAATCAACATCAAAACTTTAAAGGAGTAAGACAAGACTTCCTAAATAAAGATGCGGTAGCAGAAGTTATTGGAGATAAAATTGATATTTACAATAAAGTTAGCGATGAAAAAGGATTTGACATCTGGCTCTTTAAAAAAGTAAAAGGCGGTATGGCAAAAATAAATGATGGATATTTAGCAATACTACAAGATAAAGAGGATGGTTCTACAATAAAAGAATTTAAATGTGGAGCTGGTGAAGAAGCTTTAAAAAACTTTAAACGCAGATTGGAAGATAGTGTAGCTTGGGCAAAGGCAACATCTAACATGTTTGCTACCATGGTATTGTTACAAGATAATGACACCCTTAATACTAATCCAAAATTTGCAAAAAGATTACTTAGCAAGATGAAAGAATCCGGCTCTCAAAATCAAATGACTGCCTGGCCATCACATCTTAAAGAAATATAATCACAAACGACAGTGCCTTGTTTTACCTCGAGTCACTGTCGTTTAACACTGACATTAGATTAAATCCGACTTAAAATTTAAGCTAACAATCCAATAATTTTTCAAGCGCCGCAATTCTCATTTTATCAGGATTCGGCGCTTTTCCAGTCCAAATTTCAAACGCTCTTGCACCTTGATACACAAGCATATCAAGCCCGCCAATATATTTTTTACCGTTTTTTTCAGCATATTTAATAAGTTCGGTTTTAATGGGATTATAAACTATATCATAAATTAAACCGTCATAAGGCAGCGTTTTAACAATTTTTTCACTCAAAGGCGAAACATCTGCATATTTGCCTTTCATGCCCAAAGGGGTCGTGTTTACGACAATTGAATACATTGAAATTGTATTTAAAAATTCATTTTGTACAAGGTTTATTTTAATTTCGGGAAATTTTTTCCTGAACCCTTCAATTGCAGCATGGGAATCTACAATATTTCTTGTATAAAAATCAATCTGGCTGACACCAAGGCTTTTAAGCCCAACAACTACACCGCGTGCCGCACCGCCAGTACCTAAAATTGCAGCTTTTTTATCCTTTAAATCAAGGTTTTTAATGGGTTCTATAAACCCGTAAATATCAGTATTAAAACCTTCAAGCGTTTTATCTTCAAGAATTTTAACGGTATTTACAGACCCTGCAAGATTGGCATATTCATCAACCTTTGATAAAAATAATGAAATCGGCACCTTGTGTGGAATTGTAACGTTGAAGCCAAAATAATTCTCCCGCTTTAACATTTTTATTCTGTCCACTAAATCCTCAGGTTCGGTTTCAAGTGCATTGTATTCACCATCTAAATCAAGTGCCTTAAGAGCTGCCTGGTGCATAACAGAGCTTAAAGAATGCCCTAAAGGATATCCTATAATCCCAAATTTGTAATATTTTTCAGACATTATTCATCCCCTTCAGGCATTGGTTTAGAAAATTTGCAGGTTTTACTAGAACAGCCGATTTTATTCCCTGATTTTAAGAATTTTTTAACCAATAAACTGCCACAATCAGGGCATTTTTCGCCTGTAGGTTCATTCCATACCGCAAAATCGCAATCAGGATATTTTGAACACCCGAAAAATGTTTTGCCGTACCTTGAGCGCCTTTGGATTAATTCCCCGTCTCTGCCTTCATCAGCGCATTTTGGGCATTTAACGCCGGATGAAACCACTATTGCTTTTCTTGCCTTGCATTTTTCATCCAGACACTGGTAATATTTTCCGTAAGGACCTGTTTTTATAACAGTCTCGCCGCCGCACTTCTCGCATTTTACATCCGTTGCTTCATCCTGCGCAGGCGCCTTTGCTTCTCCGCCGTCTAAAGGCATCATGGTTTTGCATTCAGGGTACCCAGAGCACCCTAAAAACTGTTTTCCAAACCTGCTTGTTTTTACAACCATTTTCTTTCCGCAGTTAGGACACACAACGTCAGATTCTATAATTACGCGCTCCATATTATTTTTAGCATTTTCAACCGTAACGCTGAATGGCTTGTAAAAATCTTTTAAAACATTTATGGAATTTGCCTTATCATCTGCTATATCATCAAGTTTTAATTCCATAGAAGCCGTAAACTGGTAATCCATAATATCAACAAAATGCTTCACAAGCTGGTCAGATATTGTACGCCCTAAAATCGTTGGCTTCAGCGCCTTATCGAGCTTTTCAACATACCCTCTCTGCTGGATTTTAGTAATAATCGGTGCATAAGTAGACGGGCGACCGATTCCGTATTCTTCAAGCTGCTTTACAAGCGAAGCTTCTGAAAACCTTGCAGGGGGCTGCGTAAAGTGTTGTTTAGGGTCAAGTTTTATAAAATCAAGAACATCCCCTTCTTTTAAATCAGGGAATTTTTTAACTTCTTCCGATTCATCGTCTTGATAAACCTTCAAAAAGCCGTCAAATTCAACTTTTGAAGACCCAATCTTAAAAATATAGTCATTAGCTTCAATATCAACCGTATGGTTCTTAATTTTGGCATTTTCCATCTGGGATGCCATAAATCTGGACCAGATAAGCTTATACAGTTTATATTGTTCAGAACTTAAATACTTTTTAATACTTTCAGGTGTTCTTTCAACGTAAGAGGGGCGAATAGCCTCATGTGCATCCTGAACGTTCTTTTTCTTGCCCTTATTATAGTCATTAGGCTCTTTTGGATAATATTTCTCGCCAAAATTATAAGTAATATATTCTTTTGCAGCATCTCTTGCATCATCAGATATTCTGACAGAATCAGTTCTCATATAGGTTATAAGCCCAATTGCGCCTTCTTCGCCAAGTTCAATCCCTTCATAAAGTTTTTGTGCTATCTGCATAGTTTTTGAAACACCGTAACCGAGTTTTGAACTTGCCTCCCTTTGAAGAGTAGATGTTATAAAAGGCGCCTGCGGTTTTCTTTGAGAATCCCTTGTTGCAATCTTTGAAACTTGATATTTGGCTTTTTCAAGGTCTTTTAAGATTTTATCAACTTCATCTTTGTTTGCAATGTTAATTTTCTCATCCTTGCTGCCAGACTTTTTGCGTGATAATTCCGCTAAAAATTCAAACCCGTCTTTTGCTAAAAGAGCATCAATACTCCAGTATTCAACAGGAACAAATGCTTCAATTTCAGCTTCACGTTCACAAATCATACGAAGTGCAACAGATTGTACCCTTCCGGCTGAAAGCCTGAAATTCCTTAGTTTCTCCCATAAAATAGGGCTAATCTTAAAACCTACAAGCCTGTCTAAAATCTGCCTTGTCTGCTGTGCTTTAACTTTCAGCATATCAATATCTCTGTAGTTTGCAACAGCATCTTTAATAGCCTTTGGCGTAATTTCATTAAATACAATTCTGTATATTTTATCTTCAGGAACCTTTAAAACTTCCTTAACATGCCAGGCTATTGCTTCTCCTTCGCGGTCAGGGTCGGATGCAAGGTATATACGGCTTGCATTTTTTGCCATTTTGTTTAAATTATCAACAACTTTTTGTTTTTCAGGGATTATAGAAAACGTTGCCTTAAAATCATCATCAACATCAAACCCTAAGCCCTTTGGCGGCAAATCTCTAATGTGGCCGTAGCTTGCTTCAATAACATAATCATTCCCTAAAATCTTTTTTATGGTTTTTGATTTTGCGGGAGACTCTACTATTACAAGTGCCTTACCCTTTGTATCCGCTGCTTTTACTGTCTTTGCAGCTGTTGTTTTTGCTGTCGTAGCTTTTTTTGTCGTCTTTGCTGCCATATATTTTTAACTGATTCCTCTTAAAATTTAAGCATAAAATATGCCATATCCGCCCGTATAGCTAAGAGGAACTCTAAATACTTTAACCTGTAACGAAATAATTCCCCCCAACTTGTTTTATTAAACCCTTAAGTTCCATTGATGTCAAGTTCGCCATCAATTCATTCATATTAATATTTAATTTTTGGCTTAAATCCTCCATATTTTGTGCCTCAATGGCTATAGCCTCATAAAGCTGCTTTTCTGTGCCTTCAAGATGAGGGGTTTCAACCTTATCCGGTGTTTGCAGCTCCCAATTTAGAGCCTCAAGTACATCCTCTGAATTTGTTACCATAGAAGCTCCGTTTTTTAAAAGATAATAAATACCTTCAGTATTTGGATTTGAGATAAGCCCCGGAATACACATTAATTCGCGGTTATTTTCCAAAGTAAGCCTGGCGCTTATCATAGCACCCGATTTAATTCTCGCTTCAGCAACAACCGTACCGTATGATATCCCGACTACAATTCTGTTTCTTAAAGGAAACTGGTGTGCTAAAGGTGGCAATTCATAAGGATATTCGCTGAATATAAGCCCGCCGCCGTTTTCTATCTCATTATATAATTTCTTATTCATTGAAGGGTAAACAAATTTAAGCCCTGAACCTATTACACCTATTGTTTTTAACCCGTTTTCAAGCGCACTTTTATGGCTTTTTGTATCAATCCCCTCTGCAAGCCCTGAAACTATAACAATATCAGAACCTAAAAACCCTGAAACAATAAAATTTACCGCCTCTTTAGCATTTATTGAAGCCTTCCTTGACCCTACAAATGCAACCGTTCTTTTAAAATTTATATCATTAAAATTTCCCTTATAATAAAGCATTAAAGGAAAATCAGGAATGTTTTTTAAAAGCTCGGGGTACTTTTCATCTTCATATGTAATATATTTAACACCCTCTTTTCCAGCCAAAATACGGTAATCTTCATAAATTTTATCAGGATTTAATACATCCCTTTTTGCTAAAAAATCCCTCGGGACGCTAACTTCGCCTTCATTAAACTCATAAAAAGCCTTTAGGTCTTCTTTACCTGCCCTAAAAGTCTTTTCAATATCAAAATCAAAGTATTCAAATAACTTTGCCTTAAATAAGGGGTTATGAACACACAAATTGCTCATTGAAAGATAATATTTATCCAAATTTTCTTTTTTCATATTTTCAAACTAATTCCCGCTAAATATAATTCATTTTGTAAAAAATTAGACAGTTGTATACTGAAATTTTCCCCTGCGAAAGTTTTAGACGAATTTCTCATTAATAATTTTTTGAAATTCTTCTCTTTTTTCTTCTGGAACAAGCACAAAATCCCACACAGGGCGATACTTTTCAAATTCTTCTTTTGAAGCGTAAAAATTTCCAAATAAATCTGCAATGGAGTAATTGTGCAAAATCAAATAATCATATAAATCCCCCGCTGTTTGATTAAAATATTTAACATCATCTCCAAATTCAAGCGTGATATATGGTCTCAATTTATCCATTATACCGCCTGCGCCTTTTAGGATATTGATTTCAGCTGATTCGGCATCAATTTTAATAAATTTTAATTCATCAAAGTTATCAATATAATTATCTAAAATTTCTGTCCTGATTTTTATTTTTTCAAATTTTCCCTTGCCTCTCATCCGCTCCTTTCTTTCTAAAAGTCCTGATTCTGCAAGGCAGGAATTATATACATAAAAATCAGCAATATCATTTTTATCAGAAAGTGCTGTATTTATTATTTTAACATTTGGATTATTTATATATTGTTTATTTAATTTATTATAAAGTTCATAAATAGGTTCAAAAGCAAGGATTATACCGTTTGTAAGCCTTGCAATTTTATCTGTATGCAATCCCGCATTTGCACCTATATCGATTGCATTATCATTTTTATTAAGGAGCATTGTATACATATTCGACACAAGCTCTTCATTAACATTTGCATATAATCCTTTGTAAAATTCCATAACATTTACAACAGAAGGAATGCCTGCTTTAAGGTAAGGGAGAAGTTTTTTAATCAGCGCCATATCTTTTTTATAAGGTACTTTTTTAAAATAAATTTTTTTACCAAAAATATTAAAATACAATAGTGCCCCAATACCAAATTTTTCTTTTTCTATAATTCCAAAAACTTTATTTGTCATTCTTTATCCTTTATTTTCTTCGTATGAAGGGTTTTCTTCCTTTGATGGTTCTTCTTCGTCTTTTTCAGGCGTCTTGGGGCATTCCCTTAATTCTTTCATCACAGCAAGCTTATTAAAACTTAAGCTGGATTCATTTTTAAGTGCCATATCAAGGCATTTTCTATACCCTTTTAAATCTTTTTTTATTTCATAAATTTTAGAATATAGGAAATAAAAATCCCCATTTTCGCCTAAATTTTCCTTCATCTCATCTAAAACGGCTGCTGCCGTTTCAATATCACCAGTTTTTATATACAATTGAGTCAATAATTTATATGCTTCCCTGTCTTTGCAATTTTTCTCAATGGTTAAATTTAGCATTATAATGGCATTTTCAAGGTCACCCTTATCATAAAAAATCTGCCCGAGGTTAAAATAAGCCCAGGAATAATCTCCCGACAGCTGAATCACCTTTTTATACTCTTCAACAGCCTTATCAATCTCACCAGTTTTATGATACATATTCCCAAGGTGAAAATGCGCAAAATAATCTCCAAAATTATATTCTATAGCCTTTTTAAAGCATTTTATTGCATTTTCATAATCACCTTTTTTAGCAAGCAAACAGCCGATACAAAAAAATGAATTTGAATCATCTGATTCAAGGCACACAACCCTTTTAAACTGCATTAAGGCTTCATCATCTTCGCCCAAATTCTCATAGGCAAGCGCCAGATTATAGATAAAATCAGGCTCATCCTCTTTTAATTCCACTGCTTTTTTATAGGAATTAAGCGCAAATTTAAACTGTTTTAATTTTTCCCAGCATATCCCTATATTAAAATAAAGATTGGCATCATTAGGAAAAGTCTGCACCAGATAATTAAGATGTTTGAGCGCCATTGAATCAAACCCCATATCAAGACACATCATAGCAATTTCACGCCTTGCCTGAAAATTTGTGGGGTCATTTTCTATAGTTTTTTTTAAATTTTCAAACCTTGAAACATCGTTCATTTCTTAATTTTATATATTTTCTTCGTGCTCTTCCATAGCATCAAGGTCTAAGATATTACCTTCAATTGCATCTTCATCGGAATCTGCAGTAACATCAGCATCCTGTACAATTTTTTCAATTACAAGCTGAGCCATCTCAAGAGCCACTTTTTGTCTTGTCTGTTCGCTGCATCTTTCAAGCATCTGAATTGCGGTCCTAACTGTTGCATCAAGGTCGTACCATCTATTTGTACCCTTTTGAATAAGTCCGTCTTCAACAGCACCTACAATATCTTCAATATTGCCAAACTCATTATTATTAATATTGTGCTCAATAATTACCTTGATTAAATTAAGTGCAACGGCAATTTGGCTTGCATCATCCGAATTTGCAAGAGTGCGCATAGACATGGAAAGAACGGGGTCTTTATCATACCAGCGTGAATAATATTCGTTCATATTTTATCGTCTCCTAAATCAAAATTATTATGTGAACTTATATACTACACCGCAGCCGGATTTCGGGTATTTCCAATCAATAGCCCCGTATGGACAGGCGACTCTGCAAGCCCCGCACTCAAGACAATTTTCATATTCTACGGTTATAGAGTCTATTGTACCATTATTTTCAGAATCATTTTCGCTTAATTCGGTACAAACGCCCTGTTTATAGACATTTGCAGGACAAATATTTAAACAAACTTTATCTTCACAAACTTTGCAAATCTCCTGATTTAAAACAAGATGAGAGTTCTCATCCGTCTTATATTTAACATTTATAAGCTTTTTTTCTATATCCAATTAATTAATCTCCTGATACAAGAGGCGTTCTATACTTAAAAAATTGTATCTTTTTGTTAAGTTTTATTTACACCTCTTAAAACATAATTTCAAAAAATAATTTTATAAAAGCACGAAAATCGCGGAATAAATCCATTATGCTTCTATCAAAGAAGATTGTCCTGAAAAATCTCCTGAATTTTCGCTTCTTATCAACATTATCCACCACATGTAAAGTTTCGAAAAATTCTCCCATCTTATCAGGATAATACTTAAGAATCGAATTTTTCCTTCCATACAGCGTTTCAACAACATTTCTGTACGATTTCATATCCTTTAAAACAAAACTTTTTCTTAACTTTTCTTCATAAACCTTTAAAATATTATGGCGGTATTTTCCTAAATTTAAAGCTATAATTGCAGTTTCACCCGCCAATTTTCCTGATTCTATAGCAAAATTTGTCCCTTCAAAATGAGCACTGTTTATAAGCCCAGCAGCATCTCCTGCAATTAAAACACCATTAGCATATAATTTCGACAAATGATTATACCCGTATTCAGGAATCATATGTGCAGAATACTCGTTAGATTCAGCCCCTGCGATAAGTTTTTTTACAACAGGGTGGCTTTTAAATTTTTCCAAAACCTCGTACGGTTTCACCTTATACTGCACTAAATCTTCTAGAGAAATCCCTAAACCAAGCGAAATTGTATCTTTAAAGGTATATAAAAACCCGATTGCAAAAGGGGTTACAGGATATTTTTTCTTTTTTTCCGTTAAATAAAAACCGGATAAACCCCCGAAAAATTCATACATAGCACCTTCATTTGTTTCAGGCTCTAAATTAAACCTTTCTTCTAAAATTTTCTTATCAAGTTTGTACGTTTCTTTAACGGAAAGCACCATATCTTTTGGAAAAAATTCTTTTCGAAGTCCTACATCCTTAGAAAGAAGCGAGTTTACACCGTCAGCTAAGATAACAACAGGTGCAAAATACTTCTCCTGCTCGGTTTTTACCCCGATAACAGAACCGTTTTTGTATATTAATTTTTTAACAAGAGTTTTCGGGGCAAAATAAACCCCCTCTTTTTTAGCCTCTTCTACCATCCAAGCATCAAACTTCGGACGCATAACAGTAGCAGTCGTATTATCAGCTAAAGCTGTGCTCTTGATATCAACAGACCCCGAATCATTCAAAAAAGAGTATGTATGATTTACGATAAACCTCTCATATGGTGCAGTATTAAAGGAATTTGGCAGAATTGATTTAATTGAATTAAGATAAACCGCACCGCCAAACATATTTTTTGTCCCCGCTTTATCAGAACGTTCAAGGACTACAACGTTTTTACCGCCTCTTTTTAATGTTAAGGCAGCGCTAATCCCTGCAGGACCTGCACCTACAACTATCGCATCAATGTTAAATTTTTCTCTCTCCATAACAAAATCAATTATACAATTAATAAGTTATTATTACAATTAAGTTACGCAGGCTAAATTTTTATGATAATATTTATTTAGATTTTACCAAAATAGAGGCTAAAAGTATGAATAATAAACCAAAAACGTGCGATGAGATAAGAGAAGCATTTTTAAGTTTTTTTGAAAAAAACCACCAGCATACAAGAATAAAAAGTTCTTCCTTGGTGCCAAATAACCCTACAATTTTGCTTACAACAGCAGGAATGGTGCAGTTTATCCCATATTTTTTAGGAATTGAAACCCCGCCATATAAACCTGCAAGAGCAGCTTCCTGCCAAAAATGTGCTAGAGCAGGCGGAAAAGATTCAGATATTGAAAATGTGGGCAGAACACCCCGCCACCATACGTTTTTTGAAATGCTTGGAAATTTCAGCTTTGGCGATTATTTTAAAGAAGAAATCATCCCCTGGTCCTGGGATTTTGTAACAAATTATTTAGGCTTAGATAAAGACCGCCTCTGGATTACAATCTATGAAAATGACGATGAAGCAGGTGAAATCTGGCAAAAGGCTGGTGTACCCAAAGAAAGAATTTTAAAAAAAGGCAAAAAAGATAATTTCTGGGGACCCGTTGGAATTTCAGGCTCCTGCGGACCTTGCAGCGAAATTCACTACGATTTGGGCGAGCATTTAAAATGTTCTGACGACTGTTCAATTGCAACCTGCGAATGCAACAGGTGGGTTGAAATCTGGAACCTTGTATTTACAGAGCTTTTCCAGGATGAAAAAGGAAACTTGCAGCCTCTTGAAAAGAAAAATGTAGACACAGGAATGGGCTTAGAGCGTATCGCAATGGTATGTCAGGACGTTGCTTCCACCTTTGAAACCGACCTTTTGAGGCAAATTCTGGATGAAGTTTGTAAACTTTCAGGTAAAAAATACGGGGAAGACGAAAAAACAGATATTTCATTAAGAATTATTACAGACCACACAAGGTGCGTAAGCTTTTTAATTGCAGACGGTGTTACTCCCTCAAATGAAGGCAGGGGCTATGTTTTAAGGATGATTTTAAGACGCGCTTTGCGCCATGGATATATGCTGAATCTTGAACTGCCATTCTTAAAGCCAATCGTAGAGAAGGTTATAGCGATTTACAAAGATGCATACCCTGAGCTTGCTGAAAAAGCAGAAAAAATCCAAAAAGTTATTCTGCAGGAAGAAGAGAGGTTTAAACTCACACTGCAGCGTGGTTACAACCTTATGGAAGAAATTTTAAAAACCGCAAAAGCAAGCGGTGAAAAACTTATTTCAGGTGAAAATTGCTTTAAACTCTATGATACATACGGTTTCCCGCTTGAACTTACCAAAGAAATCGCAGCAGAAAACTTTATGGATGTGGATGAAGAAGCGTTCAAAACCCTTATGGCAGAACAGAAAGAGCGTGCCCGCGCTTCTATGCAAAAAGTAGTTTTAGCAGATGATAAAAATTATACAGTCCATCCTGCTACAAATTTTGTAGGATATACTCAAAATGAAGCTCCTGCAACGGTTTTAGCCATAATTAAAAACGGCGAAGAAGTTGAAACGACAAATGAAGATGATATAGCAGATATAATCTTGGATACAACTCCATTTTATGCTGAATCTGGCGGTCAAATCGGAGACAGCGGCATATTAGAACTTGAAAACGGTACCGAAGCAGAGGTTTTAAAAACGTTTAAGGTTCAAAACGTTTTTGCCCACAGGGTTAAAGGCGAAATTACAAAAGGCGCAAAAGTTAGAGCAAAAATTGATGTTAAAAAACGCGCCGAGATTGAAAAACACCACTCGCTTGCCCACCTTTTGCAGGCTGCACTCATTGCAACACTAGGTAAAGAAGTTCATCAGGCAGGTTCTCAAGTGGAAGAAAACAGAACCAGATACGATTTTTCATTTGACCGTGCTATGACCAAGGATGAAATCGCGAAAACTGAAGCCCTGATTAACTCTTGGATAAATGAAGGCTTAGTTGGCAAAACAGAAATTATGGATATTGAAGAAGCCAAAAATTCAGGTGCAATGGCGCTTTTTGGTGAAAAATACAGTGATAAAGTACGCGTAGTAAGCTTTATTGATAATAAAAACGGCGAAAACTGCTGCTCTAAAGAACTTTGCGGCGGCTGCCACGTTACAAACACAAAAGAATTAAGACTTGCAAAAATTATTTCAGAAGGCGCAAGCTCAGCAGGGGTAAGAAGAATCGAGATTTTATGCTCAAATTCCGCATTTGATTATTTAAGTGAAAAAGCCCGCCAAATCGATGAAATAGCACACAAATACAAGTTAAAATCCGATGAAGTGGCAGAGAGAATTGAAAAATTAACCGAAGAAAATAAAGCTCAAAATGCCCGTATAGCAGAACTTGAAGCCCAAATTACAAGCAGCAAATTTGAAACCCTTGCAAGTAAAGCACAAGATATCAAATTAGGCGAAAAGCAAGGCAAACTCTTTATTACACTTATTGAAGACCATAATCCAAATGCCTTAAAATTTGGTTTAGAAATGTTTGCAAGCAAACTTGGTGAATCTGTCATTGTTTTATGTTCTAAAAAGCCTGATAATGCCGGTTTTGTAATAGCAAAAGTAAGCGATGCGTTTGTAAAAAAAGGTATTTCAGCAGGCGACATCGTTTCAAAAATTATGAAAGAATGTGACGGCAAAGGCGGCGGAAAACCACAAATGGCACAAGGTTCAGCCAAAAACATAACAAATATTAAAGATGTTTTCCAAAAGATAGAAGATGAAATTAAAGAAAAATTACAATAAATCTTCAAATATGAAATAAAATTAAAATCCTGTTTAGCATTTTACTCTTGTAATTTTATGAACAGGATTTTTAATATAAATTTTTAAATCAAAAAGCAGATTATGTTAAAAAATGCTTTTAACTTGTCACTTTTTTATTAAGCAGAATTTCCTTAATTTTATTCTTGTGCAAGCCATACAGAGAATTTATAACACCAGCAATATCTTTATCAGAGAGTTTCAGCCCTCTCAATATTTCAATCTTTTCTAAAATAAAAGTTTCATCCTCGTTATTTTCTTCTAATGCATAGAGCATACAAGCGATTTCACCTTTTAAAACGTTTGTCTTATAGTATTCAAGCAGGTTTTCAACCGTATCAACTTTAATTTCTTCAAATTTCTTTGTTAATTCACGCCCAATAGCCATTTTTCGCCCATTTTGCATATTTGAAATTATGGAAAGTGTCTCTAATAAACGATTAGGGCTTTCATAGAAGATAAGATTCTCCATCCTGTTTGATTTTAAAAGGTTTTCAATTTGCTTAGCAATACGGGGTAAAAAACCGATAAACTTAAAACCCTCATCCCCTCTGGGTATTGAGGCTAATAACGCTAAAATCGCAGATGCACCAACAACAGGCACCACATCTATCCCCGCCAAACGCGCCTCCTCAACCAGTTTTACACCGGGGTCCGATATCAAAGGCGTTCCTGCATCAGATACTAAAGCTGCACTCTCACCGGCTTTCAGCCTATCCATTAATACGGTAGTTTTTTGCGACTCGGAAAATTTGTGGTAACTTATTAACGGCGTTAAAATGTCATATTTTTCACAAAGAATTTTTGTATTCCTTGTATCCTCACAGGCAATAATATCAACGTTTTTCAAGGTCTCAACAGCCCGAAAAGTAATATCTGAAAGGTTTCCAATGGGTGTAGATACAATAAAAAGCTTACCATAAGAGGTTTTTACACTATTCAAATCGTCAAAACCCACACCCTGAGTCATAAATATGCCTTCTAACCCTTAATTTCCCAGGTGGAACCGTCTTTTGAATCTTTGACTAAAATCCCTGCTGTAAGCATTTTATCACGGATTAAATCAGATTTTGCCCAATCTTTATTGGCTCTTGCCTCTTTCCTATCCTCTAAAAGCTTATCTAGTAAAGCTTTTGGGGCAATTGATTCTTCATAATTAAATTCTTTATACAAAGGTAAAATTAACGCTTTTAATTCTTTATCACTCAACTGCGGCTTATCCTGCAGGCTAAAATCAAATCCTAAAACTTCACCGAGTTTTATCAATGTATAAGCTAATTTTCTTGCCACATCTTGCTTTGCAGCCTCTTTAACATCTAAACCGCTTTCTGCCATTGCTTTTTTAAGCCTATCAACAAGAGAAAATAAGACAGCTAAAGCCTTTGACGTATTTAAATCGTCATCCATAGCCGTTATAAAAGCTTCAAGCGCTTCTTTATCATATTCTAAACCGCTAAAATCAGCCCCAATAAAGCTTTTCACGCTCGCAATAAGCCTTTTAGCTCCATTATTAGCAGATTCCAATGCTTCATCGTTAAATTCAACCGGCATTCTGTAGTGGTTTGTTAGTATGAAAAACCTTATAGCATTTGAATTATAGCGTTTCAAAACATCATCAATCGTAAGGAAATTTCCTAAAGATTTTGACATTTTTTCCTTATTGATGGTCACAAAACCGTTGTGCAGCCAGTATTTCACAAATTCATTACCATTTGCACACTCTGATTGCGCTCTTTCATTTTCATGGTGCGGGAATTGTAAATCTGCCCCTCCTGCGTGTATATCAATGGTTTCGCCCAAATGCTTTTTGCTCATGGCAGAGCACTCAATGTGCCAGCCGGGTCTTCCTAATCCCCAAGGGCTTTTGTAGCCGTGCTTTTCATCTTTTTTCCAAAGAGCAAAATCAAGCGGGGAGCGCTTTTTGAGGTCTGTTTCAACCCTTGCACCTGCCATCAAATCATCAATAGGTTGTCCTGAAAGTTCGCCATAGCGCTTATATTTACCTACTTCAAAATAAACATCTCCATCTGCTGCGTATGCAAAGCCATTTTCAATGAGTTTTTTCACCATAGCAATCATTTCACCGATTGTTTTGGTTGCAAATGGCTCTATATCAGGCTTTAAGACATTCAGCCCTGACATTGAATTTTTAAAACTTTCGTAAAATTCTTTTGCGATAGCCTCAGGTAAAACCCCCTGTGTATCAGCTTTTTTAAGGATTTTATCATCTACATCAGTTACATTTCTGCAATATGTAACATTATATTTAGAAAACTTCAAATAACGATACAAAACATCCCAGGTAATATAGCACCTTGCATGCCCCAAATGCGCTCTGTCGTAGACTGTAGGACCACAGACATACATTTTTACTTCACCCTCGTTTTGAGGTTTAAATTCTTCCGTTTTCCTTGAAATAGTATTAAAAAGTTTTAACATACCTTTGATTTTACTACAAATTTTTTTATAGTAAAATAGCTAAGGTTGACAAGTTTAAAATCAATTAAAGAAGGCGAGGAAAACGTGGAAAATACAGTGGTTGTAGGCGCACAATTCGGCGATGAGGGCAAAGCAAAGATAACAGATTTACTGGCTTCAAAAGCTGATGTTGTTATAAGGTATCAAGGCGGCTCAAACGCAGGACACACTGTGGTTTACAACAATAAAAAATATAAATTCCACCTCATCCCGTCAGGTATTTTATATGAAAATAAATTGTGTTTTTTGGGCGCAGGAGTAGTAATTAAGCCTGATGATTTCAAAAAAGAGCTTGATGAACTTATTGCAGAAGGAATCCCTGCTGAACGTTTTAAAAAAGCCTTAAAAATTAACCCTCTAGCTCATATTACAATGCCCTGGCACACAGAAATTGACGGTTATAGCGAATCTTCACTAGGCAAAAATAAAATCGGCACTACAAAAAAAGGTATTGGCCCTACCTACACCGATAAATATGCCCGTATCGGAATCCGCGTTGAAGATTTATTTAATGAAGAAACCTTAAAAACCAAGCTGGATGTGATTTTACCCGTAAAAAACAAAACTCTTGATAAAGTTTACAATCTAAAAACTTACACCATAGATGAAGCACTTGAAATTTGCAGAAAATACAAAGAAATTTTTGCACCATATGTTTGTTTTGAATGGCAAAAAGTGCTTGATGATGCTAAAAGAAATAAAACTATCCTCTTTGAAGGCGCTCAGGGCGTGCTTTTAGATATTGATTACGGCACATATCCTTATGTTACAAGTTCTTCCCCAGTTGGAGGCGGCGCAGGAGTAGGTGCTTCAATGGGTCCATTAACCATAAAAGAAGTTATAGGCGTATTTAAAGCTTACATTACACGCGTTGGCGAAGGACCATTTGTAACAGAATTAACAGATGAAACCGGTGCAAAAATCCAGGATATAGGCGCAGAATTTGGCGCAACGACAGGAAGACCAAGGCGCTGCGGCTGGTTTGACGGCGTTATAGCTAAGTATAGCGTGCTTGTGGGTGGAATAAGTTCAATTGCACTTACAAAACTTGATGTTTTTGACACATTCTCTGAAATCAAGCTCTGCACAGCATATAAAAATAAATTAACAGGTGAAATAACAGAATACTACCCGACAAATGTATACACTCACAAAGATTTTGAACCTGTTTACGAAATATTTAAAGGCTGGATGTCCGATACAAGTGATATCAAAGAATTTGATAAACTTCCAAATGAAGCAAAAATTTACCTAAAACGCCTTGAAGAAGTTTGCGGAGCACCGATAAAAATTGTGAGCACCGGTCCTGACCGTGAACAAACAATGTTTATATAAACTTAATATTTTTGCTAAAATTAAACAAATTTTATAAACTTATATTAAATCACCCTAAGAGTGCTGTGGTCTACGTGATTTCAGCAGACAGGGCGTTTCAAATCGTCGGTTAAGACCATATTTTATGGTTAAATAGTTTATAATTTTTGTATTTTGCTGAATTAACAAAACTTCGCATTTTAAAACAAAAAAATACGGAGACAAAGATTATAAACATCGTTTAGCAGCGTTTATTTTGTTAAACCAATTCCACTTTAACCTTCATTTTAGACACAGTGCTAATGTTATTAGCGGGCTGCACATTGAAAATTACAGCTTAATACCGCTCAAGTACAAATAACAGGCGGCTGCCAGGGCTCGAACAACACCAACTGCCACCCGTACCACTTATGGTCAGGTACATTTGGGAGCTCTGCAGGCATCTATAAGATGAGTCAGCTTGTTAATGGCACGCTCAGTATGACAGGCGCTTGCAATACTGGTGAGTGTCCCGCCGCAATGGAGGGTTCTGTGCGCTGTGTCCTGGATTTGGACTCAGTATACGGGCTAATTATTTTGCATACGACATACTTGTTGTTTCTGCAATGTAAAGTGCAGCTCTGCGACAGACTGGAGAGCTCTTCTTACGGCGCTGCACAGTGCCACTGGTATACTAACGGCTGCCAGGGCGCTTCAAACCCAAATTGCTACCCGTACGGTCTATGGTCAGGAAGTCCTTCAGAGACTAACTACTACCATAACAGAGAGTTGCAGAATGGGAGTTATAATGTCACTTATTCTAAACATGCTGGCAACGCCTTTTCTGTGCGCTGTGTCCTGGATTTGAATATTCTTTTTGTGGAGTTTTTCATAAAAACAATACAGATAGAATTGCAGCTGTGCGACAGAGAGCCAAGTTCCTCTTACGGTGCTGCGCAGTGCCAACCGTTTTATGGCGGCTGTCAGGGCGCGGCTATCGGCTTAAACTGGAATGGTAACTGTTATCCGATTACTATCTGGTCAAGCTCACTAGCCCAGAGCATAGGGTATCATTATGCATATGACTTTTCAGGAGGAAGCTTCTATAACCCGCATGGTACCTCGGGTCACTTTGTCACGCTGTCACTTTCTGTGCGCTGTGTCCTGGTTTTGAGATAATCCTGTACGGCTCATACCCCGGTTTACAGCTGTGCGACCAGTATGAGAGTTCTAAGTATGGCGCAGTGCAGTGCAGAAGCCTGGGTGGTGGCTGCCAGGGTGCTTCGCTGGGTTTAGTCTCTGCCAATAACTGCTTTCCATACACTATTTGGTCAGGTACGTCCCTAGGTTCAGAGCGCTATATAGGCATTTCTAATAACGGACTTTTCCTTGCAAGAGTAGGTTATGAAGAGCGTCCCATTACTATAGCTCACGGTGTGCGCTGTGTCCTGGATTTTACTTACGCTTTTTGAAAGGATACAACAAGAGAAAAGAGGGTAAGTGCTTTCGGTTTGCAGCTCTGCGACGGCGTGAGTTCTTCTTACGGCGCTGTACGGTGCGATTCATTCGATGGCAGCTGCCAGGGCGGGGTAAGTAACGGCTGCTGGGCGAACCACATGTGGTCTGGTACTAAAGTAAGCGAGGAGTATTACCAGATTTACATTCTAAGCGGCGGCAGTCTAGTGAGGAGCGGCTGCGGAGGTGCAGGTGTTTGTTCTATTCGTAACGCTTTTACTGTACGCTGTGTCCTGGATTTGACTTATGTTTTGATAGATTTTTAAAATAAGAAAATCCGAATACAGCTGGTTTGCAGCTCTGCGACAGGCTGGAGAGCTCTTCTTACGGCGCTGCACAATGCTATGTACTGGTTGGCGGTTGTCAGGGCGCTCAGAGTAATAACTGCTACCCGTATTCTCTATGGGCACAGACTCCTAACGGCAAAGAGCGATATCATGGTTATATGGCTGGTGGTATTTTGTATTCCAGAGTACCAAATGAGTCGCGGCTTGTTACAATGGGTCACGGTTTGCGCTGTGTCCTGGATTTGATTATGCCTTTTGGCACAGCTTTCATAACTACAGACTACTGGGTATGCAAAGGTTTACAGCTGTGCGATGCTTGGGAAAGTTCTAATTATGGTGCTGCACAGTGTTTAACACTAAATGGCAGCTGCCAGGGCTCTAACAATAACCACTGCTACCCGTATGGCATATGGTCAGGTGCGGAAGCTGGCACTGATATTTACTATAACAGAGAGCTTAAGCGAGGCGACTTTACTACCCTAAATGCTTGCGATGGTTCTGCAAGATGTGTTGCTCGTTTTGCTTTTGGTGTGCGCTGTGTCCTGGATTTGTATATTCTTTTTTGTAGAGTTTTCATAAGGAAACAATACAGACAGATTTGCAGCTGTGCGACAAGTGGGAGAGCCATAAGTACGGTGCTGCACAGTGTTATCCTCTTTATGACGGCTGTCAGGGCGCAAGCAGGGGAGACTCAAGGTGGTATGACGATTGCTGGCCTGCTGAGTTGTGGTCCGGCAGCGGCAGTGATTCTGTATATTACAGAGGGTATTTAAAACAAGGTCAGTTCACACTTACCGCTTATCATATTACATTACCCTATTCTGTGCGCTGTGTCCTGGACTTGAGATAACTAAGTGCGGCTCATACCCCGGTTTGCAGCTGTGCGAGCAGCAGGCAAGTTCCACTTACGGTGCTGCACGGTGCGGGAGTTATAACGGCGGCTGCCAAGGCGCGAGCAAACACTACTGCTACCCGTACCACGTATGGTCAGGCGTTAGAGCAACCGAGGGTGTTTACTATCTTGCAGAGCTCGTAGGTGGCACTCTCACTATGGCCGGTTCTTGCGGCAGCGGGAGATGTCCTTCCGGTTATACAGGTGCTGTGCGCTGTGTCCTGGATTTGCAAATAAAACAAGTGCAGCCCTCAGGTTTGCAGCTGTGCGAGCACGGTGCGAGTTCTTCTTACGGTGCTGCACACTGTTCCCCCTTGGTTAGCGGCTGTCAGGGCTCCTATGATACCAACTGCAACCCGCACGCCATATGGTTGACCTCTACGGGCGGAGTTAAGTATCACGCTATGCTGCACGGCGGCAATTTGGGCAGGAGTTCTTCACACCCCGTTACTTCAGCTTTTTCTGTGCGCTGTGTCCTGGGTTTGAGATGTACAGATAAGTTAATAGCCTACAACAGCACAAGCTTGCCTTACAGTGCTGCACAGTGCTACTGGCTTGCTGGCGGCTGTCAGGGCACCGGTATTGGTACACCTTATGTTAATAACTGCTACCCGTATGCCGTATGGTCAAGCACTGCTGTAGAGCCAATAGGTCATTATAGAGGTTATGAGATGAACGGCGGTTCATTTTTCTACAGTTCTGGCACATGCGGAGCTGGAGTGTATGGCAAGTGTGGCACCACATGGGGCTTTTCTGTGCGCTGTGTCCTGGGTTTGAGATGGTCAAGTGCGGCTCATACCCCGGTTTGCAGCTGTGCGACAACAATGTAAGTTCCTCTTACGGTGCTGCACAGTGTCAAGGCTACAGTGGCGGCTGCCAGGGTTCAAGCAGTAACAGCTGCTGGGCGAACCACATGTGGTCGGGTTTTCAGCCAGGTGTAAGCACTGCACAAGTTTACATTTTGAATAATGGCAGCCTGATTGCAAACGGTTGCGGCAACAACGGTATTTGCTCTATTTTAGACTCTTTTACTGTGCGCTGTGTCCTGGATTTGTAAATAATACAAGTGCAGACTATTGGTTTGCAGCTGTGCGACTGGTACGAGAGTTCTAAGTATGGTGCTGCACGCTGTGCGAAACTGGCTGGCGGCTGTCAGGGCGCATCTCTTACAAGACCAGGAGATGCTAATAACTGCTACCCGTATGCTATGTGGTCAGGTTCATCTGCCACAAGTAGCGGTTACTATTATGTTTACGACTATAGAAATGGCAGTTTCTATAACCCGTTTGGCATCCCCGGTCACGTTTCCACTTTTGCAGTCTCTGTGCGCTGTGTCCTGGATTTGGAGACCTGCAGACTATTGGTTTGCAGCTATGCGACGCCAATGCAAGTTCTTCTTACGGCGCTGCACAGTGCAGTTGGTTGACTTACGGTTGTCAGGGTGCTATAGGGCTACACTGCTGGCCATATTGGGTATGGAGTACTTTAGTTTCAAGCAAGGGTAAGGCTTACGACAGAGTGCTTAACTCAGGCAGTTTTACTTTCGATGCTAACAGCCCGCATGAGATTACCTTCGCCTTTTCTGTGCGCTGTGTCCTGGATTTGAAGCTATTTATTCAAATACAGATGCCGTTTGCAGCTGTGCGACAGGTACGAGAGTTCTATATACGGTGCTGCACAGTGTGGACCTTTTTATAGCGGCTGTCAGGGCGCTTTGAATAACCTTTGCGACACGTACTGGCACTGGTCAAGTTCCAGCAGAGGCAGCGGCTATTATGGCGGTCACGCTTTATCAGGCGGTGTGTTGTATTACAATGCTAACTCTTGTGGTACGGGGATGTATGATAAGTGTAGTGTCGGCTATGCCTTTTCTGTGCGCTGTGTCCTGGATTTGAGATGACAAAGTGCGGCTCATACCCCGGTTTGCAGCTGTGCGACTGGGCTGCGAGTTCTTCTTACGGTGCTGCACGGTGTGATTCATTAGGCGGCGGCTGCAAGGGCTGTGCGAACAACAATTGCTACCCGTACATTTTATGGTCTGGTAAGCAGGTGAGCTCTACCTATTCATGGTCGCCCGAGCTAGCGCAAGGTCGTTTCTTTGAGTACAACGGAGAAGCAGGTCACATCACTACTCAAGCCATGTCTGTGCGCTGTGTCCTGGATTTGTAAACTAAAGAGCATCTAGCAACGATAAAAAATTTTTAACTTCCCCGGTAATAATTAAATCAGGATTTTTCAACACAAAATTACTCAATAATGCTCTTGCAGGAGCGATTTTACCCTCTTTTGCATAAATAATCCCGACAACTATTGCATTAAAAGGATTTACGCTTAAATTTTTCAGCAAAAAATCTCTTTTTGATGCTGCAATTCCTAAAAGTTCATAACTTCTAACCAGATTTTTATAATATTCAAATTTCATACAATCAAGTGTAATTGCCCGCTCAAAGCAAGCTTGCGCCATTTGCGAAAAATCAGCATCAGCGCGGGTCAAGTTTCTACCCCTTTGAATTTCTCCAAAAATAAGATAGACTTTCCCCAAATTATTATAATAAACTGCAGTAGACTGCGAATTAGGATTTAAGGCAATTGCCATTTTAAATTCTTTAAGTGCTGCAAAATAATCTTGTTCCTTAAAATAATTAGCACCCCTTCTATTATGCCAGTTAGCATTTTTAGCAGCATCTACAGGAGGCACAATCGAAACTTCGGTTAAATCTGCAAAAACAGGATTTATCCAAACGCAAGGTAAAAATACCAGCAAAAATAAAAGATAGATTTTCTTCATATAATTATATATTAATTTCCAAATTCTCTTTGGCAAATTCTGCCTCAGGCGCCAATTTTGAAAACTCTTTTTCAAGCATATCTAAAATCCCGTCATCATAATTCGGGTCGTAATGGAAGAAAAACAGTCTTTTTGCTTTTGCAAATTTTGCAGTTTCAAGCGCCATATTGAATGTTGAATGTCCAAATCCCTGCTTTGGTAAAATTGGTGAAATATAATCCTGATGGGTATATTGGGCATCATGAATTAAAATATCAGCCCCGTGGGCAAATTCAATAAATTTTTTATCACAGCCGATGTAGCTTTCTTTATCTGTAGCATAAACAATGCTTTTACCCTTATATTGTATCTTAATACTCAATGAGCCGTCTTTTGGATGCGCCGTTGTTTTGTGAACAGAAATGATAACATCATCATTATGATTTTCAATATTAAAATCACTTGCATTAATAAATTCTTTTGTGTTATCAGGCTTTAATATCAATATATGTTTTAATTCAAAATCATAAATATTAAAATTAGACGGAATCTCGCTGTATGATAATGGGAAAACCCTTTCAAAAAGTACATCTGAAAGATTTTCTTTCAAACTTTTAGACGGGTGTGAAAGCCCGTAAACATCGAGGGTTGTGGTTGGAATAAATAATGGCGAAAAGAATTGAAGCCCCTGAATATGGTCTTGGTGGATATGACTTAAAACAAGAGTGGCGTTTATCGGATGTCTTGAGTACAAATCTGTACCTGATAGAATATGTTCCTTTTGCAAATCGCGCCCTAAATCAATAATACCCGTGCCTGCATCAAGTATGATAAGGTGATTACCTGCCCAAACTTCAACACAGCTTGTATTTCCGCCATATTTAAGATGACTGTGTTTTGGTGTAGGATGCGAACCGCGCACTCCTCTAAATTTTATCTTAATTTCCTGCATTTGCCTTCTGTGCTTCTTTGTTAATCTTTTCCTGCTTCTTTAAATCTTCCTTAAAAGCCTTGTCTTGAGCTTTTTCAAGCTTTCTTAATTCTCTTTGTTTTTTCTTTAACTCAAGAGCTTTTGCTTTTTCTTCATCTTTAAGCGCCTTATTTTGAGCCTGTTCAAGTTTTTTAAGCTCATCCGCCTTTATTTTTTCTTGCTTTAAAGCTTCTTTTTGAGCCTCTTTGGCTTCTTTTTGCATTTGTCTATCTTCTCTGGTTACTTTGGTCTTTTCTTCAACGTAATCATTATTGTTATCTCTTGATTTTCTAATTGTAATGATTGTTTCTTGGTCAGATGGCAGTCCTCTTAAAGCAGCTGAAGCTATGACATTTAATTTGCTTTTTTTATGTACATCTTCTAAACCTGTTACCATGTATTTAAAATTAAATATTGTCCTGTCATCATAATTTGTAATATTCACATAACGAAAAGCATTTGGGTATGTCACAAGAGAAGGGGTACTTACGTGGATAATATTGCCTTGTTGTCTTATCTTTGCAGCATGGTAGTGCCCAGAAAAAATAGCAATCGGTGTCTTTTTATACTGCTTTATAATATCCATATAAGTTTCTGAATTTACAATTCTGTGGTGTTCGGATTTAAAAGGTTCAACCACAGGATGATGTTCAAAAATCAAAATAACTTTATCTTTGTGCCCTTCAAGCTCATATTTTAAAAATTCAGCTTGTTCATCCGTTAATTTGCCATTCGATGTAATAGAATCATCAATTGTCGTGTCTAAAACAATAACGCGGTATTCGCGTCTTGGTGAAAAGGCATAATAACTCTTATCAAATATAAAGAATGGATTACATTTTCTGATTATTGAAAGTGCCTCATCCTTTGAAATATATGGAGGAGCATCCTTATCAAGATTTTGAAGCTGAACCATATCATGGTTTCCAAAAGCAGTTAAAGAAGGGTATTTAAGCTTTGTTAGCAGTACAAAAAAATCTCTGTAGGATTTTTTCAAAGGCTCATTTACCATATCACCTGTAAACATAACAAAATCAACATGTTTAAGCCCGTTTACCTGTTTTATGGCATCCTCTAAAAGTGCTTTTGAACTTGATAATACCTTATATGATGTATCTTCACTGTCAGAAATATGGGTATCTGAAATTTGCACAAAGTTTAATTCCATATCCCTGAAAGAAAAATCAGCAAACGCAAATCCTCCTTGCATAAAAACAAAGAGGAATGCTGTTAAAATTTTTATAAATATCTTTTTCATTTTCTTCTACCTGGCAGATTTAAAATCTATACAATTGATTCCAATCTTATAATTAATTCACTGTGCTGTGCTGCAAATTCTGCACCTCGTGCCTTAATGGCGTAAATCAAAGCTAAAGGAAGGTTTAGAGCATCACCGGTTTCAAGATGTCTTTCATAATAATCTTCAAAATTATCAGGAAGCCTTAAGGTCCAGTTAGGGTCGCCAGAAGTGCCGGGACGATTATAAACTTCATTAATACCAAAGAAATCCGTAAAGAAAATTTGTACATTTTCATTCTTTGCTGCAAAAATTTCAACCAATTTTGAAAATGCTAAAAATTTATCGTCTGTGTAGAGTCTTTCTCTGATTTCATCACGATTTTGGGCATTAGCGTATAAATCATCCATTAAATTATCCACATGCGGGGTTAATTCAGGCTTTCCAATCATAGATTGCGCCCACATTCTGATTGGCTCATTATCGTGGGTTCCAACCATTGCCCATGAATTTTCCGTAATATTGCAGCATCTGTAGGCATGGTCTTTTTCTTCAGCTACAACAAACTGCACAAGCTTCATGCCTGCAAGCTGATATTTTTCCATAACCCTTACAACAGGATAAGTAAGTGTTCCAAGGTCTTCTGCCACAATTGAATCTTTATCCATACCTGCTTCAACTGCTGCAGCTATAACGATTTTTTCAATAGTTCTGCCGTATTTTTCAACCTGCGCCTCATCTAATTGCCAAATCCATTTTTCTTTATCAGGTTCAACCTGATTATTTGTATCTTCACACCTTGCTATTGAATATTTGGCAAGTTCAGGATGGAAAGGTGAAGAATAAAGTCTTCCTGCACCTTCTTCAATCTTTGGAAGAGCACCTTTTTTATAAACCCAAGGGTCAATTAAACCTACGGTATGGTCAATCCTTACCCCGCCCGGGTTTTCTTTAAACATCTTTAGGTATAATCTGTATAAAAGTTTGCCGGCTTCCCCTAAAGAGCCGTCATCATTGAACATCTTATCAGGGTCTACAACAGAAAAACCCCAAGCCTGTCCGTCTTTAGAAAAATAATCTGGAGGACAGCCAAGACACCAGCCGTCTAAAAATAGGGATTTATAAGCCCAATTATCACGGTCAGAAAATGCCACTTGCCTGTCTGCAATCATTTTTAAATTTTTAGATTTAGCATATTCTCTTGTCTTTTCGCTCTGAAGTGCAGTTAAAAATTGTGCCAGTTTATATTTTCCTATTACATCTTTATATTTCTCGTTTAATTCTGCTATACGAGCTTCGGCTTTGTTCCTATCCCAGGTTGAGAATAAATCCCGGTCAAGTTCATCTTCCCATTGAGGCCAATAATCAGAGCTATGTTCAATGGTTAAAGCCTCGTATAATGCATCATTATCAAGCCAGTAAGCGTTTTCTTTCTTAAATTCTTCAAAATCTTCTTTCATTTTAGAAGAAGCATTTAAATTAAAGTTTTCATAAACTTCATTCATCACCTTATCTAAAATATCAACCGAATAAACATATGCAGCTTTGTTTTCATATATGTTTGGGTTTTCTTTAACTATTCTTTCTAAAGATACTGCAGATAAAAGATTTTCATATTCTCTTGTAGTTAAAGATACTAAATCCATAAATAAGGGATTTTGTGAAAAAACAGTACCGGTATAAGGCGAAGAATCGCTCTTTTTGGTTTTACCGTTTGGACCCAATTGAATTGCATTAAACATATCTCCTGCAAAATCCATCAATTTTTTGGCACCGTTTGAATTATACGTACCAAAGCCTGTATTTTCTCCCTTTAAAGATGGAAAGCTGACCCCGTGCAAAATTAAAGCCATATTCTTTTTATTTAATGCACATAAGCCTTCTTTAACTATTTCTTTATATTTTGAATCTATTTTTTTATTATCCGTCATTTGCATGGCGTTTTTCTCCTCCTTGAAAAATAATTATCAAACTTAATAACTTGTTAAGCCCCGCTTCTGTAAGTATTCTCTTACACTATTCAGGGCACCCTGCACAATACGTGTTATCCTTGAACTTGATAAACCTACCATTTGTGCAATCTGTTTTACCTGCATGTTGCGGTAAAATCTGTATTCGACAATTGTTCTGTCTTTTTGCGGCAAAGTTGCAATGGCTTCTCTTATAACACGCCCAAGCTCTGTAATTTCAGCTTTTTCATCAGGGGTTGCGGATGTATCTTTTATAAAATCAAATGGTGAATCTGTATCAGATGAGGCTGATGCTATTGAATCTATTGATAAAATGGTTTCATAAATTGCTTCTCGAACCTTTGTGGGCGATACATCCAAACTTGAAACATTATCATTAGGCGTTTCTTCTTCATCCTCAACTGTATCTTTTTTATGCTTTAAGGTATACCATTTATAGCGGTTCCTAAGCTCATTCCTTATTGCCCATCTAACGGCAGTACCGATATATGAAGTATTGTATTTTTCCAGTTGTTCATCTGACTTATTTTTTATAAGCGCCTGAATTGCAATAATACCGATTGAAACAAGTTCTTCGCATTCCACCATATGAGCTGGAATCCTTCTGTATTCAACCCTTGCTACTTTTTGAATTATATCAATATAATCTTTTAATCTGTTTGATTGCAACTTTAGCGCCAATTTTACCAAATTTTACCAGTACTTCTTAAACGATTTTACTATTTTTTTAAGCTTTTTGCAAATACGTATAGGGGACACCCACTATTTGGAGTACATTAAAAAGTTTCATTATTGTTATCATTTTTACTCTCTAATTGAGGAGGGTTTTGGGATAGATTTTTAGGTATATTCTGTTTAGGGGTTATTGTTCTACTGCCAACATTCTCGTTTACACCTTTTATCTTAGGTGTTTTCTTTTTCAGGTTGTATACAAAAATTAGAATTTCTGCAACAGCCTTATATAAATTGGGCGGCACCTCATGGTTTATTTCAACCATCCTGAATATTGCACGCGCTACGGGCGGATTTTCAATAACGGGAATATCATTTTCCTGCGCAATTTCTTTTATCCTTTTTGCAAAAAGCTCCGTACCTTTGGCTAAAAGTTTTGGTGATTCCATTGTTTCTGCATCATATTTTAATGCACAGGCAATATGTGTTGGGTTTGTTACAACAAAATCGGATTCAGGAACCATATCCATCATAGACTTTTGCAATAATTGCTGCCTTTTTTGTCTTAATGCAGCCTTAACATGGGGGTCTCCTTCAGAGTTTTTGTATTCATCTTTTACCTCTTTAAAAGACATCTTTTGGTCTTGCATAAATTTCCATTTTGTAACCCCGTAGTCTGCTGCTGCAATGATTAAAAATGCAATCCCTGCTTTAATAATAAAATCTACAATTAATTTACCAAATGCAATAAGTGTTGCAAACTGGTTATCCACAGCTGCAAGCATTAAAATTTCAGGAAAGTGCTCAATATATACAAGCCACCCTATAAAACCCAATATTGCAACTTTGGCTATGTTTTTTACAAGTTCAAACAACGTTTTTGGGTTCATAAGATTTTTAAAATATTTTGTCGGATTTAATTTTTCAGGTTTTGGCATCAAAGGAGTCATTGTAAACAAAGGACCCACCTGAATTAAATCCCCTAAAATTCCCATAAACCCTGCCATAATTAAAATTGGCAATATTATTAAAAGGGTTGGAATAAGAGCAGAGGTCAAAAGATACATAAACCCTATCTTTTCAAGATGAGCATTTGGAATCTGCTCATACAGCTTTGTAAAAAGTATGGAAATCTGCCCCCAGATAAAAGGACCGAGAGCATAGATAACAGAAAACATAACAATTAAAGCAAGGGCTGTGGAAAAATCCTTAGATTTTACAACCTGCCCTTCTTTTCTTGCTTTCTGAAGCTTCTGATGCGAAGCCTCAAACTGTTTATCTTCATCTCCCATAGGTTATACCTTAAAAGTTATTGGGGGTTATTAATATTTTGCCATTGATACAATTTTAACATCTTTTGGAAGCTTTTCTCTTCCTTTTAAATCTTCAAGTTCAATTACAAAACCAATACCTGCAAGTTCACCCACGCTTTGAATAAGTTTGCTGGCTGCAGCTGCAGTGCCGCCTGTCGCAAGAAGGTCATCAATTAATAAGACTCTTTTTCCTTTTTCAATGGCATCTTTATGAATTTCAATTTTATCTGTGCCATATTCTAGGTCATATTCCATAGAAATAGTTTCACATGGTAATTTACCAGGCTTTCTTATAGGAATAAAACCGCAGCCTAAAGAATATGCAATGGGCATGCCAAAAATAAACCCTCTGGATTCAATCCCGGCAACATAATCAATTTTTTCATTTTTAAATTCATCAGCTATATAATCAATGATTTTTTTCATTGTTTCGGGGTCTTTAACGGCTGTTGTAATATCTCTGAATATTATTCCTTTCTTTGGAAAATCAGGGATATTTCTTATCATCTTTTTAATATCTTCCATTCATTTCACTCCATAATTTTTTAAACAAACCTAGATTATTTTATCAAAAACAAAGGAAAAATACACATGCCAAAATATTGCAGTTTTTGCTAAATATAGAAGATTTTGTATAATAAATTTTAAGGGTAGCACCTAATCCTCCTCCAGCACATACAATTGTGAAGAATTGGCTGGAAAGGAGGTGAAGATATGAGAAAAGAAATAATAAAAAGCGCCATCAAGGTATTGATAGCACTTTTAAATTTAATTATCATTTTCTTATAGGGTGTGAAGCGAAGCTCCAAGGAAACTCTACTTCTTTGGGGCTTCCCCCTATATTTATTATTATAACTTGTTTATTATTTATTGCAACAAACAAACCGTTTATAGTAAAATTTTTTTATGGAACAGGATAAAAAAGATACAAAAGAACTCTTAAAGGAAGATTTAAAAGAAAAAATAAATAAGCTGAACCAAAAAGTTGATGCCTCTGTGAGGTATCTTTGACATTGATAGTCTTAAACAAAAACTTGATATTATAAATAAAAACCTTGAAGACCCCTCTATTTGGGATAGGCAGGATGAAGCTTCAAAATTTTTAAAAGAACAAAAAGAGATAAAAGGAGAGCTTAAAACTTCTGAAATCTGGCAAAATAAGATTGAGGATGCCAAAGTAAGCCTTGAACTGGACGATAACTCCCTTATGGAAGAAAGCCTAAAAACTCTTGAAGCACTTGAAATTGAGCTTGAAAAATTCGAAATTCAAAAATTATTATCAGGAGAATATGATACAAATTCAGCCATTTTAAGTATAAACGCAGGAGCCGGCGGAGTAGATGCCATGGACTGGGCAAATATGCTTTTAAGAATGTATTTAAGATGGGCCGAGCAAAAGGGCTACAGCGCAAATTTGGTTGATAAATCAGATGGAGATGAAGCGGGAATAAAATCTGCTTCAATAAAAATTGAAGGCAAATTTGCCTACGGCTACCTTAAAGCTGAAAAGGGCGTACACAGGCTTGTTCGAATATCACCATTTAATGCAAACGGAAAAAGACAGACAAGTTTTGCAAGTGTTGAAACCATGCCCGTTATTGAAGATTTTGAGAAAAAAATTACCATTCCTCCTGATGATATTGAAGTTGAAACAATGCGCTCAGGCGGCGCCGGCGGGCAGAATGTAAACAAGGTGGAAACGGCTGTCAGAATTTACCATAAACCCACAGGCATTGTTGTAAAATGCCAGCAGGAAAGGTCACAATTGCAAAATAAAGAAACCGCCCTTTCAATGCTCGCATCAAAACTTTTATTAATGCGCCAGGCGGAGCATGAAAAAAAGCTTTCTGATATTAAAGGCGAAAATATGGATATAAATTTTGGTTCTCAAATCCGCTCATACGTTTTTCATCCATATAAGCTTGTTAAAGACCATAGGACAGGTGCTGAAATCGGCAACGTTGATTCTGTTATGGATGGCAATATTGATAAATTTATTGATGAATATTTAAAAACTTCTAATTAATGTCTCTACGCCAGTCAGCAGGCATTGTATCACTTTCAATATGTACTTTCCAGCTTCCGTCAGGCTGTTTTTCAGTTATCTTTTTAGATACCCTGTCAAGACCAAGAGGAGTTTCAACAGCTGTTTTATTGCCTGAAACAGTAATTATACCATTTCTTGCCCATTCTTTACCGCCAAATATTCCTACATTATTATTATGTAAAAATGTCTCAATGGTTTTTGCACCGTTTTCATCTTTAGAATAAATTTTTCTTATAACAGGTACCAAACTTGTTTCTGCATCCGCATTTTCTATATTTTGCAGCTTGGTAGATTGTTTTAAAACACCTTTTTCATATTCAAGAATGGCTTTTCCGTTTTCTAAAGGTGCACTTATGCTTCCTGTGAATAATTTTCCCTTAGCTTTTGCAATGCCTTTATCAAATTCGCCTATTTTTCTAAATTCTTCAATATCTAATTCAGAAGAAACCTTTTTGCCTTTTGCAATACAAACTGCTGCAATACCGATTGCTGCAAGCCCGCCAAGCGCAAGAACAAGTTTTTTCTTATCGACCCCGTTATTCTCTGCAGGTTTTTTAGCAGATAAAGTCTGAGCCTCGTCCTTCTTTGCAACTTCGCCCCTAAATGCTATATTATTCATCGAAATGCTTTGAACAGGCATAACTTTTTCCTTTCAACACCAAACACACACCTATAAAAAATTAAACAAAAAATAAATTGCCATTTTTAAGAAGTTTTTATATATTTTGTTTACAAAACAGCAGTATTTTTATAGTAGAATTAGCATAAAAGTATTTAAGGAATTAAAAATGATTAAAGCACAAAGAGGTACAAAAGATATACTCCCTGAAAGCGTTTTAACCTGGCAATATATTGAAAAAACGGCGCGTGAACTTTTTCAAAACGCCAATTATAAAGAAATTAGAACCCCAATTTTTGAAGGAACAGAGCTTTTTAAACGCGGCGTCGGAGATTCAACCGATATTGTAAACAAAGAAATGTACACTTTTTCTGTTGGCGGAATAAATAAAGATGAAAATTCCATAACCCTTCGCCCCGAAAACACGGCAGGTGTTGTACGCGCTTATATTGAACATGGTATGAATAAAGTGGCAGCCCCTGTAAAACTTTGGTATTTTGGACCAATGTTCAGATATGAAAGACCGCAAAAGGGTCGTCAAAGACAGTTTCACCAAATTGGGGTTGAGATGTTTGGGATAGATAAACCCGCGGCTGATGCTGAAGTTATAGCTCTTGCTTCAAATTTTTTATCCAAAATGGGTTTAAGGGAACTTGTGGCTGAAATAAACTCACTGGGCTGTACCGAATGCCGCAATAAATACAAAGAAAAAATTAAAGAAGTTTTAAAACCCTATTTAGACAAACTTTGCGATGATTGCAAAGTAAGATATGAGAAAAATCCTTTAAGAATGCTTGATTGCAAAAATGAAGACTGCATTAAAATTTTTGATAATGATGAGATTAAAAATGTAATTCTATCCGATTTTATTTGTGACGAATGCAAGACTCATTATGAGGATGTTAAAAAATACTTAGATATTTTAAATATTAAATACAAAGAAAACAAAATGCTTGTAAGAGGCTTAGATTATTACAATAGAACCGTTTTTGAAATAAAAAGCGATGCACTGGGTTCGCAAAGCGCTGTTGCAGGCGGCGGCAGATACGACGGACTTGTTGAAATGCTTGGCGGTGAAAAAACTCCTGCAGTAGGTTTTGCACTTGGAGTTGAAAGGCTTTATGAGCTTGTTGAAAAACAAGAAGATAATAAACTTGACTATTTTGTTGTTTCAAATTTAACGGATGAAGCGGTTAAAACCGTTCAATACTTAAGAGATAAGGGATATAGTGCGGATTTTGATTTTCAAAACAGAAAATTCGGCAAACAATTTGAAAAGGCAGGAAAAACTGCTAAAAATGCCGTTATAATAGGTGAAGATGAAATCAATGGCGGATATTATACAGTAAAAAACCTTATTACAGGCGAACAAAAACAGATAAAAGAACTGTAAAGCTCTTTCAAAAAGTATACAAAAACAGCCCTTGAATTAAATCAGGGCTGTTTTATTGTTATTAACAATTTAAACAAAATCTACTTATCTGCTTTTTTGTTTCCATGCATATCTTTTGTATATTGTTTAACGGCAGGTTCTACTATACCTCTAAGCAATGCAAGCCCGGCTATCATTGCACCAATGGCTGCTGCGGTTTGTTTCCTATTTGCACCAAATGTTTTGTTTGCAACTTTTGCATATAAATCTTTTACGCCTTTTTTAGCTTCTTTAATTGCTTCTTTGCCTAAATTTTGCGCCTTAGCGTCTTTTACAGCCTGTTTTGCAGATTTAAATTCATCTTTCATTGCAGCTTTTTTCATAAGAAAATCTACGCCTGATGCAATACCTAAACCAACCGTTGCAGGAATAGCACCATTTATAATACCTTGTTTTACAAAATAATTTTTCTTGCCTTCTGGTGTGTTCAAATTAACATTGTTTATCATATAATCTCTCCTTAAGATTTTTATTAATGTAATATTCAAAACCCCCTAAAAAAATAATTTGCTACCGGGTAAAAAAATTATACAAAACATTTTTAAAATTTTCTTTTTGTAAAACTTTCCTTAAATAAAAAATATGTAATAATGTTTTTATCAAGGGAAAGTATAAAAAAGGATGAGATTTTGAGGAATATTAAGGATAGTTTTTTAAAAAATGCACTTGTATTATTAAGTTTTTTATTTTGCATTCAAAATGCAAATGCAATCACAGAAAACGTATACAGCGGTTTATCTGATAGCACAATAAGACAATATCGCCAATCTACAAAAGATATCAGGCTGATACAAGCTGCAGAAACTCTTAAAGGAACTCTTGGAGATTATTCAAGACGTGCAATTTTAGGAGAAAATTTAACAGGGAAACCAATTAAGGTTGAATTTAAAAACCTGGCAGAATTAAACCCTGCCTATGCAGAATTTGATGCTCTTGGCTGGAAGCAAAGAAACGGCAGATTGAATATTTTTATAAATATCAAACACCAAAATGCTCCAAAAGAAGCAATAGCAGCAGTTCTTGCTCATGAAGCAATCCATCAGGATGAATTAAATTCTCTAAATGAAGAAACTTATTGCTGGACGCTTGAGGCAGCAGTATGGACACAACTAACGGATGACAACCCCAAGCTTGAAAATATATCAAATGCGCTTGTAGATAGAGAAAACACAATTAAAAAACTTTTTGCAAAAGGAGATTACACAAAAAAATATATTAGAAAATCAGTAATTTCAAATGCCGGATATCAAAACCTTCCATCCCGCTCCCCGGGCTTTGAAGATGATGATTCTAATGATTATGTAAACGGAAGACCTCTTCCAAATTTCAATCAAACTCCTGATGAATTTAACTCTAAACCCCAACCTCCAAACTTATAATAACAATCAAAAGAGGCTTAAAATAAGCCTCTTTTATATTTTCTGCAAATATTTCATTAATTAAGCTGACATAGTGCCAAGCATTCCTGCAGGCTTATTGTAATTTATTAAAAGTAAAGGTGCACTATCTTTAATATTTTCTTCAATCACCTCTTCTTTTTCAACCCATACGGTAGTTGTAGATTCACCCGAAAAATCTGGATTTTCAAAAGAAAATTCCTCTTTTACTTCAATTGCATAACTGATATCTACAAGATTAAGCTGCTCATATTTTTCAACATAAAATTCTGCCCCGCCGCAAACAGGACAATATTTTGAGACAGGAACAATCTCATTTTTATTTCCAAAAACCGCCCTTGCAGCTTCTCTTTTATGATTACAGCAGCTGCACCTTAAAACATAATAATACTTCTTGAGGTATACTCCGCAATCAGGGCAGTATCCTTCATTTGCGCTTCGAAGGGCATTTGTATGCCGGCATTTGCCGCTATTATTAATTATTGAAAACAAATACATAATAAAATTTTTCATAAGAACTATTTAATAAATTTCAAAATAAAGTCAAGATAAATACACCATTTAACCTGATTTAACAATACTTAATAGACAATTAAGAAATAATTATCTATAATAAATTTAGGAGTTTTAGAATTATGAAAAAGATTATTTTTGGTTTAATAATATGCTTAGGTTTGATGAATATACAAATGCCTGTTTTTGCAGACAATACAAAAGATATTGCAAAAACACAGGCAAAAGCAAGAAAAGCTGAAATAAAAGCTAAAAAGGCACACGCTAAAGTTGAAGCCAGAGCAAGAAAGGCTGAAATAAAAGCTTTGAAAAAAACTTACAAAAAAGTTACAGGTGAAGTAGCTATAATGCGTGCGCTTGAACTTATGAAAAATTCTCCTGCAATAGGTGCTTACGGGAAAATTATGGGCGATAACCCAAAATTAAAACCTATGAAAATAAGCTATAAAAATCTTGGAATAATGAATGTAAATTATAGAAATTATAATGCACTTTCGGAAGCTAAACTGGGTGGAATACATATCTATGTCAATTCAAAACATAAAAATGCGCCTATAGAAGCTCAAAGCGCTGCAATTGCTGGCGTTACAGCTCATGTTGATAAAAAAGAATCAGTTAATGAACTTGTTTATGCAAAAACACTTGAAGCATTTTTATGGAATTACTATTTAAAGAAAAATCCTGATTTAAAAAAAGATAATTCAACACTCACTCTAAGGGAAAATCATCTTTTGTATTTATATAAACAATACCCGAGAAACTCTCGTGAGATTGTAAATACAGTAAGAAAACAAAGACAGGATATAAAATACATTTGGGAATCAACAGGATATACTCATAGAGAATATGCAGATAAGATGGGTAAGATTTATGAAGCTTATCTTGCAGTTGAAAACCTGCCTGATGAAAAATTTATGCCGGTTTTAGACTATAATGAAGAACCCGTTGAAATTCCTGCTATTACAGAAGAGGATAAAGAAACACAATTCATTCAGGAGCATATAAGAAGCGACGTCAAAGCTAAACCTGTTCCAGAAGACCATTATATACATCAGGTTTCAGACGATAATCAGGAACGCTGTGAGATTTGCGGCTGCCCAATTAATAATGAAGCACCCAAAAATACTGAAGAATAATAAATTCAAGATTTTAAATATCAATATTTTTATTCTTTGAAATTGTTAAAAAATCTCCGCTTGGAAGCACATTCTGGTTTTCTTGTTCTTCCTCATTATTTTTTACAATTTTGCCGATTAGACCCAAAAATTTATTTTTTATATTATCAGGGTTTAGATTTTCTTCCTTTTTGGTTTCCGGCTCTTCGTTTAATTCATTTACTTCGGGCTTAGTTGACGAAGTATTATAGTAATCATCGTCATCCTCATATTCAATTTCAGAGCGCTCAAATTTGTCTTCTCCCTTTTCTATTAAAATAGATGGGTCGAAACTTTCTTCTTCTTTTTTCTTCTTCTTTTTTCTGCCGGTCTCTAAATATCCTGTATTTCCTCCGCCGCCATTGTTCATCATATTTTGAGCTTCGGTTACTTGAGGCATTTTGCCGGGCTGGTTAATATTGAATGAGGTCATAATCTAAACCCTTTTTGACTTTAAAAAGTAAACCGTTCTTATTATGTAGTTTTTTAATTTGAATTTTATGCTTTATTTAAATGACTTTTTCAAATAACGCCCTATACTTTAATAAAAACAATTTAGCTGCAAAAATTGCCTTTTGCCATGGAGTAAGAGTGTTTTACCCTGTTTTAAAAATTTTGTAAATTTTCCTGCCTTAAATATAAAATTATTATAAAATTTTTTTTAACAAAGAGGTTTTAAACAAATGAAAACAACTATAGTACTCCCAACCTATAATGAAAAAGAAAATATCGAAGATTTCCTAAAAACTCTTTTAGAAGAAATCAATTTAACAAATGATTTTAATATAAATATCCTTGTTGTAGATGATTATTCGCCGGATGGCACGGCAGATATCGTTAAAAAGGTGATGGGAAATAACCCTAAGGTAAATTTATTATTAAATAATACACGCGGGCTTGGAAAAGCCTATATTGCAGGATTTAGATATGCAATTGAAAATTTTAGCCCTGATATTTTAATAGAGATGGATTCTGATTTTTCCCACGATGTTAAAAAAGTGAAAGAATTACTTAATGCAATAAGTAAAGGTGCTGATTTTGCAATCGGTTCAAGATATATAAAAGGCGGTTCAATCCCGTCTGATTGGGCACTTATAAGAAAGCTGAACAGCAAATACGGAAATATCTTTGCGCGCATTATTGCAGGATTGTACAGCATAAAAGACTGTACTTCAGGGTTCAGAGCAATAAAAACCGATATTCTAAAACAGATTGACCTTGATAAATTAAATGCTAACGGATATTCTTTTCAGATGAATATTTTATTTGAATGCACTCAAAAAGGTGCAAAGGTTGCAGAAATCCCTATAGATTTTATTGACAGAACCAAAGGAAAATCAAAGCTTGGTCTTTATGATATTTTAGAATTTATGGTAAATTCATTTATTCTAAGACTTAGACTTATTAAAAATGTTTTTGTAAAATAAATTTTCTCTAGAATAAAATTATTTTGCAAAAAAGGACCGTAAAAAATTCGCGTCGTAAAATTAATTATAAACCTATCAATTGAGCCTTGAACGGGAGAATCCCGTGTCCTGTTTGCAAAATAATTTTATTCCAGAGAAAGCCTGCCAAACCGCATAAGGCAAACATCATTACTTTACAAAAACAAACACACCCGTGTTGTTATCGGAATATTTTGAATCATTTATAACAAATTTCTGCTTGAGCACCAGATTTTTATTTGAAATATCTAAAATATCAAAAACCATTCTTGTCATAAGGATATAATACAGGGAATTTTTATAGTATAATTCACGTTTTTTATCAGACGTATAAGTGTAAAATTCAGACATTGATTTTATTGTATTCATATTATTTACTAAAACAATAAATTTTGTACCGGGTTTAAAATTTTCAAAATGTCTTGTTAGGTATTTTTCAAGCTGCTTGCTTGATTTTTCACCCGTTACATAATCATATAAAATTTCTCTTGCATTTTTACGGTTTAATCTTGCTATTGTCTCATCATCAAAGGCAATAGGGTAATATTTCCTAACATCATTTAAAAGCATATCTGTTATTTCAAAATCAAGATAATTAGCTTCTTTTGGGGTATATCTTCTGTAGAGTTTTCCCATAACAGGTATTAAAACATAATCATCCTTTTTAATAATATCAAGTTTATCCAGTGTGACTTTTAGAGGTGTGCCAAATTCCACATCTTTTTCAATAGGGCTTTGGTAAGCAAAAATAAAATTATGTATTGAAATTAAAAACAATACAAATAAAATCTCTGTCAGATATTTTAAACGCCCGAATTTAAGAATTGAAAACCCGTATGCACAGGCTAAAACCACCATAGGATAAGAAATCAGAGTATAACGGACAGTTAATGACATCATTCCAAAATGTGCCAAAATAAATTCAAACCCTAAAAACAAAACCCCAGGCAGTAAAAACAAGTATAAAGTTTTATTCTTTGAAACCAATCCTCTTATAAAGCCTGTAATGCAAAATATTATCGGACACAAAATAAGATAAATATTATTAACATTTTTAAATGTTAAAGCGCTGTAATCATAGTTATTATTTGTGGCATAGAAAAAATTACCGCTAAAATAAGTTTGCAAAAATATGCTGAAAAATTCAGGCTTATAAATAAAAATATCACGGGAAAAAGAACAAATGGCATTTTTATAGCTGAACATACCATGGGCTGTCATTATAAACCCGGGTAAATAAAAAAGCGCGATTAAAAGATATAATTTTACAATTTCACGTTTATTTTCATTAAAAAATAACCCCGCTAAAAATTGAAAAAATACAAAAACAAAACTTATATTAAACGTATACAAAAGCAAAAGATTGGATATAATAAGTGATACACCGCATTTTTTGTCCTTATTTTGCAAATATTTTACAAAAAAGAAAGAACTTAAAAGTGCAAAAAAGCACATCATGCCATAAAACCGGAGCTCTGTTGTATAGTAAATTAAAAAAGGACTGAAAGCCAGCATTAAAGCAGCAAAATACCCTGCAGCCTTGTTAAAAAGATTTTTTCCTATATAAAAACTGATTGGAACAATTAAAAATGATGGAATAAACCCTAAAAGCCGCATTGTAGTATCATTTTCACCCAGTCCAAATAAGCCCCAAAATTTTATCCACAAATGCAAAAGAATAAAATATAAAGGGGTATGTAAATCTTCAGCATATAAGGCTTTTACAACATCTAAAACAGAATCTTTTGCGGCAAAATAATAAGAATAAATCTCATCTATCCATAAATCTCCCGCATTTTTAAGACAAATTATCCTAAACCACAGTGCAAGAGCCGATATAAGCAAGACAAGACTTATTTCTTTCTTATTATTCTTTATATATTCCATTTTTCCTCAAAATATTGGGCTGAGATTTTTGCCCCAGCCCCTAAATAAATTATAAAATTATCCGTTAAGTGCATCTTTATATAGCGCCATATAGCATTTAGCGGAATCATCCCACGTAAAGCGGCATTTAATAGCATTATCTACCATCTTGTTAAATTCATCTCTGCGGTCAATATATGTCCACACACCTTTTTTAATCTCATCCACCATACTTCTGGCATCATACGTTAAGAATTTAAAGCCGTTTGCTTTCTCATTAGGATAAGCAATAACCGTATCATCCAAGCCGCCAACAGCACGCACAATAGGTAGTGTGCCGTATTTCATTGCTATCATCTGGCTTATTCCGCAAGGTTCAAACAATGAAGGCATTAAAAACATATCAGAGCCTTTATAAATTGTTTCGGATAACTCAGGTTTAAAATCAATCCAGGCGCGCATATTAGAAGAATTATTACTGCTCCAGATAAGCATATTTTGATATCCGCCTTCACCTGTTCCTAAAAATACAAAATCAGCTGGAAGTCCCATTAAATCAAATTTTGCAAAGTCAACTAAATCAAGCCCTTTTTGATAGGTAAGACGTGATATCATAGAAATCAAAGGTCTATCCGGGTTAACAGGAAGCCCGAACATCTTTTGAACTTCTTCTTTAAATTTAGGCTTTTCATTTTTGTTAAAATCTTTTTTATCATAAGTAGTGCCATTTAAGATACCGCAAAGTTTATATGTTTGTCCGCGAAGCGTGTAATCCATCCCTTCGCCAAATTCCCCGCCTAAAATTTCCCTTGCGTATCTTGGAGACACGGTTGTAATCTTATCTGCACAATACAAAGCACCTTTCAGCCAATTTACTCTGCCATAATGTTCAACACAATTATCATGGTAAACATTATCCCATCTCATATTTGAAAAATCTATAATGGCTTTATCGCAAGAGCCTTGATATGCAAGGTTATGGATAGTAAAGATTGATTTTGTATTTTTATAAAATTCATCATATTTATAATTGGATTTTAAATAAACTGGAATCATAGCCGTATGCCAGTCATTGGCGTGAATTATATCAGCCTTAAAATTTAAAAGCTTAGCATACTCTAAAACAGCAAGCGAAAATGAAACATATCTTTGCATCTCATACATTTCATCACACCACATAGGATAAACAACATTAAAGCAGGAAAAATATTTAGGATTATCCACAAAAAATATATTAACATTTTTGGATTTTGGGTGTTTGCACATTTTTAATTTAAAAATATGGCGGCTGTTTCCCATATCAAGTGCAAGTTCAGAATTTGGGAGCTCTTTTATGCCCCATTTTTCTTCATCAATACACCCGTATAAAGGAGTAAACACAGCAACTTCTGCCCCTTCTTTTTCTAAATAAGGAGGCAATTCGCCAACAACATCCGCTAATCCTCCAACCTTTGAAAACGGCGCCACCTCAGCACTAGCCAAAAGTACCTTTAATTTTTTTTCAAACATATCTATCCCTCTTGTTGCAATCCATCCTAAATAAGATATAATATAAATAGGGTGGACAGGTTGCCCCCTGTCCTTTAAAAACCCTAATGAAGTATTTTGAGCGCTATGATTATCAAAAAGATAAGTATTAGCGCTTTTTCAGTTACAATAAACTTCATTTATTCTCACCTCCTTTCTGCAATCAATTCACCTTAAAAAGATGTTGTTTTGCGATGGGAAGCAAGGCGCAGGGTTTACCCGTACAAATTATATCACAAATTTACCCCATTGATAATATTTTCAATGTCTCCTTTAGAAGCTCCTCGCTTGAATCTTCTACTAAAGTTACGGCACAATGTTCAATTGCACTCATATATTCATTCTGTGAATACCCTAAAGACTGTAATATAGTTTGCACTTCTTTAATTGTTTCTTTTGATAATTTGGTTTTAGAATCAGATAACCCCGAAACTCTATCCTCCATTATGTTTGAAACAACATCATTATTAGTCAGTTTACCCTTTAGTTCTAAAATGATTTTTTGCGCCAATTTTGGTCCTACACCTTTTGCACGCGAAATAAGCTTATAATCCCCGTCTAATACTGCATTTATAAGTTCAGACCCTGAAAACTCATCCAATAAAACCATCCCGACTTTTGTACCGATTCCTGAAACCGATGTTAGAATATCAAAAATTGCACGGTCTTCTTTTTGTTTAAAACCTGCAAGATACATTGTATCTTCCTTATGAATCAGCTTTGAATAAATTTTAACCTCATCCCCGATTTCCCCCAGAAGAGAATAAGTTCTTGAATTAATTAAAAATTTATACCCGATACCGTTATTTTCAATCACTGCAGTATCAGCATTTTTAAACGCTAAAGCGCCTTTAATATAATCATACATAAAGCTTTTTCCCAAGTTTTTTCAATGTTTCAATATCTTCTTTCGGCTCTATCCCTATTGTTGTAAGGTAATTGCCGATTAATATGCCATTCACTGTACAGTCTAAGGCTCTTTCCATATTTTCTTTACTTAAGCGAAGTTTTCTGCCCCCTGCAAACCTTACAACAGATTTAGGATTTGCAATTTTAATTATTGACAGAGTCCTTAAAATCCCCTCTTCATCAATTTTATCGCCATAATTCTCAAAAGGAGTGCCTTCAATTGGAGTTAAAAAGTTAACAGGGATTGAATCAGGCTTAATTTCAGCAAGATTTAGCGCCATCTCAACCCTCTGTTCAACACTTTCGCCCATACCTATTATTACTCCTGAGCACACTTCAATGCCCGCTTTTTTAACAAAATTTATGGTATCAACCCTATCTTGAAATGTATGCGTTGTAGTAATTGAAGGATGATAGCTCCTTGATGTATTGATATTATGATGATAACGGACTAAACCTGCATCTTTAAACTGCTGCGCTTTTTCTTCATCTAAAAGCCCTAGTGAAGCACAGCTTTTCAACCCAAGCTTATTAATTTCTTTTATCATCTCACACATGACAGGCATATCTGCTTTTGAAGGACCGCGCCCTGATGTTACTATTGCAAACCTAGTTGCACCGTTTTCTTTAGCCTCTTTTGCCGTTTTAATAACATCTTCAATTTTAATCAAAGGATGTGTAAAAATATCTGTCATATAATGTGAACTTTGAGCGCAGTATCTGCATGATTCAGAACATTTCCCGGTTCTTGCCGAAATAAGCGAGCAAAATTCAACTGTATCAGAATTATATTTTTTAGCTTCGCTTAAAAGTTCATCCAAGGGCAAACCATATAATTCCAATAATTCTTTTTCACTAATGTTTTGTGCAATAGTCATAATCATCAATAATCCTTAAAATATTTTATAAGAATCATTATATTTCAAAAATTATTAGCTGCCACCAAAACACTTTAGAAAAACATTAAAGTTTCTTAACTATTTCCCAAAAGAATTATTTTTATTTTCCTTTTTAGCTTCTTTCTTTGGTGCTCCCTGATAAATTTCAAGCAGTTTTCTGGATTCTTTTTCTTTTCCTAAAAATTTATACGCGTAGGCAAGATTTATATAAAAATCCTTCTCATCTCCTTTAAGATAAATAGCTTTAATTAAGTTTTTCTTCGCCTTTTCATACTTTCCGGTCCTTAAGTATAAAGTACCAAGATTATAATAAGAATAAGCAAAATCTTTATTATATTTAATGGCTAAAAGCAGGTTTTTTTCAGCAAGTTCGTACGCCTTTTTATTTAAAAATATGCACCCTAAATTATAATAAGCTTTATAATATTCGGGGTTAATTATTATTGCCTTATTTAAATTTTCAACCGCTTTATTAACATCAAGCTTATCTTCATAAATATTTGCAATTAAAACAAAAACCTCTTCATCTTTTTGCTCCATTGGAAGATTTTCCAAAAGTTTTAATGCCTCAATAATGTTATTAGTATTATAAAGAGCATAAGCTTCAGCTTTAATATCCTCTTCATCTGCCCATGCTTTATTAATATTCAAAATTAAAAAACTAAAAATAAGGCAAAAACAAGCAATTACCGTGGTTATTTTCTTAAATTCAATTTTTCTCATTTAATCAAATCCTTTTGCTTACATTTAAAATGGTAACATTTAATTAATTTGTTTTGCAACTGAATATTTTTAAAGTATAATTTTTATGAACAAAAGTTTTTGTTGAAAACTAAGAGTAATAAAATAATATGAATCGTTTATATGATGCAAAAAACGCATACAGACCGGCAATAAAACCGGTTAGGAGGAGAACTTCAAATCAAAACGTAGCAGGGAGCTTTTTTAGGTCCTTCTTCGGAAGTTTTTTAATCCTTATTATTATTGCTGTTGTCTTATACAGAAGTGATGTTGTAAACTTCTTAGGAGATGTGGGAACTCTTGCACAAAATGTTTCAGACCCTGAAAAAAGAGTGGAATTTTCTCTTCCGTTTTCTCCAAAAAGACAAAATATTCTTGTTATGGGGGTTGATGCCGCAGAAAACGAAGGCGACCCATTTAAAGGAAATCGTTCTGATGCTATGCTTTTAGTAAGTATTGCTCCCCACGGAAAAAATGTTAACGTTATATCAATCCCGAGAGACTCTAAGGTATACATTGCAGATAGAGCTAAACCGGATAAAATAAACCATGCATTTGCCTACGGCGGCATAAATTTAACCGTAAAAACCGTTGAAGAAACTTTTGGTGTGCGTGTAGACCATTATATAGTTTTATCAAATCAGGGACTGGTTAAATTTATTGATACAATCGGCGGTCTTCCGATTTATATCGAAAAAGACATGTATTATAACGATTCAGCCGGCGGTTTACATATCAATCTGCCAAAGGGCGACAGAGTATTAAGCGGCAAAGAAGCAGAAGGCTATATGCGCTTTAGAAAAGATGCGCTTGGCGACATTGGAAGAATAAGACGCCAGCAATGGTTCTTTAATGCACTTGGTGCAAGAATGAAAGACCCGCAAGTATTGGTGAAAATTCCTGAAGTTTTAAAGGTAATGCCAAAATATATTTTGACAGATTTATCGGTTTATGAATTATCCCAATATGCAGCTTTAGCTAAAAGTATTGATATGACAACAGTCCAGGTTGCAACATTACCGGGCTCTCCTTCTCAAAGAGGAAGTATCAGCTATTGGATTTTAGACCCCGAAAAAACTCAGGATATAATAAACAGATTAGTATATAGAGATAAACCAAAAGCTTTAAATGCACCTGTTTCAGCAGGAATTTTATATACACCTGATATGGAATCAAAGGCGATTGACCTAAAGCAGGCGCTTGAAAAAAGCGGTTTAAATGTAAATATGAAATCTGAAAATAAACTGGGTCATGACCATATAGCAATCCATAATCTTGATTTACCAACGGAAGTGCTTGTAGGCTTAAAGAAAAATATACCCGATATAAAAAATAAACAAACAGTTTATGACCCTATCGGCTTAAATAAAGCTGCAAAAGACTTTACCGTAGTTCTTGCCGGTTCATAAAATTCTCAAAATATTGTACAAAATTAACACAAATGGTTGATTTATAATTTTTTAAAATATAAGACAATTTAATTTATGAACACAAATGAAAAATGTCTTTTGAATTATTTATCATACCTAAACCCTTCTTTTGAAGGAACAGATTGCCTCATTAAATTTTTATCCAACCATAAAAGAAAAATTGAATTTCATAATTTAAACCCTGTTTTTGACATTATTGATGAAATGGAATTTTCAAACTATAATAGTCTTTATGAATAAGAAATTATTAACTAAACTTGCCTATATATTGGCTTCACTTTTAATTTTCGGGGTATTTTTATATTTAATTCAAATTCCATCATTTAGAAATTTTTTAACCAAAATCGAAAATACCACCTTTGATTTAAGACAAAATATTGTTTCAAAGTATAAAAAAACATCTAATGAAATTGTTATCATTGATATTAACGATGCAAGCTATGAATATATCGCGGAAAAATTCGGAAGCTGGCCTGCACCGAGGGCTTTTTGGGCAGATTTAATAATAAATCTGGAGCCTGTAAACCCTGATATGATAATCTTTGATATGCTTTTTCTAAAAAGGTACACAGCAGATGGTAATTCGGATTTTGAGCTTATAAAAGCCGTAAAAGACAATAAAAATGTTTATGTTTCAATGAATCTGGATAATTACCCGAAAGAAGTAAGAACGCCGCCAAAATTACCGGCTGCACTTCAAAATTCAATTGGCAATGATTTTTTAATAAAACAAAATCCTGATTTAGTATACGTAAATTGCCGTTCTGTAATGGATGAAATCTTAAACGGTACAAAAAATATAGGTCTAATTAATGTTCAAAGAGATAAAGACGGCATCATAAGAACAATGCCCCCATTTTCATATTATGACGGTGCGTATTACAAACACCTTACAATCCTTGCAGGGCTTGATTATTTAAATATAAATACAAATCAATTTAAAATGAGCAAAAATGGTGAAATTGTTTTTGATAAAAATCATATACTGCCTTTAACAAAAGAAGGAAAGGTTATTTTAAACTGGTATGGACCTGAATGGAGTTTTAATTATGTTCCGCTATGGAAAGTATCAAACGCTATAGAAAAAAATGACAGAAAATTTTTAGAAGATAATTTTAAAAATAAAATCGTTTTTGTGGGAGTTACCGCAAACAGCCTCTCTGATATTAAAAGTACCCCTGTTTCTTATATGTTTCCGGGCGTTGAAGTACAGGCAACATTTTTAAATAATCTTCTAGATAATAATTTCATCAAAAAAACTTATATTATTTTTGATATATTTATTGCAATTTTGATGGCAGGTTTAATAGCTTTGGGTGTTATGAATTTTAAAGCACCCTTAAAATCCGTTCTGTTATTTTTAGGTCTGCAGGCAGGGTACTTCATAATCTCAATAATACTTATGGGATTTTTCAATATCTGGGTAAACATAACAGCACCTTTTGTTTTAAGTATTTTAACCTTTGCGGGAGCTTATGTTGTTAAATATTTAATAACATCACGCGACTATGAACATACCTACAAACTTGCCGTGACAGACGGGCTTACGGAAATGTTTAACCATAGATATTTCCAAGAGCAGATGACAAATAATATAGGCAATGCAAAAAGATATAACAGCGTATTTTCTTTGATTATGGTTGATATTGATTTCTTTAAGAAATTTAATGATACCTACGGTCACCAATCAGGAGATGCGGTTTTAAGGCAAGTAGCACAAACCATAAAAAAGAATATCCGCTCTACAGATATTCCTTGCAGATACGGCGGAGAGGAGATGTCTGTTATTTTAACAAATACAAATAAAGAAGATGCTGTTAAAACTGCAATTAAAATATGCGAAGCAGTGAGAAATAAAGAATTTGAGCTTGCAACAGGAGATAGAACGCACGTTACTATTAGCCTTGGGGTAGCTTCAATGCCTGAAAACGGCGATACGACAGAAAAATTAATTGAATATGCTGATAAATGCCTTTATGTAGCCAAAAGAAACGGCAGAAATCAGGTAGTATCAGATGCTCCTGATGACACCCCGACAGAGTAAAGACTGTTTTCTTATAACTCCAAATTTTCAGAAACATCAGCAATTTTATATCTTATTAATTTAACAAGAGAAGCAAAAGGTGTTGTGTCTTTTGTCTGCAGTTTTTGCACATCTATTATGTTCCTAAAACCAATAAAAAGCCATGTTTTATAAATAAATAAGCTTTACAAAAATATACTAAAAAGCAATCACAGGATATATTTACATTGTCATGTCTTTACAAGCTTGGATATTAGAAATTTATTGGCAGTTTGGCAACACTCATAGTCTTTCTAAGCTCACCTTTTATTGTTCGTTTCACTTCTGGCTAACTTGAAAATCTAAACTTTGTATTAAAGTTTGATTTTCTACGTTATCTGCGCATACTTACTTGTACGGCTCGTAAGCTGCGCCTACAATTAAGCATCACCTGCGTTTTAAGTCGACGGAAACGCAGGTTCAAACAGCGCTCACTTTCTACGTTCGCTAAGAAATACTTATTCGCTTATGCTTAATGCCATAAATTTTTAATATCCAAGTTTATACAATTTTGCAGCAGCTAAATAAGTCAATCCTACAACAGCCGCAGGCATTTTCACGAAAGAAAATTATTTTGCAATAAAGGACCGTAAAAAGAAATTTGCCAAATGCAGTAAAATATTAATAAATGATGCACAAAATCGCAAATTTCCCCGTGTCCTGTTTGCAAAATAATTTTATGAAGGGAGAATCTAAAATCCCATAAGCCCGCTACTCAAGCAAACATCTCCAAAAGTTGCGCTAAAAGTCGTAGGGCATAATTCATAAACGCTTAATATCATATTTAATATTTAATATTTAAGCTTTTAAAAACAAAACTAAATACAACACTACAAACTCATAAGTACATTATAAAATTCATCAAAATCCTGACAGTTATTTAGACATTTAGCATCAATATACAAAACAAATATTTCTTCTTTGTTCAAAAGACAAGGGATAAGTGAGAGCATATCGTTATCTATAAGCCATTTGGCGGCTAAAATTTCGTTTTGTTTTGTCATTAATGTTACACTAAAATTTTTTGATAACTTTTCAATAAATTTTAAAACCTCTTTTGCATGAATTGTGGCATTATCATATTTTTTTCTTCGCTTGTCTATATTTAATATGCCGTCCAATTCTATTCTTATATTTATCTTATTATTCATAGTGCTGCATTCTCCCATATTCGATATAGTAGTATACAACACTATTGAATGCAAGATATCGAACAATCACATATAATTCCAAGAATGAACAAGGAATTTCATAAAAAAGTAGGTCAAAATATTAAAAAATTAAGGGAAGAAAAGGGAATTTCTCAATTTAAACTTGCAATTGAAGTTGATTGTACGCCATCAACCATAGCCGGCATTGAGGCTGGTGTAAATACCACTCTTGCAAGATTATACGCTATTTCAAAAGTCCTTGGTGTTGAACCATATCAATTATTAAAATAATAATTTTATGAAGGGGAAATCTAAAATCCCATAAGCCCGCTACTCAAGCAAACATCTCCAAAAGTTGCGCTAAAAGTTTTTTAATACTATAATCGGTGGAGAAGAAAATCAGGAACTTTAAAGGGAAGGTAAGAGAAAATGGCAAATTCAGTTGTTATAGTAGGGCGCGTTGGACAAGACCCCGAAATGAAATATTATGACAGCGGAAAAATAAAGACAACATTTTCTGTTGCCGTAAACCGTTGGGATTCAAGAACAAAAGAGCAAGTTACAGACTGGTTTAATATTGAAGTTTGGGATAAGCAGGCTGAAATAGCGGGTGAATGGGTGAAAAAGGGAAGCCTTGTCGGAGTTGAAGGCAGGGCAGTATCCAGCAAGTGGCAAACACCTGATGGCGAGATGGTTGAAAGATTTTTAATAAGATGTACAAATTTAAGGCTTATGAACTCTAAAAAGGATGAAGCCCAAGGGATAGCTTAGATGTTAATTTCTAATTCTATAGGCATAGTTGCAGACGACCTCACGGGCGCAAATGATACCGCTCTTCAATTTTTCATGAAAGGTTCAAACACAGAAATTATCCTTGATATTAATTCGCTGAATGAGAATCATCTAAATGTTGAAACCTGGGCGCTTTGCAACGAAACCAGAAATATAGCCCCTGAAGATGCCGGAAGAATAGTATTTGAGGCAACAAGGGTCTTAAAAGAAAAATTTGGCATTGAATATTTCTATAAAAAAATTGATTCAACATTAAGGGGTAATATATCGGTTGAAATCCTTGCAATGCTTGAAGCCACAGGGTATGATGCAGCAATAGTGGCACCTGCCTTTGTTCAGGAAGGAAGAATTACAATCGGTGGCTATCAGCTTTTAAAGGGCATCCCAATTGAAAGAACAGATGCTGCACGAGACCCCAAGGCTCCAATCTATGAATCATATATACCTGACATTTTAAAAAGAGGCTTGAGCGACAACGCTAAAGAGCTTGTAGCTTCAATTGAGATGAAAACAATTGCAAAAGGCGCGGGACCTATTGCCTTAAAATTAAATGAATTAATCTCATCAGGTAAAAAATTGATTGTTATGGATTCTGTTTCTACAGTTGATTTTGAACAAATAGTACTTGCTATGCAAAAAAGCACCTATAATATTTTACCCGCAGGCTCTGCAGGTTTGGCTCACGCTCTTGGTGCTGTTTGGCTAACAGAAATTAAACCGCCTGTGCAAAAGCAGGTGCCGTTTCTTCCAAAGCTAATCCTTTCAGGTTCTGCAACATCTTTAACCGCACTTCAGGTAAAGAAACTTGAAATGGATACTGATATTGAAAATACATATTTTGTTTCTCTTCGTCTTGATGATGTGCTAAAAGAACCGGATAGCGCACTTGTAGATAGAATTGTAGCCAACCTGGTAAAAGACAATATTGTAGCTGTCCATGTTTGCGATTTAACAGAAGAACTCTCAAATGAAGAAGCCCAAAGTAAACTTATAGATGAAGGAATCACAAAAGAAGACCTTGCAACAAGAATAACCGATTATCTTGCAAAGCTTGCAAGCAGCATAAAACAAAAATCACAGTTTATTTTAATTACAATCGGGGGCGAAACCTCGTACAGATGTTCTAAAGCCATAAATTGCGAATACCTGCAGGTCGTAGATTCTATTCTTCCATCAATTCCCCTTTGTATGGATTCAAACGCGCAATTAATAGTCACAAAATCAGGAAATTTAGGCACTTCATCCACTCTGATTGATATAGTTAAATATTTTGAACACCATGAATAAAAAAATTGCAATAACAACAGGAGATACTCTTGGCATTGGAGAAGAGATAACAATTAAAGCTTTAAATGCCTTAAATTTGCCTGAAGATGAAATTTTAATAATAGGTAAAAACATAAACCATACTCTAAATACAGCCTATGAAACAATAGAGATTGACCCTAATGATAATGGTAAATTCTGCTTTGAAAGCCTAAAGACCGCATCAAGTCTTGCAAACGAAGATAAGATTAAAGCAATAGTTACAGCCCCTGTTTCAAAAGAAGCACTTCATAAATCAGGGTACAAATATTCAGGACAAACGGAAATCTTGCAGAAATTTTTAGGAAATAAAGATTCTAAAGCAGAAATGATGTTTATCTCAAAAGATTTGAGGGTCTTGCTTTTAACCCGCCACCTGGCTCTTAAGGATATACAACTGGATAAAGATTTAATAGTAGAAAAAGTATTAAGAACAAACTCATTTCTGGTTGAAAAATGCGGAATTTCTAAACCAAAATTTGCCCTCTGCGCACTAAACCCCCATGCCGGCGAAAACGGCATTTTAGGATATGAAGAACTTGATATTATGATGCCTGCCGTAAAAACCCTGAGAAACCTTGGTATTAATATCACAGACCCTCTAAGTGCAGACGGGCTCTTTGCGCATGTTGGTGAAAATTATTTAAATAATAAAATACAAGACTATGACTGCATTTTAGCAAGCTACCATGACCAGGGGCTATGCCCTGTTAAAGCTTTATGTTTCAAACATGTTGTAAATACAACCATAGGCTTAAAAGTTATAAGAACATCTCCATCATCAGGTACAGCATATGATATAGCGGGAAAAAATATTGCAGACCCAAGTGGAATGATTGAAGCAATCAAACTTGCCTTTAAATTATCATCATAAAAATATTTTTAAAGAATAATAGCTGAAAGAGCGATTTTTTCTTCCCTTCGTGGAAATAAAATGTCTGTATTATGGCAAACTTTTATAACGATTATCAGGATAGAAAAAATTGTAACAATATAGGCGGAGACGGTGCATCCTGCTCTATTGACCCTTCAACCTACGCTCTTGAAGAATTACTTTTGAATGAAATAAAGCAAATTGCATTTTATGTAACAAAGCTTGCAGATTTCAATCTGCAAAATGAAAATATTATGCAAAAAGCAATACGGGCACTCTCTGTAATTCTTATAAATACAGCATTTCGTATGGATGATTATAAAAATCTATTATACAACCTTGAAATTGATAAACTTGAAGTAAGAGAAAAATATTTAGAATGCGCAAAAGAAAACCGCATAAAATACGAACTTGTCGAAAATGCAATAAAGCTTCCGGAGAAAGCAACCTTAACAAATCTTTTAAGAGCAGGCGAAGCACTTGTTGTTGAAAAAAGAAATTCTTATGAACCAAAAAAACTCAGCTTGATTGAGCTTATAACATTTTTTGCAAAAACGACAAGTATTAATATTGAAAAATTATCCCATCTTGGATTTAAAAACCCTGAATGGAATTTTCAAATCTTAAAATTTTTAAATCTTACAAATATCTCATCCAAAAAAACCGAAAAACTAAAACAGAGTATCTGCGATTTTTCAAAAATTTCATTTGATATATGGAAAAAATTAACAGAAACTCTTGAAAAAACCTATGGCAAAAGAATTGAAAACAATATAAATTTTGAAATAAAAGAAGGTAAATCAATCCTTGTTTCAGGTTCTGATTTAGATGAATTAGATAAACTCTTAGAAGCTGTGGAAGGCGAAGATATAAATATTTACACAAATTCAAGTCTTTTTAGCGCCTTTTGCTATCCTCATTTTTTAAAGTATAAAAATTTAATCGGGCACTTTGGAGATGAAAATGCAGAAATAGATTTCACAAACTTCAAAGGTGTAATTTTTACCACGCAAAATTTCTTGCAAAAAGTTGACTATCTAAGGCATGGAACAATTTACACAACAAAAATTATAGCTCCTGAAAAAATGATTAGGGTTACAGATTATGATTTTAAGCCATTAATTGAAAATGCCCTTAAAACAACAGGTTTTGCAAAAGAAGATGTGCAAAAATCCAAAGAAGTAACTTTAAAATATAATATTCAGGATATTGATAACATAATAGAAGGAGCAAACGGTAAAGAAATATATGTTATCGTGGGCTCATACAACAAAGAAGAAATATTGAAAAAATTTGAAGGCAAAACCCTGATTAAACTTGATTCTCCTGTTGAAATACAGCTTTTAATTCATATTTTAAATAAAACAAATTGCACAAATTTGGTACTTGTACTCACCCACTGTACACCCAATACTATAAATATTCTTTTAAGTACATTATTTAGCAATCCTGTTAAAATTTATTTTGCAAAATGCCCAAATTATTTAATTAATCCACATATAATAGCAGCATTAACCGAAGAATTTGATGTTGAAATGATATAAATTCTAAATATGCAATCTTCTATCCAGTTCTTCTTTAAGAGCATTTCCTTTAAATATAATCAAAGCTGACATTGTTATAATGCTCACAGCTGCGCATATCGCTGATGGACATACAACATTTAGTACATTAAAAAGATACAGTATTAATGGCATCATTCCAAAGCAAATATTTAATACAAGATAAAAAATATAATCCTGTGGTTTCAAACACAAAAATAAGGCTAAAATAATAGTAGCAGCTATTGCACAAACATATAAAACAGGCAGTACAAAATCCACAGACCAATGATGGAAACCTGTTGCAGCATCCCACAGAAGCACAAGCAGTGAAGCCATGATAGAAAGCCATAAAACAGCTTTCACAGGATTTTCCCGTTTCTTTGCAGCAATACCAAATACAAGCCAAAAACTTGCAAGCCCTGCAAGCACATAATTCAGCCACCAGCTTTGTCCTGCTATACTGGCATTAACTGCAAAGCATACAGATACTGCTATTGCACTGCAAAGAATTAATATTTTAAACAACAATAGGCGCCTTGGCTTCTCTGGAGGAATATCCGGAAACAATTCTTCTTTGCTGACATCACCGGTTAAGCACCCGCTGCATAAAGGGCAGTGTTCAAAATTTCCTGCAACTTTTACCTTACATTTCTCACAGTAGTACATAAATTATTTTCCTGTTTCTATTTTATTTGCAGCAATTTCAACTTCAATACCCATCTGGGTTAAAAAGCGAAAAAATGTACGTTCAACATCACGGCTATAAAACGGACTTGCAAAGCTGATAACATAATTATCACCAAAAGAGCAGGAACATGCCTGCAAAATATCAGGTGATGTATATGCAGTAAAAAGATTTATATATTTTTCCATCTCTTTTGGCATTGAAACCCTTCCTACATTTGAAAAAGAAGCTGTAGTTTTTCTTCTCATAATAAAAGCTGCTGTACGCAATATTGCATCTTTAACAAAAAGCGGCAGAAGACGAATTAAAATATTATGCTCCAGGGCTGACCACACATTCATTTGCTCTTTCAACTTTTCTTCTTTTAACTCTTCCTTAAACACCTGCCTGATATAAGATGCAACCACTTCAAGGCTGTCTTCCTGATAGCTGAAATTATACCCCGCATTAATCACAGTAAAGAAATTACGGGCTGATTCAGAAGGAAAATAATTTCTTAAATTTACAGGTATAGTAATTACTATAGGTTCTTTTTGTTCTCTTAAATTCATTTCCTGATGAATCGCCATAATAAATAAAGATGTTAAAAGTTCCGTTATAGTTATACCCATAGACCTTGAACATTCTAACAATGATTTAAGAGACATTTTTCCTTCTATAATAGATAAATGCCTGTCCGGTAAATGTTCTTTATTTAAACAATATGCCTTTTTTCTTTTAGAAATCTTTGTACCGTTGGGTTTTTCGTAATATTTTTGGAAACTGTCATCTCTTTTTTGAAACCAAGAAGCATCATAATCAAGCGAAGGTACAGATGCAAATTCTTCACAATGACGTTCCAAAAGATAGTAATAAATCAAAGTTCTAAAAAATTGTAATGCGCCTGTTCCATCAGTGAGCGTGTGATAAATTTCCACACTGACACGTTTATTGTAATAAAGCACTCGAAAAAGTAAACTTTCCTTATTTGTATCATATAGCGGTATACAGGGTAATTCATATTCTTTTTGAACAACAGGTTTTATATCACTTTCTTCAAGATAATACCAAAATGCACCCCTTTTCATTACAGATTGGAAAAATGGAAATTGTTCAACAGCCCTATCTAAAGCTGTTTGCAATATTACGGGATTTATAAAATCTTTAAGTTCGCAAACAAAACGAAATACCTTAGAATCACGCATACTGCTGTTTGACGGAAATATTTTCGCTGCATTATCTAAACGGCTCCATCTTGGCAAAACTTTATTGTTCATTAAAACTTTTTCTCCTTTAAAAAATTATTGATGATTTCATATGTTTTTCTTACTTGTTCAAACCAGCTTGGAAGAGAAAAATATCCATGAATTGCATCAGGCATTCTGACAACTTCTGTGTATACTCCCGATTCTTGGAGCCTATGCCCAAATTCCTCCCCTTCGTCTCTCAAAGGACAGTACTGTGCTGTAATTATAAGCGTAGATGGTAAATTGGAAAAATCTTTCGCTAAAAGCGGAGCAAAATAAGGATTTTTAAAATCGGCATCCGATGAAGAATAAAGCTCCATATAGTCTCTTACGCGCTTTGATGTTAATAAATACCCGGTTCCATTTTCCCGAACAGATTCAAAAGGAGAAGTTCTGGAGTGGTCAGCAGCTGTTGCAGGATAAATTAAAATTTGTTTTGACGGATAAAATTCTTTGCGGTCGCGCGCTAAAAGAGAAACTGCAGCAGCAAGATTCCCTCCGGCGCTATCCCCTATCAAAATAATATTTTCAGGTTTTACCCCAAGAATTTCAAAATTTGAAAAAATCTCTTTTGCTACAGCATAACAGTCTTCCAATCCTCCGGGAAAACGGCATTCCGGCGCAAGTCTGTAATCAACCGAAACTACTCTGTGACCCGTTAGCTTAGACATATCAGAACAAACGCCGTCATAGCTGTCTATATTTCCTGTTACCCAGCCTCCTCCGTGGAAAAACAATAAAACAGAATCAGATACATTTTCTTTTGGGGTGAATATTCTAACCGGTACATCATGTCTGCCGCAGCATACCTTATGTTCCCAAATACTATAAAGTTCAGGTTTTTTTAAACGCCAGGATTTAATTCTTTCAAACTCTCTTGCAAGCGGATAATTCTTTTTAATATCGATATCCCTGTATGATAATATCGCCAGCGCCGCACGCATTGCTTTACTGATTGCCACATTCATCCCTTTCTTTGGGCGCGTATAAATATTTAATATATTAACAAAGCGCACCCTAAATAGCAAATTACCCTGTCGGTTTTTTAAAATATAATCTGTCTTTACCATTATGAAGCAATATTAATTTTTCTTTCCTTTCCTGCATCTTTATTATAGAATTGAAGCAACAAAGAAGTGTATAGAAAAAAGAAGAAAGAAAAGAAAAATGGAAAACATGCCAGAATCTAAAAAAATGCAGATTACAATCGGCGGGAAGATTGTAGAGATTGAAACAGGTAAGTATGCTCAAAGCGCTACTTCATCTGTTACCGTAAGATGCGAGGATACAATGCTTTTTATCCACTCAACAGTAAGTAAAGAGCCTCGTGTTGGAATAGATTTTTTCCCATTATTAATTGATTACGAAGAAAGAATGTCAGCAATAGGAAGAATCCCCGGCGGCTTTACAAGAACCGAAGGAAAATCTTCCGAAAAAGCAATATTGGTATCAAGATTGATTGACCGTCCTATCCGTCCCCTATGGCCTAAAGGATATAGAAACGACGTTCAGGTTGTTGTTCAATTGTTTAGCTATGACCAGAAAAATCAGCCTGATACATTAGCAATTCTTGGCGCTTCAACTGCCCTAATGCTTTCAGGCGCCCCATTTGAAGGACCTGTCGGTGCAGTTCGTGTTGGAAGAATTGATGGTAATTTTGTTGCAAACCCAACCCATCAGGAAGCTGAAAAATCAGATATGGATATCGTTGTAGCAGGCACAATGGATTCTGTTATTATGGTTGAAGCAGGCTGCAAATTTGTAACCGAAGATGATATTATGGCAGCCGTTGAATTTGCACAAGTTGAAATCAAAAAACAGTGTGAAGCTCAAATAGAATTTGCAAACCGCTGCGGTGTTGTTCGCGAAAACTTCGTAAATCCTTATGATACATCAGAACTTGCAGCAATTATTAAAGATAACTGCTACGATATAATATCAGATGCTTATCATAATTTTGACCGCGAATACAGAAAAAATAAACTTGATGAAGCAAAACAAATTGTTAAAGATAAAGTTACAGCCCTTGATGACAGCCACCCAATCAAAGCTATGATGGAAGAAACAGGCATTGATTTTGTAGCCGAAGAATTTAAAGCTCTTGAAAAGAAAATTATGAGAGCAATGATTGTAAATGAGGGCGTTCGTGCTGATGGCAGAAAAACTTTTGAAGTACGCCCTATCTGGTGCGAAGTAGGCGTCATCCCAAGAGCACACGGAAGTGCGGTATTTACAAGAGGACAAACTCAGATTTTATCCTGCGCAACTTTAGCAGGTCCTCAAATGGCTCAAGAACTTGACGGCGTTGACCCTCTTACTAAAAAAAGCTATATGCACAAATACATATTCCCTGGCTTTTCAGTTGGTGAAGTAAAACCATTAAGAGGTCCAGGCAGACGTGAAATTGGTCATGGAAATTTAGCAGAACGTGCTAATGTTCCGGCGTTGCCTGATGAAAAAGATTTCCCGTATACAATAAGAGTAACATCAGATGTACTTGAATCAAATGGTTCAACATCAATGGGTTCAACCTGTGCAAGCTCTATGGCTCTAATGAACGCCGGTGTTCCTGTTAAATGTATGATAGGCGGCGTTGCTATGGGTCTTATTAAAGAAGGAGATACAGACGTTGTATTAACTGATATTCAAGGTATTGAAGACTTCCTTGGTGATATGGACTTTAAAGTAACAGGTAACGATACAGGCATCACTGCTCTTCAAATGGATATGAAGATTAAAGGCATTTCAAATGAAACACTTCGCCGCGCTTTATATCAGGCAAAAGACGGTAGAATTTATATTATGAGCAAGATGAGAGAAGCAATCTCTGAACCAAATAAAGAATTATCAGAATTTGCTCCAAGATTATTCTCTATGACAATACCGACTGAAGACATAGGAACCGTAATCGGACCCGGCGGAAAAATGATTAGAAGCATAATTGACGCCTCTGGCGCTGAAATTGATATAAAAGATGACGGTACAGTTACAATTACATCAAACGACAAAGAAGGTACAGATATTGCAATCAAAATGATTAAAGATTTAACCTTCAAAGCAGAACCGGGTTGCATTTACAAAGGCAAAGTTGTTAGAATTATCCCTATTGGTGCTTTTGTAGAACTTGCCCCCGGAAAAGACGGCATGGTGCATATTTCACAAGTTTGCAACGAAAGAATTGACACTGTTGAATCAAAACTTTCAATAGGCGACAATGTAGTTGTTAAAGTTGTAAAAATTGATGATAAAGGAAGAGTAAACCTTACAATTAAAGGAGTAAGTGATGAAGAGAAAAATCAATTCAATTAAAAACCTGCTTTTAACCGCAGTTTTAGGCGGATGTTTGGTTCTTTTATCAGGCTGCACATCTTTAAGCTATGTAGGAGACGACTTTGATTCTAAAAAAAGTGCAGCACTCCAAACAAGTGAATTGTTTACTTTTTCAACATATACAAAAACATCGGATGAAGAAAATATTGATATGAAGCTGGGGGTTGCAAAAACCCCCCTTCCTGATGCCTTAGTGGTTTATATAAATGTAAAAAATAATTCAAAGGCAGCAGATTATGTCTTTTATCTAAAGGATTTGGTTATCAAGACAGGAAATGAAACCCTAACACCTATTCCGCCATCAGCATACCTAAATGCCTACCAAAGCTATGAAACAGGTACATACAACGGGCTTTCAAACATAGCCCCGACTTTAGGCGCCTTTGCAGATATACAAAATGCATACCAAAATGTTAACAATATGGTAAATACTGCTTCTGTAAAAAATAATGTTAATAATGCTGCAACAAGCCAGATAGGTTCAATTGCAAAAGGTATTTCATCACACACAATAACTTCAGCAGGAGTTATTAAAACAGGAAGCTCTGATTTCTTTTATATATTCTTAAAAGACCCTGGAATGCTGCCCATTGATATTACTTATAAAGATTTAAATTTTTCATTTGGCAGCTCTAAAGAAACTAAATAAAAAAATAAATATAATCTAAGGTGCATCTTTGAAAGCAAACAAAATATGTGGTTCTAAATTAAAAAAAGCTCAACATATTGTGGAGTTGGCTCTGCTTGCACCTTTTATTATGTTTTTTATTGGAATTGTTTATCAAATTGCAATCACAATCCATACCAATTATAAATTTAACGCCTCTCTTTATGAGGCTGTAAGTTTTATCTCTTTCACAAATAAAATAAATTCAACAGCGGAAGAAACTGTTGAAAATATTGAAAAATACGCAAAAATTCTTTTAAAAGAACGCCATGCACCCTATGAAAATTCTCTTGAAGTAAAACTTACAAACACAGGAGATATTGATTTTTTAATAGGATTTTATAGATATACATCCACTTTCACAATTTTTAACGGCCTTGATAACTTTAACCCGCAAAATTACAACTATTTAACAATAATCCCCATAAACAGTGCCATTTTAAGAAAAAATTCTTTTGAAATCCCTGATGCCTTTTTTGAAGACGATTGCAAAATAGAATCCAATCAAAATCAGGACACAGCGCCTTTGAGAACAAAAACTCAAAATAATACGGAAGGACACCATATAGAAATCCCGGAGGTTGATTTACAATGAAGCCTCTTAAAAAAGATATCATATATAAAAAATCAAAAGCAGCTCTTGCAGGTGCATTGATTATTTTTATGGTATCATTTTTGGTTTTTTGTATTTGTGCAACAGATGTTGGAAACGTTGTCACATCCCGTTATAAAGCCCAAAAAATTACAGAAACCATAACTCTATATGCAGCATCATATATTGCCTCTCTGGATGAATCCGAAAGAAATACTTCATCATTGGATGATATTAAAGAGAGATTTGAAAACCTATACTCAAATAAAGAAATCACAGGTGTTTATAGATTTAAAATTTCAGATATAGAAATCAATAATGATGATTCTGATGCACCTAAAATTAAACTGACTACAACCACATCTATCCCGACACTTTTTTTGAGATATGTTGGCTTTGGAATAATTAATATCATACAAACTTCATATGCAAAAGCCTCTCAAGTTCAAATACCTGAAATTGATTCTGATGATAAATCTTACACATTTAGGTCAGAAAAAATCATAACCGATAAAAGAGGGGACGATTTAAAAATAACATATAACGGTGATTATCTTGCCTTTGCGGGATTAAACGACAGAGATAACATTTATTGGATTGATATAGGTTCAATGAGCAATAACGAGGATAAAAAACATTTTACAATTTCAAACACCGATTCAAGCTATGATACCTGGTGTATCTCAAAAGACAGTACATTTGATTTAACAAATGACCCCGATAAAACAATCGGGCTTATCCGATACATAAAAATAATAAAAGTGGATAGCTGCACATCTAAAACCGTGGAAGGAGCAGGTGTTTTAGAAGAAAGTACAGATGCAGAAAACACTGATACAGGAAATAAAAATGAAGGCGCACAGCCTGAAAATGAGGATACTGAAGAAAGCACCGCAGAACCTATTGTTACAATCCTAAATTCGGTTAAGATAATAAGCCGCAAAGAATTTTTAAACTGAATAATATTTGGTGTAAAATTATATTAGCACTTTTTTAAAAAATCAAGACAGGGGAAGCCAAAAGGAAGTTTTATGGAAGAGAATAAATCTAAAACACTGTTGTTAATAGATGGGCACGCCCTTGCTTTTAGGATGTTTTTTGCGCTTGAGCGCACAAATATGCAGACAACCGAACATACGCCTACCTGGGCAGTTTACGGTTTTTTTAAAGCAATATTTGACCTTTTAAGACAAAATAACGGGCTTGAAGGCATTAAGCCCGATTCAATCGCCGTAGCTTTTGATGTTTCAAGACACACTTTCCGCCTTGAAAAATATGAAGGATACAAAGCAAACAGAGAATCTATGCCGGATTCCCTCCGCCCACAGCTAGAGCTTATTATGGAGGGCTTAAAGGCACTTAATATCCCAATTTACACAAAAGAAGGTTTTGAAGGAGATGATATTATAGGCACCATCTCAAAAATGGCAACAGCACTTCATCATAAAACCTATATTTTAACAGGTGACAGAGACTCTTTCCAGCTTATCAATAAAGAAGGTACAGTAAGTGTTTTAATCCCAAGCAAGGGTGAAATTTTAACCTACGATTGGAATAAAGTTTATGAAAAAATGGAAGTATATCCAAATCAGGTTATAGACTACAAGGCTCTTTGCGGCGATACATCAGATAATATACCAGGCGTTAAGGGAATAGGTCCAAAAACCGCAGCAGGACTGTTAAATGAGTATCAAACGCTGGAAAATATTTATAAAAACATTGATAACATTACAAAAAAATCAGTAAAAGAAAAACTGATTGAACATAAGGGAATAGCAGAGCTGTCACAGTTTTTAGCCACAATTAAAACAGATGTTGAAATTGATTTTGATTTTGCAAATACCTGCCTTGAGATTGAAAAAAAGAATAATGTCATTGAATTTTTCAACAAGGTTCAATTTTTTAGCTTTGTAAAAAATATTGATAACCTTCTAAAACCATTCTTATGCAAAGATGAAGCCGGTCAAAATATTACCGCAGGCAGGGAAACTTCAAATAATATAGATGAAAAAGAAGCTTCTATTGTTAAATTTAAAGAAGATGAACCTGAAACAAATAATTCAAACCCAATTCAAGGTTCATTATTCGGCATATTGGAGCAGCCTGCGCAAACCCAAAACAATAAACCTGTTTTTGAAAAAACGGATTTTGAAACATTGAAAACCCGCCTAAATGAAATCAAAACCCCGCTTTCATTTTTAATAGATAACGATACGGTTTATTTTGCAGCCGATAACCTTTCTACAAGTGCATCTTTTGATATTGCGCAAGAAATTTTAAAGAATGATAAAATTCAAAAAATCACCTTTGATATTAAAAATGCGCTTGAAATATTTCCTGAAATTGAAGGTATTATTGATGATGTTATGCTATCAAGCTATGTTAAAGATTCATCAAGAAAACATGATTTAGTAAGCCAAATTCAAAATTATCTTAAAATTATCCCTGATGAAACCAATAAAAATGAGCTTGCTTACTGCATTTTAAAACTGCACGAATTTTACCAAAAAACATTTACCGTTGAAGAAAAAAATGTCTTGAAAGATATTGAGCTGCCGCTTGCTTTTGTTTTATCAAAAATGGAAAAAGAAGGCGTATGTCTTGATGTTGACTATTTAAAAGAATTATCGGAAGAAATAAACAGCAAAGTTTCAGGCTTTGAAGCTGATATTTATAAAGAAGCAGGAAGGATTTTTAATATAAATTCTCCAAAACAGGTTGGCGAAGTACTTTTCGATACATTAAAAATCAAACCCGGCAAGAAAAACAAAACCGGCTATTCAACAAATGCCAAAATCCTTGAAGATTTGGCACAAGAGCATAAAATTGCCAGTGATATTTTAGAGCACAGAACATTAATGAAGCTAAAAACTACATATGTTGATAACTTGCCAAAGCTTTTAGGAAAAGATAACAAGCTGCACACACATTTTAATCAGATTGTAACCACAACAGGGCGTCTTTCAAGCTCTGACCCTAATCTTCAAAATATACCGATTAGAACAGAATTTTCAAATAGAATCCGTGCCGCCTTTATCCCCTGCAGTGATGATTATTCAATCCTTGCAGCTGATTATTCACAAATAGAATTAAGGCTTCTTGCCCATATATCTGGCGATGAGGCACTTATTAACGCATTTTTACATGATGCTGATATCCACACACTTACAGCCTCAAGAATTTTTGATGTTTCAACCGATAATGTTACAAAGGAAATGCGAAGAAAAGCAAAAGCCGTAAATTTTGGAATAGTATACGGACAAACCCGCTACGGCTTAGCTTCTGCCCTTGGTATAACACCAATTGAAGCCCAAACTTTCATTGATAAATATTTTAAACAATACCCAAAAATCAATACCTACATTACAAATACGCTGATTCAAGCCCATGAAAACGGCTATGTTGAAACCTTATACGGCAGAAGGCGCTATTTAGGGGAAGAATTAAACTCAAGAAATACAAAAATAAGAGAATTTGCGGAACGCGCCGCAATAAACGCGCCTCTGCAGGGTTCTGCCGCTGATTTAATCAAAATAGCAATGATAGAGCTTAATAGCAGCTTAAAAGAAAAAAATCTGCCAGCAAAAATGCTTTTACAGGTGCATGACGAACTTGTGCTTGAAGTAAGAAACGATAAGCTCGATGAAGTTAAAGAAGCAGTAATAAAGGCTATGGAGCTAAATCAGCCTTTAAGAGTGCCGTTGGTTGCAGATGTTAAAATCGGCAAAACCTGGAAGGATAGCAAATAATGAAAAAAAACATGTTAATATCTATGTTAACGCTTTGTGCGTTTTGCAGCCCGATATGTTTTAATACAGTTCATAATAATGCTTTAAATACACCTGGAACAGCTGAAGCTGCCACCTACCTTGATGATTCAAGCAAAAATTTCGGAATTTCAGCTGATAATATGTATTTAACATCGCTTTCCGTTTTAAACAGTTTGGACTATGAAATTATTGAAATGCAGTCTAAAAGCGGATATATCCTCTTTAGAACAGGCGCAAAAGATTATATTATGACAGTAACTGCTATAACACCGGTTACATCAAATATTAAAATCCTCCCTGCAAACAGCGTTTATTCAACAGGCACCACTGTTCAAAAAACAATCTTTAACGAGTTGGAATTAAATAAGTTAAATCTCCTTAAAAAACAAGGCTAAAATACTATGGAAGACAATCCAAAAAATGATTATAAATACGCTCTTTGCCTTGTAGATATCTCAACTCTTGGCACAAAAACTTTTTCATACCTTATTCCTGATGATATGAAGAATATAATAAAGATTGGCCAGCCTGTAACCCTGCCTTTTGGAAACGGGAATCGTAAAATAAAAGGATACGTTGTAGGATTTTCAAATTACCTTGAAGAGGGAATTAAGGCAAAATATATTGATGAAATTTTAGATACGGAGCCAATGTTTACCCTTGAATACTTAAAAATGCTTGAATGGGTTGCAAATTATTATTTTTCAGACCTTCCAACAGTTTTAAAGACTGCACTCCCTGAAAAATTTTTCCAAAAGAATCTAAAAAACTACAGAAAACCTAATAAAGAATTAAAGGTACTGCAAACTGAAAAATCAAAGGATAAGCACACTCTATCTAAAGAGCAGCAGAAAATTTATGATGATATTAAAAAAGTAGATGCCAAAACCTCTCTATTATACGGCATTACAGGTTCAGGCAAAACAGAAATTTATTTTAAACTGATTGAAGATACAATTAAAGAAGGTAAAAATGTACTTTTTCTGGCACCTGAAATCGCTCTTGTATCACAGCTTACAGCCCGCACAATTAAAAGATTTGGCAAAACCTCCGTTGGAATCTGGCACAGTTCAATCACAGAAGCTGAAAAATATAAAGTATGGCAAAAATTAAGAAATGATGAAATAAAAATCCTGTTTGGAGCCCGCTCATCAGTATTTGCACCAATTAAAAATTTAGGGCTCATAATAATTGATGAAGAAAATGACCCAGCCTACAAGCAGACCATGCCATCTCCAAGATATTCAGCCGTTGAAGTAGCAAAAAAACTCATTGAATTGAATGATGATATAAATGGGGGTGCAAAATTAATCCTTGGCAGTGCTACCCCTGATATTAAAAGCTATTATGAGGCTAAAAATTCAAATTCTCTTTTTGTTTTGAATAAAAGATACAATAATGCAGAACTTCCCAAAGTAAAAATTATCGATATGCGGATGGAGCGCGGTTTTGGAAACAACGGTATTTTTTCAAAATATTTGATTGATGAAATCCATAGAACCGTAAAAAATAAAAATCAGGTAATTTTGCTCATAAATAGGCGCGGTTTTTCAAGCTACACACAGTGTATGGAATGTTCAACCGTAATTGAATGCCCAAAATGCGCAATTCCTTTGATTTACCATTCCCAAACCCATTCGCACCGCTGCCACTACTGTAACTATGAAATTAAAAACCTCACCAAATGCCCGAAATGCGAATCGGAAGGTACTTTGGAAAACTTTGGCACAGGCACTCAAAGGGTAGAAGAAGTTGCAGCTAAAATTTTTCCCGATTACAAAATTCAAAGGCTTGATTCAGACAGTTTGAGCAAAAAAAACGAGCACTTTGAAATTTTAGAGAATTTTTCAAACGGTGAGATTGATATTTTAATCGGCACACAAATGATAGCAAAAGGGCTTGATAACCCGAATGTTACGCTTGTTGGCGTCATAAATGCTGATTTAAGCTTCAACCTGCCCGATTTTAGAAGCTCTGAGCGCGGCTTTTCGCTCCTCTGCCAGGTTGCAGGGCGTTCAGGGCGCGGAAAAGACGAAGGTAAGGTAATTTTCCAAACCTTTAATAATTCAAATATTTTCCTGGATAAGGCTCGCGAACAGGATTATGAAAGCTTTTTTGAAAATGAAATCGAAATCAGAGAAGCCTTTGACTACCCGCCGTTTTCAAAAATTATAAGAATAATATTAAGTTCCGATAATAATTTCCGCGCAGAAAAATCTGCAATGGAAATCGCTATGCGTTTAAAAGATTGGATTGATAAACAAAGCTTGTCTGAAAGATTAATCGTTATGGGTCCTGCAGCTTGCGTCTTAGAAAAAATCAGGGGCGAATTTCGATTTAACATCATAGTAAAAAACAAGCTTGAAGAAAAAGGGCACAACATAATCCTTTCATTTTTAAGAAAAATTATTCTTCCAAATGATATTAAAATGGTTGTAGATGTTGACCCTATGGATATTTTATAGATGTTAATCAAGGGAAATTTAAATTCTAATAAAACTGATATCCTGATAGATTCCTGCGCAAAGCTTTTAAATCAAGGGGTTAGCGCGGATAAGATTCTTGTCATTGTGCAAAATTTTAAGAAAAAGAATGAATTTACAAAAAAAATAAAAGAAAAGCTTGAAATAGAGGCTCTTACAAACCTTAATATCTACACATTTTTTGGGCTTGTATATAATAAAATTCTTGAAAACTGGCTTTTGGTTGAAAATAAAATAAAAGACGATAATGCAAAAATCACTCCGAATCTTTCAGGGTTGGAAGTCAGCCAATACATTTTTAAAAACGCCATAGATGAAATAAAATTTAAAGGCTATAATTCAAAAGTAAACCTCTTGCACCAGCTTTTAAGGCGCTATTCGCTCTGTGTTTTAAATGCACTCACACCAGATGAAATAAAAGACCGCTCAAGGATTCTTTTAGACCCTTTCTATTCCGATATCAAAAATGCACTGAATCTATATAAGCTTAAAACCCTGAATTTAAGAGCATTTGACTATCTAAGACAGGCAGATATTTTTAAATTTATTTATGAAAATACATTAAATTCCTTTGAATACGTATTTTTGGATGATGGTGATGAGATAACCCCTGCACTTTTTCAATATTTAAATCACATAAAAAAAGATGTTAAAGAATTTTTCATAGCCTATGATGAATTTGGCTGCACAAGAAAAGGATTTTTAGGCGCCCTTGAATTTGATTTTGAAAGATTTTTAAATGAAAAACCCGTTATTCTAAAACCATCTTTTAAAGATAAAAAAGCGGATGAAATCTTTACTGCTGTAAAAAATGAAACTCCTGTTTTAATTGAAAATTCCATTAAAAAAAGTTTTATAAGACAAGATGAGATGATAGAAGATGTTATAAACCAAATAACTGCGCTTCTTTCAAACCCGAAAAACAGGTTGCAGCCTTCTGATATCTCAATCATTACCCCAAATATTGATAATTATCTTAAAATGCAGTTTGGTAAATTAAATTATCCTGTTAAATTTTTATCAGGAAGCGGAAAACTTTCTCATAATCCTGTCATAGGTTCAATTTTAGAGATTTTAAAAATTTTAAATAATAAAAATTTAAAAATTTCTCCCTATATTTTAAGAGGAATTTTAGCCAAAATTCTAAAAACAGATTTTATTCTCACCTTAAAAATTACGGACAAATACGAAGTTGACGGCGAAGATATATTTAAAACCCTAAAAAATTTTAAGGATAATAAAAATATAGAGCGCTTTTTGGAATTATCAAATGAAATTAAAGATTTAAAACTATCTGAACAGTTATTTGCAATCTCAAATGAATATATCCCATTAACCCTTGAAAATAAGGACAATATCTATAAAATTAACCAGCTTTTAAAACAGATAAGAGATTTTGAAGAAACATTCAAGGATTCCGTTTCAAATAAAGAACTTATTTTTCAGCTTGAAAACACAATAATTTCTGAAAACCCCCTAAATAGCGAAGTTAAAGAAGAAAATGCCATAATCGTTTCTACCGCACAAAAAATAATAGATAATTCAATAAAATCAAAACATACATTCATTTTAGATACCACAAGTTCAAACTGGATAAAGCAGGATATAGGACCCCTTTATAATGCCTGGGTATTTCAAAAAAGCTGGAAAAAACGCTCTTTTGAGCTTGAAGACAATATAAAATGTTCACTTGATAAAACAGCAAGGATTTTAAGGAAAATCTATCTTTTAAATGAAGGTGTACCAGAATCCGCCCAAAGCAGCAGCACAGAAGCTGCCCTAAATGAAGGTAAAATTTATATCTATTCAAGTATTTACGATTTTTTAGGTGCTGAAAATTTTAAAGGCATAAACCATTTTTTCAAAGAGCCTGACCTAGGTACCCAAACTGAGCAAACAGATAAAAAAGAATTTAAAATAATCCCCCGCCCTGACCAGGCGCCTGTTTTAGAATACAAAGAAGGCAAAATGGCAGTAAGTGCAGTTGCAGGAGCAGGAAAAACCACAATAATGCTTGCACTTATTTTAAAACTTCTTAATGAAAAAGTGCCGGTTCAAAATATTTTTGTCCTAACCTTTATGGATTCTGCAGCAAGAAATTTTAAAGAAAGAATAAAATCAAACTTTCCAAACCTTGTTGAATTACCGCATATATCAACTATCCACGGGCTTGCCCTCCGTATTTTAAGGGAAAATAATAACCATACAAAAGTGAATCTTGATGTTGATTTTGAAATTTTGGACGATATTAAAAGAAGCACTATAATAAAAGAAATAATCTCTAATTTAGGGCTTGAATTAACCAAGGCAGAACTATACGAACGTGCGATTTCAACCTATAAAAACCAAAAAACCAAAAACCCAGATAAACTTTCACCTCTTTTTAAAAGAATTTATGAAACCTATAAAACTACTCTTTTATCAAATAATTACATAGATTATGATGACCTTTTATCCCTTTCTTTATCACTCCTTCAAAACCATAAAAGCATAAGAGAATATTATCAAAATTTAATGCGCTTTATAATTGAAGATGAAGCGCAGGATTCAAGCGAAATACAGCAGGAATTAATCAAAATTTTATCAGACGGGCACAAAAACCTTATCCGCTGTGGAGATATAAACCAGGCAATAACCACAACCTTTTCTAATGCCGATGTTAAAGGATTTAAAAAATTTATTGAAGAAAATAAAAATGTTAAAATGAATTATTCAAATAGAAACGCAACAGGGATAATTGATTTTGCAAATGGCCTTATACAATTTGGACAAACAATTTCAGACAGTGCCTTTCTACCCATTGAAACAAAGCCTGTTGAAGGAAAAAATATAATTGACCCAAACAGCGTTCTAGAAAACATCTTTGAAAAAGAAAAAGATGAAAAAGATTTTATCTTAAAAAAAATTGAAGAAATTAATGAAAAAGAGCCAAATTCAAGCATAGCAATTCTTTTAAGAAGCAACCGCGGGGTTTTGGATTGGAGTAATTATTTAACAGAATTTTCAACATTAAAATTTGCGGCAAATTCTGATACTTTAAACTTAAACCCTGTATTTAGAACAGTTTTAGCTGCTCTAAACTTTATACATAACCCGCTTAATAACAAAACCGTAAAACATTTTGCTAAAACCCTTATGGAGCTTGGTTTTTATAAACAGGATTTTGAAATATTGGAATTTTTGGATAAATTAAATTCGCCCTTTATTTTAGGCAATAATGAATACTTTAGCATCTTTTGGGATTTAAAATATTTCCTTGAACTTTGGAATCTCCCAATTTATGAAATTGCATACAAGGTCGGTGAATTTTATTTTTCAAATATTACGCCTGATAGGCAAAACCCAAACCAAACCGTTATAAAAAAGACGCAAGAGGTTAAAAAAGCTAATATACCGCTTGTTTCAGGCATAGTTTCAAAAGTTTATAATCAATATAAAACCTTTGAAGATACAATAGAAAGACTGAATATCCTCGCAGATAAGATAAATAGAACCGGAATAAAATTAATTTCAGACACTGAAGAAAAAAAGAATGACGGCACTATAAAAATATTAACTCTGCACAAATCAAAGGGTGATGAATTTGACTATGTTTTTATCCCCGAACTTTACAAAGACAATCTTTCATTGAATATTTCAGATGTAAAATTAAAAGATAATTCAAAATTTATTGAAAACATAAAAACAAACCCAAAAAATGAGGAAGAATTGAAGAATGAAATTTTGGATGAAAACTTTAGACTCGCATATGTCGGCGTAACACGCGCAAAAAGAAAGCTTTATCTAAGCTGTGCTATGGAGTATAAAATATTTAACAAAATAAGAGAAAAGGCGCCAAATGAGCTTTTTGAGATTCTAAACGACAGGACAGATGATATACCGGAGGAGGGATATTATGTGTGATAAATCAAACATCCGTTTGCAAAAAACCAATATATTTGATACATTCAGTGCAAATTCTCTTAAAATTTTAGATAAAAGCACGGAGGATTTTAGGCTGAAATACATAGAAAATCTATATTTTACACCCGATAATAAAAAAGCAAAAACAGGACAAAACCTGCACAATTTTTTATGTTTTTATCTTAAAAACTTTGACACATCAAAGATTGAGGATTCATTTAGCGAAGATGATAAAAATTTTATAGAAAAAATTAAAGACTTTGATGAAATTAAACTTTTAAAAGATGCGGATAAAAAATCAATAGAACAGCCGTTTTTAATAAAATGCACACCTGAAAATACAATAGAGCCCAAAAACTTAGATGTAACGGACAATTTTTATAAAAAAGAAAATCTCTTACCTGATAAACACCAAACTAAGAATGTTTTCTACCTCACGGGCAGGTTTGACGCCGTTTTAATCAAAGAAAACAGGGTTGAAATTTACGATTGGAAAACCCTGAATACTCCAAAAGACCCTGAAAACGATATTCAAACCATAGTCTATCTTTACGCCGCTTCAAAACTTTATAAAACAAAAAATATTTCAATAAAATACATCTCGCTTACAAAAAACGAAAGTGTAGAAATCCCCTACACTTCCAATTTTAATTATTTTAAAAGAATATTTGGAATAGTCCAAAAACTTTATCTTTAGATTATTCAAGTGCTGTCAATATCAAAGGTCCGTCATCCGTTGCAGCTACAGTATGTTCAAAATGCGCAGAAGCTTTATTGTCAGCTGTTGAAACACACCAGTTATCAGCCATAGATACAACAACTTCATCCACACCAAGGTTTATCATAGGCTCAATTGCAATAACATACCCTGATTTAATTTTAGTATTATTTTTTACCCTGTAATTAAACAAAAACGGGTCTTCATGCATATTCCGCCCAACTCCATGCCCGCCGTACTGACGCACAATACCATATTTTTTACCTTGAAGCTCTTTTGGAATATTTGAGGCAGCACCAAGTGCCGTATCTTCAACAGCCCCTGAAATATCATCCAGAACATTCCCCGGGCGCATCTTATCAATCCCGTTAAATAGTGCAAGTTCTGTTATTTTAAGCAAATCTTCATATTCTTTGCTGATTTTCCCAACAGGATAAGTCCAGGCTGAATCCCCCACCATACCGCGGTAAGTTGCCCCAACATCTATTGAGATTATATCCCCTTCTTTTAAGATTCTATCCTTTGATGGAATCCCATGCACCACTTCATCATTTATTGAAGCGCAAATGCAGCCAGGGAAACCGTTATATCCTAAAAATGTCGGAGTACATTTATTATCTTTAATCACCTTTGCTGCAATTTCATCAAGTTCAAACGTTGATACACCAGGCTTTACAGCCTCTTTCATCGCCTTATGCACAAGCGCTACAACCCCGCCCGCATGGCGCATTATTTTCAATTCTTCCCTTGATTTTTTATTAATCATATTCACATGCCTTTATGATATAACTTTTTTTAATTCCGTATAAACTTCATCTATACCTTGATTTGCATTAATTTGAACCAAAAGCCCCTCGTTTTTATAAAAATCCAATAGAGGCATAGTTTCATTATTATATGTTTCAAACCTTAAAACTGCAGTTTCTTTGGTATCATCTTTTCTTTGAACAAGGTCAACACCGCAAATATCACACTTGCCTTCGTTTTTAGGAGCTGAGCTTATAAGATTATAGATTTTACCGCATTTTGGACAAGAACGTCTGTTTATAAGTCTTTCAACAAGAACATCCGTTGGAATATCAAAATATACTGCAACTTTTTCAGATTTTTCAAATTCAAAAGGCGAATTTTCCCACATGGTTTTAAGCGCCTCTGCCTGTTCTATACTTCTTGGAAAACCGTCTAAAATGTACCCTTCTCTGCAATCTTCTCTTGAAATCCTCTCATTTATAACAGATTGCACAACTTCAATCGGCACCAATTGCCCTTTATCTATAAAACTTTTTGCAATTTTACCAAATTCGGTTTCATTTTTAATATTTTCTCTTAAGAGTGAGCCTGTATCCACATGAGGAATATTTAATTCCTTTGAGAGCCTGTCTGTCTGAGTTCCCTTGCCGCATCCGGGGGGACCTAAAAAAATAAATACTTTTTTCATAAACCTACCTCTTTTTTTAAGAAATATTAAAACTGTTAAAAGGATGCAGGAAACAACCCCCTGCATCCAAAGTCGTTTATTGCTCTTGCTTTAAGAAACTTTCGTAATTCTTTGCAAGCATATGTGTTTTGATTTGATTAATAAAATCAAGCGCAACACCCACCATAATGATTAAAGAAGTTGCTCCTAAACCCTGCAATGTTGTAATATTTGTAATTTTAGAAGCAATAGTAGGCACCATTGCTATGATACCAAGCGCAATTGCACCGATTAGCATTAATCTTGATAAAATTTCATCCAATTTTTCAGCTGTCGGTTTGCCCGGTTTTACACCTGGAATAGCTGAGCCGTATTTTTTAAGATTATTTGCAATCTCTTTTGGCTGCATATTCGGCATAATTGAAGCATAGAAAAATGTTAAAGCTACAATCAATAAGAAATAAATCACATAATAGCTTATGCTTGAAGGGCTCAAAAAACTATTCATTGATTCTAAAACACTCTTTAGTGCAGGATTTGAAATATTCATCTGGTGTACAAAGCTCAAAATCGTTGCAGGGAACAATAAAATTGCAACCGCAAAGATAATCGGCATAACACCACCCGGGTTCAATTTAAACGGAATATTTGAATTTTGCCCGCCGTAAACTTTGTTACCAACCTGACGTCTTGCAGAAACTATAGGCACTTTTCTAACCGCATCATGAAGTACAATAATAAAAATAATTGTTGCAACAAATATCAATAATAGCGCCATAATACCTAATTGCAGCCTTGGGTCTTGAGAAACAAGGGTTGCAGTTCTTTGCGCATACAAAGGAATCCCTGATATAATACCCACAAAGATTAATAAAGAACCACCGTTTCCGATTCCCTTTTCAGTAATCAATTCTGCAAGCCACATAACCATTACAGCACCTGCCGTCAAGGCTATCATAGACCCTATAAAAAACATAAAAGGGTTTACGCTGTGCATAATTGACCCAGGTAATTTTGATAAAATTGTAACAAATACAAAAGATTGGAAAAACGCCAAAATAACCGTGAATTGTCTTGTTAACTGCTGAATTTTACGGCGCCCGGCTTCCCCTTCTTCTTTTTGAAGATTTTCAAGATAAGGAACAATTACGGCTAAAAGCTGCATAATGATTGATGCCGTAATATATGGCCCGATACCAAGTGCAAAGATTGACACTTTACCTAAAGCACCGCCTGAAAATAAATCCAAAAAGCCTATCATATTATTTCCTGCAGCAAGCGCCTGAAAAACTTCATTATTTATACCAAATATAGGAAGCTGCGCGCCAAATCTGAACAGGGCAATGATTATAAATGTAAAAATTAACTTTTGCTTTAAGCCGCTTGCTTGGATATTGCTCACAAGGCTTTGAAGCATTTGTTCGTTATTTGCTTGTTGCATTTAACTGTACTTGACCTTTCTTTTAAATAAAAGATACCAAACCGCTTTAAAATAAGGCAGTTTAGTATCTTTTTATCTATAAAATTAAACTAATTCTACTTTACCGCCTGCTTTTTCAATCTTTTCTTTAGCAGATTCAGTAACATAAGCAGCCTTAACGTTAACAGCCTTAGTAATTTCGCCGTTTCCAAGGATTCTTAAAACTTCACTTGATGAATGAACAAGCTTGTTTTCTTTTAAATAAGCTAAATCTATTTCTTTCACATCAAGTTTTTCAAGAACTGAAACGTTTACAACAGCTGCATTTAGAGCGTGGATATTATTAAATCCTTTTAATTTTGGTAAACGTCTGAAAGCAGGCATCTGACCACCTTCAAAACCTCTTTTAGCTGTTCTTCCGCTTCTTTGTCCTTCACCGTTATGTCCACGGCAAGAAGTTTTACCGTGTCCTGATGACCTGCCTCTGCCTACTCTTTTAGATTTTTTAACAGCTCCTTCAGCAGGCTTTAAATCTTCTAATGTTATCATTTATTTTATTCCTTATATTTTACTTAAAACTTTAACCGGTGCGCTTTTATTATCTTTATAACCCGCGCCCAAGGCTTTGTAAATCGTTATTTAACAATTTCAACAAGGTGAGGAATTTTATTTACCATACCCATGATGATATCGGTTTTATTATGTTCAACAACCTGATTGGTTTTTGTTAAACCAAGAGCTTTAACGATTCTTGTGTGTTTTTCAGGTGAACCGATTATGCTCTTTTTTAAAGTTATTTTAACTGTTTCATTTTTAGCCATTTTATTTACCTTTTTCCTTATTTCTACTTTATTTATAAAGGTATTATTTTTTAATAACCTCTTGTACTAGCTCTTTTGGAGTTATTTTGAACCTAAAAGCTGATTCATTGAAATACCTCTTTGAGAAGCAACATCTTTAAATGTTCTTAAAGATTTTAGCGCGTTTAATGTAGCATTAGCAGCGTTTAGAGGTGATTTTGAACCTAATGATTTAGATAAAATATTTTCAATACCTGATAATTCAAGCACTGCACGAACCGCACCACCTGCAATTACACCGGTACCTTGGCTTGCAGGTTTTAAAACAACGCTGCCTGCACCTGAACGACCTGTAATCATATGAGGGATTGTGGTTTTAAAGATAGGAACGGTGATAAGATTTTTTCTGCCGTCTGCAACTGCTTTTTGGATAGCAACAATAACTTCAGCTGCCTTAGCCACGCCCATTCCAACCTGACCTTTTTTATTACCTACAATAACAATTGCCCTGAAGCTCAATTTCTTACCGCCCTTTACAACCTTTGTTACACGACGGATTTGAACAACTTGCTCTTTCCATTCTGATTCAACAGGTTCAACTGTTTCAATTTTTCTTCTTCTTTGACCTTTTCTTTGAGGTTTTAATTGTTGAACTTCAACATTTTCTTCAACTGTTTCTACTGTTTCTTCAACAACTTCAACAGTTTCAACTTTTTCAGCTTCACTAGCTTGAATTTCTTTTTCTTCGCTCACGTTTTTATTACCTTTCGCTTTTTATATTATTTTTTACCCTAAAAAATTTTAAAAACACTAAATAACCTTTATTTAAGGCTATTTTACAGTATTTGAGATGTTGGGCGCCCGTTAAGGCATTTTTTCTGACATTTTCATAATACATGCTGAAATATTTTTTGCAACCCTTGCATCCAGAGCATCAGGAATTATATAATTTTCATCAAGTTCATCTGCCTGCACAATCTCAGCCAAGGCAAGTGCTGCCTCAATTTTCACCTTATTATCAATCTTTTTCAATCCGCTTCCTAAAACTCCCTTAAAAAGCCCCGGGAAAACAAGCGAATTATTTATTTGATTATTGAAATCACTTCTGCCGGAAGCTGCAATTTTTGCCCCCGCTTCAAGCGCCAAATTAGGCAATATTTCAGGTTCAGGGTTTGCAATTGCAAATATGACCGCATTTTCAGCCATTGTTTTTACCATTTCCTGCGTTAATAAGCCCTTTGCACTCACGCCGATAAAAACATCCGCTCCCCTGATACCTTCTTTAAGAGCACCTCTAAAACCTTCAAAATTCGTTATTTCAGCCATTTTTTCAAGCGAAGAGTCATTTTCTTTTCTTCCTTTATACACGGCGCCAAATTTATCAAACATTAAAATCCCGTCCCCGCCTGATTTTCCATTTGATAAGCACTCTCTCATCTTAATTAAGAGTCTGGCTATTGCTTGTCCTGCAGCACCTGCGCCCGAAAAAACAATTCTTACCTTGTCTAATTCTTTACCAACAACCTTAAGAGCATTTAAAAGCCCTGCCAATACTACAATTGCAGTCCCGTGCTGGTCATCATGGAAAACCGGTATATTAAGTTTTTCAATTAAATTCTGTTCAACCTCAAAGCACCTTGGCGCGCTGATATCTTCCAAATTTATCCCTGAAAATGAATCGGAAAGTAAATATACGATACGCTCAATCTCGCTTGGCACTTGCGTTTTAAGGCAAAGAGGCATAGCATTAACACCTCCTAAATCTTTAAATAGTACAGCTTTCCCCTCCATCACAGGAAGTCCTGCTTCAGCCCCGATATTCCCCAAACCAAGCACTGCACTGCCATCAGACACTATTGCAACAGGTTTCATGGAATTAGAAAACATACCCTGATATTCAACCACCCTTGTTTCAATAACCCCGCCTAAAATACGCCTCAATTCAACAGGTTCGAAATTTTCAAACTTCATATCAGATGACAATAAGCACCCTTTGCTCATTTTTGGAATATCAAAAGCTGAATCATAAGCCTTTCCCTCAATTAACGCTCTATCCACCCCGATAAAATTTGGCATGATATTCTCAACAACAAAATCAATTTCTCCGTCTCTAAGCTCGTTTTGCTTAATAGCCAAAGGATAAGCATCCACACCATATGTTTCTTTTAGATATATCGCGCGTTTCAAGCTTTCAAAATAATCAAAAGATAATACCGCAATGGAATTTGACCTGTTTGTAAGGTCAAAAACCTTGTCATAATCTTCGTATATGGCAGTTGAACTCTTTGCAACACCAGGTGTATAAACAAGCGCCAAAAGCTTTTTATTTTCAACCTTAACCTTTGAAACTATCTCAATTATTTTCATTGTTCAAAACTCTCCAAAACCTTGCCCTAAAATGTTTTCAGCTGCATAAATATTATTGCGCAGCGCAAAACCTTTTTATGGTAAATAATAATGTCTTTACCTTACTTTATTTTCTTCACCCTTCATCAGGCGTTTAATATTTTCTCTGTGAAGATATGTCACATAAACGGCTGCAATTACACAATAAATAATGTATGATAAGGGCGCTTTAAAGAAATACATTAAAAACGGTGATAAAATTAACGCTATTATTGACCCTACAGATACATACCTTGTAAAATAAGTAATAATACTCCACACTACAGCTAAAATAAGCCCCACCTGCCAGTTTAGCGCAAGAATTGTACCAACTCCGCTTGCAACAGATTTTCCGCCCTTGCCGCCAAGAAAAATCGGCTTTGAATGCCCAATTATTACAAATATTGCCGCAATAACGGCACAAATAGGAAATTCAGGCGCTAAAAACTTAGCCATAACAACAGGCAATGCCCCTTTTAAGGCATCCAAAAACATCACAATAAAAAACCATTTTTTGCCTAAAACCCGTTTAACATTTGTGGCTCCTGTTGAACCCGAGCCTACTTCCCTTATATCTTTCCCGGTTTTAGCCTTTACAATCAGATATCCCGTAGGAATTGAGCCTATTAAATACGCAGCAGCTGCATAAATTGCGCCTAAAAAAGCAAGATTACCTATCATCCCCCATGGATTCATATTCAACATAATTTATTTATCCTTCTCTTTTCTTTCCCTAAAAGACATTCTAATCGGCGTTCCAAAGAACCCGAAAGCATCGCGGAGCTTTTTTAATAAATATCTTTTATAAGAATCTTTGATTAAATCCTTATTATTTACAAATAAAATAAAGGTTGGCGGCTTAGATTTCACCTGTGTTGAATAATAAATTTTTGCAAATTTTCCTTTGATGGAATTTGGCGGATTAAGCGCTACAGCTTCATTTACAACCTTATTTAATAAACCTGTTTGTACTCTTTTATCACGTTCAGCTGCTACATCTTGCGCCGTTTCAAAAATCTGGTTCAGTCTCTGCCCTGTTTTTGCACTTATAAATATTTTCTTTGCGTAATTTAAAAACGGTGCTTCTTCTTCTATCTGCCTTTCAAGCTTATGGGTCTGCACATTTTTAATCAAGTCCCATTTATTAAACGCTACAATTAGCCCGCAGCCTGCTTCTTCCACAGTTTGTGCTATCTTTTTATCCTGGTCTGTAAGCCCTTCTGTGGCATCTATCACTAAAAGCGCCACATCCGCTTCCCGAATAGCCCTTATGGCACGGTCTACAGCAAATGCTTCAACCCCGTAATCCACTTTGGATTTTTTACGAATCCCCGCTGTATCAACCAAAATAAACTCTTTATCTTTATAAATAACCTCTGAATTTATGGTATCGCGCGTGGTCCCTGAAACAGGCGACACTATCGCCCTGTTTTCATTGAGTAAATTATTCAATATAGAGCTTTTCCCGGCATTTGGCTTACCTACAATAGCTATTTTTACAGCGCCTTCATCCTCTTCATTATCAGATTTCCGCTCAATATCCTTTGTAATTAAATCCAATAAATCGCCAACTCCGCCTGAACCATGGAGAGCAGATACCGCCTGAGGTTCACCTATTCCAAGAGCATAAAAATCGCTAATGTTACCGATTTCCGACATTGAATCAACCTTATTTGCAACTAAAACAATTTCTTTACCCGATTGTCTTAAAATATTTGCAATATCCGTATCATAAGGGCTTAATCCTGCCTTTGCATCCACTACAAATAAAATGGTGTCAGCCTCATCTACAGCAAGTTTTGCCTGATTAAAAATGTTATTTACAAATTCATCTTCATCATTGGTCACAATACCGCCTGTATCAATTAATACAAACTCTTTATCCTGCCAAACGGCATCAAAATAGATTCTATCGCGGGTAACGCCCGGCATATCATCAACAATGGAACGCCTTTCGCCCAAAATTCTATTTATAAGGGTTGATTTCCCAACGTTTGGTCTGCCTACAACAGCTATAAATTTACTCTTTTTCATAAAATTAATTCTAACATGGAAAAAATAATTAAAGAATTTTCCTCAGCACAAAATATATAACCTTGTGAAATACATTGGGGTCTTTATAATATTTTACAGGTCGTTTCCAATTCCCATTCAAAACCATTCCAATATATTCTTTTGTATAATTTTCAAACTTTATACATCTAAACCTTGCAAAAATATATTCAACCCTTGAATGAAATGTTTTAAAGAATGGCTCCACTGCCATTTCTGGTACGAGTTTACATTTTTGAAACCACGCATTGTACCAAGTAAATTCTAATGGCGAAATTTTAATTAAATCTTTATAAGAATAGCCTTTTACTGTCATATATTCTTCTTTAAAAGACCTTAGCACTTTTGAATTTAAAACCTGCATGCCTTGACATGTTCTGTATCGCCTGTCATTTAGTCCTATTTCTTTAAATATCTGCTTTATGTAAGCACTTCTTGTTTTGGTAAACCTTCTGTAAAATTTTTCACAAGAAAGTTCTTTATCTTGAATAAGCACGGTATAAGGCGTATTCTCATCTGCCATAAAATCTTTTAAATAAAAATCTCTTATAAATTGAGCATCTGAATCTACGCAAAAATAATTTTTGGCATATCCGGTTTCAAAAAAGGCAAGTTTGCAAATTTGCTGATTTACATATCCCATAGAGTGTTTAGGATGATTTTCAGTTTCAAGATACATCCCTGCAAAACTTTCATCTGTAATAACCTTAACATTATCTGAATCAAACTTCTTAAACAATTCAAAATCTGCAGCTGGTATACTTAAAAAGAATTTTATGTTATCTCTGTTGAATCTGTTATATGACATAAAAAGTCTTTCAAAACTTTTTAAATCTTTATGATAACTTTTACAGTAAATAACAAAATTTTCAGCTGCTACGGTATTTTCCATCTCTTTAGAATTTTGTTTTGTATTAAAAGCCGCCATAGAATCGTTTTCTATAATATCTTCATTCATAATTATGTCAAAATTCTCCGCTTTTATTACCACTCTGCAAAACAATTAAAATTGCATATGCTTTTCACGGGTTATTTTAACATAAGCAAATACTACTCTGCATACTTTAGTATGCAGCTGCAATTAATAGCACATTTACCAATACATTAAATAAATTCGCTTATTTGGTATTTAAAAATTCTTCTGTAAGTTCGTAAAGCAGCTTTATATGCCTTGGATTTCTTTTGATTTTATTAGATTTTAAATTGTCTAAAAGTTTTTTATAATAAACAAAGTCTTCAGCTTTATAATTATCAAATAAAAATAATTCATAAGCTTCTGCCTTTAATGCTTCACAAATTTTAGACAGCATAGCGGCAGATACAAAGCTTTTACCTCTCTCTAACTTGCTCAATGTATTTCTTGCTATATTAAGCATTTCAGCTAATTCTTCCTGACTTAACTTTTTAGCTTTCCTATATTTCTTTAAATTAACGCCAAACTGCTTCTCAATATCTAACATATTACCTCATATCAGTGCAAGCGGTTTTACCAATCCAACAGCTGGACTTTAAGCTTAATAACAAAATAGATTAACGCGATTTTAATGTGATTTATCACTTCTTAGAAGATTCTCTGAAATTTCATATAATATCAAAAGCTTTTCAGAATTACCTTTAATTTCAGGTTTATTAATATTTTCGAATAATTTCTTATATAAAATTTCCTCTTTACATTCTCCACAAAATAAAAATAATTCGTATAAATTAACATCTAAAATTTTAGTCATTTTTTCAAGAGTGGCAAAAGAAGTTAAAGTTTTTCCATTCTCAATATTACTGATAGCAGGAGTGGAAAGACCCATCAGCTCTGCAAGTTTTTCCTGGCTTAAATTCTTATCACAGCGCAGCTTTTTAATATTACGCCCAATTTTCTCTTTCACACTCAACATATTAATTATGATAAATGTTTAATTGCATTAACAAAATAAATAATTTATTAATAAGTTGATAAATTTTAACTAATATTTTATAATAAATATTATTTTTAAAATTTCAAGTACAGAGAGTAGGTGTAATTCATTGCACCACTCAGTATCTTAGACAGTTAAGAGCATGAAAATATATTAACGATAAATCAAACCTTCATGCTCATTTTTTTTAAAAGGACTAAAAATGGACAAAAAAGAGGATTTTCAACAAATAATAGAAAAATACGATTTCGGCAAATTTACGGCAGAATCCGCCGAGCTATTTGACATAGCGCAAAAATACCTGTTTAGAAAAGAAAGAATAAAAGAATGGTACCTAAAACCCCTATATCAGGCAGCTTACGCGCTTGCTTTATTTTTGGCGGAAATCAAATCAAGATACGCCTTAAAAAAACTCCAAAATATAAAAATGGATACCCGAAAACGGGTATCCTAAGGTCAAAAAGGGTGAATTTTTCTATCATCAATAATTTGAAAATATGTCTATAATAAAACCTTAAAAAGAAAAACTTGTTAATTTTTACATTATTATTACAATAAATTTACATTACTATTAACTGGAAGTACTAATGTAAAAAAGTTAGCATGTTCAGTATGTTAGGAGTTTTAGCAGTATTTTCAAAAAATATCAGAAGGTTACGAAAAATATCCGGTTTAACCCAGGAAAAATTTGCAGAAAAAATCGGCTTACAGCCAAGAAGTCTGACTGACATTGAAAATGGCAAATATTTACCAAAGCCTGTTAATATTGATAAAATATGTACAAACCTAAATATTGCTCCCGCAGAGCTTTTCAGGCTTCCGCTTAATGCTGCTGATAATAAAAAGCTTGAAATGATAAAAGAAATAAACGAAAAACTGGCGGGTATGGAATTAGAGCAGGTTGAGATGTTTTACAATATGGCTGTTCATATGCTGGATAAAAATACCTGAGATTAACATAACTTTACAAATACAAAACCAATAGCGCTTAATGTTTTATTATTCTAATTTAAATAATAATTAATATTTGAATATCATTAAAATACCCTTATTTATTTTGCAAAAAATTTTCTTTACACGGTTTTTATTAGCACAGAGCCGGTTGACAAAAATAATTGTTTTTATTACAATTGTAGGGCTTAAAACGAAAATGGAAGCAGGGAGGTTCTTATGATACAACCTATCACCTCACATCAAGCCATAGCAGGGGCTACCAGAGTTACAAATCCTGTAACATTTGGTAACAGAAGCCAAGCTGCCTATCAAAGCCAAATGAACCGTTTTGAAAAAGGTGAAAAACTTGATATTAACTGTTGCGGCACGAGAGAATACAGTCTTTGCGGGCAAAAGCTCAATTTCTTAGCTTAAAAAGTCTTGTATTTAAAAGAAATCAGGCGTTTTGTAATTTTTGATTGCAAGGCGCCTTTTTTAATGCTAGATTTTACTTATGTTTACAGGATTAATTCAACATATCGGGCAAATTTCAGAGATAAAATCTTCAACGCAGGGAAAAACAATCAGCGTTTTGGTTGATACAAAAGAGTTCCCGGAATTTAATAATGTTAAAACAGGCGATTCCATAGCGCTTAACGGGGTATGCACTACGGTAGTGTCCTTATCTTATAATACTTTTACGGTAAATCTAATGAATGAAAGCCTAAAACGCAGCAGCCTGCAGTATTTAGAACGTAAAAATCCCGTAAACCTTGAACTTGCAATGCCCGCGGATGGCAGATTTAACGGACACATAGTGCAGGGGCACGTTGATACCGTGGGTAAAATCCAAAATATAACCACAGACGGCTTTTCAAAGATTTTTCTGGTATCATGTGACACAAAATATATTGTTGAAAAAGGTTCAATCACGCTAAACGGCGTGAGTTTAACCGTATCAAAAGTTGAAAACAATTGCCTGGAGGTTAGTTTAATCCCCCATACTCTTCAAAATACAACATTTAAATTTTTAAAAGAAGGCGATTTTTTAAACGTGGAATTTGATATTTTGGCAAAATATATTGAAAAATTAACACTTTTTAAAGATAATAATCTTGTAAATAATTCTTTACAAAAAATTGATGAAAAATTTTTACTTGAAAACGGGTTTTAGTCCTTGATATACAAGGGTTTTAGCCTGATACAAGGGAGGAAATATGGTAAAATTCAGCACAATTGAAGAAGCTATAGAAGATTTTAAAACCGGAAAACCCGTTATTGTAGCGGATGACGAGGACAGAGAAAACGAAGGCGACCTTATAATCCCCGCAGATTTTGCAACTCCGGAATGGATAAATTTTATGGCAGCAAATTGCAGAGGGCTGATTTGCCATGCTATAACCCGTGAAATTGCAGACAGAATGGGTGTTTCACCGATGGTAGAACATAATACTGATGTAAAAGGTACAAATTTTACGGTTTCAGTTGATGCCGACCCGAAATTTGGCACCACAACAGGAATTTCAGCTTTTGATAGAGCAAAAACGATTGAAGTAATTATCTCAAAATCCTCTACTCCTGCTGATTTACGCCGCCCCGGACACATATTTCCCTTAATAGCAAAGGATGGCGGGGTTTTAAAAAGAGCAGGACACACAGAAACCGCAGTCGATTTAGCCCGTCTGGCGGGGCTTACACCCTCAGGAGTAATTTGTGAAATTATGAACCCTGACGGTACGATGGCAAGGCGTGATGAACTTTTTGAATTTGCTAAAACGCACAGTATAAGGCTAATTACAGTAGCAGACCTTATTAAATACCGCATGAAAACTGAACGACATGTTAAAAGAATGGTTGAAGCCCACTTACCTACTGAATTTGGGGATTTTAAAATATACGGTTACCTTGACGAATTGACAGGAGTAGAGCATGTAGCTTTAGTTAAAGATACAGAACCAAATAAAACCCCAATCGTCAGAATGCACTCCCAGTGCCTCACAGGGGATATTTTCCACAGCCTAAAATGTGACTGTAACCAGCAGCTTTTAGATTCACTAAAACTTATTAATGAATACGGAAATGGCGCTGTAGTATATATTACAGACCACGAAGGACGCGGAATCGGGCTTATAAATAAGCTTAAAGCCTACAATCTGCAAGAAAAAGGGCAGGACACAATTGAAGCCAATATTTCCTTAGGATTTAAAAGCGATTTAAGAGACTATGGTACAGGGGCGCAAATCCTTGTAGATATTGGTTATCAAGAATTTAAACTCATTACAAATAATCCTACAAAAATTATCGGACTTGAAGGCTACGGACTAAAAATCATTGATAGAGTAGGCTTGGCACCAAAAATTAACAAATTTAACAAACGTTATATTGAAACAAAAAAAGAAAAAATGCATCACTTGTACACTTCAGCAGAAATGCAGGAAAATGAAACTCAAAAACCACTTGCAGCAAGGATTTAAAGAACAATTTGTTAAATAATACAATTTCATGATATAATTAACTAAAATTCACTTGCAAGGAAAGTAAAATACCTTAAAATATGTATCAGACGGCAGTTTTAGACGAAAAATACTTTAAAATATTTGGCGGAGTCTATAATGACTTTAGGAGAAAATGCCGTCAGGACTATAAATTTGAGCTTGACCCGTTAGAATATAGCGATTTTATTGAATATTTTGCAAAGGGGCTTTTGAGCTGCATTTTACTTCTTGAGGATGATATCCCCACAGGCTTTTTGGCATATTCCGCAGCGCTTGAAGATGCTATTGAATTATATGTGATCCATTGCCTTGGAAACGAGAATATACTTGAAAAAAAGAATTGTCTTGTTGAAAAATTCCTTGAAGTAACTGCACAAAAAAGACAAAACGCCCTTGTAAGCTACCCTATGCTTGGCGTTCAGACTAATTTCAAAGATGCAATATCAAAATTCGGTTTTAAATTTGTTGATTTAGCGGTAGTTGCCTTTGATATCAATAATAAAAAGCTTTTAAAAGAATTTGACCAGATAAGATTTACGGATTTGCCAATCGGGTATAAAGTCGCCCCATACAGGGAAATTTACCTTGATGAACTGGTTGGCGTAATTTACGAATCATTTAAAGATTCTTCAGACATTAATTTTGACCCGAGGTTCAAAACTATTGAGGGAGTAAGGGATATCCTAGATAAAATTACAAATTCAATTTATGGAAAATTCTTAGCCCAATCATCCAAAGTGCTTCTTGCAGAAAGCAAAGTAGCAGGTTTTGCATTTGCAAATATTACGGGCGATTATATAGGAAATATACCCCTTGTGGGTATTGTACCCGAGCATCGAGGTTTAAATTTATCTGAAGTTATGCTGAAAAATACTGTTGAAGATATTATAAAGCTTAATAAATCAGGCTATGTAAGGCTTAAAGAAATCAATGCAAGCGTAGATTTAAACAATCAAAGCGCTTATAGAATGTATAAGCAGACAGGTTTTAAAGAAGCCTATACCTACCCGCAAGGGTATTTGCCCAAACTCGGCAGTTAAATTAAAAAGTAAAACCCTTTTATAACAAGGGTTTCAACATATTGGGGAGATAATATATGAAAGTTTTAATTACAGATAAAATAAATGAAAAAGCAGCAAATATCGTACGCGCTGCAGCAGAACCGGTTATTCTTCCTACAATGAGCGAGGATGAGCTTTGCGATGTAATTGGTGAATATGATGCACTTTTGGTTAGAAGTCAAACCAAAGTGACCGATAAGGTAATTAAAGCCGGCAAAAACCTGAAAATCATTGGAAGAGCCGGGGTTGGGGTAGATAACATTGACCTTAATTCTGCAACCGAACATGGTATCATTGTTGTAAATTCCCCGGATGGCAACACCCACGCGGCTGCAGAACATACTGTCGCTTTAATGCTTTCTATGGCAAGAAATATCCCTGATGCAGTAGCTTCAACAAAAGCAGGCAATTGGGAAAGGTCAAAATTTACAGGGGTTGAAGTATTTGGCAAAACCCTCGGTGTGATTGGTTTTGGAAAAATCGGACAGCACGTTGCCCACACAGCACTTGCTTTAGGAATGAACCTTGTTGTAAATGACCCCTATACTACAAAAGAATTTGTTGAAAAATTCGGCGGAAAATATATTGAAAACCTTGATGATTTCTGGGCCTTGCCTGATTTCATAACTCTCCATACACCAAAAACTCCTGAAACTACTCATTTAATTAATGAAAAAACCATTGCCAAAATGAAAGACGGAGTTAGGATTATAAACTGCGCAAGGGGCGGAATCATTGATGAAGAAGCACTTAAGACAGCCTTAGAATCAGGGAAAGTGGCTTCCTGCGCCATTGATGTTTTTGAAGATGAAAAAAATATCCAAGGGTGCGTGTTAAGAGAATTTGGAAAAAATGTAATACTGACGCCGCATTTAGGCGCAAGTACATCTGAGGCTCAAATTAATGTGGCACTTGACGTGGCTGAGCAGGTCAAAAATGTTCTATCAGGCGGAGATGCAACCTCAGCTGTTAATATCCCGTCTTTAAAACCGCAAAAGCTTGAACCAGTAAAAGATTACATGTCAATTGCTGAAAATATCGCGCAAATGGCAGCCCAAATTTCTAAAGGCAATCTGAAAGATATTGAAATTGAAGTTAAAGGCTATTTAGCAGATTTAGATGTTTCTCCGCTTGAAGTTGCAATTTTAAAGGGCGTTTTATCAAACAATCTTGTTGGTGTAAATTATGTAAATGCACCGCTGATAGCTAAAAACAGAGGAATTTCCGTTACCGTGAAAAAATCTCACCAGACAACGGATTATATCGGTTCAATCACTGTAAAATTAAACTCCGACAAAGATAAAACAGAAATTTCAGGCGCTATGATAGCAGAGCAGATTAAAAGAATTGTAAAATTGAATGATTATAATACATCAATTAAACCTGAAAAATTCATGCTTCTTGTACCGCACGTTAATAAACCTGGTATGATAGCATCCGTTGCAACTGTTTTAGGTGCAGATAACGTAAATATTTCAAGGATGCAGGTTGTCCAAAAATCAGGAAAACAAGTGTCTGAGGATGCAAAGAGCATGATGATAATAAATACCGATAATGAAGTTTCTAAAGAGACACTTGATAAAATTTCAAAAATTGACGGCATTTTCGAAGCAGAATTTGTTAAATTGAACGTGTAAGAAACCTGCCACAAAGGCTATAAACACTAAAGTAAATAATTAATAATAAAAAAGCTGTTTACACTTGATTAACATTGTAAACAGCTTTTTAAAATCATTTTATTATCTTCTTTAATTCTCTTAATAGTTTATTATAAAAACGTCTGGCTGCAAGGGTTTTCATATATTTAAGCTCTTGTACCCAATTCCCTTCTCTGTTTATTCTTTCAAATTTCATATCAGAAGTTAAATCTATCATATGCACGTTTGAAATTTCAGTTTCAACCTTTGTTTTTGACTGGTTTATCACAATAATATCAAAACTGTCATTTTTCCTATATTTTTTCACAGTCTCTGCCAAATCCTTTAAACAGAAAGTTTCAGGCACCTCAAACGTTGCAATTAAAAAATAAACATGTCTTTTATCATTAAGATATTCAAGCAAATTCCTTATCCTATTTGAATATCGCACCCTAAATTCTTCATACGTTAAATTGCCGTCATGGAAAAATTCAATATTATATTTTTTATTGATATAATAATTCTTATTTTTATCAAAAATTATATCGTCAAAAAAATCTTCAAACCCGGCTTTAAGTAAATTCACATTACCATACAAATCGCTGAATAATAAATCAAAAGGACATGTTTTCTCACCGTAAAATTTTTTGGGTTTCAACCTGCCCAAAGCAACAATAACTCTTGGCAGACAATAGGTCCCAAATGGAATTATAATGTATTTCCCGCTTATTTTTCTGTAATAATGTCTATCAAGCCCCTCAAGCAAAATGTTCCATTTCTTAAATAAAAAAGGAACGTTTTTTAAAATCCTTGAAATAAAAAATCTCATAAATTTTTAATTCCTCTATGATAAATTCTTGTTGATTTATGAAGTTTATATCATAAATCATGATGAGTTTATCATAGATATAAGATTTTACAATTTGTAAAATTATAAAATATGGATTATGATTTAAAACATTTTGGCAAATTATTAAAACTTGAGAGAATCAAAAACGATTTATCCCAAGAAAAACTGGCCGAAAAACTCGGCGTTTCAACAAGAACCATATCTTTGATTGAATCTGGCTTGCAGCACCCTAAATTTTTTCTTGTGGTGCAAATTTCAAAAATGCTAAAATTTGATATAAATACACTAATTAAATAACTTTTTTGCAAAAAAACTTTACTTAATATATCATTAAAGTAATGATTAACGTTAAAGATACATTGGTATTTCAGGGGCTTTATTATATTACAAGGGAGCTAAAAGATTTTCTTATTACCCTTGGAAATATTGGCTATGATTTTACAAAAGTGCTTTTTTATATATTAAGACTGAGAGTTAATTTAAAAGCATTAATTGAGCAATCTTCACGTTTTGCTGTAGATAGTCTGCCGATTACTTTAACAATTGTCGGCATGACAAGCATTATTATTTCAATGCAAATAGCGCCGGAACTTGCAAAACAAGGAGCTGAAAACTATATAGGAATGCTCTCCGCCCTTGTTATGATTAGAGAACTGGCTTCCATTATGGCAGGTTTTGCAATAATTTCAATGATAGGTTCATCCTTTGCTTCAGAGCTTGCCTCAATGTCTGTTAGCGAACAAATAGATGCTATGCGGGTTTTAAGAGTTGACCCTGTTGAATATTTAATTGTGCCAAGGTTTTTAGCTGGAGTAATCATGATGCCCGTTGTTTTCATTGTGGCATCTTTTACCGGGCTTCTTTGCGCAGGGTACGTTTCAAAACTTACAGCGGATTTAAGCCTTTTAAACTATATTGATTCACTTTGGCGCGGGCTTTATGTCAGAGATATAATGATAGCCCTTCTAAAATCAGCATTTTTTGGCGGTACAATTGCTCTAATCAGCTGCTCAAGCGGATATTCAACAAGAGGCGGCGCCAAAGAAGTAGGTGAATCCACAACCCGTGCTGTTGTATGGTCTTTTCTTGCAATAGCAATTTGGGACTATATCTTTGCGGCTTTGTTTTATTTATAATTTAAAAAGCAGATTTTAATATGTCTCCTGCAATATCTAAAAAATCCTAAATATAAACTTTCAGGGAAATAAAATGACCATAAAAGTACAAAATTTAACAAAAACATTTGATAATAAAAAGGTTTTAGATAACATAAGTTTTTCTGTTGAAGACGGCGAGACTCTTGGTGTTGCGGGATTTTCAGGAAGCGGCAAATCTACCCTTTTAAAAATTATTAGCAAATTATTATCAGCAGATTCAGGAAAAATTGAAACCACCAGAAATTCTGACATCGCAATGACCTTTCAATATTCAGCCCTTTTTGATTTTTTAGATGTTTATCATAATATAGCTTTTCCCTTGCTTGAAAGGCGGGAATTTAAAGGAAAGTATAATAAAGAGGAACTCAAAAAAATTGTTGCACAAAAATTAAAAATTGTAGGCTTGCAAGGGATAGAAAACAAGTTCCCATCCGAACTTTCAGGCGGTATGCAAAAACGTGTAGGGTTTGCACGCGCAATTGTTACAAACCCTAAAATAATTCTTTATGATGAACCCACAGCAGGTTTAGACCCCGTTTCATCTACTTTAATTGAAGACTATATTAATCAATTAAAAAAAGAACTTAATGCAAGCTGTATTGTTGTAACCCATCAAATGTCAACAATAACAAGGGCATGCGATAAGGTAATACTTTTATATGAAGGAAAAATTGTCTTTAAAGGCACCACAGAAGAATTTTTAAAAGGAGATAACCCTTATACAAGACAATTTATCACAGCTTCCATTGAAGGACCTATGGAAATTAAATCAACCACATAATTTTTTTTACTGTATAATTAATAATATAAAGCTAAAAGAAAAGCTTGAAGGAAGAAGATTGGAAAATTCGGATAGAAAAACTTCATCATCCCTAAAGGTTGGAATCCTAACGGTAGTTGCCCTTATGATTCTTATCTTTACCGTGCTTTGGATTAAAGGAAGAACGCTTTCTGCAGGGGAAAGGATTGAAGTTGTATTCCATGATGTTAACGGTATAAGACCGGGTTCAGGCGTTCAGATGATGGGGCTTAGAATCGGTCAGATTGAAGAAATCACCCCTGTTATAAACGGCAAAGACAGTTATGTTAAAGTAAAATTTGTTATAACAGAAAAAGATGTTGAAATCCCAACAGCTTCAACCATTTCTATTCAGCAATCAGGGCTTATAGGGGAACAATTTTTGGAAGTTATGCCTCCAAAAGCAAAGACTGCATATATTGAAACCTCAAAATCCAAAACCTCTATTAAAGACGGTAATTTAGTCTTTATGAAGATTGATAATGAATTAAAAGCAGTAGGAAAAATTGAAAAGGCGGAAGTACTGCCGCTCTCTGCTGCCCCAATTGAATATAGAGCAAGATTTAAAACACCTCATGCTCTAAAATTGGATTTTATAATTGATATGCCAGGACTTACTTTAGACCCTTCAAATATTGATGCAAAATTTGTAAATAACCAAATTATATTCTTCTTAAGAAACGGTGAAGATATTATAATTCCAAAAACAGGTTCTCCATATACAGTAATTGAGCCTATGAGGATAAGCGATTTTCTTGAATTACAATATAAATCAGCTCAAGGATTAGCTGAAACAAATGAAAAAATTACGCAAATTTTATCAGATGAATTTATTTATCAAATCAAAGATTCTGTTGAAAATATTAATAAATTAACTGCAAAAGCAACAGGCACAATGGATAAAGCAGATATGCTTTTAGATTCATCAAAGGATGAATTAACAACTATTTTAAGCCAGTCAAACGTTTTGATAAGAAAATTATCCGTGCTATCCGATAACATAAACGATATAGCATCAAATAAAGAATTACAACAAAATCTCAGCACCACAATGGCATCAGTTGGCAAGTTGTCAAATAATTTAAATACCATAATTGAAGATAAAAGCACAAAAGAAATTATCACAAACCTTAATCAAATTTCAAAAAATTTGTCAGATATCTCAACCTATGTTAACGAATTTACAGATGATGAAAATGTTAAAAAGGATTTAAAATCAACCCTTTCAGGCTTAAATCAGGCAATCGGAGAAATCAATAAAAGCTTAGTTAAAACAAATTCAATGTGTGAAACCGATAAATTATCAGTATCGGGCGCACTTTCAGATACCGTTGTAACAGCAAGGAATTTAAAACAATTCTCTGAAAAACTAAATAAAAGATTTCTTCTTTTTAGATTAATGTTTTAATAAAATGACACCTGATAAAACACCTTTTTAAGGATGTTCCATTTTATGAAAGATTTTATGAAAAATTTTAAGGAAAAAATAACCGGCTTTCATTATAAAAAACCTTTAAGTTTTCTTGATTTGCCTTTATTTTTAATACTTTTAATCCCATCAGTTTTTTATTCTTTCATAATAATATTTAAAAATATTCTCTATACAATAGGGCTTTTAAAAGAAGGTAAGGCAAAAGCCAAAATAATCTGTGTAGGAAACCTTACAACTGGCGGGGTAGGTAAAACCCCAATCGTTATTGAATTTTGCAAATATTTATCCAAAAAAGGCAAAAAAGTTTCCTCTCTAAGCAGAGGCTACGGCGGGAAACTAAAAGGGATAAATATTATAAAAGATTTTAACAACGGTATTTTAATTGACAATGCAAACCTTACAGGAGATGAAGTACAGCTAATTGCTAAAAACAGCACACCCGAAGCAGATTATGCGGTTGTAACATCTTCAAACAGGTTAAAAGGCGCAAATTATGCAGCAAAAAACCTGAATGTCGAAATAATTATTATGGATGACGGGTTTTCAAATAGAAAAATTAAAAAAGACTTAACTCTGCTTCTTTTTGACAGCAAAAAGTTTATCGGAAACGGCTTTTTACTTCCTCTTGGAGCCTTAAGAGAACCTTTAGTGGAAATTAAAAGAGCAGACGGTATAGTATTAATTGATAAAGAAAGTCTTGACCCTGCCGCACTTCAAAAAACTGCGGACTATCTTAATAAAAAGTTCAAAAAACCTGTTTATATTTCAAAATTTGGAATTGATTATTTTTATAATATAAAAACAGGCGAAAAAATAGAAAACCATACTATAAAAGATGTTTACGGATTTTCCGCAATAGGAAGCCCAAAACAATTCTATAATTACCTAAAACCATTTAATTTACTTGGTGAAAAAAGTTTTAACGACCATTATTTATATACCGAATCCGATATTCAAAATATTACAGTTGAAGCATTAAAAAAAGGTGCAAAATTCATCATAACAACAGAAAAAGATGCTGTAAAAATTAAAGATTTTATCCATAATTATCAAAACGATAAAACCCCTAAATCACAACCTGAAATAAAAATACTTGCTATGAAACTAAAGGCGGAACTTGATATTGAATCTATTTTAAAAAATTCAAATATATAGTTTATATCATCACCTGTGTTAAAAAACGAACAGAATTTGTATCATTATTCAGCCCCGGATTTTTCGTATATGTATAATCAAGCCCAAATCTTAAACGTTCTTTAAATATGTAATAATTAAACCCTGCAGTGTATTTTTGTATGGTGCTATCTGCACTTTTTGTATTTGAATCAAACACATCATATCTTACAGCCGCCTGTAATTTATCAGTTAAATTATATGCAGCTGTTGTATAAAATCCCTGCTGCTTATTTTTATTATATTCTGAAGCATTTGACCCGTTCGCATAAGCATATTCAGCATTTAATAAAATTTTCTTATTCTGCCATTCAATACCTGCACCGTACACGCCATACCCGTTATCCAAAACCCCGATATCAGCTCCTGCACCTATTTTTAAATCCCTTAAGATATGAGATTCCTTATAAAATGGCTTGTAGTTAACCCAGGCTGCAAATTCCGCCCCCTCCGTTATATTCTGCATATATCTTGTTGCTGAATATCCTCCTGCACTAAATTCTAAACCATCAAACCTGCCTGTATATTTTATACCCAAAGCTCTTGCATCATTAAAATTTTCACCTATCTGTGCTCTGTTTGAAAACATAAGCTTATACGTGCTTTTAGAGCCCTCAAACCCAAACGGCACCCTTGCATTGCCAATTAAAAACTTGTGATTTTCATTTATGTTTTTCTCAAAATAAACATCGGATAATTTCCCTAAAAACTTATGGTGAAACCCGTCCACATTTCTTGTAAAGTTCGAAACCACTCTTATTTTATTTTTTGATTCGCCAAATTTAACTTCACCCCCGCCTTCAAGCACAAATGGGTATTTAAAACTATCTTTTTCATCCGATATATCGGCTTCATACACCCCTCTGAAATTTAAAACGGGTGAAAATTCATCAACAACAGAATTTTTAAATAAAACTTTTTTAGCTTCATATGGATTAATTTCAAATTCAATACTATCCGCAAGCCTTATCTCTTCTTCTATTGAAAATGAGGAGCCTGTTGAAACTAAAAATATAAAGATTAGTATTAAAATCTTTCTCATAAAGGATTTTATCATACCAAAAAATTTTATAAATGACAAAATTTAATACTTTGTGTTATACTAAATTTATGATTTTGAAGCCATTTCTTAAAAACTTTAAAATCATAAAGAACAATTTTGCACTTTGATTAAAGAGCGGCACTTGACACCGCTCTTTTTTAAAGGAGACCAAACAAGATGACACAGCAGTTTAATAAAAAACAGGTAATTGAAAAAATTATGCCTGTCATAGAAAACACCGCAATGCGCCATAATTTAATTCCTCTTGAGGTTTCTTTTGAAAAAGAGAATGGACACTGGTTTTTAAGAATTTTTATTTATTCAACTGACCACCCGGTTAACCACAACGATTGCGAACATATGACACGAGGATTAGGGGATTTATTGGATGAACTTATTCCGTTTAAATATTATCTTGAAGTATCATCGCCAGGCTTAGAAAGGCGCTTAAAATCGCCAAAAGAATATTTAATTTTCAAAGGACATAATATTGTTGTAAAAGTAAAAGAACCTATTGAAGAAAAATACCCGAAAAAATTTAACGCTAAACTTTTAGACTATAATGAAGGACTTGGCGTAAAAATCTTAACCGAAGATACAAATAAAGAGTACACAATTCAATTAGACAATATATTTTCAATAAGATTGAATGATATAGATTTTAAAGACTAATATAAGGAGAAAAAGATATGATAAAGATTGGAACTGCATTATTTGAAGCAGCAGAACAATTAGAAAGAGAAAAAGGAATTTCAAAAGATGTTTTGGTTTCATCTCTTTGCGATGCTTTAGTTGCAGGATATAAAAAACATATTAAAGATAAAGATGCAGAAAACGTTGAAGCAATTTTAGATGAAACTGCGGGTGAAATCGGCGTATTTAGAACAAAAGTTGTAGTTGAAGAAGTAGAAAATCCTGATACGCAGATTTCACTTGAAGATGCTAAAGAAATTGACGATGAAGTTGAAATTGACGATGAAGTAAAAATTGAAGTAACCCCTGAAAACTTCGGCAGAATCGCTGCCCAGAGTGCAAAACAGGTTATAACCCAAAGAATAAGAGAAGCTGAACGCAAAATGGTTTTAGATGAATTTTTATCTAAAAAAGGTACTCTTATTACAGGTATCGTTCAAAGAAAAGATGAACGTAATAATGTTATTGTAAATATCGGAAAAACCGATGCCGTTATGCCGACAAAAGAACAAATCCCGGGTGAATATTATAAACCCGGAAACAGAATAAGAGTTTTCGTACTAAATGTTAAAGAAACAACCAGATTGCCTCAAGTAATAGTATCTCAAGCTCACAGCGAAATTGTAAGAGAATTATTTGAACTTGAAGTACCTGAAATTGAAGATGGTATTGTTGAAATTAAATCAATCGCACGTGAAGCAGGTTTTAGAACAAAACTTGCAGTATGGTCAAACGACCCTTCCGTTGATTCAGTTGGCGCTTGTATCGGACCAAGAGGTTCAAGAATCCAAACCATTGTCGGCGAATTAAAAAATGAAAAGATTGATATCGTAAGATACTCTCTAGACCCTGTTGAATACATTGTAAATGCTCTTTCTCCGGCAAGAATCATCTCTGTTGATATTTTAGCTGATGAAGAAAACAAAAAAGAAGCATTTGTTATCGTTCCTGATGACCAATTATCCCTTGCAATCGGACGCGAAGGACAAAACGTACGTCTTGCACACAGATTAACAGGCTGGAAAATAGATATTAAGAGCGAATCTCAAGCAGCTCAAATGGAAAGACAAGCTCCTGTTGAAGCCGCACCTGAAGCTGCAGAAGTAGTGGAAGTTGAAACTGAAGGCAGCACAGCTGAAGAAATTATTGAAACTGCTGAAACAGAAGCTGCTGCAGAAACAGTGGAAGAATAACAATGAATGTGGTTGTGGCAGGATATGATAAAATGCTTGCCGCCCTTATTTCAGGGGCAAAACTTAGAAACCACAATATTATAGGCGTTTTTAGGATTGACAGGGTAAAGTATTCAAAATTTACCCTGTTTTTTAAAGACATTTTTACCCCATCAGTTGATTATTCATTCATAAAAAGTCACAGTTTGCACGATATTAAAGCTCAAAGTGTTAATTCAAAAGAATTTATTAATAAAATTAAACGCTTAAACCCTGATATTATTCTGGTTGGCAGCTGGTCTGAAAAATTTCTAGAGCCTGTATTAAGTCTTCCAAAATACGGAATTGTTAATTGCCACCCATCGCTTTTACCTGCTCATAGAGGTGCAAACCCTTATTTTTGGGCAATTTATTCAGGTGATAAAAAAACAGGTGTCACATTCCATAAGATGGATGAAAATTTTGACTCAGGCGACATCTTAATGCAGGCATCATTTGATATTGACCCGAATACAACAGGCGGCGCCCTTAAAAATAAAGCAGCAAAAGTAGCCGAACTTATGGTTGGCGAATTATTGGATGACCTTGAAAATAATAGAATTATCCCGACCCCGCAGGATAAAAGCAAAGCAAGTTATGATAAATACCCATATGATGGCATTGATACAGTTGATTTTACGGAAACCGCCCAAAAAATCTATGATAAAATAAGAGGTCTAAAGCCTTGGAGTTATTGCTCCTGTGTATTAAAAACTTCGCTGGGAGAAAGAGTCTACAGGATAAAAAGTGCAAAAATTTTGGCTGAGACTTGCAATATGGATAATTTTAACCCGGGTGATATAATAGAATCTTCTTTGGATAAAAATACATTCACCCTAAAATGCCTTGATTTGGCGGTTGAAATAAGGGTGTTTTAAGGGTTTTATATTGACAAACTTATCATATAGTGATAATATGAAAATATGATAGAAGGCTTTAAAGATAAAGAAGCAGAAAAAATATTTAATGGTGAAATATCCAAAAAATACAGAAATATAGAAAAAATTGCAAAAAGAAAACTTGATATGCTTCATTTTGCGCATAAAGAGCAAGATTTAACAGCACCGCCGTCAAACAGACTTGAGTCATTAAAGGGCAATTTAAAAGGTTTTTATTCTATCAGAATAAATGACCAGTTTAGAATTGTATTTAAATTCCAAAACGGCACAGCCTATGATGTCCAAATTATGGACTATCACTAAAGAAAGGAGATTTTCATGATAAGACCCTACACACACCCGGGTGAAATATTATTGGAAGAATTTGTTAAACCATACGGCTTAACTCAAAAACAGTTGTGCGAATATTTAAACGTTGGAATTAAGACTATAAGTGAAATCTATAACCAAAAAAGGGGAATAAGCCCTGTTATGGCTCTTAAATTATCCAAACTTTTTAATACAACGCCGGAATTTTGGCTTAACGCACAATCAAGCTATGACTTATATATAGCCTATGAAAAACAAAAAAGCGAAATTGACAAAATCAAAAAAATTGCATAATAACTGCATAACCAATTTTACGTTATCTGAAACGGGCATTTAGAGCAGCGAGCTTTAGGGTGCAGCACTAAGTTATCCTCAAGGTCATACATCTTAGCCACACGAACAATAAGCTTATTCCCGCAAACAGGGCAAAGTGGTGCAAAGCCCTTATTTCCCTCATTTTCAATAATTAAATTCTTTAATTCTTCAGTATCAGCTCCCGCCTTTGCGCCCCCAAAATGAAAATCTTCACTCTTTTCATAAAGTTTAACTTCAGAAAGCGTGGTTTTAAGCCCTTTTGCAAGTTTTTGCCTAACAGTGGACGATAAAAATAATTCGACCCCTGATTCAATATTTGCAATTTCATCAATTGTTAAATTACATCTTTTGGCAAGCCCCGTCTGCGAAAGCCCCATCTTTTCTCTTGTTTCAGACACAAATTGCGCAAGTGTTGGATATTTTTTAACTTCTTTTTGCAAAACTTCTTCCTTTTTTAAATTAAAAGAGCGGTATGATTAATGCCGCCCTTTTTTGTCAAATTTTTATAAAAACTATGCTGCAGCTTTCTTTAGAGCTTTTTTATCTCTTATTTCTTTATCCCAGGCTAAAAGCACACTTGCAAAGAAAATACTTGAATATGTACCAACTGCAATACCTAAAATCATAGCAAAAATAAATTCTTTTGTGGTTGAACCGCCAAAGAAATAAAGTGCCCCTAAGGTTAAAAGGGTTGTAACTGAAGTATTCAAGCTTCTTGCTAAAGTTTGATTAACAGAAGCATTTACAATCTCATTAAATGTGTATTTTTTAGCTAAAAATCTGTTATTTTCACGAACCCTGTCAAATACAACAATTGTATCGTGCACAGAAAAACCTACAACAGTAAGTACTGCCGTTATAAATAAAGCATCCACATAAACATTTGAAAATATGGACATAATTGCAAATACACCGATTACAAACAAAGCATCATGTACAAGTGATAACAAAGTAATCACAGCATAATCCGTTTTAAACCTGAATGATATATAAACAACAATCCCTAAAAACGCTAAAAGCAACGCTACAACAGAATTTTTCAATAATTCAGAACCCAAAGACGGACCAACTGATGTTGTTTGGACAAGCTCGGCAGAATCAACGGTGCCGGATACTATATCGCTGATTTTATTTGTAGTTTCGCCGGTTTTATCATCAATAAACCCTGTTTTAACAGAGATGATGTTTTTAATACCATCCTCTGAAACCTGTCCTGCATTATCGTTATTGATATTTTGAACAACAGGGGTCATAAACCCTTCTTTTACCATTTCTTCTCTGATTTTACCGATATCATTAACGGTAACATCTCCTTTTACCGCATACTGTAAAATTGTACCGCCCGTAAAATCAATCCCCAATTTAACAGGAGCATGATTAGCCTGTGTTGCCATAAGATAAATAATTGCTGCAACACAAGGAATTAAAAGCACAGCACTTATTGCAAGCCAGAGCCATCTGAATTTTACAACATCTATTATTTGTTTTTGGTTCATTAAATTAGGGTTTGCCATTTTTTTATATATCTCCTTTTAAAGAATTTTCATTAAATATTCTATATGCAGCCATTCAGTACTTTTACCTGTTAAAATTTTAATCAAGTACACCGAATTTTGCTTTTTCTTTCTTGGTTTCAGTTGCGACAAAAGCATTTTGGATATCTGATTGCTTAAGCCCGAATAATGCAGGATGCTTCAATTCTCCTGTACCAAACATTAAGTGCATAAAGTTTTTGGTAACGGTAATTGCTGAGAACATACTAACTAAAACGCCGATTGCAAGTGTTAGAGCAAATCCCTTAACAATACTTGTACCTAAAACATAAAGAATAATACATGTAATAATTGTGGTCATATTTGAATCAAAAATACTTGTAAATGCACGGTCAAAACCTGAATTAATTGCGGTAAATAAGCTTCTTCCCGCCCTTAATTCTTCTTTTGTACGTTCAAATATCAAGATATTAGCATCTACTGCCATACCGATACTCAGAATAAACCCTGCAATACCTGCCAGTGTCAAAGTTACAGGAATTATTTTAAATATTGCAAAAACTATAACACTATAAATACAAAGTGCTATACAAGCTATAACACCCGGTAATCTATAATACAGAATCATAAATATCATAACTAAAGAAAGTCCGATAAGTCCTGCAAATTTTGATTTTGCAATACTATCAACACCTAAAGTAGGTCCGATTGAGTTCTCTTCAATAATTTTAGCGCCTACAGGAAGTGCTCCTGCATTTAGAAGGTCAACCATTTCTTTTGCCTGTTTATATTCAAAGCCGTCGCCTCCGCCTGTGATTTGGGCGTTGCCGCCTGTAATTTCTTCATTAATCCTTGGTGCAGATTGCAATTTCCCATTAAAGAATATTGCCATAGGCTGTCCTACAAGCCTTCTTGTAAGAGCACCAAATTTTTTAGCACCTTCCGGGTTAAATTCCAAAGATACAATCCATTCTCCTGATTGAGACGTTGCAACAGATGATTTCTTTAAATCCTTACCTGTTAAGCCGGTTGTCTTCCATATGGGCTCGCCATTTGCATCAGTACCAGCAGGCTCTTTAAATTCTAACTCAGCAGTTTCACCTAAAAATTCTTTAGCCTTAGCAGTATCTGAAATATTAGGTATTTCAATTAAAAGCCTGTTTTCACCAACCTTTTGTACAACCGTTTCACCAACACCTAAAGCATTTACACGGTTTTCAATTGCATATTGTAAACTGTCCATAATTTCAGGTGTAATCTTTTTAACGGTATCAGATGTTTGCGCTTCAAGCATCAATCTTGAACCGCCAACAAGGTCTAAACCAAGCGAGGTTGGTTTTTTCCATATTGTAACAAGCGACAATATAACTATTAATACAATCGCCCAAAAGAGAATGATTTTGTTTTTCATTTATATAATCCCTGTATTTTCTATTTTGCTAATTCAATTAATTATATTCATTCATATTCTAACAAAAAAACAAAATCAAGTTAAGTAATTAATAAAATTTACCAATTCGGGCTAAACCAGTATTTCTAATTCAAGATAAAAATATATTAAAAATATAATATGTCAAAAAGAGCAGGAACTTGTTATTTTAGGGCATTAAAGAGGCGCGGAGCAAAATTAAAATCAAATATATAATATAAACAGCCGGGACTGTCCCTAAAATAACAAGTTCCTGCTCTTTTCTCTAACCAACCATTTAAATACAGATAAACAAAAAGCACCTTTTAAATTTTCAGGTGCTCATTATAATTTTTTTCTTCTCCCACTCCGCAAAGTCTAGCAGCCTTTGCTTTACTTTTTTTAAATTCTTTTAAATTTGTTAATACTCTTTTAAATTCTCTTCATTCCTTTTTTTTCCGTAAAATTTGCTGTCCTCTAACCAAACAGCCTGAGCCATCACTCCTTTCAATCTCTTTTTCCTCTTTTTTGTGACCGCTTTTTCCTTGACTTGAATATAGTAAATAACAACCAAACATGCTATGCAAGCTTATTTCTTGTTAAAAATTTTTACAATTGACCATGCCCTTTGGCATTTATGAACAAATTCATTTTTACAACTCTTAACTTAATATTTTGTAAATAATTAAAATAATTAAACACTCGGTTAATATAGTTAATAAACTAGCCTTATTCAAAAATACAGTGTATTATCTTTTTGTTATGCCGACATTTAACCATATAAAGCATATGATTAAAAAATCATATAAATTTTTATCTTCATTATTATTTATAGCAGCGCTTCTTTTAGTGTTTGCCTCCAATATTAATGCAGCACAAGCTGCTTCATCTTTAAAAATTAAAGATTTAAAGTTTGATAACTCCGATAATTTAATCTTAATAGAATCAGATGGTGTAATAAATTTAAAAAAAACGGCAGAAACTATTGAAACCTCTGCACCGGAAGAAAAGATAATAAACCATAATGAAATCAAAAAGGGTTTCTTAAAAGAACCTAACCGTGCCTATGTTGATATCTTTAATGCAACAGTTGAAGGCGGGGCGACAAAAAATTATGAATTAAAAAATTCAATATTTAAAACAGTAAGAATGTCCCAGTTTCAAACAAACCCAAATATAGTAAGAATAGTTTTTACCTATGCAAATGAAAATACGCCGAACGGCAATTTTAATTGCATAGCAAATGATAAAGGCATAGTTATACGTTATTCAAACAGTTTAAATAAAACATCAAATTATCAAATAATATATTCAAATACAAATGATGAAGACAGAACTGTTTTTTTTCAAAATACAACAGCATCAATTGCAGCCCCCGATACAATAGTGCCGGTAAGTAATGTTCAGGATAATAAAGCCGAACTAAATAAAATGTTTGAAAAAAACAATGAAAAAATAGCACAAGAAAAAGAGTACAAGCTGCAATCCAAATTTTATATAGAAACAATCGCACAAAATCCAAACGGCATCACAATTAAAGGAACAGGATTTTTAAGCTTAAAACCTGCAATATTTCTTGATAACCCGAATAGAATGGTAATAGATTTTGACGACACTGTTTTGGCGCGCAATTTAAGAAATAGAACCTTTACAATAGGAGCACCGGAAATTGACAGTGAAGGCACATTGAAACCAAAAGAAATCGTGAGGCTCGGACAAAATTCTACAAACGTTGCAAGGCTTGTAATACAAGGGAATGATGCTAAAAATTATCGCGCGGTTATCTCGCCTGATTTGCAAAATATTTATATTGCAAAAAGGTCTGATGTTATAAATTCTAAAATTACGGAAACCCAAAGCACCATAAAATCAATAAATATAACAGATGAAACCATTAATGAAAAAGAAAATGAAGAAAATAAAAAGGAAAAAATAATATCATCCACAATCGAATTTAATTTAACAGAACCTGTTGCATTTTCTGTTTTTGAAGAGAATAAAAATCTTTATATTGATTTTAATAACGTATCATCTATTAGTGAAAATATACTGAATGAACTTTTAAAATATGATAAAAATATCAAAAATATAAAAATAGCTCTTGATAAATTGAGAATTGTTTTTCCTTTGGATGAAAATGTTTTGAATATTCAGGTAAAATCCACCCCGAACGCTAAATCTCTGCAAGCTGTTATAAAGAAAAAAGAAGCACCAAAAGAAGAAAATAAAGAAGATGAAGCAACTATTTCAAAAGCAAAGAAAAAAGAACCTTCAATTTCAAATCTTTATAAGGTTGTAATTGACGCAGGACATGGCGGCACAGATGTGGGCGCCACAAGAGTGGGTATTTATGAAAAAAATATAACACTTGCTATAGCAAAAATGGTTGAAAAAAATCTTCAAAATAAAAATGTTCAAACCACAATGACGCTGGATAGAGATAAAACTGTGTCCCTGCAGGAAAGATGCGATATTTCAAACGAAACAAGCCCTGATGTCTTTGTAAGCATCCATGTAAATTCAAGCGTAAACGATGCTATCTATGGGGTTGAAACCCACTGGTGGAAGCAAGACAGTGTTGAATATGCAAAAATTGTCCACTCTCATTTGGAGAAAAATTTCAATAAGTGGAAAACAAAAGACAGAGGTTTGTTTAAGTCTCAGTTTTATGTTATAAATCATACTGAAGCACCTGCAATTCTTGTTGAAATAGGATTTATTTCAAATGCAGATGAAAGAGAAGCCATAATCACACAAAAGAGACAATCTGAAATTGCAAAAGCAATAACTGACGGGGTTATGGAATATTTAAAAACAAGAGGTAAAGAAAAAGAATGATAGGTCTGTTTGATTCAGGAGTTGGTGGATTAAGCGTATTAAAGGCTTTAATAAATTCAGGCATAAGCGATGATTTTGTATACTTTGGCGATACAAAAAACGTTCCTTACGGCACAAAAACAAAAGAAGAAATTTTATCGTTCACAAAAGATATAATGGAATTTTTTATAAAAAAAGGGGTTGATTGCGCCATAATGGCTTGCAATACATCTTCTGCACTCGTATATGAAGATTTGCGGGCGCAATTTTCTGACAGGATAAAAATTTATCCTTTGATTCAATATGCTGCGCCATATTTTAAAGACGAAACCCAAACCATTGGAGTGATGGCAACAAATGCTACAGTAAAAAGTCTTGCATATACAAAAGAAATCGGAAAAATTAACCCAAAAATAAATATTGTTGAGCTTGAATGCCAAAAATTTGTGGAAATAGTTGAAAAAAGACTGTATAACGACCCGCAAAGCCTAAAATATATTGAAGATAAAATCGAATATTTCAAAAAAACAGACTGCAAAAAAATAATTTTAGGATGCACTCATTTTCCATATCTTGTACCGATATTCAAACGTTTTGCACCTGAGATTGAATTTATTGACCCTGCTAAACTGTTAATAAAATCCATACAAGATGAATTAAATAAAAGCCAAAACAAAAAAAATACGTTTGAATTTTATGTTTCACATAACCCTGAAAACTTTAAACAAAGCGGTTCTATGTTTTTTGATATAAACCAAACCCCCAAACTTATAGAATTTGTAAAGGTTTAAAGTTTACACACACTTTAGCCCCTGCGTGTTATTTTTCCCTTAGTAAAGTACAGCCTATTGCAAAAGGGGAAAAAAGAGGCTACAATATATTTATTCAATTCTTTAGGCAATAGATTTTTCTTTAGATTTATTCCAAGGCTTGAAATTAATTTACTAACAAAGGAGACCAAAAACAATGTACCAAGACGAAACCCTAAAATGTGAAGATTGTGGACAAGAATTTGTGTTCACAGTAGGGGAACAAGAATTTTATGCTGAAAAGGGATTGGTGAATAAACCAAAAAGATGCCCCGAATGCAGAAAAGACAGAAGACAAAGAAACTCAAGAAAAAAAATGTATGAAGCTGTTTGTTCTGAATGCGGCGCACAAACAAAAGTTCCTTTTAAGCCTATTGAAGGAAAAGAAATCTATTGTAAAGAATGTTATTTAAAAAAACAGGCAGCTGTATAAATTAAATAATTAAAATTATCAAACCGCCCTTATAATAAACTACCGGGCGGTTTTTTAGTGCAAATTTTATGTTACAAATTTGCATAAAGGATTTTTAAAAAATATAATAGAAATACAGATTTATAAAAGGATAATAAAGTGTACAAAGACAAGGTTCTTACAATGATACTTGCAGGCGGACAAGGAAAAAGACTCTTCCCTTTAACCCGCGATAGAGCAAAACCCGCTGTTCCTTTTGGCGGCAGATATCGTATCATAGATTTTGTTCTAAATAATTTTGTAAATTCAGGTTTTTATAAAATAAAAGTATTAACCCAATATAAATCAGACTCCTTAAATAAACATATATCAAGGGGTTGGAACCTTTCAGCTTCGGTTGGTCAATATGTTGACTGTGTACCAGCGCAAATGAGAACAGACGGCAACTGGTACAAAGGTACGGCAGATGCTATATATCAAAATATTAACCAGATAACAGACGGTAATTATGGTAATATTTGCGTCTTTGGAGGCGACCATATCTATAAAATGGATGTCCGCCAAATGCTTGATTACCATAATAAAAAAGAAGCCGACCTTACAATCGCTGCAATTCCTATCCCGATTGAACTTGCAAGCGAATACGGCATAATCGAGGTAAATGAAAACTGGCAGTTAACAGGTTTTATCGAAAAACCAAAAACAGCACCCAAACATATCCCCGGTGTACCAAATATGTGCCTTGCTTCAATGGGAAATTACATTTTTAAATCAGGAATTTTAATTGATGAAGTCTGCAAAGATTCAAAAGATGAAAATTCTGCCCACGATTTTGGCAAAAACATAATCCCTAATATGCTCTATTCCGGTAAAAAAGTATTCATCTACGATTTTGCAAAAAATGAATTTCCGGGAATGACTCCCTCTGAAAAAGGCTACTGGAGAGATGTAGGAAATGTCGACAGTTATTTTCAGGCCAATATGGATTTATTAGACTATGACCCTGAATTAAATCTTTATTCAAAAGATTGGCCTTTGCGTACATTTAACTACAATTTCCCTCCCGCAAAATTTATCTGGGATGAAGATAAAAGGGTGGGCGTTGCTAAAAACTCACTTGTATCTGAAGGATGTATTATATCAGGCGGTTCGCTTTCAGGATGTGTTTTATCACCAAAAGTGCATATCAACAGTTTTTGTAATATTTCAAATTCAATCTTGCTTGAAAACGTTAAAGTAGGACGTCATTCAAGAATTAACCGCGCAATCATTGATAAAAACGTAGCAATCCCGCCATATACAGAAATCGGATTTAATAGAGAAGAAGACCTTAAACGCGGATTCTTTGTTTCAGAAGGCGGCATTACCGTTGTTCCAAAAGATGCAATAGTGGATTAATAACTTGTATTTTAAGTAATATATTGCAATTTGAATCATCATTATAACAAGCTGCGGAATGTTCCTGCTATGTTTATTGTGTATTGAATTATATTAGCACACAATAAGAAAAGGAAAGAAAAATGCATTTAAGAGTTAATGTTTGGTTTGAAGATTCAACAACAAGAATGGATATTCCGTCAAAAGATTTAAGAAAGATTCTACCGGCTTTCCTGAAAAATGAAGACGACACTATAAAAGCGCAAACTCTTGCAAAACAATTAAACAATTTAATTAATAAACTAAATAAATTTCTTAACTGACCGCAGGGTGCATTTTATTGCACCGTTCTATAACCAAAATAATTTCATTAAAGCCGTAATTTTCATAAAAAAACGGGTATTGAAAGGTTACAAAATCAATACCCTAGAAAAATTGTTTATCGTAAATACTTTTTAATCTAGTGTCGTACTCTTATATTCAAGAATTACAAAACCGTTTCCGCCTTTGCCGCCGTTTCCTCCCGTATTATTAAGTACGGCACCACCACCTCCGCCTCCTCCAAATACCCCGTTATTTCCGCTTGCAGAAACTCCTGTATTTGTAATATTGCATATTTCTTCATATAAAGGAGATAATATACTGCTTCCGCCACAGCCTGGTCTAATGGGACCGGCTGAATTATTTGTACTATCATTTGCTTTAGCGCTTGCAGCACAGGCAATATTACCATCTTTGTCTTTGGTTTTTAATAAGCAGGCAAGATATCCGCCCATGCCACCATAATCGCTGCTGCCTTCCTGTCCCATCACGATATTCATATTTGATTGCACATATTCTTTATAAAGATTTGAATACCCATTTGGAAGCAGCTTTTTCTCTGCATGGACTCCCGTATCCATTGTGCCATTGTTTCCTTTAATTCCACCTTTTGCTGTACCCCTTATAGTTTTTCCTCCTGAAATTACGCTGATACTTGTAGTTCCGCCATTTCCATTCTCCCCGATTGTGGATTCTTCAAATAAATCAGAATCTTCATCATTTTGGGTTTTTAAAACACCGCCGCCTCTGCCAATTCTTATTTTCATAACCCTTTTGCTTGTATCGCCTTCAAGGTTACTTACCGTCATCTGTGTAAATTCACCCACGGTACCTCCTCCGCCATTTGAACCGCCCCATTCAATGTATATATAGCCATTAGCGCCTTTACCACCACGACCCGAACCAGAACCAAGTACAGTTACGCCTCCTCCGCCGCCTCCGCCTGCACCATAACTATTTGAAGCAGCATCCATTCCATCAGAGTGCACACCGCCGCCAACTCCGCCTTGTAGTACTGAGCCTTTTAAATCATATGATATACCGCCATTTCCGCCACCAGCACCATTCGACACGATATTTCCTTGACTACCGTTGCCACCTCCGGTGCCAAAATCAATATTGGTCCAATTATTGTATCTTGCACTACTGCTAAAATTTGTCGTTTTTATGCCACCGCCATAACCGCCGCTATTTTGTATATATGTATCATCATTTTCATATTTTCCACCCTTTCCGCCTGATACAGAATATACATTACCTCCAACCGTAATTGAGGTTGCAGTACCGTCATTACCATTCACATTATAGACATCTTGTGTTGTTTTATTACCACCAACGCCAATATTCATATTTATTACTTGTCCTGGGGTAACATCTATTTCCCCTATCCAGATTTGTCCGGCACCGCCTCCACCGCCAGAATTTGCCTGAACATAGTAATCACATTTTAAACCGTTTGATACAGCAGGGACGTTGTACCATACTTTAATCGCACCTGGCCTAGCAGGGTCACCAGATACACAGTTTGAATCATTAAATATTCTACTAGCCTCTCCACCTAGTCCACAGCCGCCTCCGCCGCCCTGTGCCCACCCGCAGCCATTACTTCCGCCATAGCCTCCGCCGCCTCCGCCGCCGCCAGTTCCTCCTCCGCCAATAACAGAATAACTATTTCCCTCAGTTCCATTTGCACTTCCTTTTCCACCGACACCATTTCCACCGCCATACCTGCCACCTGTTCCTGGGGTACCATACGTACCACCTGTTGCGCCAATACCTCCACTGCCTTGATTCCAGCTGCCTCCGCCAGCACCACCATACCCGCCCCCAGTTATATTACCAAATCCTGCATTTGGACCTCCGCCAATGGCTCCACTTCCGCCTGCACCACCATATGCACCACCGCCTGCGCCCCCACCGCCACCTGCGCTATATCCGTTTCCTTCACAACCACTGCCCTGTGTTCCGCTGCCGCCCCCACCACCAACTTGAAATATTATTTTACCGCTTGTATTTGCAGCACCAGTCAATATTGTGGTTGCACCACCGCCACCTCCACCGCCACCGGTACCTATGTATTTGCCACCCCCTGCACTCTTGCCGCCTGCGCCACCATTATTATAATTATAACTCGCACTGCTGCTTCCTCCATTTCCACCCCTGATTGTTGATACACTCTCACTGCCACTTGCATTGCCTCCACTATTAGCATTACCGCCGCCAAGAAAGCTGTTGCCACCGGCACCCCCTGGAACAACCGCACCAGCTCCGCCGTAATTGTTATTAATACTACCGCTGGTTTTAGAACCACTTTTTCCACCTTCACCAACTGCTAAATATATATTAGAAGCAGCAGTTGTGGTATTTAGTGCTTGATTTTCAACATAGCTTCCCGTTCCACCAGGCATACTATTATAACCTCTGCCACCTCCTGCTCCACATGCAGTCACTTTTGTAAGTGTGACATTTGTTTTTCCATTTCCGCCAACTTTCTTAAAAACTGTATTTGGCGCAATCTTTGTATCGCTGTCTGATACCATAGTCCATTGATTTATAACACCCGTATTTTTACAGGTAGATGGAAATTCAGGAGCCTTATAATTACTTGGCGGGGTTATCTTATCCGCAAACACATATGCTCCCGCCTCTGTTATACTGCCATCAGCACCATTTAATGCAGGTATATCAGCATAACTTGTTTTTATGCTACCTCCACCTGACGCCCCTCCACCTCCGGCACCCACCATAAATACCCTCAATTTAGTAACATTTTGAGGCACAGTCCAACTTTGAGAAGACGTAAATGTTTTGTTTTCATAATAAGCATCTCCGCCTGCTCCGCCGCCGCCCATCATTGTAATTCTTACCTGGTTTGCATCTATAGGTATGTTAAAATTTGTATCAGTTGTAAAAACTGAAAAAACAGTATTTTTGTCATAATCTGCTGCTTGGCTCATTACTTTTATATCTGCTTCATTCATCCTCTTTGTCATAACAGGGGCAAGCGCTGCTAAAAGCAGCGATGCTACCAATAATGCCATAAGCATTTCGACAAGGGAAAAAGCAAAGGATTTTCGGATGGGTAATGCCCATATGGGCAGTTTAAGTTTCTTTACATTTAGTTTATAATTAGAAAAACCTGAAATTTTAGACATAAAAGCCTTAGGGCTAAGGAAAGCCCTTGAAACGATGAACAAATTTAACATTTTTAGAACCTTTAATTTATATCATATTTGATATAATCATATCAAATTTAGTATAAAAAATCAACTTTACTCCCTCAATAACATCATTATTGATATATGCATGGAAGAGATATAAGCACAAAACATTTAATTAAAGGAATGCTCCTTATGAGAGACATTTCTTTAACAAAACTTGCTGAAGAACTAAACAGGCGCTTTGGATATTCTTTCACACAGTCAAATCTTTCAAGAAAATTAAACACAGATACAGTTAAATGGAGCGAATTGCGAGACATTACAACAATTCTAGGCTATAACATAAGAATTTCCCCATCTGAAAACTGGGATGGCATTAACACAAACAACTCATCCTCCAAAAAAAGAGAAAATATGACAACAATTCTTTAATTGCTGTATAATATTTTTGAAAACCAAATAACAAAAGCAAGGAAGGAATTTTATGGTTAAGCCTTGGAATGAATATTTTTTAGAAATTGCAAAAACCTGCGCTTCAAGGTCAAATTGTCTAAGGGCACAGGTAGGCGCTGTTATTGTTGGAGAAGATAAAAAAATTAAAGCTACAGGTTACAACGGTACCCCTTCAAAAGTAGTTTCATGCCTGGAACTTGGGTATTGTTACCGTGTTGAAAATAAAATACCGTCAGGTACAAGATATGAAACCTGCCGCTCAATCCATGCCGAACAAAATGCCATAATCCAGGCAGGGCAAGATAGATGCAAGGGTGCTACAATGTATATTTACGGGCACAATTTTATCTGCATCCTATGTAAAAGATTTATAGTTCAAGCAGGAATAAAAGATGTTTATCTGCAAAAAGAAACCGGTGCACCTATTGAATATGTTGATTGCGAACACATAAGAGAAGAACTTTCTAAAGATTTTGCACCAAAAAGCAACGTTTAATACGGTTTTAAGAACAAATTAATAATAAAAATTTAAAGACGGGGAGCTAAAAGCACATCCCCGTCTTTTGGTTCACTGAAAGAACATTTTTGAACCGTTAACAATCCCCTAAACAATCTTGGGTTTCCTTTGTTAAGGTATCCGTTCTTTAGTGCCAACCGGCTCCCCTGAATAAAGGTAGCCTGAAATTATTTTATATCTATCTTTTTAACCTCTTCATTTTTAGGTTCAACTTTTTTAAGGTTAATATATAATACCCCGTCTTTAAATTCGCTGTCAGCATCTTCTAAACGTACAGGATGCTCAAGTCTTATATTTCTTGAAAATTTACCGTAACGAAATTCTGAATATTTAATATCAGCCTTTTCTTCCCCATTTTCATTATTTTTTTCAAACTTTGATTCCGCTGAAATCATAACATTATCAGGCGTTAAAGCTAAAGAGATATTTTCCTTTTTAACACAAGGTAATTCTACTTTTATGTTATAGCATTCCTTTGTTTCGGAAATTTCAACTGCAGGGCGGAAATTACGTATCATAGGCATATTTGAATCTGATGGTTCAATATCGCCAAATGTATCTTTCAAAAACCTTTGCAAGTCTTCATGCATATTTTCAAAGAAAAAAGACGGCTCTCTTTTAATAAGGCTGAATCTCATTAACCTTTCCTTTCGTTTGGATTATAGCTATATTTTGTATCATAAAAAATTATCCCCATCCCCCAACAGGGAAGCTTAAAAGCATTATTGTAAGAATGTTAACTTTTGTAACATAAAGTTTAAATTTTGAAATTTTTGAAGAGAAATTGTTTTTATTTAATTGTAGGAGTTTAAAAAACAAAATGGCAACACCAATTACAAGTAATTACAATGCATTCCTCGCCTCTGAAATGTATCAGACCAAATTCAAGGGCGAAAACGGAAAAAATGCAAATCAATTTAAAAACAACGTTCAGGCACCTAAGGCAAATCCTGAGGTAACCGGGGTAAACCCGTTTACCAAAGCAGCCCCGATAAGCCACACAGCAGAAGCCTATGAAGGACAAGGTACAGTATCATTTATTGCGCAAAAGAAGGCTCAAATGGCAGAAGTAGGCTTAGGCGGAAACCCGCATGCTACAGAAACTTTGGGCAACAGACTCAATGTAACCGAATATGATATGTTTTAATTTAAACCCTTAAATTCTTGTTTAGGGTATTTAAAAAATGTAAATAAAAAGCCCCAAAAAATGGGGCATCTAAAATGAACAATGGAGTAAATTTATTTAAAGCACAGGTCATTATAAAGCCCTGTGTTTTTTGTATTCAATTTTATTTTACCTATGCCTATCTGATTTTTAGCAGCATAGGATAAATTCACAAGCTTAAGCTCTTATGTGGAACTACCCAAAAGTCTTAAAGCTTGTCTCTACATTTTCTTTAATAACTTTTTGAACACTTTCAATCTCTGTTTCAAGCGCACTATGTTCTGTTTCAAGTCTTTTTAGCTCGCATTCCAAAAGCTTATCTGCTCTATGAAATTCTTTAATTCTCTTATCATAAAGACTTTGTGCCTCAGAATCATCCGTTTTATCTTCATTATCCGTAATATACTGAGCCAGCTTGCTGTCGCTGTACAGCATAGTTTCTAAATCTTTTGTATTGTACTTGCCTATTTGTTCCATATCTTTCATAACAAATAAGAAATTACCTTCACGCAGGTTCTTTTCCAGGAAATCTGCATCATTTACATCAGGACATAAAAAATAATCATCCCTTGTTTTACCCTCAGGCATAGGGTCCGGAAGAGAAGGAACCACGATTTTATTTGAAGTAGCGGAAACCAAAGACATACTCATACCGCCTTCTTTGTCGCTTCTTATAATGTCATCGTAGTGTAATCTTGCATTATAATTTATTGAAGTGCTGTTTTGGTTAGCCTGCCCATACAAAAGGGTTCTGTTTTGCATAGCATCATTGTATTCTTCTGTCCAGCCGTCAACATTTTCAGCAAGCATCATACGTTGAAACGTAATAGACTGGGCTTGAAATTCATTATTGCTCTTTTGTGCCGTCAGCATTAAGAAGCGGCCTTGGCTTGCAGACATACCCATTGTTTTAAAGCACTCCTTTGTTCTTTAATTTAAAATTGTCATCTTAGATTTGCCGGATTAATGGCTTATTACATGTTCTATATCGGCACACATTAAATTAAACTTTATGATTCTATGAAACACTTTTACAAAAGTTTACAAAACAAAATCAAATGCTATAATTATCTAAAACAAGTGCACGAAGGAGTTTTTAATGGCAGGAATTTTAAGCATACAGTTTGAGCCGGTATTAAATGAAATTGATAAAAATTTAAAAAAAGTTAAAACTATAATAGAAAATTTTGTAAAAGAAAATGGTAATAAAAAGCTTGATTTAATAGTTTTACCTGAATTTTTTACAACAGGGGTTTCGCACAAATATGTCGATTTCCCAACACCAAAAGACGGCGGTGCCCCAATAGAATTTGTAGCAAATTTTGCAAAAAAATATAGTGTAAATATCGCTGCAGGTACCATAATTACAAAAGAAGACGAAAAGCTCTATAACACTATGTTTGTATTAAACAGAGAAGGAAAAACCATTGCAAAATATAATAAAATCCACCTTTTTAAATATTTTGGCGGAACAGAAAACTTAAGAATTACACCGGGCGAAAACAAGCCTGTGGTTGTAGATTTAGACTTTGCAAAAGTCGGTCTTGCAATATGTTTTGATATAAAATACCCGCTCCACTATAAAAAACTCGCACAAAATGGTGCTGAAATCATTGTAAATCCTGCTGCCTGGGCATATCTAAAAAGTATAAAAGGTCAAAAAGAACAAAATGCAAGGGTATTTAGAGCCCTAAGCATTGCACGCGCTGCTGAAAACCTTGTATACTTTGTGTCATCAAATGAATGTGGAAACGCAGACCCATTGGGCAATATAGGCAATTCAATGATAATATCTCCAATGGCAGATATTTTAGCCGAAGCCGGCAATGAAGATGATGCAATATACGCAGATATTGATTTAGAACTTGTTAGAACCCTTAAAACTACTACTCCTGTTGCATTTGAGGAGTAACCATTAAAACATTGAATATAACTATATTTCAGGCAGTTCAAAACCTGTAGTAAAACAGTCTAAAAAATCTCTTGCAAAGTTAAAACTCTTTAGAATATAATAAAAGTGGCTTAGGAGCATCCTTTATATACACCACGGAAATCCCCGCCGCAGTAAGAAAAGGAAGAAGAAATTGGAAAGATTTGTTGGAATTTTTGGCATAATTGTAATACTTGGTATTTGTTTTTGGATGTCAAACAATAAGAAGAAAATAAGCCTAAAGACAGTAATATCAGGACTTTTACTCCAATTTTTCCTTGCGGTTTTTATTCTAAAAGTGCCTTTAGGACAAAAAATAATTGAGATTTTAGCAATAGGAATTGAAAAAATTCTACATTTCTCAAACTCAGGTGCAGACTTTGTTTTCGGGTTCTTAAACAACTCAGGAGCCCGTATAGATGAACTATTTTACCCAGGAGCTTCGTTTTTATTTGCAATAAAGGTGATGGCAACCATAATTTTTGTTATGGCAATTGTAAATATTCTCTACTATTTTGGCATAATGCAGCGTGTAGTAGCGTTTTTCGCCAAAATTATGTATAAAATAATGAACGTATCAGGCGCAGAAGCCCTATCAAACATAGCAAGCGCCTTTGTAGGACAGGTTGAAGCCCAAATTATGATTCGTCCATACCTTGCAACTGCAACAAAATCAGAGCTTTTAGCCAGCATGACAGGCTCAATGGCTTGTATTGCAGGGGGTGTAATGGCAATTTACATCGCTATGGGCGTTCCCGCTAAATTCCTGCTTGCAGCCTCTATTATGGCAGCTCCGGGGGCTTTAGTGATTTCAAAAATTGTTTACCCTGAAACAGAAGAAAGCAAAACCAAAGATAAAGTTTCCGTAAATATTGAAAAAACCCATGTAAACTTAATTGATGCCATAGCCCATGGCGCATCAGACGGTATGAGAGTATCATTAAATGTTATTGCAATGCTTATTGCACTCCTTGCGTTAATTGCTATGATAGACTGGATTCTAGGGGGTTTGGGGCACTTCCTTTCAAACACACTTCATATGTCGCTGCCATTTTTAGACCTAAACCATTTGAGCCTGAAAACCATATTGGGAGCATTTTTCAGCCTTTTTGCACTTGTTATGGGTGTGCCGGTTGTTGATGTTTCAACAGTAGGTGCTCTTATGGGCGAAAAATTAGTATTAAATGAATTTATTGCATATACCGATTTAGCAGCCTTAAAGGATGTTTTAACGCCAAAAGCTTTGACCATAGCTAGTTTTGCCCTTTGCGGCTTTGCAAATTTTGGCTCAATAGCTATCCAGATCGGCGGTATAGGCGAGCTTGCACCTACAAGACGTGCAGAGCTGGCGCAATTAGGCATAAAAGCTTTAATTTGCGGGACATTTGCTTCTTATGTTTCAGCTTGTATGGCTGGAATACTGATGTAGAAAGCATTTATAACGCTCTAACGTGCAAAAATCAGTTTCGATAAGGCTTTTAGCCTAATTTAATAAATATCTTGTAAAGAAAACATCTAAAATATGACTATAATCGAAAAAAAGATAAATTTAAATCTCAAAAACGGCACTCTGCCTGAAATTGACACTATTGAAAACGCCATAAAAGAAGCAGGGCTTGAGCCTGTGCGCTGGGCAATTGTTGATATAAATAAAAATGAATGCACTATTTTAGCTAACGGGGTACAAAAATAGCTCATAACAAGGATTTTACCGTTAGAATAATTTTATAACGCTATGTTTATAATTTGCAAAAATAAAAACACACCCTTATCATAAAATTAGACACCCCCAGAGTACTTTAGTTTAAGGATTAAGGTAGAGAGGGTTTTTCAAATCGTCGGTAAGGCCGCTGAGTCAATATTTTAGCGGTTCATATTTATGTAAAATACACATAAATAACCGTTTAACAGAGTTTATGCCGTTAAACCAAAGTACTTACCTAATTTTAGACACAGCGTACGTTGATATCTCAAATATTCATTCAAAGCAGGCTATTTTATTACACAGCTCTGCGACAGGGACTCAAGCTCCTCTTATGGCGCTGCACGATGTTATTACTTGCATGGCGGCTGCCAGGGCGCAGCTACAGGTAACAACGAAGCTAACCACTGCTACCCGTACGATTTATGGTCAGGCTCAGAGGTTGAAGGCAGCTCTTACCACAGAGGTTATGGGCTTTACAATGGTTATCTGCATTATGATTCCAATTTCTGCGGCACAGGTATGTATGCTAAGTGTGTTTCTGGTTATGCTTTCGCTGTGCGCTGTGTCCTGGGTTTGAGCTCTATTTTTTGTTGCTTCAGCTTACAGCAGGTTTACAGCTGTGCGACAAGTATGAGAGCTCTAAGTACGGCGCTGTACAGTGCAAAGTTTTGTATGGCAGCTGTCAGGGCACTTCGGATAACCACTGCATCCCGCATCACGTTTGGTCAAGTTCTTCCGGTAACAGTTGTTACTGGTATCGCTGGCTTGACTCCGGTCAGTTCGGTATTAACAATTGCAATCCAATAGGTGCAGCTCACTCTGTGCGCTGTGTCCTGGGTTTGAAGAGCATAAAACCATGCAAAACACAGCAGACAGTTTAAGAGCTCTGCGACAGCCAGCCCAGTGTTTCTTACGGCGCTGTACAGTATGCGTAAGCCGGTGCTAAATTTACCAATGTGCGAGCATTGGTAAAAAGAAGCATTTGCGTGGCGAGGCCCTGCCGTATGAAAGGCGACTATACGTCACGTTTTGTGGGAGGGAGATGTTGAGCAAAATTTGTGACAACGTTAGTGAAAACAAATTTTTGCGAAACACCCGCAGGAAGCTGTTATCCATTGGTTGGCGGCTGCCAGGGCGCTTACAACAGCAACTGCTACCCGCACCACGTTTGGTCAAGCTCCTCGGATAACAACTGTTATTGGTATCGCTGGCTTGATTCAGGCGAATTTGGTATTAACGAATGCCGACCGGCTACTGGCACTCACTCTGTGCGCTGTGTCCTGGGTTTGAAGAGTATAAATACCACATCAAAATGTTTAATGGTAAACACAGCAATATTACCGTAAAAGCCCTACATTTGGTGCTGTAAAATGCGGTAGTTATGGCGGCTGCCAGGGTTCAGCATATAACAACTGCTACCCGGACCACTTATGGTCAAGCGTTTTGAGAGCAAGCGGCTACTACACGGCTATACGTTTGCTAGGTGGTGCATTTTCTTCTGCTTCAGTATGCGACGGCACAGGTAAGTGTATTAGCACCTACGCCTTTGGTGTGCGCTGTGTCCTGGATTTGATATCCAGAGAGTACGGTTTGCAGCTCTGCGAGCGGTATGAGAGTTCTTCTTATGGCGCAGCACGGTGTTGGGAGTACTATGGCGGCTGCCAGGGCGCAGCTAATAGTATATCTGCAAACGCTAACAACTGCTACCCGAACGACTTATGGTCAAGCACCCCGGCTGGCTCAGAGTATCGTGCACTGGACTTAGTGGGAGGCATCTTTCGTCCGTATGGTCCTTGCGGTACTGGTTATTGTCCAAGCTCATTAGCCTTTTCTGCGCGCTGTGTCCTGGTTTTGATATCTGCAGACCACCGGTTTACAGCTCTGTGACTGGGATAATAGCTCTAAGTACGGCGCTGCACAGTGCTACAGACTTGCTGGCGGCTGCCAGGGAGCTGCTACAGGTAACTCAGATGCTAACAACTGTTTCCCATCCGCTAGGTGGTCAGGTACAAAGGTAAGCAGTACCGAGTATTATGACTATGCACTTAACTACGGCAATCTTAGTATGGAGATAAGACGGGCTGTTTACGCCTTTTCTGTGCGCTGTTCGCTCCTTGCCATATTAGGCATAGGGTGAAGTCTCACCCTATTACCCTAGGCTGTAATACGCTGTGTCATGGATTTGTTTTAGAATTACAAAATTAGAATAAATTCAGGCTACAAATACTTGAAGAAATTCTGCAACAGAGGGTTAAGTTCTTCATACGGCGCTGCACAGTGTGCAAGCAGTAGACACGGTTGTCAGGGTGTTGGTGATGGCAGCTGCTGGCCAAACCATCTGTGGACTGGTACATATATTACTACTGGCATTTACAGAGGTTTTGCCTTAAGCGGTGTCGATGGTCTTACGTCTGTTATAGCTTGCGACGGCACAGGCAGGTGTGACGCCACTATCCCTTTTTCTGTGCGCTGTGTCCTGGATTTGTTTTATGTTTTGCTAGAAATTCAAAACTACTGCAAATTAACAGAATGCTGACTACTGTTTGCAGCTATGCGAGCAATATGAGAGTTCTAAGTACGGTGCAGTGCAGTGTAACTGGGTGGGCAGCAGCTGCCAGGGCGCTTACAATAACACCTGCTACCCGTCTGCCAGATGGTCAGGCACAAAGGCAAGCAGTACCGAGTATTATGACTACGCACTTAACTACGGCAATCTTGGTATGGAGATAAGGCTGCCTACTTATGCCTTTTCTGTGCGCTGTGTCCTGGTTTTGATATCTGCAGACCGTCGGTTTGCAGCTCTGCGACAGAGATGCGAGTTCTTCTTACGGCGCCGCTCAGTGCCACTGGGTTCACAGCTGTCAGGGCGCAACTCAAGGCTATGGTGAGGCTGATTACTGTTATCCCTACATTTTATGGTCCAGCAGACGGGTAAGCAATCTTAAGGCTTGGTCGCCGGAGCTGCTTGGAGGCAGCTTTTTTGAGAACTACGGGGATGCAGGGCACCCGGTTACGCAGGCCATATCTGTGCGCTGTGTCCTGGATTTGATACCTTTTAGGGTACAGACAATCAGCTCTGCGACAGAGAGTTAAGCTCTTCTTACGGTGCTGCACGGTGCTACTACTTGGCTGGCGGCTGCCAGGGCGCAGCTTTGAATACTAATTGGGCTAACAAATGCTACCCGTACCACTTATGGTCAGGTACACCAAGCGGAGCAGAGTATTGGTCGCCGAACCTGAATGCCGGTTCTATTAATCTTACCGGTGCTTGCGGTACTGGTCACTGCCCTGTTTCACTCACATTTTCTGTGCGCTGTGTCCTGGATTTGATACCTTTTAGGGTACAGACAATCAGCTCTGCGACAGAGAGTTAAGCTCTTCTTACGGTGCTGCACGGTGCCTCAACCTGAGCGGCGGCTGCCAGGGCGCAGTTTCCGGTACCCCTTGGGCAGACCATTGCTACCCGTTTTATATATGGTCCGGCTCCGAGCTTGGTACTTCTTTGTATCACCAGGTTTATGAGGTAAGTTCCGGTTCTTTACGTTATGTATCAGGTACTTGCGGGAATGACGCTTATGGTAAGTGTATTAACAGCTGGGCACTTTCTGTGCGCTGTGTCCTGGATTTGAATTTCGTTTCTGCAAATTCAAAATACAGACGATTGCAGCTCTGCGATGCAGGTGCAAGTTCCTCTTACGGTGCTGCACGGTGCGATGCGCTTATTAGCGGCTGCCAAGGCTCGAGTAACCCTAACTGTCACCCGTTTTTTGTATGGTCAGGTTCAAAGGTTAGCGAGTCAGTTTATCAGGTGTATGAGCTAGGCTCCGGTGCTTGGCGTTATACATCAGATACTTGCGGCAGCGGAGCTTATGGCAAGTGCGGCAGTGTGTGGGCAAGTTCTGTGCGCTGTGTCCTGGATTTGAAGTAAAATACATTTAGCTGCGCAGTTTCTAATTCTCAAAGAATACCTAGCTCAACTTTCTTATTTTTAAAATATTAATAAAAAGTTAATATAATTAGACAAGAGATATTGATACGTTACAATATTATTAATAGTGACTTTTAAAGGAGAAGATTATGTTTAAAAAAGAGGATGAAGAAAAAAATAATCCCTTTAAAGATGAGAATTTTACGGAAGAAACTGCTGAAGAAAAACCTGAAAACAACGAAGAAACACCGGTAGAAGCACCGGAAACTGCAAAAGAAGAAACTCCCGGCGGCAAAGAAGCAGCACTTCAAGCAGAATTAGACAGTTTAAATAATAAATATTTAAGACTTGCAGCTGATTTTGATAATTTTAGAAAACGTCAGATGCAGGAAAGAGAAAGTCTTTTAAAATACGGTGCCGAAGATACTTTGAAAAAAATCATTACCGTGCTTGACACATTTGAGCGTGCTAAAAAATCTGTTGCAGATATGAGCGAATGTGACAAAGTTAAAGAAAGCTATGATGTAGGTATCAAGCAGCTTTACGATACTTTAGATAAAATTGGTTTGAAAAAAATTGAAGCCAAAGGTGAAGAATTTGACCCAAATATCCATGAAGCTGTAATGCAAACTCCGACTAATGATTACCCCTCAAACACTGTAATTGATGAATTACAAACAGGCTATAAACTTTTTGATAAGGTTTTAAGACCAACATTTGTAAATGTTGCAACAGAAGCACCGGAAGAGCAAAATAACGAGCAAAAAGAAGAGTAAAAACAGGAAAATCAAATGGACTACTATCAAATACTGGAAGTTGAAAAAAACGCCTCAAAAGATGATATAAAAAAAGCATTCAGACAAAAAGCAAGAAAATTGCACCCTGATGTTAATAAAGAACCTGATGCTGAAGAAAAATTTAAAGAATTAGGCAGAGCATATGAGACCCTGATGGATGATGATAAACGCGCCCTATACGACCAATACGGCGAAGACGGGCTCAAAAATGCAGGGTATTCAGGACAAGGACCGTTTGATTTTGGCTTCGGCGATATTAACGATATTTTTGCTTCATTCTTTGGCGGAATGGGAGGAGGTTTTGGCGGCTACAGAGAAAATCCGAATGCCCCAAAACGCGGTGCTGATTTAAGGATGGACATCCAAATTGATTTTATGGATGCTATGGCAGGAATTGAAAAAGAAATCAAAATCCAGCATACTGAACATTGTGAAGAATGCAACGGTTCAGGCTTTGATAAAAATGCAAAAGAAACCGTCTGCAAAACATGCGGAGGACAAGGAAGAGTTCAGCAAAATGTTAGAAGTATTTTAGGAAGCTTTACATCTGTTACAACCTGTCCGAAATGCCACGGTACAGGGAAAAGCCCTGAATCTTTCTGCAAAAAATGCAAAGGTGAAGGCGGTATTCTAAAAGATAAAACGCTGAAAATTAAAATCCCAAAAGGTGTTGACACAGGTTCTAAAATCCGTCTTTCAAATGAAGGAAACGCAGGTAAAAACGGCGGTAATCCGGGGGATTTATACATTGTTCTTCATGTAAAAGAATCTGAAAAATTTATAAGAGACGGTGCAGATATCCATACAATTCTTGAAATTTCTCCCGCACAGGCGGTTTTAGGAGACAAAGTAACGGTTGAAACCATAGATGGTATGGTTGAAATGAACGTACCTAACGGTATTCAAAATCTTGATAAACTGCTTTTAAAAGGACGTGGAGTGCCGTTTTTAGGCAGTAATGACCAAAGGGGAAACCATTATGTAACGGTAAAAATAATTACCCCGAAAAAAATCTCAAAAGATGAAGAAAAATTATACAAAGCATTGTATGATATTCAAAAGAAGGATGAAGAATCAAATAAAAGCGGTATAATGGAAAAAGTAAAAACAGCACTTGGAAAATAAAAATGTTGTTTGCCTGAAAATTAAGGCTAAAAAGCAAAAAGGAGAGTTTTGATGAAAATTAAAGTGTTATTAATAACCATGATGATGGCATTAATTAATCAATGCGCTATGGCATCAAGGCTTCCGGATGATTTTTGGGCTTACCTTCAAAAGGTTTACCCAAATTCTACACAAAGATTTGATTCCGTTCTGGTACTTGCTGATGGTACAACCTATATTCCCTTGTATCCGGCACAGTTAACAGATGAAAAAAATATAAAACTTGAATATACATACCCCCTGAACAGGATGCCTCAAAATAAGCCTGAGGTTATGATTTTTAACAATAATTTTGTATTGTTAAAACTTATGAAAGATAAAAACGGTAAATACACTATAACAAAAAATGAAAACCTGCCCTTAAAGGTAAAACTTGGGGTAATGCCCCAGGATATGCTTGTACCTGTGGGTTTACAGGTTCCTGACAGCTTAAAATTAATCCTTGGAAATCTTATCATTCCTGAAAAAAATGATAACCTGATAACCGCTGCAACAGATACTAAAATTGGCAATACTAAAGATAATTCAGGTAAAATTACCCCTCTTGTTGAGCTTAAAAATAAAAAAGCTTTAATTTCAACAGATATGTCAAAATTTGTCCTCGTATATGACGGGGAAAAGAAAAATTCTTTATATGAATTAAAATTAAGCGGGCTTCCTTCTAAAATTTTAGCTTCAAATAAATCAAAACTTGCTCTTGTTATGTATTTTGGTTCTAAAACGGTTGAAATAGTTGACCTTTCAAATGAAAGAACGGTAACCCAAATTACACTTGATGATATGCCAAAAGATGCAGATTTGGATTATGTAAATAATATGGCATATGTTGCTTCCGCTAATGCAGGCACAATCTATATGATAGATTTAAACTCGGCAAAACTTTCTAAAGCAATAAAGCTGGAACAGTCGCCTGAAAAAATTGCAATCGCGGATGATGGTAAATCTTTAGCTTTTATAGACAGAAACACTCAAAAAATCTTCAGTTTAAAAGAACAAGATGGTTCTTATATTGCAAAATATATAGCTGACGGCAAAAATTTATCAAGGATTCTTTACAAAAAAGGTAATATTTACGCCGTTTCAAGAACTGAAAACAAGCTTTCTGTTTATAATGAAGAAGAAAATATTTTAACGGCAGAAACAAAACTCAATGAAAAGCCTACAGATGCTGTATTTTATGGTAACAAGATTTATATATTATGTTCAAAAGACAGTATCATAAATGTTTACGACACAATCAGCCAAAAAATTATAGAGAATATTGTACTTGATAATGTTGGTTTTTATTCCAAAATTACAATGATTCCAAATCAGCCAAATGCCCTTATAACAGGCATTCAGACTAAAAAATTTCTTCTTTTAAATCTTGAAAAGATGATGATTACAAAGAAACAAAATGCTGATGTTAATGTTTCAAATATTATAATTGTAGATTCTCCAAAACCAGCGGAAATCATTGAAGATAAAGGCGTTGGAGCAAAAGAGATGTCCCTGTAATAATAAGCATTTCCAGCATAACCTGCAAGAATTATAGGCAAAATGAAATTTAGAGAAAATCTTGAAAATATCAATATAATTAAAAAAAGCAATGATAGTATGCTTTTTAATGAAAATACGCTTGATATACTGTCGTCCCTTGATAAAACACGCGAAGATTTTTGGAATGTAGATAATGAGAGCGCAAATTTTCTAAACCTTTTAATTAAAATGAGCAATGCTAAAAATGCGCTTGAAATAGGTACATCAAATGGCTACAGTGCGATTTGGCTGGCTCAAGCCTTAAAAGAAACAGGTGGAAAGCTTACAACAATTGAATTTTGGGACAATAGATTAAATGTTGCAGTTGAAAATTTTAAAAAAGCAAGGGTGGATGATATTATTGAACCAAAGCTCGGACAGGCTATAATGATACTGGAAGAGATGGTATATTCAAAAAATCCGCCTGTGTTTGATTTTATTTTTATTGATGCAAATAAATCAGAATATATTAAATATTTTAAACTAATCCACCCAATGCTTAAAAAAGGCGGAATCATTGCTGCAGATAATATTTTATCTCATTATAAAAAAGTTTTGCCATACATTGAAGCAATTACAAGCCATCCCGATTATCAAAGCCAATTAATCCCAATGGATACAGGGATACTGGTATCATATAAAAGAAATTAATTATATTTCTTTTCATCATTATCCATTGCTTGTTTTAAGCTCATTTTTATATAAGTTTGGTATGGGATACCAATTTTCTTCGCAATAGCCTTTGCGCGCCTGATTTCAAATTCAGACCAGCGAAAGGTAACGCTGGCTGTTTGTTTCATCGCTTGAATGTCAGCTTCCGCCTGTTCAATATCTTCATTAATGTCATGGACATTTCCAAATTCATCAGTATAGATTGAGGTATCAGTTATAATTTCTTTTTTAATCATAAATATTATTCCTGTTCTTGAAAGCAGTTATTATCATTATTTTTGTTTTATCAGGGGAATAAAAGTTGTAATAAATATTTAAATCATCAGTTTCAGAATAACTTTCATATCTTTTGTATACCGAATTATAAATAGTATGTGTAATATTCATAAAAGCACTGATAACATTTTCAGGCTCAACCTAGTGTCTGTGCCATATATGGGGTTCATATTCTTTATTAACAGGATTTAAATCAAGTTTAAACCTAAAAATTAAACCTGTAATTGTATGTATTTCATAAAATTTGACAATAGAACCCATATTTTCACATTATATCAAAATGTACATACTTTATCAATACATTGACAAACTTTATAATAACATACACCTACTTCTTCATAGAAGCGCCGATAACTTCGGTTAATTCCTGCGTTATACCTTCCTGACGGACTTTATTATATTGTACCGTAAGTGTTTTAATCATATCTTCCGCATTATTTGTAGCAGCACTCATCGCAGTCATTCTGGAAGATAATTCACTTGCCTGTGCTTCAAGCATAGTTTGATAAATAACATTTGTGATATACATTGGAACTATCTTTTGCAGTACAGCCTTTGGGTTTGGCAGAAATTCCATCAAAGAATCAAGCTTAATACTGTGTTCATATTCAACATTATGTTCTTTATCAAATTCTTCTCTATGAAACTTATTAACCTGCATTTGGCGTGCCTTTTCCTGCCCTTCCTTGGGGCTCATAGCAGGTAAAAGCGTCCATTCTTCAACCTTATATGTCATAGTATTTATATAGCGGGTTGTGATAAGTTCAATCCTATCTACTCTTTTTTCAACATAATCAATTGCTAAATCCTCGGCAACGATTTTCGCTGAACTTACGGATAAATCGTCCAAAATACCTGTATAAATTTCCTTTATCTCAAAATCTAGGTTCTTTTTAGCGTTCTTTAAAGGCGCAACGGTCTTTTGACCAACTAAATAAAGTGAAACCCTCTTATTTTGCGCATTTAATTCCTTAATTTTATTTAAAGTAAACCTTACAATATTAGCGCTATACGCACCTGCAAGCCCTTTATTTGAAGAAATTACAACAAGAGCCACGGTATTTACATTCCGTTCGTTTAAAAGTTCAGGATAATTATCAACGGCATTTTTAACCTTAATAGCTTCAAAGCCACCGTATGTACCGTCTTTAATTTCATCATAGGTTTTTATAAACATTCTGAATAATTCATATGTAAACGGACGCGATAATTTTACGGCAGCTTCCGCTTTTTTTACCTTTGCTGCAGCCACCATTTTCATTGCGCGCGTTATCTTTTGGGTATTTTTTATACTTGAGATTCTATTCTTTATGTTTCTTAAATTTGCCATCTTTTTAAAATCCTTAAACCTTTACCTGCTGCTTGGCATGATTTCGGTCACTATGCCTTAAATACACTGTTTGTAAAGGTTTCAAGATGCTCGCACAAAAGCTTTTTATCCTCTTCCTCAAGTTTTGCACCTTCATTTAATCTTTTTTCTAAATCTGACAGGTTGCTTGAAAAATATTCAAACCATTGGTTTTTATACTCTTGAATCTTGGAATTATCAATATTGTCTAAAAAGCCTTCATTTCCTGCATATAAAATTGAAACCTGTTTGGCAGCACTAAGCGGTTTATACTGAGGCTGAATCAAAATCTGGGTCAACTTTTCACCCTTCAACAGCTGTGCTTTTGTTGCAGAATCAAGGTCTGATGCAAATTGTGCAAAAGCTTCCAGTTCACGGTATTGGGCTAAATCCAGCCTTAGTTGCCCTGCAACTTGTTTTACACCTTTAGTCTGTGCTGCACCGCCCACACGGGAAACCGAGATACCCGCATTAATTGCAGGTCTTTGCCCTGCGTTAAAAAGATTTGTTTCTAAAAATATCTGCCCGTCTGTGATTGAAATAACGTTTGTCGGGATATACGCAGACACGTCTCCTGCCTGAGTTTCAATAATTGGAAGCGCCGTAATTGAGCCCCCGCCAAGTTCGTCAGATAATTTGCAGGCTCTCTCTAAAAGTCTTGAGTGCAAATAAAATACATCCCCAGGGTATGCTTCTCTGCCTGATGGTCTTTTTAAAAGCAAACTCATTGAACGATAAGCCTGCGCGTGCTTTGTAAGGTCATCATAAATAATTAAGCTGTGGCGTCCCTGTTCCAAAAATTCTTCCGCCATAGCACACCCTGCATATGGTGCAATGTATTGAAGCGGAGCAGATTCATCGGCAGAAGCTGAAACAATAATTGTATAATCCATCGCCCCATGTTCTTCTAAGGTCTTTGCAAGCTGCGCTATTGTTGATTTTTTCTGACCGATTGCAACATAAATACAAACTACATCCTGTCCTTTTTGGTTAATAATTGTATCAAGCGCAATCGCAGTCTTACCTGTTTGCCTGTCACCGATTATAAGTTCTCTTTGTCCTCTGCCGATTGGTGTCAGGGCATCAATTGCGGTTAAACCTGTTTGCAAAGGCTGATGTACTGATTTTCTTGAAATAATCCCTGGCGCTATACGCTCAATAGGACGGGTTTTATCAGAATTTATATCTCCTTTGCCATCTAAAGGAATACCTGTCGGGTCAACAATACGCCCGATAAGTCCATCGCCCACGGGAGTTGAAGCTATTCTGCCTGTTGCTTTTACGCTCATTCCTTCTTTGATTTGGGTATAATCCCCTAAAATTACAACCCCGACATTGTCTTCTTCAAGGTTTAAGGCAATCCCAAGTGTTCCTTTGCCGTCATCAAATTCAACAAGTTCTGATGACATAACATTTTTAAGCCCAAAGATTCTGCAAATCCCGTCACCTACTTCAATTACTACTCCTGTATTTGAAACATCAAGGTTATTATTGTAATTTACAATTTTTTCTTTGATTATATTTGAAATTTCGCTTGCGCTTATTGTTTGCCCAGTCATATTTTATTAACCTTTCAAATTTATTTTTTCTTTAAATTTTCAATTCTGTTTTTTAAGCTTAAATCAATTACGGTATCGTTTATTTTTATTATAAACCCGCCCATAATAGTATTATCCAGCTTATATTCAGGATTAATTGCCTTGCCTGTTTTATTTTGAAGCTTTGAAACCAAATTTTGCTTCTGCTCATCCGTTAATTCTATAGCACTTGTAATATAAGCATTTAAAATATTCTTCTCTTCATCAACAAAACCTCTAAAGGATGAGAAGATGTCTTCTAAAATATCAAGTCTTGAATTTTCATTCAAAAGAAATAAAAAATTCAAAACAGATTCTTCAATCCTGCCGCCAAATATTTTAGCTAAAACATCCTTCTTGTCAGCTTTTGAAACAGGCGGAGAGTTTAGAAAATCAGCTAAATCTTGATTTTGTGAAATCGTATTTAATACAAAATTTAAATCTTCATAAATTTTATCATAAGAAAGCGTATCGCATGAAAGCTCTATTAGGGCTTCAGCGTATCTTTTTGCGGGTTTTAAATTTTTTATAGAGGTAAATTGAGCCATAATTTATATATTCACCTCCGCAAAATCAATTTCATCAAACTTTTCAATACACTTATCTATAAGTTTTGTTTGAATTTCAGCACCATTATCACCGTTCAGGCGGTTTTGAATTTCATCTTTCGATAATTCAACAACAACATCCAAAAACTCTTTTGAAGTATCATCTTTTGCCTTTAGAGTATCGCTTTCTACCCTATTTTCATATTGCCGTTGCAGAGCATTTTCTTCTTTTAAGATAACCTCTTTAATAGCTTCCCTGGCACCTTGTGCAGTACTTTTGGCACGCTCAATTATCTCATTTTTTTCATTATTAAGATTTTTTGTACTTCTTTTTGCCTCTTTATATTCCTTTAAAGCCGCCTGTGCTGCTTCAGAACTTGTCATAACAGATGTTCTGATATCATCAGCCATCTTATCAAAGATTGTGCCAAGTCTGAATTTTTTAAAGATAACGGTTAAAATTGTCACCATTATGATGAAATTAACAAGGTTAGATTCTAAAATCCTTTGATAGAGGGTCATCTCATGCATTATATCTTACCCTCCATTGCCTTATTAATTCTCTCTTCACTGATATCAACAGTTTCAATATTTTCATCCAAAACTTTAGAAACCGTCATTTTTACAAAATCATTAATTTCGGTTTTTAATTGGTTCTTAATATTGCTTTTATCAGCTTTTAGGGAATCGCTATGCTTTATGAGTTCTTCCTTAATTTCATCTTTTTTGGCTTTGATAGCGCTTTCTTTTTGAAGCTTAACTTCATTTTGAGATTCAGTTAAGATATTTGACGCCTCTAATTTTGCACCTAAAATTTCATCATCTTTTTGTTTTAAAACATCTGCCGCTTTTTGCTTTGATTGAAGCTCGGTTTCTTTGTTTTTATCAAGAAATTTCTGTCTTTCATCCATAATTTTTACAATTGGACGATAGAGTATAAGATTCATTATGATAACAAAAATAATGAAACTTATAAGAGCAAATATAAACGTTCCGTCAAATTCTAAAAGCAATTCAAGACCCTTTTTACTTAATTACAAACGCAATTAGAATTACAACCAACAATGCATAAATCGCACATGCTTCAATTAAACCTGCGCCGATATAAAAATATTTTGAAATTTGTCCTTCTGCTTCAGGCTGTCTTGCAATACTTTCAATAATAGCCTTTGTTGCAAGTGCTAAGCCGATACCGGGTCCAAGCACGCCAAGACCAATTGCTATACCCATTGATAATAATTTTACTGCAGCTGTTTCCATTTTATTTTCTCCTTATTTTATTTATCTTAATGATTTTTTGCCGTTGCCGTTTCAATATAAGCAGCGGTTAAAAGTGTAAATACAAGCGCCTGAATAAATGCTACAAAAAGTTCAAAAAACATTATAGGCAAAGGCAACAATGACCCTATAAATAAACCTATATTATATACCCAGGTCTCAGGTAAAAGCCCATGGAGTGCATTTTGGGTAAATTGAGAGATACTTTCAGGAGTAAGAAGCATAAATACCAAGCCTCCAAGCACCATAATTAAAATTTCCCCTGCAAGAATATTTGCAAAAAGCCGGACTGCAAGAGTCAGAGGTCTTGTAAAATCTTCCAAAATATTAAACGGCGTCATAAAAAGCATAGGTTTAAAATAATGCTTAAAATATGATGGACCTTTTTCTATAATTCCTTGAACTATGTAATAAATTAAAACCGTAACGGCAAGGGCTGCAGTTACATTGATATCATTTGTAGGAGAAGCAAATTCTCCTTGCGGCAGATGGATTAATTTCCAAGGCAATTGCCCCGCCATATTGCCTAAGATAATGAACAAAAATATACTCATTAAAAGCGTAGTATTGGCGCTTTTAATTCCACCTAAATTTTTTGTAAGCCCCATAAAGATGCTTACAATATTTTCAAATGCTGCCTGAAATTTATTTGGGATTAATTTTAAATTTAAGACGGCTATAAGAGACAATAATAAAATGAAGCCCATAACAAGCCACATGGTAATGAGTGTATCCATGTGAACATTCAGCCCCAATATATTAACTACCCAATGTTCTCCTATATGAAATTCCATAATATCCTTTTATGTTAGATATATTATTATTTTTGGTATTATTTTTGGTATTATATTTGCCATTATGTTCAATTATATAACAAACAATATAAAAGAAGTACTTTTAAATAAAAATAGCCCTGCTTGACTAGATGAAATAAATAAAAGTCAATTTTTGGGTGAGAAAGGTTTTAATTTAATTATGAGGAGAGCATTATTATGAAGATAGAACCTGTAAAAATTATTTCAAATTTGCAAACAGCAGTCCAAAAAGGTGTTCCGCAAATACCAGTCTCAAAACCTGCAGCACAATTAAATGATGCTTGTGAAAAATTGCTGCAGGCGCAAGGTGTATCGGGAAAGGCGCAGCTATTAATACAAAACAGAACGCAGCCGCATCGCCTGCCTTTATTATTTCTGCCTGAAACCCTTTCTACAAAAGAAGCCCATCAAAAGATATGGGGGTTTCAAAGCTTTATAAAAAGGGATTTAAAGCCCGAACAAAAAATTATTAAAGATTCATATTCTGTGGCAGATTTACTTGGAAAATTATATACAGCGGATGAAACAGTACACTCACCTGAAGGATACACGGACGCCATCCATGATTGCATAAGTATAATTTTAAATAATAAAAAAGATGCCTATATGCTCCATCTTTCCCCCGGAAAGCACAAAAAGCAGACAGATATTGAACGTATGAAAGATAGAATTTCATCGTTTATTGATGCACTGAGCAAAGATAACCAAAGATGCTCCGCATTCCTCTATGGCGGACAGGAAGGGGTAAGCGAAAAACTGCACGCAGATATCCTTGAAGCCCTAAAATCAAAAGGCATAAAACCTGATGAAGTATTGTTTGATAAATTTGGCGGCGGTCCCCACAGTATTTATTATAATGTAGATAAAGGCATCGTCCTTGATAATTATTCCAGATTTGGTTTAGATGACCTAAAGGCAAATTTTAAACTTGTCAATATTTCACCCGCCTGAAAAAGTTGTATTGACAGAGTTTAAAGGGGCGATTTTTCGCTGTTTTAAACCAAAACTCAATCTTAAGATCTAGATAATTTTATCCACCCCAAATACCTTAAAATTCAATCCCTGTATTGATGATGGGCTCCTCCTTATAGGGTATTATTCAAGTGTAATCAGTCAAATGTATTACATTATTCATACTAAAAGACAAATAAAAAGTATTTAAAAATATAAAAAGCGGAGGATAAAATGAGAAGAGCTGAGTTTTTAAGAAAGACAAAAGTACTTGTGGTAGATGATAATTATGACCATGCTTCAGGGATTAGAGAATTAATCAACCTTGAAAATGATTATGAAGTAATTGCAAATGCCGGAAATGTAAATGTTGCACTTTCTTTAATTAAAAAATATCAGCCTGATATTGTTTTAATGGATATGAACATGCCTGATATTGACGGCATTACAGCAATCTCAGAAATTGAAAAATTAAACCTGACAACAAAAGTAATAGCACTTACAGGTTATGATGATGCTGATTTAATCTTCAGAGCAATGAAAATAGGAGCAAGAGGATATATCTTAAAAACTATGGCATCTGCTCAATTAATCCATGCGCTTGATGAAGTAAGCCAAGGAAAAATCTATCTTCCAAACGTTTTATGCTCTAAGTTCTTTGAATATTTCCAAAACTTTGAAAAGAATGAAAAATTAAATGCAAAAGAAGACGAAGAAAACCTTCTAAACTACTTAACAAACAGAGAAGAAGAAGTATTAGGATTATTAACCCAAGGGGTAACATATAAAGGGGTTGCAAAAAAATTATTTATCTCTGAAACTACTGTTAAAACCCACGTTAATAATATTTTCCAAAAATTACAGGTTAATGACAGAACACAAGCTGTTTTATACGCAATTAAAAAAGGTTTTATGACCAGAAACAACATAAAAATTGCAGTGTAAACCTTTTAAAACAGGAAAACAATATGTCTAAATTCTATCAAAATTTAAAAAACTTTATATTAATTGAAGACAGGCTGAACACCAGCCTGTTTTCCAAAAAGAGCATAATTTCAATAATAAGATGTATATTAGAACCTCTTGCAGCAGAAAATGTGCCATCGGTTATTATTCACAGACTAAAAAATACCGAAAATCTTGATAGTATTGTAAAAAGACTTGAATACTCAAGAAATATTGAGATGTACAATTTTTTAGACCCTGATATTGTTCTAAAAGATGATTTAATTGAACTTGAATTTATTCTTTTAACATCATCCAGATACAATGCTGTATTTATGTGGGATTATTCAGATGATGAAAAGAAAGAAAATTCATATGTTTATATGAAATTAAACTCAAAAAATGTAAATCATATCTTTGAAATTTTATCAAACAATATGAAGGTTGACCTAAAGGAAAAATTTTATTCATTTAAGCCTGAAAGACGTGAAAATGAGCTTTTAAACCATTGCATTTCAAATATTGTAAAAAATCTAAACGAAGCAAACAACGAAAATGAATTTAATAATAATGCGCTAAATTTTGAGCCTAAAGATGAGTGTAAAAAATTAAAAGAGCAAATACGCCACACAAGCCATGAAATAAGAAATCAGCTAAGTGTTTTAGATATTTATTCAAAAATTTTAGAAAAGAAATTTAACGACGATAAAACTTCATCTTTAATTAGAAAATCCATTTCTTTAATCAATATGGAATTAAATGAACTTAAACAATTTGACAATCTTCAATTAAAAGAAACTTCCGTTGAAGATATTATCCCTGTTTCAATCCAAATGTTTGAAGAAATTGTGAAACAAAACAATAATAAAATAATTTTTATAAATTCTACCCTTGATGGCGATAAAAGAAAAGTCTTACTAGATGAAGAAAAGTTTTTGGCTGTTTTAAACAATGTAATTAAAAATGCCAACCAATTCACACAAAATGATGAAATCATTATAGAGCTTTCAAAAGATAAAAATTACGTTAAAATCTCAGTTCAAAACCACGGAGAACCCATTGAAGACAGCGTTAAAAATAAAATCTTTAAAGACGGTTTTACAACACGCGAAAACGGTTTTGGAATAGGGTTAAGCGTTTCAAAAAAATATTTAGCAGAACAATTGGGGTCAATTGAATTAACTTGCTCTGATGAAGAAAAAACAGAATTTTTAATTACACTACCCTTGATGGATGTTATTTAGTTTATATTTATTGAATTATATTTAGTACATTGAGAATTGAATAAATAAAGATACAGGCTAAAGATTTTAACCCGACATTTCAACTGACTTTAAAAGAAAGAAAGTCGCAATGTTAGTTGAAATCAGCGAAAAAGAGCTAATACTGTTAATTGTACTAGCTCTTACACTAAAAGCTCTATTAAACTAGGGCTGCAGGTGTGGGTGTATTCGCCACCCATGCCTGTATTTTTATTTTAACCCATTTCCAACATTTTTCAACATGCAGATAAAAGTTTTATTTACCTGCATCTTCAAGGTTTGTGCTTAATGAAATCCTCTTATCATCAGGGTTAAATTTCAATATAACAGTATCTATCTCATCGCCAACATCTAAAATAACACCATGTTCATTTTGATACTGTAATAATTCACCTTGCGGCAAAAGCGCTTCAACACAAGGATATACTTCAACAAATGCACCAAAATGTTTAATTCTTGTAATTTTACCCTTAACAATAGCGCCTTCTTGAATTTTGCCTTTAGCTTCAATCCAAGGGTCCGGTTCAAGATTCTTTAAGCTCAAAGATACTCTTTGTTTATCAAAATCTATACCTATAATTTCAATATTTATCTTCTCGCCTACTTTTAGGATATCATTTGGATGGTCAACCCATTTCCAGCTGATTTGAGATAACGGCAATAACCCATCTACTCCGCCGATATCAATAAATGCGCCAAAATCTGCAATTCTTACAACTTCACCTTTTACAACCTGACCAACTTCAAGCTGTCCGAATACATCTTTTTTAATATCTTCAATAGAATCAGCATAAACTTTTCTGTTTGAAAGAATAAAATTATTTTGCGAAACATCAATGCTCAAAATCTTTAGTTCTATCTTTTGACCAATAATATTTTCAACTTCTTTTGCTCTTAGATGGGAAGACGGCACAAAACCGCGAACACCCATGACTTCAACAAGCACACCGCCCTTAACAGACTGCACCACAGTTCCTTCAATAACTTTATCAGCCTCTTTAATTTCTTCTAATTGTTTCCAGCTGTATGCGCTTGCTACTTTTTTATATGAAACTGTAAAGCGCCCGTCTTCATCTTCTTCTCTTATGATTAAAAATTCATAAGCTTCATCTTTTTTTAGAATATCCTCAATGTTGTCCTCTTTATTAAGCTTTGCTTCTCTTTCAGGGCAAATTGCATTTGTTTTGGCACCAATATCTACAATGGCACCTTCTGAATCAAAACCGCAAACAGTTCCTTGAACTAAATCACCCTTCTGAAATTTATACTCATACTGACTTAATAGCTGCGCATATTCAGCATCGCTTAACTCATTAGACAACATTAAAAAGATACTCCTTTTTATCAAACCTAAACCATTATTAAGATTATTATAACAAAAATTTATAAAATTTAAGAAAATATGTTAAAGTTTGACTTTACACATCTTAACATTGTATAATAAATTTATCGCTGAATTTAGTTTATAAGAAAACGTTAGTTATGGAATTAAAACAAAAAGTATCAACTACTGGTCTTAGGATATTATCTGTATTAGATATATTACTAAAAGGACCCGCTTCAAAAAATGAAATTTCAGACAGCCTTGTCAAAATTCCCTGGATAAAAAATATAACAAAAGAAACAATAGGGCTTGATATAAATACGCTGAAATCTGCAGGCTTTGAAATTGAAAACATGGGAAAAGCAGCCAATTACCGCTACAAAATCAATTGGAGCCCGATAAAATTCAAATTAACAAAAAAAGAGCTCTCCGTTTTATGTAATCTAAAAAATGCAGTAATAGAACTGTCAGAGCCTTACTATATAATAAAACTTTATCGGTTGTTTGAAAAAATAACACAATTTATTGAAGATGATGATAATATAAATGAGCTTATGAACTTTCAATATTTTCTAAATGTTGATTTTACCCTTCTAAATGAGCTTTATACCCTGATTAAAAGAAAAAAAGAGGTGAAATTATTATACAACTCACCTGATTTTGGACATAAAGAAATTTTAATTAAATTAAAAGAAATTAAATACAACAATTCAAAACTATATCTGACAGGATACAGCCCAAATTATCCAAACGTCGCAGTTTTGAGGGTGGATAATATTATCCAAGTTTTAAAAATATTAAAACCAAAAGAAAAAACCATAAAACCAAAAATGAACACTGTCGTTTATAAAATAAAAGCAGATGCAAAAAATAAAACCAACTTAATGGATGAAGAAAAAGTCATTTCCCAGAATAATAACTTCATAAAAATAGAATTAAAGTCCGATAATGATTTTATGATAATTCAAAGACTTTTAAATTTCGGCAGTGATTTAGTTTATATAAAAAATAAAGACATAGAAGAAAAATATATATCCAAATTAAGCGCAATAAAAGAAATTTATAAAGGGGAATAAAATGAAAACCAAAAATTTATCCACACCTTTAAAAATAATCAAAATTTTAAAACTTATGACTGAAAAACCTGTAGCCTTAGAGGAAATTATGTCATTTCTTGAAGAAGATAACAGTTTTGTAAATAAAGAAACAATCTCAAAATATTTTGCCACATTAAGAAATGCCGGATGTGACATTCAAAAAAGAAAAAATAAATTCTACATAAAATATCCTGTCTTAAATTTCACAAATACTGAACTCAGTACTCTTTCAATCCTTCAAAAAACAGCCTCTAATCTTTGCTCAAAAAAGGATAATGACGAATTTTTGAAGTTTATAGACAAGCTTTTTACTCTTGTTGATAAAACAGAAGTTAATTATTATAAAAATATTTTACAAAATTCAGAAAACAAAAGCCTTATAGATAAAGAATTAACCAATAGATTCAAAGACAAAATTGAAACCATATCCCAATTTATGGGAGCATCTGCCCAAAAAATAAAGATAACATACCAAGAAAAAATTTATAATATAATTCCATTAAAATTTCATTATTTTAAACACTCTATCTGTCTTTTTGGATATGACTGTCTGAATAAAGTAAACAAAAATTTTTCTTTAAGTCATATTTCAGATATCAAACAAACACCAATACTGGCTCAAAATATGGATTTCAGCCTATCTACCACTTTTAAAATAAAGGGAAGATTGAAAAACGGATATCTTTTAAAAGAAGGGGAAATTCTCTCCTCATATGATGATTACGCAATTGTTACAAATAAAAATGAGGATAAAGAAGTATTGTTCAAAAGGTTATTAAAATATGGCACCTATTGCGAAGTTTTATACCCTAAAAGCGACAGAGAAAAATTTATAAATTTGGTTGAAAACCTTATTTCAAGACATACCCAAAATGCCTAAAAATTAGAACATGCCAAGTTTTTTATTTAATTTTAAAATACTGTTTCTAATCTCTAAATCATTCGGGCTTACAACATATGCCATTTGATAATAGCTTAAAGCAAGGTCCTCTTTACCGTATATTTCAAGCATCTTTGCGATATTAAAATAAGCATCGGTGCAATACGGGTTAATTTGAAGCGTTGCAAGATATTCTCTTGCAGCCTCTTTAAAATTACCAAGCATTCTTAAAATATCTGCTTTTAAAAAATGCCCCAAAGCATAATTATTATTGAATTTTAATGCTTTATCTATCTGACTTATAGCCTCATCATATTTTTCTTCTTTTTTTAATTTGATTGCATAGGCATAAATGTATTCTGGTCTATTTGGATATTTTTTAACCAATTTTTCAATATCTAAAGAAGCATCATCAAAATCTACTTCACCATTATTTGAAAAAGAAATATTATAAACGCTTGGAGCAATATTATTTCCCAAAGTCATATGATTTTTATTTCTTTTTTTCAAAAATACTTCAGAGCTTGAGAGCATATTAATGGGTTTAAATTTTACAAAATATCCAAGGTCAGAATATTCAATGTTTGGGATTCCTACAAAATCAAACGATGATTTATATATGACATTATCATTTATATCTTTTACATAATCGTATGAAATGCCGGCACTCATCTGGACAGCATTAGCACTATTTATTGTAAATAAAACAATTAGCAACAATATAATATTTTGAATTTTCATTAATTAAATTGAACCTTTATATCCAATGTTTTTTCAAGAAGCTCTTTTTTCTTATCCAAAAGTTCCTTAAACCCGATATTTAACATTATATTTACGCTTAAAATTAATGTCAAAATTCTTGAATTTTCATCAAATTTAAGTTCAAAATCATCAACCATATTAAAATGATTATAGTCTAAAGCATCTGCAAGCCTTACTATCCCAGAAAAAACATCGACTTTTCTTTGCAAATTATTGTTAAGCATTTTGTAATATTTATGCTTATTAATATCGGGATGCGCTCTTCTATGGTATCTGACAATATTTGCAACAACAAGGTTGGATTCTTCATCCAGTCCTGAAATTTTATTATCTATAATTAAATCCCGCCCGATTTTATGATGACCCTTATCCATTTTTTTTTCAAAAACAACACCTATATCATGCAATAAAGCCCCGTATTCAAGCAGTTTTATATCTTCTTTATTTTCAAATTGATTCAAATTAGGAAAAAAATTTTTTAATTTATAAAACATTCTGAGACTTAATCTTGCAACAAGTTTTGAATGGTCAATTAAAGAATCCTGCCATAAATAATTTTTCATAAAATCCTTTAATTCCATTTTTTAATAAACCTTTTAATACTACCTATTTCTCGCCAAGATATTTATTTATCAATGATAAGAATTTTCTCTGTTCAAAATCATCTTTTCGTATAAAATCCTGAACATCAACATCTGCATATATTTTATTTGTAATATGTTCTTTTACAGATGTTAATACAATAACAGGAGTGCTTGCATATTTCTTCTGCTTACGAAGTTCTTTAACAAATTCCATGCCGGATAAATGAGGCATTTCATGGTCTGTTACAATTAAATCAAAAATATCATTTTCAAGAAGTTTAAGTGCTTCTTTTGGATTGCCGCAAACTTCAACCTGATAGCCGCAGTTCATCAATATACTTTTTTGCAAAGTTCTGGTTGTTAAAGAATCATCTAAAACAAATATCTTCTTTTTAGCGTTAGCCTCAAGCGCCCGCACTCTGGTAGATGGGATAATATTTGTGCTTGCTTTCCTTGAAAGCGTTGTGTTTAGAATATCTGTCATATTTAATATTAAACACATTTCACCTGATGCCAAGGTTGTTATTCCGGCAATATTTTTTACCCTAAATAACGGAGGAGAGAGTTTTTTATGAAGTATTTCCTGGTCTCCGATTAATTTTTCAATAATAATCCCGAGTCTTGAATTTTCAGATTCAACAATAACAAGCGTATATTTTTCGGTTTCTCTGGGCTTATTTTCAAGTTCAAGAATTTGAGATAATGTGTAAACCTGAATTACTTCACCATTGTGTATATAGTGATTTTTACCATCTCTTATAAATACATCATTAGGGTCAATCCTTAAAACTGTTTGAATAGATGAAGCGGGAAGTGCGTATAATTGCCCCTGTTCCATAATAATAAATGTACGCAAAGTTGCCATTGTTGTGGGTAATTCCATAGTAACAAGGGTTCCTTTGTTTAATTCTGAATATACATCAATTCTGCCGTTTAACTGTGAAATTTTTGTATGAACAATGTCAAGCCCTAAACCACGTCCTGAAAGCTCTGTAACCGTATCCCCGGTTGAAAACCCCGGATAAAATATTAGATTTACAACCTGTTCTTCAGGAAGATTATCTATCTCAGCTTGAGTAAATAATCCTTTTTCAACAGCCCTCTGTTTAATCTTTTCTACATCAATTCCTTTGCCGTCATCTTTTACATTGATAATAATTTTGCTTTCTTTTTGAATAGCCTGAATTTCAATGCTTCCAACTCTGTTTTTTCCAAGCCTTTCCCTCTCATCAGGCTTTTCTATACCATGGTCAATAGAATTTCTTATAATATGCATTATAGGAATTTTAATATCTTCAATAATCTTTTTATCGGCAGAAACATCAGCACCCTCTATTTTAAAATCGATTTCCTTACCCTTATCTTTTGCAATATTGTGCACCATTCTTGGGAAAAGACCAAACACTGTTGATAATGGTAAAATACGCATATTTTTTACCATTGATTCAAGTTCATCTGATGTAGAGTATAATTTTGAGTTATTCTCCTGCAATTGCTTCATCAAAGTATCAATACTTGTCATAAGAGCATTCATTTTCTCAAAATTAGCATTATGAAGCGAAATAAGCTGTTTATTATATCCTATAAAAGACTGCATGTTTCGTAAAGCTTCATCCCCGCCTTGATTTACAAGGTGTTTTTTATCAAAAAATTTCATATAATAGCCGATTTTATGATAATTTTTCTGCCAATCTACAAAATCATTTTGAATATTCTTTGCCAAAGATAAAAGCTCTCTGGTTTTAATCCTTGTAACAATCAAGTCTCCAATTTGATTAACAAGCTGGTCTAATTTACCTGAATCTACCCTTAGTGTTTTAATTGCAGTGGTATCAAAATTTACAAGCCAATCATTAGAGCTCAACTGCTGCATTTTGATTTTTGTCTTGCTCTTTTTATTTTGAATTGCAGGCTTACTATTTAGGGAAAACTGCACCATCTGTTCAATAATTGCAGCCTTTTGGTCCAAAAGTTCAATATCATCTGAAATATCTTTAAAAGAATTTTTTGATGAGTTTTTTTCAATGATTTTTCCTGCAGTTTCAACAATTTCTTTTATAATTCCGATTGTATCTTTATCAAACGGAGCATTATTGTTTTCATATATTGCAATAATTTTTAATACGGTAACAAATATTTTTTTGAAGTTTTCTTCTTCAATCCTTGAAATTGTTTCATTTATGAGACTTTTTATTTCAGCTAAATTAATTTTATTCTCTAAAAGCGTCGGAACTTTTTTTGTAATATTTTTTATTAATTCTAAAAGTTCAGCATCTTTTAATTTATTAATAGGGGTGGTTTCCTTGGGTTCTTCGTTTTTAAAAGCCCTTGGCTCCTCTGACACTAATTTATATGCATTTTCGTAATAATTCTTTACCTTAATGTCTTCATTTTTACAAATTTCATTAAAATATTGAACAATCTCATTAATCTGAAGATTCAAATCAATAATAAGGGGGTTTTTTGCACTATACTCATCCTTTGTTTTCCCGGATATAATTTCATCAGCAATTTCCATTATTTTGCGTGAAATTTTATCCATATCATTTAAACCAATTTCAAAAAGTATATCTGATAACTTTTTAATAATAGGTTTTAAATCTGAAATCTGGCTAAAATCATTTTCCTGAGCACATTTAGAATATATGAATATTATACCTGTTAAACAATCTTCAATATCGTTAATATTTCTTAATATATTCTTTTTTATCTCTGAAAATTTAACTGATTCTTTTTCAGGACTTTGAACAGATACAACGTCTTCGCTATTTCCTTCAGCAATTTTCACAAGCCTGTCTATATAAATATCAACTTCATCTGTTACATATTCATTCTTTTGTTCAAAAGTTTTTTCAATTAGACCTGAAATAAAAGATAAGGCTGATGAAATTGTATCTGTTATATAGCTGTCAGGTACAAGCTTTTCATCCTTTACAAGCCCTAAAATATCTTCAATTTTATGTGCAATATTTTGTATGCCGTTAAACCCGAGCATTCTGGCTGAACCCTTTAAGCTATGGGCATCCCTGAATAATTGCATTGCAATTTCTGTATTTTTTGGCTTCTTTTCAAGTATAAGAAGATTTTTATCCATAGATTGCAATATTTCCCCGCTTTCCTGCTGGAAAATATTTAAAATCTCATCAAGTTCTTCTTGTAAAAATTCCATTAATTAAACCTGTTAAAATCCGTATTTACTCGTCTAAAACGCTTGTCTTGAATGATTTGGTAAGAGAATGCAAACTTTCTATATTCTTATAATTTTCTTCCGTTATTTTAAAGTTAGTTTCAAGCATACCGGTTAATTCCTTTATGTATCCGCCGGTATTTTGAGTATCTTTTTTAAGTTTATCAGACGAAGCAATAATTTCATTAACACTTGTTGAAATTTCATTCATAAAACCAATTAACTGTTCAATATTGCTTCCAATGCTGTGTGCCAAATCTATCCCGGATTCAATTTCTTTTGTACCTTCTTCGGTTGCCATAACTGTTGAATTTGTAGTTTGCTGGATATCTGTAATTAAAGATGTGATTTTTGTTGTTGCTTGTTTTGATTCATCTGCAAGTTTTCTAATCTCGCCCGCAACAACAGCAAATCCCTTACCATGTTCACCGGCTCTTGCAGCTTCAACTGCAGCATTTAAAGCAAGCAGGTTTGTTTGTTCTGCAATATCTTCAACAACACCAATGGTAGATGATATCGACTGGATAAACTCAGACAATTCTAAAATCAACTCTGCAATAGTCTGAATTTTATGTCTTATTGCAAACATTTTTTCAATATTAGCTTTAACCGCCAGATGTTCTGTATTTGTAAAATCAAGCGAATGGTGGGTTTTAGCCTGGGTCTTGCTGATAATCTCATTCATTGATGCTATATATTCTTTTAAATTTTCAATAAGAGAAACTATGTTTGTTATCTTTGCAAAAGAAAGATTGATATTTTCTTTCTGGCTGTTTGTTGTAGTTTCAATTTTTTTGGTCTCATCATCAGTTTGGTCGATAACTTCATACACAACACCATCTATGCTTCTTTTAAGTTGTTTTTTTGTAAATTCAAAAGCAAGCAATGCCAGGATAAAAAGAAACACAATTGTTACAGTCATTAAAGTAGGGTCAAGCTCAGCATACTCATATACCACATATAAAACCAAGAAAATACCAAATAATACAATTATATCAAATGTGCTTTTTTTGGTAAGTTCATTTGTGAGAGTGTTTCTTTTCTTTTCATCTTTAAACATATTTCCCCTTTTTCAAAAAATAATGTATAATCTATTTTAATTATAGTAAATAATACGGATTATGGCAAAAAAAGTTCTAATTATTGATGATAGTATTACACAACTATCGAGCTTAAAAATATTCTTTAAGCGCGCAGGGTTTGACGTTGAAACTGCACAAAACGGGGTAGAAGGTTTTGTAAAGGTTTATAAAACTGCACCTGATTTAATTATTTCAGATGTATTAATGCCTCATTTGGGCGGTTTTCAACTATGCAGACTCCTAAAAAGCAACCCTGAAACAAAGCAGATACCAATTATCATGCTAACTGTTCTGGATAAAAAGCTTGATAAATTCTGGGCATCTCAATCCGGTGCAAACAGATTTATACAAAAAGACTCGGATTTTAAAAATATTATCCAAATTGCAGATGAAATTTCAAATGAATTTCCTGTATCACAAAGATATAAAGATTCTCTAAAAACCTATGAATTTGACGAAGAAGGAATTATTCCGCAAATCAATAAAATCCTTGATGATGAATTGATGAAAGCCACAATTTCAAATAAATTCAGGGATTTAACCGATTATACAAGCGATGATAAAGTCATTGCAGGCAGAATCTTTAAAATTTTATCTACAATACTTGAATACGATGCAGCTTGCATTTATTTTCATTCTCCCGATGGTTCAACCAAAAAAAGATTGATTTTTGATAAACAAAACTGCGAACTTAAGGATAACGTTTATCTTGACATCTGGCGCCAAATTCTTCCTGATTGTATTGAAGATTTTGAAATTGAGACAGTAAACAAAAATAAAAGCGAAAATATTATCGAAAGCGCCGATGAATTTCAATCAAGAAAAGAGTTTGATTTTTATTATGAAAACAATCTTATAGGCAAAGTCTGCTTCTATTCAACTCAAAATATTGAATGGAACAAACTCAAATTTATGCCAAGTGCAAAATCAGAATTAGATTTATATTTAAGACTTAAATTCTTATATGTTAAGACTTGTTACCTTTCAATAACCGATGAACTTACAAAGTTATACACAAGACGCCATTTAGACAGCGTAATTATTCAGGAATTTGAAAGAGCAAAAAGATACGGTACCATAATTTCTGTTGCTATGGCAGATATCGACAATTTTAAAATGATAAATGACACATACGGGCACACTGCAGGTGATTACATTTTAAAAGAAGTTTCTAAAATATTTATAGACACTTTAAGAAAAACGGATTTTATATACAGATACGGCGGAGAAGAAATCTGTATATTAATGCCTGAAACATGCATACAAAATGTTATTATGCCGCTTGAGCGTATTAGGAAAAATATTGAAAATAAACAATTTATTCACAATAATCAACAGATAAAAGTCACTATAAGCGTTGGTGCTACAACCTATGCAAAAGATATGAGGGTGCCGTCCGATTTAATTGAAAAAGCAGACGCCGCTTTATATAAAGCAAAAAAAACAGGGAAAAATAAGGTCGTAATTGAAAATGAATGAAATCACGGTTGCAGATAACATTCAGGAAAATGATATTTATATTTTTGTAAAAATCGGAAATTCTTCCTACGCTTTTCCTGCTTTACACGTGCTTGAGATTATAAAACTTGTAGAGCTTGAATACCCGGAAAAAATGCCCGCTTATATAGCAGGTATTCTTGAATACAAGGGAAAAGTAATCCACATAATGGATTTAAGGTCCGTATTAAATATTGAAACAAAAGAATACAATATTGATACACATATTCTTATTATGCAAGGTAAGGATGGCAACTACGGTATTATTGTAGATAAAATTGCAGATATCAAAAGAATAGATACAGCAATTATTACTCCGCCCCCTTATTCTAAAGAAAATTGCTTTACAAAAGGGATTTACTTAAATAATGGTACCAGCACAGTTGTTATAAATATAGATTTACTTGAAGATTGGCTTAAAGATACACAAAACACAGAGACAAGCTTTAATGAAAAGGCATCAAGGCTTTTACCAAGAGACATAAAATCAAAAGAAGTTCTTCACCAAAGAAAAATGCAGTTAATTGCAAAAACCGAAGGTATAACATACAAAGGACTTCAAAATAAAGATGTATATATAAGTTTTACCATAGGAAACAATACTTACTGCCTTGAAATTGTTTATGTAGGAGGATTTTACAAATACTCTGAAACAAAAGTTATAAAAATGCCTTGCACGCCATCTTTTATAAAAGGTCTAATCAGCATAAAAGGTGACTATATAACCATTATTGATTTAAGAAAATATTTTGATAATGAATTTTCAAACATAACCGATAAATCAACAATTATTGCAATTCAATCCAAAGATTTTAAAGTAGGCTTCATTGTTGATGAAATATCAGATACTATGAATATTCCATCTGCAGAATTATTCCGCAATAAGTCAAAAAATAAAAATGCAAAAGCTGACAGCAAAAACGAAATCATAGAATATGTAAAAGATGAGAAACTCTATCTTGTCTTAAATATGGATGAAATCTTAAGCAATGAAAGATTATATGTAGGCTGATTTTTTGCATTTTTAAAAATAAACCTTAAATAAAAAATATGAAGATTATTTTAAAAATATTAATATTACTGCTTGCAAGCACATTTTTGTTTCAAACACCTTCTTTCGCGAATGAAAAAGAAGCATATGAAGAAATCTATGAAAAACTTGAACCTGCTGATTTTGAATATATGTTTGGAATTGACCCGTATCAGGCAGAAGATTATACAAAATATATGTATTCTCCCTATCCCTTATTTAGGGTGGGAGTACCTTTTATATTTAAAAATACTGAAATAAAACCGGGATACTACATTTTAACCCCGAGAAAAAAGGATGGCAAAACCTTTGTATTATTTAAAGAACAAGGCAGAGTGAAGTATCTAATCCCGGTTTATGAAACAGATTTAGTTGACCCTCTTTTTTATGACCAGTATATTCCTGAAAGAAAAGACGGTTTTTGGGAAAAAGCGAGAAAGAAAGCTTCAAACACAATAGGAAGGCTGTTTCCAAAACATACCCAAAGAATGCCTGCGCCAAAAGCTTATATAGAAGTAAATGATATAGAAAGACAATTCTATCAGGTAATTTTATACTATGGGACTCAAAAGTACTATATGATTTTTCGCCAAAGATGATAGAATAATAAAAAAGAGGAATAATATGAAGAGAATATTTATAATTTTTGCAGTGTTTTTGCTGATTTCATCAAGCACCCTTGCAAATAATGCTGTAGAAGAATTTGAAACCTACAGCATAAAAAACACCTTAAACAAAGAAAAAACAGATAGAGCTCAAATTAAAGAACTTCTATATAATTTAAACGAATATTCAAACACCCACGATACTGATAAGATAAAGAAATTCTATTCAAAAGACTATATAAGCTATGACGGTTTCAATCGCGATGCCTTTATTGCCGCCATTAAAGAAACTTTTGAAATGTACCCTGATATTACCTATAAAAGCAAAATAAAATCAATGCAAATTTTTGATAATTGGGCTTCAGTTCAATTGACAGATACCTCAGTTTCAAATAAACAAGCATTAACACAAGCCATTGTTAATAATAAGCCTGTTTTGGATAAAAAAATTGAAGGCGTTATGGAAAGCGTTTGCGATTATGTTGTCTACCTTAAAAAAACAGCGGGCAGATGGGAAATATACGCTGATAGCATAATTGCAGAAAGCACATCAATAAAATACGGAAATGCCAAAGATTTAAAAATGGATATTATTTCCCCCCTTGTTGTAAAAGGAGGAGAAGATTACTGCATAAGTCTAAATATTGAAAACAGACCTGAAAACTCATTAATGCTTGCTTCTCTTTCAAGAGAAGAAATTAAATATCCGCCAAAAATGCCGGTTGATGCTTTTAGAAAAGTTCCAAAAGACGGAATTTTGGAACGTGTTGTAAAAGCAAACAACAATGGAATTAATGAATACTCTCTTGCCTCTGTTGGTATTACGGAAATTTCACTAAATGAAGAAAAAACTGCAATTAATTATCAAATGTCAGGCATAGCTTTTTTAATGAAGAGAGTAAATATTTATACAAATAAAAACACTGTAGATAAAAAACATGTAGATAAAATTCTAAAGAAGGAGCCTCTATAACAATGCCTCATGATAAAAGAGCTTTTATTTTCTTTATCATCACAAGCCTTGTTTTGTGGCAGTTTGGTATATCCGTTAGAGATTTGTGCATAAAACAAAATATGCAGTTAATGTCAGAAAATAACCCCATCCTCTCTTTTGTATATTTAAAAAATACAGGTGGAGCTTTCAGCTTACTTCATAACTATACAAATTTTCTTGCAGCCTTTGGAATAGTTTCGATAATCTGCATCTTGATATATTCTTATAAAAAACTTGAATTTAACCAAAAATTTAAAATGTTAACCCTAATTTCACTAACATCAGGAATCTTTGGCAACCTTGTTGAAAGACTGCAGAATGGCTATGTTGTTGATTTTATCAAATTAAATTTTATAAATTTTGCCGTTTTTAATTTTTTTGATATCCTAATCACAATTTCTATTATCCTCCTTTTTGGATTAATCTTTTTTGAAGAAATTAAAAAACATACAAAAAAAGGTGCAGAGTAGTGGAATTTAAAACTGATACAACCCTTGAAAACCTGCGTCTTGATAATGCTGTGATTTCGCTTTGCAAAGAATTTTCACGCTCCAAAGTTCAAAAAATGATAGAAAATAATTACATCAAAGTTAATTCAAAAAAAGCTAAAGCTTCTTATAAATTAAAAGCAGGAGATATAATTGAAATTATTAAAAAAGAAGATATTAAACCAGCCGTTAAAGCTCAAAATATTCCTCTTGATATAATTTATGAGGATGATTACTTTATTGTTTTAAATAAACAAAAAGGAATTTTAACTCACCCAACCCCTTTAAATAAAGAAAATTCTCTTGTAAATGCGCTTTTTTATCATGGCTGCAAATTATCCAATATACAAGGAATTGAAAGAGCAGGCATTGTCCACAGGCTTGATAAAAACACTTCAGGGCTTATTCTTATTGCAAAAACAAATGATGCACATCTTAATCTTCAAAAACAAATCCAAATAAAATCTGCCAAAAGAAAATATTTAGCCGTTGTGCACGGTATTATTGAAGAAAATGAAGGCATTATAAATAAACCTCTTGTGCATTTTATGAATAAAACCGTTAAAATGAATATTGCAAAAGAAGGCGAAGGGCAGGAAGCTATCACTCATTTTAAAGTTTTAGAAAGACAGGAAGATACTACCTTGCTTGAACTTGAGCTTAAAACTGGTAGAACCCATCAGATAAGATGTCACCTTTCATCAATCAATCATCCTGTATACGGCGATTCATTATACGGCGCTAAAGGCTTTAAAAGCAAAATAAATATAAAAACAACAGAACAGCTTTTAATGTCTTATTATCTAAGTTTTACTCACCCCGCAACGGATGAATTTATGGAATTTCAACTTAATGAATCTCAATATGATGATGATTTTAAAAGATTTTTCAACTATCTTAAAAATACAAGGAGAAAATAATGCAGGAATTAATAATTTATTTTATAGCAGGGCTTTTAACAGGCTTAATCATTATGTTTTTTGTTGTAAAAAACTTAAAAAAAGAACAATCCGCCCTTAAAAGAAAATACGAAAAAACATCCGTCGGCGCCGATGATTCTGAATTAAAAGTTAAAACCCTTGAAAATAAAATAAAAACCCTTGAAGCCGCTCTAGAAAAAAGCTTGAAAGATAAGCAATAATCTTTCACCTTTTTAATTTCTCCTGTAAGTTTTTGTGCATAAGCACAGGACTGTGGTTTGTGACTATAATTCCATTAATCTATAAGGCTCAATATTTAAACTTTTTGCAATTGAAAATAAAAGCTCAACACTTGGGCGTTTTATCCCTACTTCAATATGGCTCAAATGCTCTCTTGTAACCCCAAGTTTAATAGCAAGCTGCAATTGCGTTAAGCCTGTTTCTTTTCTGTATTTGGCAATATTTTTGCCTAACTTCTTAAAATTTTCATCAAAACTTGCCATATAAAAGAATAAAAAACCTCAAAACCTACCTTTTTATCTCCCACAAATCCTTATGCAAAAGAGCTAAAAACGGGATGAGCTCTAGTCTTCCAACCAGCATATTAAACATAAAGATAAATTTTGTTGCATTCTGCAAATGGTCAAAATGATTCAAGGGTCCTATCGCCCCAAATCCGGGTCCCACGTTCCCCAAAGAAGAAATTGACCCTATTATTGCAACGCTTGTATTTTGTTCAATAAATCCGACCAGAAATGCGCTGATTGCAAATATTGCAAAATAAAATATCACAAAAGCCATAATCTGCTGAGCGGTTTCAGAGCTTACAACCCCGCCTTCAAGCCTTATAGGATAAACCCCTTTGGGGTGAACAATTTTATTTAATTCCCTTTTTATATATTTAAAAACAAAAATCCATCTTGTAATTTTCAGCCCGCCGCAGGCAGAAATAGCTGAAGCACCGATAAACATAGGCAAAAGCAATAATAATTTGCTTGAAAAATCCCATTGTGCAAAATCAGAAGAAGCAAACCCTGCCGACATCATAATACTAATGGTTTGAAACAACCCAGTTATAATAGCATTACTAAAGGTAAAACCCATATTTTTATGCAGTGACAAGGCTATCAAAAACCCTATAAGTAAAGTTATTATAAGATATGTTAAAAATTCTTCACTTTTAAACGGCGCCTTAAACTTTCTTTGTACAAAAAACTTATACATTAAAATGAAGTTTGTACCTGCTAAAAATGCAAATATCATAACATTTACCGTTATAAAATTATTGTGATATCCCATAATACTATCCGGATTTGGCGAGAACCCGCCTGCACCAACAGTTGAAAGGGATGTACAAATACTATTATAAAAATCGAGCCCAGATAATTTTAAAATCACCGTCTGTAAAATCGTAAGTCCCAAATATATTCCCCAAAGCCAGCTTGCAGTATGGCGAACCCTTGGTGTAATCTTTTCTTCAGAAGGATTTGGATTCTCTGCAAAAAACATTTGTCTTCCTGCAACGGAAAATTTCGGTAAAATTGCAACAAATAATACGATAATTCCCATACCGCCAAGCCATTGAGTCATTGAACGGTAAAAGAAAAAAGTTTTAGGATAAAGGGAAAAATCTTGCAAAATTGTAGCCCCTGTGGTAGAAACCCCTGAAACTGCCTCAAATAGAGAATTTATAATTCCTAAATTATAAAATAAATAAGGAACAGCAGCAGTAAGGGCGAAAAATACCCATGCAAAAAACGCGGTAGCTAAAGCCTCAGCCTTATTAATAGTATCAATATCTTTTTCAGAAGCTTTATTTAATGAAAACAAGAATCCCAAAACAAGAGAAACAAGCGCCCCTGTTAAAAACGGCAAAATTGATTCATATTCCCCGTAGCATAAAGCAAAAATAATCGGCAGAAACATCACCAGTGCAATGTATCTAAGCATTATTCCAACTGTATTTATTACAACATTTAATCTCATAAAATTCTCTTTTTGTTTATTTTAACCCTCTTGAAATATAGGCTAAATGGTTTATAATGAGAATATCAGGAGCGGTAGCGCTTACTACCGTAACCTGCAAATGGCTAAAGTGGTGCTTATCTTAGATAAGTGCCATTTTTTATTACGAATAAAATCAATAAGATTAAAATTAATGTCAAATTGAGATTCTCCATAAATTCAGCCCTCCTTTCATTAAAAACTATCAACCCTCAGGCTAAAGTAAGTTGTGCTGAAGTTTTTAAAAAGATGCAGGCTTAGCTCCCTTGATATTCAACTTTCAATGTTCTGTTTTTTCTTATTATAATAATTTGTCTGATTTTTGCAAAAAAGCAATTAAGCTCTAAACACAAAGCCTAACCGCAAAGCTTATTGAAATATCCCCTGATACTTTCAGCATCCTCTGTTTTTGTAAATATTATAAGTGAATCATTTCCCCTTATAAGAGTCTGCCCTTTTGGAATAATCACTCTTGAACCCCTTTGAATAATCGCAATAACTGCACGTTTTGGCAAAGTTAAATCCATTAAAACTTTATCCTCGAAGGATGATGGGATATTAATTTCCAATATTTCAGCAAGCCCCATCTCAACTGTTGCAAGCAGCCCTTCTTTATAATCGACAATTCTGTTTTTAATTTCATTCAAAGCAGCTTTTTTAGCAGAAACTGCTACATCCACCCCTACATGTTCAAATAAAGATGCCGTTGCCATCTGTCCTACGCGGGTTATAACCCTTTTTACACCTAATTGTTTAACTAAAAGTGAGCATAATAGATTTTTTTCATCACTGTCTGTAACAGAAATTGTAACATCGCACTCCCCTATTCTTTCTTCATTTAAAAGTTCAAGGTTTGTACCGTCGCTGTTTAAAATTAAAGTTTTTTTCAACTGTTCGGATAAAAATTCACACCTTTTATAATCTTTCTCAATTAATTTTGTTTTAATCGGGGTTTTTTCCAGCGATTTTGCAAGCTCAAACCCAACAGTACCGCCGCCTATAATTGCAACGTTTTTTAGGGGATTTTTTTCTTCAACAAAAAACTGCGATGCCGTTATATCAAGTCCTTCAGCCGTACCCATAAAAATCGCTTTATCATTCAACAGAAATTTATCATCTCCTTTTGGAACAAAAAGCTCATCTTCACGTTTGATGCCCACAACAAGCGTTTCATCATTAAACGGCGTATCTTTTAAACATTTATCTAAAAGCATTGAATTTTCTTTTATGCGGTATTCAAGAAGTTTTGCCCTTCCTGAAGCAAAATCTTCAACATTTACAGCATCAGGTACGGTTACAATCCTAAAAATTTCACCCACCAATAGCTTTTCAGGCCAAATGACATAATCAATATGCAAAGCTCCGTCCTTTTGCATTGATTCTTTTACAATTGAAAGTGAATTTCTACACTCTTTTTTAGATACAAAACATGCAGTCTGTGCATTGGAGAGCTGTTTTGCCATTAAGCATGCCACAATATTAGCTTCATCAAGACAGGTACAGGCTATAAAGACATCTGCATCCTTAATTCCCGCCTCCTTTAAAACATTTATATTTGAAGCTTCACCCACAATTGTTGCTAAATCAAGGTTATTAAATTTTTCTAACCTTGAAGGGTCTGAATCAATCACAATAATATCGTGGTCTTCAAAAAACTCGGTTGCAATTATTGAACCTGTTTCATTTGCGCCGTAAATTATAATTTTCATAAAGCTATTTATACTCTAAAAAACAAACTTTTACAACTTTATTAAGTTATGCTGGTTTCATTTAGATTTTCTATTATTAGTGATAAAATTATGGGGTGCACAAAAAAGAATTAATGGCATTATGACAAATGAAATACAAAACACGCAGACTAAAAACAACAAAAATCAAATTATAATATGGATTTTAGCTTTAATTACAGGAGCGGTTGCAGGCTGTCTTGGAATAAACTTGCTAAATAAGGGTTTTAACTTCATTGCAACAGTATTTACAAGGCTTTTTCAGTTTATTGCAGTACCTACAATTGCTCTTGCCGTTATAACCACCTTGTCTGAGCTTGGTACCAAGAAAAATACAGGGAAAATCTTTGCCCGCACAATCACATATACTTTGCTTACAACATTTTCAGCCGCAATTGTAAGTCTTATTCTATATATTTCTTTCACTCCGGATAACATAACCATAAGTGTAATAGGACAAAAAACTTCTGAAGTGAGTACAAACGGATTTTCTTATTATGAACATCTGCTGTCAATTGTGCCAAATAATATACTGCAGCCTTTAATTTCAGGCAATGTCCTTTCTGTGATATTAATTGCAGCTGCAGCAGGAATAGGTTTATCATACGCACCGCAGACGGAAAACAGATTAGCGCTTATTAAAATATTATATGGCATGCAGGAATTGCTTTTTACACTTATTCGTGCGCTAATATGGGCATTACCCATTGGTATTATGGCATTTGCTGCCCAATTAACTTCCCAAATAGCCTCAGGTACAGTGATTAGCGCTTTAGGTAAATATACAGCCATTGTTATAGGCGGAAACCTTATACAAATTTTTATTATAATCCCTTTGTTTCTTTTAGCACACAAGCTTAACCCTATCCAAATTTTTAAAAAAATGTCTTCAGCACTTACTGTTGCATTTTTCACAAAAAGTTCAGCAGGAACTCTTCCTGTTACCCTTTCTGCAGCTGAAAACAATCTCAAAATAAACCCTGCAGTGTCAAGATTTGTACTTCCTATCTGTACAACGGTCAATATGAACGGCTGTGCTGCTTTTATTCTTGTTACTTCCCTTTTTGTAATGCAGAATGCAGGTTTTGAATTAACCTTAGGTACAATGATAACCTGGATTTTTATATCTGTTTTTGCGGCAATAGGAAATGCGGGCGTTCCTATGGGATGTTATTTTCTGACGCTTTCTTTGATGTCGTCAATTGGCGCGCCAGTCGGGCTTCTTGGGGTAATTTTACCTATTTATGCAATTATAGATATGGTGGAAACTGTTGAAAATGTTTGGTCTGATTCGGCAGTGTGCGCTATGACGAATAAGGATATGGCTTTATAAGATTTCCCGACTTTTCTCATAAGCCTAAGCCAAATTAACAATTTTTGGTTTCCCGGCTGGTACAATAAATTAAACACTGTTCCTAAATTTTCTTGAAATAAAATTATTTTACAAAAAAGGACCATTAAAAATTCGCGTCGCAAAATCAATTATGGTTTTTTAATAATAACTACGGTCAGGCGAATCCTGCGTCCTTTTTGTAAAATAATTTTGTGGAGAGAAAAAGTAAACCCAACCTGAAAATCTTTTATTATTACCAAAAGCAGGAATTAGTCCATTGTATTAATCAATCCTCAATCACAAGCATAAAACAATTTTTATCTTTGATATAAAATAATTGATATGCAATTTGGTATTGAAATATTTATAATTGAAGTTATTGGAATCATTGCCTTTACAATTTCAGGCGTTATGGTTGCATTTAAAAAACGTCTGGATTTACTTGGCGTTGTTACATTAGGAACACTCACAGCCGTTGGCGGAGGAGCTCTAAGAGACATTTTGCTTGGGATTTTACCCCCCTCTATGTTTAAAAACGGAATTTATGTACTTCTTGCATTCTTAACTGCCATAATTTCCTTTTATATAGGTATTCTCACCATAAAAAAGATTAAGAGAAAACGTGAGGAATTTTATAATTTAATCACGTTCTTTGATGCGGTAGGACTCGGTGTTTTTACGGTTGTAGGTTCAAACACAGCCATTATAAACGGTTTTGGCGATAATGCCTTTTTAACAATCTTTGTAGGAGTTATCACTGGAGTCGGCGGAGGCGTTATCAGAGACGTTATTGCAAACACCACTCCGTTTATTATGTATAAAGACCTTTATGCTTCATCCGCCATCATAGGAGCAGCACTCTATTATGCACTCTATCAGCTGCATTCAAATAGCTTTCTTTGTATTTCAATTTCAATAATAGCAACCATTCTTGTCCGCCTTATTGCCCATAAATATCACCTCGGACTCCCAAAATTCGGGGTATATAAGGATAGGGAAGAATAATTTATCAAATCGCATTACTTCCTGTTCAAGCTTTTTGTTAAATTGTAGATAATTTCAAGCTTTTCAGGATTATCGCCGATTTCTGCTATATTACGGTTAATCATTTTTAACAACACGGGGGTTTCCTTAAGGTAATTTGTGGCAAATAATTCTTCATTTGTCACATCCAGTGCTTTTAAAAGTTTATCAATAGTTTCTGCTGTTGCAAAATTATACCCAAGTTCAATACTACTTAAGGCACGCTGTGAAATATCAACCATCTCGGAGAGTTCTTCCTGCGTATAACCTTTTGCGGTACGCATTCTTTTTATTTGTTTCCCAAGCTCTTTTTTTATGCCCATAACTTTACAACTTTAATTTCTTTCAAACCGCAAACATAGTATTTACAGTTATTGTATATTAAGTTATGTAAAGCCAAAATGTATTATAAATACTATATTTTATAATAATAGCATTTTAAATTGTAAAATTATAACAATTTTTAAAAATGAGAAGTTTTTAAATAGGTACAAAGAAAAATAAATTTATAAAAGGAAGGAATTTATTATGGTAAACATTGCAAACAGCTCAGCAAAATTAATCAGCACAACAGTTAACGAAAAATCAGGTACAACAATTAAAAAATTTCTCATGCCCGAGTATGGAAGAAAAGCTATGGCAACAGTTGTAGAATATGGCGAAAACAATCCTCTTAAAAAGAAAGGGATTGACTCTTTTGTAAAAATCACAGGAGCTCCATATGCTTGTGGCACAACTGCAGACAAAGCATTATTCAGCGGTGATAAAATAATATTAAGCGGAGCCTCAGAAAAGAAAAATTTTGAATATGTAGGAGATTTCAACTCTCGTTTTAAAGAAATGATAGATTTGCTTAAAAAATACCCAAAACTCACAGCTGCACTTATCCCAAATACTAAAACTTTAAATCCCACATACGGTTACACAGAAGCCATGGAGAAATTTCAAAAGTAATTTTATGGCATAATTTACAACTTCGTTAAAATTTGCAATACCTGCCTTTTATAGTACAATGTTGCTATAGAGGCAGGTTTTTATAAAGGAAAAGGCATGACAAATACAACAACCAATCAAAGTTATGATGCCAGTAATATTAGAGTTTTAGAGGGTTTGGAGGCAGTACGTCTTCGTCCCGGTATGTATATAGGTTCAACTTCTCAAAGAGGTTTGCACCACTGTATTTATGAAATCGTTGATAACTCAATTGATGAAAGTTTGGCAGGATTTTGTACCGAAATCCACATAACAGTTCATGAAGATAACTCTGTAACTGTTGAGGATAACGGGCGCGGTATCCCTGTTGACATTAAACCCGACAGCGGAAAATCAGCATTGGAAATTGTACACACAGTGCTCCACGCAGGCGGTAAATTCGGAGATGGCGGGTACAAGGTATCAGGCGGTCTCCATGGCGTTGGCGCATCTGTTGTAAACGCACTTTCTGAAAAATACATTGTTGAAGTATCCAGAGAAGGCTGGGTGCATAGACAGGAATATTTAAGAGGCGAACCTGTTACCCCTGTTGAGAAAATAAGAGAAACCGAAAACCGCGGTACAAAAACAACCTGGTGGGCAGACCCTGAAATATTCACAGAAACCACAGAAATCGATTGCGACGTTATTGCAAGCAGATTTAGAGAAATGGCTTTCTTGAATAAGGGTTTAAAATTAATCTTTACAGATAAAAAAAATAATAAAGACTACACCTTCCACTACGAAGGCGGTATTGCAAGCTATGTTGAACATTTAAACAAAAATAAAAATGTTATGTTTGAAAAACCTGTGTACATTGAAAAGTCCTTGGAAGGCATTGTGGTTGAAATTGCAATGCAATACACTGATGCTTATACTGAAAATGTTTTATGCTTTGCAAATAATATCAATACCCACTTTGGCGGCACACACTTAACCGGCTTTAGAAACGGTATTACAAGGGTTGTAAATGATTATGCAAGAAAAAATAATCTAATTAAAGATAATGACCAAAACCTTGCAGGAGAAGATATCAGAGAAGGTTTAACCGCAATAGTTTCGGTTAAAATTCCAAACCCTGAATTTGAAGGACAGACAAAAGAAAAACTTGGAAACGCAGAAGTTACACCTATCGTAAACGATGCTGTCCGCGACAAATTTATGGAGTGGCTTGAATTTAACCCAAAATTCGCTAAACTTATCGTAGATAAAATTTTACAGGCACAAAGAGCACGCGAAGCTGCAAGAAAAGCAAGAGAATTAACAAGAAGAAAATCTGCTCTTGAAACATCAACCCTTCCCGGTAAACTTGCAGACTGCTCAAACAGAGAACCTGAAAAATGCGAATTATACATAGTAGAGGGAGATTCAGCCGGCGGTTCTGCTAAGCAGGGCAGAAACAGAATGTTTCAGGCAATTTTACCCTTAAGAGGTAAAATCTTAAACGTTGAGCGTGCCCGTCTTGATAAAATGTACAACAACAATGAAATCCAATCATTGATTCAAGCTATGGGTATCAATATCTCTAAAAACGAAGAAGAAGTAAACATTGAAAAACTAAGATATCATAAAATTATCTTTATGACAGATGCTGATGTTGACGGCGCTCATATCAGAACTCTTCTTTTAACATTCTTCTTTAGATACGCTAAACCCTTGATTGATAACGGTTATGTTTATATAGCACAGCCTCCTTTGTATAAAGTTACAATTGGAAAAGTGGCAGAATACCTATATGACGATAGAGCGTTGGAAAAAATGGTAAGAGAAAGAGGTATTAAAAACGTTGCTCTTTATGATAAGACAAAAACAAAATCTTTAACGGGTGAAAACCTTGAAAACATTTTGTATGCAATGTCTACTTATTATAAATCTTTCCATAACCCGATTATTAACCAAATGCCGTCAGTTATTGTGCGCGGCTTAATCAGGTCTGATATTAAAGCTGAAGATTTTGATAACGAAGAACGCATGAATGAAATCCATAGTTATTTGGCACACTATATTGAAGACCACGCGTTAAACTATGGTATTGATGAAGCTAAAAATTATTCAACATCTTTAGGACAAAATCCTGAGACTACAAAATACTTTATTAAAGTAAATCTGGGTGAAGATATTGAGCCTGTTACAATTACAGAACATATGATTAAATCAAAAGAATTTGAAAGGTTGAAAAATTCTTACCCAAGAATCAGAGAATTTTTAATTGAAGAAGAAAAAACATTAATCTTTGAAACTCCTGAGGGAGAAGCTGAAATCTCATCTTTTGCACAACTGCAAAGGCTTGTAGATGAAAGAGGCAAAAAAGGAATGCAAATCCAAAGGTTCAAAGGTTTGGGCGAAATGATGCCGCAGCAATTATGGGAAACAACAATGGACCCGGCTAATAGAACCTTGCTTAAGGTAAGTATTGAAGATGCAATGCTTTGCGACCAATTATTTGATATTCTTATGGGTGATAACGTTGCCCCAAGACGTGACTTCATTGAGCAAAACGCAGTCTACGCAACAAATATTGATACATAAATTGTATAAATATAAAAAATTAAATTTGAAGCTCATTAATGCATTTACTTACAGCATTTAAATGGGCTTCAAATTCTTCTTTATGTTTATTATATGAGGCATCGCTGTTTTTTGTTGATTTTAAATCAGCCTCAGTAAATATTTTCATTAATTCAAATAAATTTCCCTGCCGCATATCAAAAGCCGCCATCTTTTGCGCTTCTTGTTTTTCTTTTTGTGTCGAAGTTCTATTTACATAATTTAGCCATCCATGGTTTTTAATCAAAGAATACAGCTTATTTTCTTCATTTTGTGTAAGTTTTAGTTTCTTTATAATATATTCTGTATCAATAGCACCTTTTAGCGCATGAATAGGGTCACGTTTACCTTCAGTTTTTCTTATATCATGAAACAATGAAGCAATGAGCAGTATTTTTTTATCAGAATCATTTAATCTTTTAAATTCAGGATTTTGTGCAATTTTTTGCATAACCTTTAAACTATGCTTCATTACATCAAAATCATGGTTTTTATGCTGTTTTTTCCCTATTAAAACTCTTAATTCAGGGAAAACATTAACTATTTTATTTAATTCTTTTTCGACCCCAATATTGCTGCACATTACAGGGTTTTTCTCTAAGAACTTTGTCACTTCAGACTGCAATTTATTTGTTATCTCACCTGTTTTTAAATTTTCATCCTCCATAAATAAAGTATTATCTGAAAGCTTATGCGGATACCCTAAAATTGAATATCCTGCGGGGTTTTCTTCATTTTGATAAAGTTCAAAACCAAAACGGCTAAAAACATCAAGTCTTTGATTTTCAGATAATCCGCTGGTTAAAGAAAAAACTTTTGCTATAAAATCATCTTTTTCATAAGCCTGTTTTATATCAAGATTATTAAATTCTTCATCACTAAGCCCGACAAGAGATAATGACAAATCAAATACTGCCCTCTCAAATAAAGTTGTATTTGATTGCATATTTACAAAAGCTTTGCCGTATATCTCTTGAATATCCGGCACAGAAACTTCAATTGCCTTATTATCTAAAGCAACATTATTATCTTTCTCAACTCTTGAATCTCTGTTTGCTAAAAATTTTAACAGAGGCATTTTATTATAAAAGGTAATTCTCACAAGCAAAACTTTTTATACATAAAACTTTCCTGTTAAAACAAAACTGAAAATTAAATAATTTTGCTCTTTATAAAGAAAGAGCAAATGCTCCCTTTAAAGGGAGCATTTAAACACTTTATGAGCCTGTTTTGATACAAATTTACCGGTATAATTACAGATAGTTTTTAATTTCCCATTCTGAAACTTTTGTTCTGTAATCATCCCATTCTTTTTCTTTTGAAGATACAAATTCATTATAAATGTGTTCGCCAAGAGCACGTTTTACAAGGTCATTTTTCTTCATTAAATATATTGCTTCATTTAAAGCACCGGGAAGCGAAGCTATGCCTTTTTCTTTTCTTTCTTTTGCGCTCATTTCATAAATATTTTCCTCTGTTTGTTTTGGCGGATTAGTTTTATTTTTAATACCATCAAGCATAGCTGTAAGCATTACAGCAAATACCAGATACGGGTTGCATGATGGGTCTGGAGAGCGAAGCTCAATTCTTGTGCCGTTTCCGCGTTTAGCAGGAACTCTTATAAGTGCGCTTCTGTTTGCTAAAGACCAGGCAAGATAAACAGGTGCTTCATACCCTGGAACAAGCCTTTTATAGCTGTTTACAGAAGGATTTGAAACCGCTGTAAAGCCCATAACATTATCAAGCAATGAACCTATAGAATACATTGCCTCATTTGATAGCTGGTAAGGTGCATTTTCATCATAAAAAGCGTTTTTACCGTCTTTAAATAACGAAACATTGCAGTGCATACCGGAACCATTAATCCCAAATACAGGTTTTGGCATAAATGTTGCATATAGGTTATTTTTTGCAGCTACCGCTTTTACAGCGTATTTAAATGAAACAACATTATCAGCAGTCGTTAGGGCATCAGCATATTTAAAATCAATCTCATGCTGTCCGTCAGCTACCTCATGGTGGCTTGCTTCAATATCAAAACCCATCTTCTTTAAGGTTTCAACCATCTGGGCACGGACATTTTCACCCCTATCATCAGGTCCCACATCGTAATAACCTGCTTTATCGTGTGTCTCAAGGGTCGGATTTCCTTTTTCATCCATATTAAATAAGAAAAATTCAGCCTCAGGACCTACATTTAAAACATATCCCATATCCTGAGCTTCTTTTATAACTCTTTTTAAATTGCATCTCGGGCACCCTTCAAAAGGTGTTCCGTCAGCGTTATGAATATCACAAATAATTCTTGCCACATTGGTGCCTTCACCGTTTTTTCTCCAAGGAAGAAGTGAAAATGTTGAAAGGTCAGGGAAAAAGTACATATCAGATGTCTCAATACTTCTGAACCCTTTAATTGATGAACCGTCCAGCATGCACTCATTATTTAAAACTTTATCAATCTGCGCTGCAGGCACTGCCATATTCTTAACATTGCCATTTATATCAACAAATTGAAGTCTTATAAAATGAACATTATTTTTTTCAATAATGCTTTTAATCTCTTCTTTTGTAAGTTTTTTTCCATGTTCCGGGATAAAATCCATTTTTAATTCCTCCATTAGTAAATGAATATTTTTAACATTCACTTATTATGCTACATCATGGTGTTTTAAGTCAAAAAACTGTAACATTTGTTACATAAGTAGTAAATAATCTACTCCATCTGCCTTAAAAAGATTAAGTTGTGTAAAAATTAATTGAATTTTGTTAAAATTTGAGCATAATTATATTAAAAGCTTTACTTATTCATGCTTTTTACATATAGTAATAGGTAAAGATATATTTACGAGAATGCCAAATAATATTCAAAAAAGTTAAAAACAATATGAGGGTCACATAAAGTGGAAAAGTTCAGACTAGATAACTATGACAGAAAAACAACCGATTACAGTAGATACTCGTCTCAAGCTAATATAAAAGTTATAGGTGTTGGCGGCGGCGGTGGAAATGCTGTTAATCGAATGATAAAAGCAGGTTTGGGCGGCGTTGAATTTTGGGCAATGAATACAGATGCTCAGGTTCTTGAAATGTCCTCTGCTCCAAAGAAAATTCAATTAGGCGCCAAGCTTACAAGCGGTCTTGGTGCAGGCGGCGACCCTTCAGTTGGTGAAAAAGCAGCAGAAGAATCAAGAGAAGATTTACTTGTAGCACTTGATGGTTCTGATATGGTATTTGTAACAGCAGGTATGGGTGGCGGAACCGGAACAGGTGCAGCTCCCGTTGTTGCAAAAATAGCAAAAGAATTAGGCGCCCTCACAATCGGTGTTGTTACAAAACCGTTTGGTTTTGAAGGCAAAAAACGTATGAATCAAGCCGTTGCAGGTCTTGAAAAATTAAAAGAAAATGTTGATGCCCTTATTGTTATCCCGAACGATAAATTAATTGAAGTAGTTGAACGCAGAACCACAATGAGAGAAGCATTCCTCGTTGTTGATGAAGTTCTGTTAAGAGGTGTTCAAGGCATTTCAGATATCATTGTAATCCCTGGTTTAATTAACGTTGACTTTGCTGACGTTCGCGCCGTAATGCAGGCATCCGGTTCTGCCCTAATGGGTATCGGTAAAGCTTCAGGCGAAGGTAGAGCTATGGAAGCAGCTAAACTTGCAATTAATTCAAAACTTCTTGAAACCTCAATTAATGGTGCAACAGGTATTATTATGAACGTTTCAGGCGGTCCTGATATGACTCTTCATGAAGTAAATGAAGCTGCAAGTGTTATCCATGATGCAGTTGCAGACAATGCAGAAGTTATATTTGGTTCTGTAATTGATGATAGAATCCAAGGAGAGATTCAAATCACAGTTATTGCAACAGGTTTCCAATTAAAGGATAGCAGCGCTCCGCAGGCTCAGGAAAGAAAATTAAGCGCAGCTGATATCTTTGGCGGCGGATTATCATTCTCTGATTTAGGAAGCAAACCATCTCAAACTCCTCAGGCTCCAAATGCGCAGCCTCTGTTTGAGCCAACAAGACCATCGCATGAACCATCAGGCGGCGGATTATTGGATATACCTGAATTTCTAAATCCTAAAAGATAATAAATAAATTTCAAGGCGGATACAAAAATCCGCCTTTTTTAATGTTATAATTTTAAAATCGCTTAATAACAAATTTTTAAATTTACAGGTTTTATAGGCATATCATAAATTTTATATGGGGGAAATTATGAATATTTCAAGTATTAAAGCTTACTCTTTTAACAGTAGAGCCCAAAATTTCAAAGGTAACACTGAAAACAATAATGAACAAAGATATGAAAATCCGGTAAACATTAAAACCGAAAGAAATCTTGCTGTTCTATCATCAGTAGGTACATCCCTTGTAACCGGTGCGGTTGGTGCAGGCATTACATCTGTTCTTAAAGGTTCAAGCCCGCTTAAAAAAGTTCCCCTTCTTGTCGGTGCAGCGACAGGGCTTATCACGCTTGCATTCACTCTTCCAAGCAAGCTTTACCATACAAAAATAAATGCAACCGTAAATAAAAAAGAAATGGACGTTTACACGGTTGATAAAGAATTAAAAAAAGATTTAGCAAAAGAAGTTCACACTGAAATTCAAAATGAAAATACATCTTTAGATGATAAATTAAACTACAATATGAAATGGCAAATGGGCAATAGAGCACAAGCTTCAGCAGTAGGACTTGCAAGCATTAATTAAAATGAGAATTAACGCACTTAACAGTTTTAATAATGTAAAATATGTTAATTTTACAAATAACTCTGCATCCAAAAACAGTCAAAAAAGCAATAATCAAGGTATTGAACACGATAAAGAAAACCCCATAAGTAAACCCTTGGAACAGCTGGATGTCGTTAAAGCATCTTTAATTGCAGGTTTTGGTTTTGGTGCAAGAGCACTTTATTATCTATTTGATGACACAAGTTTACTGGAAACCACATATAATGCAGGTCAAAAACTTGCTGAAAAAAATTATAAACATGTGCAAAATAGTAATAAACGCTTTGTTTTAGGGCTTGCTTCATCTGCTGCAATTATAGTGGGCACGGTTGGCTTGCTTGCAGGGCTTTATGCAGCCTATAACGCTCCAAAATCAATGTATCAGGGAAAAATCAATGCTCATAAAAAAGCTGAAGAAATGGATATATATCTTGCTTCAAACCGCATTGAAAAGGATTTATATGAACAGGTAGATGCAAAAGCTAAAGAGGCTAAAACTCAAGAAGAGCTTGAAAAAGCACAAAGCCAGTATACAAAATTAAAAATGGCAAAAAATGACATCCCGTCATTTATAAATGCTATCAAGTAAATCCTCTTAAAAACCCTTGTAAAAATTTTAAAATAAATTTAAAATTCCTTTTATGGTCTTGAATTTTGTAAGCGATTATTTATCATACCTTGAAATTGAACGCGGATTAAGCCAAAATACAATCTCCGCCTATAAAAACGACCTTTTTTTATTTTTTGAATATTTTAACAAGATAAATACAATTGAAGAGGTTAAAAGAAGCCATTTAAGTGAATATATCAAATATTTAGGGCAAACGCACTGCAATCCTGCAACAATAACAAGAAAAATCGCCTCAATAAAAGGGTTTTTCAGATATATGTACTCCACCTGCGAAATTAAATCAAATCCCTCTTTAAGTATAGCGACCCCAAAAGTTTCAAAAAAATTGCCAAAAGTTATAAATATAGATGAGATTGAAAAAATATTTAAAGAAAAAATGAACCTAAGAGAGCAGGCAGTGTTTGAAATGCTTTATGCGACAGGGCTTCGCGTGTCTGAGCTTGTAGAATTAGAAATCAAAAATATTGATTTTAAAAATAATTCAATAAAAACACTTGGAAAAGGGGCAAAGGAGCGGATTATCCCGTTCGGCAAAAAAGCAAAAGCTGCTCTAAACGCTTATTTTAAGGAAAGAGAAGTAGTACTCAAAATTTCAACTTCAAGAAAAAAATCTCAAGATAAGGCTTTTCTAAACGATTTTGGCGAAAAAATCACCCGCCAGTGGGTCTACACCTTCATTAGAGACCTCGGCTCAATTATTAATAAATCAATTTCCCCCCACACCATCCGCCATACCTTTGCTACCCACCTTCTTGAAAATGGGGCGGATTTAAGAGTAGTGCAAGAGCTTTTAGGACATGAAAATATTGTAACTACACAAATTTACACTCATATAAGCAAAAAACACTTAAAAGAGGTATACTTTGCCATTAATGGCTAGTATAAATATTCAGGCAGCATAAATTTAGCTTACATATTAAAAAATCAGCTAAAACCCGCACCGAAACCAGATATATGGTGCACTAAATTAAAATCAACAAGCAATTAATTTTATGAAAGTTATAGAAATTTTTGAAAATAAAAAAGATTTTATGGAGCTCCTTTTAATTGGGGATGAAGAAGAAGCTATGGTTTTAAAATACCTTGAAGCCGGAAACCTTTATGCTCTCTATGATTCAGAGATTTTAAAATCTGTCTGTGTCACTTTACCTATAAATAAAGATACGGTTGAAATTAAAAATCTTGCTACATATCCAAAGTTCCAAAAGCAAGGCTGTGCCTCGTTTTTACTTAATTTTATTTTTAAAAAATACAAAAGACATTTTAAGTATATAATTTTGGGCACGGGAGAAAATGAAGAAACTTTAAATTTTTATAAAAAATTTGGATTTAGAGAATTTTCCAAAATTAAAAATTTCTTTTTAAAAAATTATCCTAACCCAATTTTTGAAAACGACACACAGTTAATTGATATGATTTATTTAAAAAAGGAATTGTAACTTTTTTAAAGTGTAACCCTATGGATGGCAATTTTTTTCCAACGCACAATGATGCAGTGCTTAAAACCCTTTAAAATCAATAGTAGCCATAACCATCTGTGTTAAATCCTCACCACCTAGGCATTATAGCTTGACTTAAAAAATCTCATACCCGCTAAAACCTTTGTATATAAAGAAATACCTGAATCTCATAAATGTCAAACACCCGCCCCGCAAGACTCTAACATAAAAACGCATAGAAAGCGTAAAATAGCACCCGCCAAAACCTACTCAAATCCAGCGTTACAAAGTTTACTGCTTGATGCAATATGCATTAATACTGAATTTTTCATTTTTATAAGGTTCTTATTTTCTAACATAATTTAATATAATTGGCAAATCCTTTTTTAAAAGTTATAATCTTTATAAAAATAATAAGAAAGATTTTAATTATTGAAAAATTTTATAAAAAACTTTTTACTGTCATTATTTTGTATTTATAGTTTATATTTTTTACTTGGCAGTATCGCAGCACCAATAATGGCATGTCTTACAAAATATGATTTATCCGCAAAATTAACAAGTTTATTTATATATTCCTGTCATCAGCAGCCCGATAGGTCTTTTTGGCTTCTTGGATACCCAATAGCCTTATGTTGCCGCTGTCTTGGTTTTTATCTCGGGGTTGCAATATCGACTATAGTAGCACTTATTGGAAAATTTAATCTAAAGTTAAGGTATTTTGTCATTTTTTTATTATTTACAACAACAGATATATTTGCAAACTTTATTTGGCACAAAGATACAAGAAACATCACTAGATTTATTACGGGAATTATTATGGGGCTATTATTTACAATGGTTCTAAATTATATATGTAACATTAATAGAAGGAAAATGAAAAATGAAAATTAAAAAAATTATTACAAGCATTTTGTTGCTATTTTTTAGTATATCCTATACTAGCAGCACATTTGCACAAAATAATATGACTTTATATGAATTTTTAAACACAACTGATGAAATTAAAGCATCTTATAAATACCCGTCAATGAAATTAGCAGACACAAGCAATACAAATGGAAAGTCCTTACTTAAAGCTCACACTCCAATAATAATAAAATGTGCTGAAACCATTACAACAAAAAATATTGTAAGCGGCGGGGAAGTAAAATTTGTTATCCCATCAAATATCACAAGTCCAGATGGTAAAATCTTAATTTCAGCAGGAACACCTGTAACTGCCCAAATTTCGTTTGCTCAAGATAAAGGTTTTGTAGGCAAATCTGGAGAATTGACTGTAACAGATTTTCACACAACTGCTGTTGATGGCACCTATATACCCCTCTCAGGCTCAATTTCAGCAAGACCAGACGATAAGATGACAGTCTCTATCATTCTAAGCGTTTTAGTATGCCCGCTATTTTTACTAATGAAAGGCAACGAAGCCCAATTAACAATAGGAACAGCTAAAACAGCCTATACTGTTACCGATGTATATATTAACACGACAAGGCTTTAGAAATTTAAAAACTATATAAAAATGCACCTTGCTGGTTTCAAGGTGCATTTTAATTAAATCTACTACGCTTTTGGGCGCATTGTAGGAAATGCTATAACATCACGTATGGAAGGCGAATCTGTTAAAAGCATAACGATTCTGTCAATCCCTATACCCATACCGCCAGCTGGTGGCATACCCACTTCAAGCGCTTCAATAAAGTCTTCATCAATAGGCATAGCTTCTTCATCCCCGGCTGCCTTTGCTTTTGCCTGCGCCTCAAATCTGTTCCTTTGGTCAATCGGGTCAGTCAATTCTGAAAACGCATTTGAAACTTCCCAGCCGTTTATTCTGGTTTCAAATCTTTCAGTTAACCTTGGATTATCCCTGTGCACCTTGGCTAGAGGCGAAATATCTCTTGGATAATCAAGGATATGCACCGGCTGAATTAATTTTGGCTCAACCTTTTCTTCAAAGATTTTATCCAAAATTTTACCCCAGGTATCTGATTCTTCAACTTCAATACCCATCTTTTTAGCCTCAGCGCCAGCTTCTTCAACAGTTAGAAGTTCATTAAAATCAATTCCAGTATATTCTTTAATGGCACCGAGCATGGTCTTCCTATCCCAAGGCGGTGTTAAATCAAGCTCTTTACCTTGATAATTAATCTTAGTAGTGCCCAAAACATCCATAGCAACAGAAGCTATCATATTTTCCATCAGTACCATCATATCATTATAATCAGCATACGCCTGATATAACTCCATCATAGTAAATTCAGGGTTATGGCGGATATCTATACCTTCATTTCTAAAATTGCGGTTAAGTTCAAAAATTTTCTCATTTAAGCCGCCAACTAATAATCTTTTTAAGTGCAATTCAGGTGCAATTCTTAAAAACATCGGCATAGAAAGTGCATTGTGAAAAGTTTCAAAAGGTCTTGCAGTGGCGCCTCCTGCCTGCGTTTGAAGCATAGGAGTTTCTACTTCCAAAAACCCTTCTTTAATTAAATATTCCCTGATTTTTTGAATAATAAGGCTTCTTTTTTTAAATGTATCACGCACATCCTGATTTACAACCAAATCAAGATATCTTTTTCTGTATCTGGTATCCACATCTACAAGCCCATGGAACTTTTCAGGCAATGGTCTAAGCGCCTTTGATAATAATTTTAAATCCAAAGATTTAATACTAAGTTCACCCCTCGGGGTTCTTCTTATGGTTCCAGAAAAACCCACAATATCGCCTACATCAATTAATTTTAAAATTGCAAGCTTATCTTCGGATAAATTATCCTTATGAGAAAATATCTGAATTTTTCCGGATGAATCCATAAGGTCAATAAACATCCCTGTATTTCTCATTGCCATAACACGACCTGCAACAGAATAGCTGTCTTCTGTTTCTTGTCCTGCTTCAAGGTTTTCGTACCTTTTTTGCAATTCATTTGCCGAAATATTTCTATCATATGAATAAGGATACGGATTTATGCCTTTATCAATTAAATCGGTAAGCTTTTGGATTCTGCCCTCTCTAATTGCATCAAGTGTATTATTTGTCGATTCCATTTTTCACTCCTAAAAAATAATTTATATATAAAAAAATTATAATTGAAACATAAAAGATGGTAAACCATATATTAAGGGCAATAAGGTGCAATTGCATATAAACAAAAACAACTAAACAAACGGTAAAATATTTATTTGCATAAAAAAACGGGCGCAAAGGTTACAAATTGCGCCCTTGAAAAGTTGTTCATCTAAAATTTTGTACTTTAACTTCCTTCGTTATACCAGTAAATACACACATAGCCATTCATACCATCCCCGCCTTTACCGGAACCCAATTCTCTTATCCATCCGCCTCCGCCGCCTCCGGCGCCTGCTTTACCATATGAAGCATTTGCAGTATTTTGTATATCTTTAGCATTAGGAGTTACCGTATCTTCATAAACAAAGCCTTCGCCATTTATTCTTTTAGCATCTGTTTCACTTACCTTGCAAACACCTTTTGTTTCGTCTTCTTCTACATATAACCCGCCGCAGGCTCCTTTTGTTCCCGTACCGCTTGTTCCGCCTCTTCCGCCGATAGTTTTATTGCCCGCAATACCATTGCTGCCATTTAATATTACTTTTTTAGAATTATTATAGTTTTTAACCGCACTATTGATTTCTTTATTTATATCAACAAACAGTCCTTCTTTCCCGCCAATTGGAAATACTCCGGCACCAGCTGCAGATGAAGCCGGTGTTCCCTTCTTCCCGCCTTTCCCGCCAGGAACACTAAATGTTCTTGTATCAGTATTGCATTTAACGGATGATTCCTGCCCGTCATATCCATCATTATCTACATTTCCGCCCTTGCCGCCTTTGCCCATGGTTAAAGTGCATTCAGCTGCTTTTCCAACCTGTAAATCTTTTATTACAGCAATACTTCCGGCCCCTCCGCCGCCTCCGCCTGCTGCGGCATATTCATTGTTATAGGTAATTTTTGCAAGACCCCCAGCCCCATTGCCGCCTTTGCCTGTTATTATTTTGTCATTATAGTCATATATTGAACTTCCTCCGCCGCCTCCGGCACCATATGAAGTTGCAGCCGGACTTCCGCCGTTTAATGCCGAAACACTTACTCCGCTGCCACCTGCACCACGCGCCGTTGTTGATATAATAGGAGAATTAGCTCCATCACCGCCTTTGGCATAAGGAGCAGAAGCGTTACTTCCCCATACAATATCGCCTTTATCACCAATAAGCGTCCATTTTGTACATGCACCATTTGTCCATACAGCTCCATCAGTAGTATACTGACAGCCTGATGTAGCTTCATTAGGAAATGAAGATGAATTTGCAGCAGCAGCACCTGTTGGTGTAATATTTTGTGCAACCCTGCCTGAATTACCGCCTGATACCCTTGCACCATATATAATTTCTCCGGTTTGTTTTTTAATTATTACCAATGAATGATTCCCTGCCGTGCCGTCACTTGCTTTTGTATTATTGGAAGCCGCCCCGCTGCCGCCGGTACCGGCTTTCCCTGCGGTTAGTTCTATTGTTCCGCCGATTCCTGCTTGTTTTACATATTCCGTTATATCTAAATCTATAAGTGAGGCACCTGCAGACCCCCCGGCTCCCGAATAGGATTTAAAGAGATTAGTTTTCTCAAGAGTGCATCGGGCAGAAAAAGCAGAAGCAACATTTGCGCTAAAAGGACCATATAATCCGTTTCCTCCAATTGAAGGTTTAACCAGCATCCATATCATTTTCTGCTCTTTAACCCATAACCCGCTTGGATAGCAAATATTGGTATGATCTTCATAATCACTTCCCCAGCAGCGTTCAGTCGCTAATCCGCACAAATCTACACCGGATAAATAATCACCCGAACAAAGAAATGCACCCTTGCCGCCTAAAATTGAAATATTACTGTTATACGTATCTTTCAAATAAGTAACTTGATTACTGTTTGGAAGCGACCAATTCACAGACTGCACCCCAGATGGAACATATGTAAAATCATTACATCCTGTTTCCGCTGCTTTATATTGGCATACGGTTCTTGCACAAGAATTGTATCCTGCAGCTGATGCACACTGTTCGGGATTTGCGGTTAGATGAGTATTATCATAAGCATACCAGCAGCACATACCTTTTTGGGAGCTTCCGCATTTTGAATCCCAGGAAGCCGAAACATCATATGCCCCATAATATGCACAACTTGGACATTTTGGTATATAATCTTGCGTTCTTTGCTGAATATTATTCCTATGTTCGCCTACATTAAATTGAGTTATGCAAAATGGTTTTACGGTTGAGCTTCCTTTAAATTCATAAGTTCCGTTCGGGCAGACTGATACATACCCCGCACCGCCCGCACCTCCTCCGCCGCCGCCGGCTAGCGTCACCTTAACATCTGTCATATATTCGGTTATGTTTATAGTTGTTTTATTGTCTGCTGAAGTAGTGCCTGCAACCTGTACGGGATTTGCGGCTATTTTATTTGTACTTGTAGCTCCGGCTCCGCCGCCTCCGCCGGATGCTATAATAAAGCTTGCAGAATATACATCATTAACACTTACATTTACAGAAGCTTGAGCATCATTATATGAAAAACACTGCATATCAGCCGGAGCCTTATATGTTTCCCCTAATCCGTTAACTTTAATGTTTTCATTCATTCTCTTTGTCATAACAGGAGCCAATGCCACCATTAAAAGAGAGGCGACAAGAAGCGCCATAAGCATTTCAATGAGGGAGAAGGCAGAGGCAATTTTATTATATTTAAAGGCATTATTCATATTTTCTCCTTTTAATAAAAGTATTCATGGAAATAATAACATATTTTAGTGTAAATTGCACTTATTTTTTTAAGTGTACATATGGGGTATATAAATATATCAGAAATGCACATAAAATATAAAAGAGGTGTGCAATTATGTTTAAAGTCGAAAAACCGGAAATGGTAAATAAAACATTCAGACTTCCCGTAAAACTAATACAGGAATTACAAATTATTGCACAAGAACAGGGGGTTTCTTTAAATAATTTAGTCCAGCAATGCTGTGAATATGCACTAAAACATCTTGATAAAGAATAAAAAATAGTTAAAAAAAGACCTCGGCTTTAACACTGAGGTCTTTTTAAGTTTTGTATAAGATTATGCAACCTTACTTAATGTTTGAATAAGTCCAAGCATCAAGATTTGGATTTTCTGCCATTTTAGAATCATCCTCTTCTTCCATACCAGCTTGAGTGCCAGCGTGAGCAATAGGTTTATATAATCTGTTATAGTATTCAATAACCATTCTATCAGAATTGAAATAAGCTTCAGATGTTCTGATTGCTTGTCTCATTAATCTTGCCCACTCTTGTTTATTTTCATAATAAGTAGGTATAATTTCATTTTCTAATGTGCTCATTACACATTGATGGTCTTTCCAGTGTCTTTCTTCCCAAGGAATATCATCGTCTAAGCCTGGGTATTCAACAGTGTAACCATTGATTCCAGGGAATGTACCTTCAACTGTCCAACCGTCAAATGTTGAGAAGTGCAATGCACCGTTCATATTTGCGCTCATACCTGAAGTACCTGAAGCTTCAAAAGGTCTAAGCGGAGTATTTAACCAGATGTCAGTACCTTTTTTAAGTCTTGCAGAAAGCGCTAATTCATACCCGGGAAGCACTACTACGTTTTTCATGCTGTAAGATTCTTTTAAAATCTTATTGAACATTTCTTTGCCCATAGTATCATCCGGATGGAATTTACCTGCAAAAATCAATTGAACTTTGTTTTCGTTTAATAATTTTTCAATACGCGGTTTATCCATTAAGATAAGCCATGCTCTTTTGTAATCAGCAAATCTTCTTGCCCAAGTAATTGTTAACACATTCGGGTCAAATCTTTTGCCTTGTGTATCTGAAATGTATTGGAATAAATCCTTTTTCATTTCATATTTTGCATTTAATAATTCATCACTGCTGTGAGCATTTGTAATTCTGGAATCCTGCCAGTAGTGTTGGTTAACAGCGTTAGTAATAGCTTTAATCGGGCATTTTCCGCCAACCCAATCCCACATTTTCTTAGCAACAAGACCATGTAATTGAGATACAGCATTTGCAATTCTGCTCATTCTAAGTGCTGCAACTGTTAGAGAGAAGTTTTCTCCGCCAAGTTCAACCGCAACTTCGCGTGAAGCACCTGCAAAGAAACCGCCTTCAACAAGAGTATCAACCCAGTGTACTTCATTACCGGCTGCAACAGGTGTGTGAGTAGTAAATACAACTCTTTTCTTAACTTCTTTAAGATTGCCGTTATATTGTCTCAATAATTCAAATGCAGCAGGAAGAGCATGACCTTCGTTCATATGAACTACATCAAAGTTGTAGCCAACTTCTTGAAGGATTCTAACACCTCCGATACCAAGAACTGTTTCTTGGGCAACACGGATTTTTTCATCCCCGTCATAAAGTTTATGGCATATTCTTCTTGCCCATTCAGAGTTGCCGTCAACATCTGTTGTTAAAAGATATACAGGGCATGAACCAAATAATTCGGGTTCTACTCTATAAGCTTTAACTATAACATCCTCGCCGAAAACATTTACTGTTGTCTGAACATTTAAATCTGTTAAAAAGTCATAATGTTTTCTGATATATGCAACTTCAACTTCACCATTTTCATTGATTCTTTGGTCATAATAACCATAAGACCAAAGCATTGTAACACCAACCATAGGCATTTGAAGGTAACCTGCAGATTGCATATGTGAACCTGCTAAAAATCCTAAACCACCTGAATAAGTCGCTAATGACTGGTCTAAAGCGATTTCCATTGAAAAGTATGCTACGTTAGGTAATGACATAATTGTGTCCTCTATTATCTAAACTACTACTATAACAAAATACTAACACAAACATTTTTCTATATCCCATGCAAGATAAAAACTAATACTTTTGTATTAATTATTTTGCCTTAACAATTATATTTAAAAAAGAGAGAATTTCCATTACTTGAAATTTTCTTTGCAACAAAACTTAATATAATACGCGCAATCCGGCAAAGGGCAATGTAATTATTTTGAAATTCAACTTTTTTTATTTAATAAAAGCCCAGGATAAACCATTCTTGCATACTCTCCAAGCCTTTGTTTTGGTATTCCGTAGAGTATATTTCTCTTGGTGCAAATACAAAACCTGTTTCCATTATATAATTTTCAGGGTTATATTTTTCACCCTTTTCTAATTTTTCAAGCATAAATAATTTCTTATGAAATTTTTCAAACTTTTCCGCATCATCGGCATAAATATTTCTAAACCTTATAACCGCTTCTTGCTTATAATCTGCAAAGCCAATCCAGGGGTCAATTACAATATCCTTCTCATCCCTGCAGTTTAAATCAGTTACGGCAAAAGAATGGTCAAGTGGGTCTTCACTTTCATATTCAACTTTTCCAGTTTCTTTATTTATAAATTTGATTTCATACCTTAAATTCACCCGTTCACTGTTATAATAACCATTTGCACAAAGTGCTGCCACAGCTGCTTTTGCATATTCCATACAGTTACCAAGCCTTGTATGTTCAGATAAATCTAAATCATCTGCATATAAAATACCAATCCCATTTCCCGTTTCATTTAAAACATCTGCTGCATATCGTGTAGCAAGTATAACATGCTTCAATTTATCAGCAACTTTCCTTGCTTTAATTTTATATTCATAATTATTGCTGGCATCACAATAATCATCAATACGGCTTGAACTTACAAAATTAAAGCTATTATTTGCCCTCCTTTGTATGTTGTCAGCTTTTCTTATTTCTTCATTCCTTGCACAAAAACGGGGTGTAATTGAGCAATTATTAAACGATATTCTCATAAAGTTTTAAAACCTGAAAATAAAAATGTTTGCAGATAAATTTTCTTTTAAAATAATTAAAATTTTGCCTGTACTGAAAAAATTTAGTATATATAAATGGGCTTATTGACCAATTTTATAAATGGTGAAAAAATAAATTACATTACTAAATTTATAATAAGGATTAAAAATATGAAAGCTGCTAAAAATTTATGCGAACTGACAGGAAACACCCCCCTTGTTGAAATTAATAAATTAAATAAAGAGGGTCTTGCTAAAATCTATGCTAAACTTGAATGCTTTAATCCTGCAAATTCAATAAAAGACAGGGTTGCCTTAAATATGATTGAAGAGGCTGAAAAAAGAGGTGAAATCAACCCCGATAAAACTACAATAATTGAACCCACAAGCGGAAATACAGGAATTGGTTTAGCCTGGGTATGTGCAATTAAAGGCTATAAACTTATTATCACCATGCCGGATACTATGAGCATTGAGCGCCGTATTTTAATGAAGGCATATGGAGCAGAATTAATTCTTACAGAAGGCTCCAAGGGTATGAAAGGCGCTATTGAAAAAGCAGAAGAATTAAAAACTTCAATCCCTGATTCAATAATCATAGGACAGTTTGTAAATCCTGATAACCCTGCAGCGCACGAAAAAACAACCGCTATTGAAATTTTAAACGATACGGATAAAAAAGTTGATATTTTAGTTGCAGGAGTAGGTACAGGAGGTACCATTACAGGTATTTCAAGAACAATTAAAAAAATTAAACCTGATTTTAAAGCAATAGCTGTTGAACCTGCAACATCAGCTGTTTTATCAGGGGAGCCTTCAGGAGCACATAAAATTCAAGGTATCGGCGCAGGCTTTATTCCAAAAATCCTTGATACAAACCTTTTAGATGAGATTATAAAAGTATCAAATGAAGATGCCATTGAAACTGCCCGCAGACTAGCAAAAGATGAAGGGATTCTATGCGGCATATCATCAGGCGCTGCTATGTTCGGAGCTCTTGAAATTTCAAAACGCCCCGAAAACAAAAATAAAATCATCGTTGTAATTCTTCCTGATTATGGTGAAAGATATCTATCAAGCGTATTATTTGAAAATTTAAAATAACCCAAGGCAACTGTTTTTAAGCTAAAGACAAATTATTTTCTTTTCCGGTTTTATCCACCATACTTAATACAAGTAAAGTCGGAAAATTTCATGCATTTATCCTCAGTTAAATTTAATATAAATTACATCGCAGCAAATACCTCTTTTAAGGGTGCCAACACCCAAGCAACCACCGCAAGACACAGACCTAAAGCTGATGAATTTATCAGAACTGCAAAACAACCGACAACCATATTAAAAAGAGGACAAATTTTAGATTGTGGCGAAATTTATACAAGCAGTGCAACTGAATTTTTCAGATTTGACATAGATTGGAATGAATTTAGCAGATATTTAAAAGAGAGATTTAAAAATTTTGATAAGGTAAATACATACGTTTATGCCTGCTCTGATGGTTCTGAGGCATATAGTCTTTCTATGATGATGCAGCATAAATTTAAAGATAAGGCAGATAAATTTTTCCCGGTTTATGCAAAAGATATAGATGAAAATATAATCAAAGAAAATATACAAAATCAAAAAACAGGTAAAATTAAACATAAGCAGCTGAATATTGCAACAATAGCAAATGCAATAAATATAGATAAAGCTTCTATAGAACAAGAATTTGCAACAATAGACCACAGCCTGATTGCAAATCCTAAGAAAAAAGTAACAAAACTTCAAGAAAAAGTTACACAACCTGTAATTTTTAGTGAAGCAAATATTTTAGATGACATTAAAAATATTGATTCAAAAAACCCGTCCATTATAATGTGCCGCAATATGTGGCCATATGTTGAAACAAGTGAATACCCTGAATTTGCCAAAAATTTATACGAAAAGCTTAAAGACGGCTCAATAGTTGTTCTTGGCGCATTTGACTGCTTCTTTGATAAAATAGAAGGACATGATTTGGAAAAAATCTCAAAAGCTCTGCTTAATACAGGTTTTGAAGAATCAAAATGTGAAATAAATGACAAATATAATTTGATATTTGAGAAAAATTAACTTATATCAATCAAATTATTCTGCTACAATTACTCTGTTTCTGCCGCTTTCTTTTGCGGTGTAAAGTGCTTTATCTGCCGCTTGATAAAGATTTTCAGGCTCTTTCATAGCATTTTTATACTGTGCTACACCAACTGAAATAGTCACAGAAATTTTAGACACATTTTCAATACCGTATTCTTCTATATTTATAATCTTCTTTTCAATACTGTATCTTAAACGTTCAGCTACAACCGTTGCCTCTTCAAGAGATGTATTTGGCAAAAGTATTGTAAATTCTTCTCCGCCGTAACGGGAAGGTATATCATATTCACGAAGCTCTTTTTTAATTTGTTTGGCTACGGTCTTTAAAACACAATCCCCTACAGCATGTCCGTATGTATCATTTACAGATTTAAAGAAATCAATATCTGTCATAATACAGCACAGGCTTGTTTTTTGACGCTTCGCATTTGCAATCTCTGAATGCAGACGCGTGTGGAATTGGTGTCTGTTGTTTAACCCCGTTAAAGCATCAAGGGTTGCATGTTCTAATATCTTCATATAGGAACTTGCTCTATCCACAGTGGTTGAAGCCTGTTTTGATATTTCAATCAAATAATCAGTGTCTTTATCACTTAATTTCTCATTTTGGCTTTTTGCAGCTATTGCACCAAATATTTTCCCATCACAAAACAGCGGGAATATACCGATTTTACCCTCATCTTCAAGGATTGCGGTAGATTTTGGATTTATAACGCTCAAATAATCTAAAATCCTTGCATCAGAACAATTATTCGGCCAAACAAGCTTGTAGCTTTTCTTCTTTGGCACCTTCAAAAATACATAGATAAGGTGTTCTGATATAAAACTGTCTATCATCTCGCCCAATACAGGCATTATATAATTAAGCTCATACTGCGTTTCAATAATTTTTGCAATATTTCTTATGGTTTTATGAAATTTTTCCTGTGTCTGCATTTCACCTGAATTTTTCAAACTTCCCATTGCATAAGAAATTTGCTTTGATACAAGCGGCAATATTTCTAATAAAATTTTATTCTTAACACTTCCTTTAATATAAACTATTCCTGAAAGCTTTTTATCATCATATACAGGGAAAACAAGCTCATCCTTTTCTTTAATATAATCTGTCGTATTATATTTAAAAGAACAAAAGTAACTGTTTAAAATATTTGCCTTATAATCTTTTTTTAAAATCTCCCACGGTTTTGTAAAATCTTTAAGAGAATTTAAAACTTCATCATAAAGAAAAATTTTAAATTCTTTAATGTCGCAAAATATGCTGAAAACTTTTTTAAGATTATTTGTTAATTCAACTTCCGTCTTTGAATTTTCAAAGACATTAACTAAATCCATTAAAAAATTATAGATTATCTTTTCATTTGTTTTCAATTTTTTATACCGTCCTCAAAATATTTTTTAGCGGCACATGTCCTGAAACTTTTTTTCATCGCACCGCCTTTATCATCCAGTATCAGAGTTTTTCCTTGTACATATACGGTTTCTTCTTTAATGGATTCTATGCCTTGCTTTTTTTCTTCTTCCATTTGCGCCTTTAAATGAGCATATTCATCCGATGCTGAATATTTTTTGTTCACTTCATTTAAAATATCATAAACATAGCTTGTTTTATTGCCATCTCCGTCACGGTCAAGAAGAAGTCCCGCTTTTTTAAATTCTTCCATTGAATCAGAATACTTTTTCATACCTCTTAAAAGAATTGCAAAATTATAGTGTCCTTCATATCTCATCGGTTCTTTTTCAATCGCCTTACAATAGTAATAGCCTGCATATTCAGGGTTTCTTAAAAGATGATGGACAATTGCAAGATTATAATAAACATCAAATGTTTTCATGGTTTTTAGGGCTTTTTCATAGGAAGATACAGCGTTTTCTAAATATCTCCTTGCAGTAAACCTGTCTTCGCCGTATAAAAGCGATTTTCCGCGCCACGCAAGCCCCTGATTATAATAGGCAACCGCTTTATTATGTTTATAAGAATGCTTTTTATTTACAATAAAAGGTATATATATCCATTTTGGAATATTTTGTACAGCTAAATTGTATTCTTCAATAGCCCTATCGTAATTAAAAGTAGCCTCAGATAATACAATCGCATAGTTTATCCTTGCAACGGTATAATCGGGCTTCACCTGCAGCGCCTTTGAATAAGAATCAAGCGCAGAATAATAATCTTCATAAACTACATAAAGATTTCCTAAATTATATTGAGCCCGATAGTGTCTTGGATATAATTCAAGTGCCTTAACATAAGATTCTATAGCCTTTTGCGGCTTATGCTTTTTATAAGCATTATCCCCAAGATAAACATAATAAAAACTTAAAGTCTTATGCCACTGGGATTTATAAAAATCTTTAAAGATAAAAATACTTGCAATAAAAAGAATAAACAATAAAAAACTGAATATTCTGACAGTAGTATTCTTAAAAACTCTTAAAAACCTTTTCATCTAATTTTCTAACCGGCTTAAATACTTTAAAGATAGGGCTATTTTGAACCATTTTGCATTAATTTATGTTTCAAAAAGTTTAAATAATCTTTCTTGTATAATTTCTTCATCAATTTCAGGATAAAGCTTATTTAAATCAAGTGCTGATTGATATTCATTAGCGGCAAGCACCTTATCCCCTTTTGCTTCATAATATCTTGCCATATTAAAATGTGCCATTGTGTAGTTATCATTCAGTTTTATAGCAGCCTCAAAACAAGGTTTTGCCCTCTCAACATCATTTAGACCGTCAAAATACACAACCCCAAGGTTATTGTAGGCTATTTCATAATCAGGCTCTATATCTATCGCTCTTGTATAAAATTCAATCGCATTTTCGGTGTAATCTTTTTCAAAAAATGCCATTGCAAGCCTTGAAAATACTTTAGCATCCCTAAATCCGTTTTCAATTGCAAGCGTATAATATTTTATAGCTTCATCCATATCATCAATATCATAGTAGATATCAGCCAACGATAAATAAATTTCAGTTTTGTTTTTTGTTAAAATTAAAGCATTTTGAAGCATAGAAATTGCCGCATCAAAATTACCCTTAATTCTATGATAAATAGCTGCAAGCGCCTGTGCTACAACTGCCGTCCATTCATTATTAGGATTATTTTCTAATGCTGCTTTATAAAGTTCTATAGCACTATCGTATTGTTCCAATTGAACATATGCAAAAGCAAGCGAATTTTGATAGAAAGGATTGTTTGGTTCCCCCTTAAGCGCCAATTTAAAGGCACTAACGGCATTAATCTTTTCATCTTTCTTTAAATATAAATTTCCAAGCTCATAATACCCTCTTGAAAAATCAGGGAGCTTTTTAATTAAAATTGTATAGTTATCAATCAGTTCATCAATTTTTTCAGGGAAATTTTGTTCCATAAATTCTATCAAATCAACAACAGTCTCAGGGTTATTATTAGATAGAGTTGCTGCATTTTGGTAGCACTGAAGCGCAACTTCCAACCTGTCTTTTTTAACAGCTATATTTGCCATCTTCTCATAGAAAAGCGGGGCATTTTTTGTGTTATCAACAGCATCAGAATATACTTCATATGCATCTTTATCAAAATTTGTCTTTTCTAAGATAGTGCCTACCGCATTATATCTTGCAAAATTAAGGTCATTAATTATATTTTTGCAAAACATTTTTATCCCTGCCTTATCAAAAAGGAAGAATAAAGAACTTGAAAATATATAAAACATTGCCTTTGAAAAAGCAAGAAAATCTCTGCCTTTTTGGATATTTTCTTTTACACTTTTATCTTTGCGGTTCATTCTCTCTAAAATATCAAGAGCCATAACCATCTTAGCCCTGTAAGAAGAAAAAGGTCTGAGTTTTATAGCGCGCTTAAATTGTTCTTTAGCTGCATCATATTCGCCATTTTGGGATAGGAAATACCCCAAATACATTCTTGCATTAGGGTTCTCAGGGTCAATTTCAACTGCCCTTCTGCACTGCTCTAAAGCACCGTCTATTCCAATCTGTCCGCTTTCAAGCATTAAGCTTGCAAGTCTGTAATAAGCGCTTGAAATATTCGGGTCAGTTTTTATAGCCTGAATATAATAATTTATAGCTTTAATTAAATCTTCATTATTTGCTTTTATTAAATATTGTTGATGAGCAGACGTTGCTAAAGATAATAAATCAGTTTTATTACCCTCTCTGTTATCAAAATTTGTGGCATTTTGCGAATTTTGCTGGCTGAACATTTTATTATTATCTAACCTTATAAAAATTAGCTATCCTTATTATCGCAAAAGATACTCATTTGCTTAATAAAATTTAGAAAAATCATCTGTTTGATTGATAGAAGCGTTGCCATAGTTTGAAAATAGTTGTATTATTGAGGATGACTTAAATTTAATTAATAAAAAGGATTTTTCAAAATGGGCGTACATATGCAGATACTTATTGCAATTTTACTTGGAATCAAAAGAAACTGGCATATATTCTTTGGTTTAATTGCTGGTATTATAGTTGGTATTTTATTTCCAGCGGCAAATTATCCAATGGCGCATAAAATACTTGATATAACAGGTCAGGCATTTATAAGTATCATTCAGATGGTTGTAATTCCCCTTGTAATAAGTGCTATTGTAATAGGTATTTCAAGCATAGGTGACAACAAACAGCTTGCAAAATTCGGTAAAAAAATGATTTTCTATTATACGATAATTACCGTTGCAGCCGTAGCCGTAGGCGCGATTTTAGCACTTGTTATGAAGCCGGGGCTAAATGCTCAAAGTTTTATAAGTCCTGAAGTAGCACAAGAAATGCAAGGATATGTTTCAAGTACAATTGCAGAACAACAATCAAACCTTGCTGGAATTTTCCTTGGATTAATTCCCAAAAATCCTTTCCATGCACTATCTACAGGAGATATGATACCAATTATCATATTTGTTTTAATTTTCTCCATAGCACTTGCAAAAATCGGCGAAATCAACAGGCCTGTTGTTTCATTCTTTGAAAGCATTTTTGCAGGCACAATGAAAGTAACAGATTGGATTATGTATCTTGCAGCCCCCGGTGTTTTTGCACTCACTGCAGCAAGCGTTTCAAGCTTTGGCGTTTCAATGTTTGAAGGGGTTTGGCGATATTTCTTAGTCTTAGTGCTCGGTGTTATTATCCAATTCTTCTTTATATATCCTATGATGTTAAAAATATTTTCAAAAGTTCCCGTTGGAAAACTTTATACAGCAATAACAGAGGCTATAATGGTAGCTTTTGGTACAGCTTCAAGCTCTGCTACTTTGCCTTTAACAATTACCTGCTGCGAAAAACGCGGTATTTCAAGCAAAATCTGCTCTTTTGTACTTCCTTTGGGCGCAACACTAAATATGGACGGCACTGCTTTAATGCAGACAGTTGCTGTTATATTCTTAGCTCAAACTTATGGTATTGAATTAAGCCTTGTTTTAATATTGCAAATTGCATTTCTTGCAATAATAGCATCATCTACATGTGCCGGAATCCCGGGTGCCGGGCTTATTACAATTGCCCTTGTATTAAACGGCATAGGTTTAACCCCTGAACAATTGGTTATAGGTTTCAGTTTCTTATTTGCACTTGAAAGGCTTGCAGATATGCTGAGAACAACTGCAAACGTAGCATCTGATGCCGTTGTAGCTGCAATAATCGCAGATAATGAAAATGAAATAAACTATGAACTTTTAAATAATGATTCTTATAAAGACATAGTATAACATTCTTTTCGGCGGCAAAAATGAATATTAAAATATTGCTTGAAGGAAAAATTAAAGAACCTTATTTTAAACTTGGAATTGATGAGTTTAAAAAAAGGCTTACAGGATATACTTCCCTAAAAATCATTGAAACAGATTCTATTTTAAATTTTGCACAGACAAATATAAAACAAAATTCATACCTTATAACTCTTGAAATAGAAGGAAAAAGCCTCTCCAGCCCTGAATTTGCACAAAAAATTAAAGAAATTGAGCAAGATGGAGGGTATAATGAAATTATATTTGCAATAGGCGGCTCAAACGGTTTGCCTGATGAAATTAGAAATAAAAGCAATTTTAAATTTTCAATGTCAAAATTGACCTTTCTGCATCAGGAGGCAGTTTTTATCCTAATTGAACAAATTTATAGAGCTTATAAAATTTTAAATAATGAGACTTATCATAAATAAAGGAATAATTTATGCGCGCAGTTGATATTATCCAGAAGAAAAAAGAAGGTAAAGCCCACACAAAAGAAGAAATTGATTTTTTAATAAAAGGGCTTATGGATGGCACCGTTGAAGATTATCAAATGTCCTCCTGGCTTATGGCTGTGTGCTTTCAGGGTTTAAATGAAGATGAAACCGCCTATATGACAGAGGCTTTCATAAATTCAGGAGAAATCCTTGATTTTTCTGATATTTCAGATACCGTTGCGGATAAACACTCTACAGGGGGCGTTGGGGATAAGGTAACAATAATTTTAATCCCGCTCCTTGCTGCTCTTGGTGTTAAATGCGCCAAATTAAGCGGAAGAGGGCTTGGCTACACAGGAGGGACTGTTGATAAACTTGAATCCATCCCAAATTTTAAATGCCAGCTTGAAGATAAGGACTTTAAAGCCCAAATTAAAAATATTGGTGCTGCAATTTCAGCTCAAACTCCTAATTTAACCCCTGCAGACGGTAAAATATATGCCCTTCGCGACGTTACTGCAACTGTTGACAATAAATCTTTAATATGTGCTTCTGTTGTTTCTAAAAAAATCGCAAGCGGCGCAAATATTATAGTTTTAGATGTTAAATACGGTTCGGGCGCTTTCATTAAAACAAAGGAAGAAGCACGCGAATTGGCAGATTTAATGATTAGAACCGGCGCAAAATTAAACAGAAAAATTGAAGCTGTTATAAGCTCTATGGAGCAGCCTTTAGGCACGCATATAGGAAATTCTTTAGAAGTTATTGAAAGCGTAGAATTTTTAAAAGGAAATTATAACAAAGATTTATATGAAATAGTGTTTGAAATTGCAGGTCATACACTAATTTTAGCCAAAATTGCCAAAGATTTTAATGAAGCAAAGGCTATGATTGATGAAGCTATAAAATCAGGTTCTGCACTTCAAAAACTAAAGGAAATAATTAAAGCACAAGGCGGAAACCCTGACTGCACAGATAATTATAATCTTTTTAATGTTGGAAAAAATAAATTTGAACTAAAGGCTGAAAAAGAAGGATATATTGCAAAACTTGATGCCTTAAATATTGCAAAAGCCTGCAAACTGCTTGGTGCAGGGCGCGACAAAAAAACCGACAGTATAGATTTTGGCGCAGGCTGTATATTACATAAAAAAACCGGCGAAAAAATTAAAAAAGGCGACACCCTTTTAACACTATATTGGAATGACATTCTGCCGCAAAAAATCGAGGAAGCAAAAGGATATGCTGCTCTCGCCTTTGAATATTCCCCTGTGCAGCCTGAAGCTGAACCCATAATCTATAGAGAAAAAGAAATTTTAAAATAAATTTAAAGCCCCTTTTATAAGGGCTTTAAAGTATATTAATTCTTAATATCAGGCTGATTCCAGATTTTAAATATCCTAACCAAACTTGAATAATCATCTGTAAACAGCTTTAAGAATTTATCATCCTTAACCTCTTCAGAATAAACTACAGCAGACTCATCCTTTGCTGCTAATTGATACTTATAATTTTTAAAGCTCTTATAAAGCTTATTTTTTGGCATAAATACAACAAAATACTTGCTTTGATATTTATAATATCCTGTTTTATTTTTCTCAAGAGACGGCATATATTTTGATAAAAATAATATATTATCAAGTTTTTCTTCTATCATAAGCTTTTTTAGCGCCTTATCTATATTGAGATACCGGTTGCTTATATGGAAAAGAATTATACCATCATCTTTTGTGTGTTTTTTATAGATATCAAATGCCTCTTTTGTAATTAAATGTACAGGAACAGAATCTGAAGAAAAAGCATCAACCAAAAGTACATCAAACTTTTGCGGCTCGCTTTTTTCAAGTACAATCCTCGCATCTCCTAATTTAACATCAACCTTGCCCTTTGCATCTTTTAAATATGTAAAATCACTCTTTGCAGTCTCATACATTTTGGGGTCAATTTCATAAAAAGTCATCTTATCATTCTTATCTGCATACGCAGCTACAGTTCCTGCTCCAAGCCCGATAACACCTATATTTAACGGTCTTTTTTTGATACTTTGATAATTTCTCATCCCCTCAACTGCATATGCAAACGCACTCATATTTGTAAAATAGGTCAAAGGTACATTTTCATAAGTTTTTGTTTTAGCATCATATATTTGAGCACCGTGAATTGTATTGCCGCTCTTTACTATTTTAATATTTTGAGGATTATTTGTCTCAACAGTAATTGTCCCGTAAAAATTTCTGCTGTTTTTAGATATTGCCCCTTCTTCTTTGGAAAATACCGAAACATAGCTAAATATTCCAATTGCAATGGTTAAAACGCCTGCAATTAAAAGCTTTACCCAGGATAACACTTTTAAGGGCTTATCTAAAAGTACATTTTGGATAAAAAGATAAAGCACAAAAGCATACATAATAATATTGATTAAAGGAAGTTCAGTGTAGCTGTTAAATATTATAGGAGCTATTATATTTACAAAAAATCCACCTAAAACCCCGCCAAATGCAATGGATAAATAAAATTCACTCAACTTTGCAGGATTTGGTCTTGTTTTGTATATTTCCCCGTTTACTATCATAAGAAATATAAAGAACATACCTGCACTCATTAATACGGAAAGAACCGGGTGAGAGCTGAGCCCGTCTGATAAATTTCTTGAAAATATATTAATTAAGGCAACTATTGGCACCAAAGTAATAAGTAAATTCTTCTTATAAAATTTTTCAGAACCAAAACAAAGTACAAAAGTTAAAAGATAAAGACCTAAAAATAATGTCCAAAGCATTGGCATAGGGAGGATTTTTACCGTCACAAACGTGGTATACGAGGCAAGTAAAATAGTTCCTGCAGCACTTAATGCTACCCAGTATAAAAAACTTTTAACAGAAATTTTTGCATCAGTGTGTTCTACTTTTTCTTTTTCATCAGGGCTTTTAAAATACAAAACGGAAGCTGCAATGATTAACAACACCAATAATATAAAACCGTTTCTCCAAAGCCCAATAACAGAAGAGGTCGGCATAATAGGTTCATACATTAAAGGATATAAAAATAGAGCCAAAAATGAACCAATATTTGAGATTGAATATAAAATATAAGGAGATTCACCTGTTTGCCTTGTATACCAATTTTGCATTGAAACACTCACTGTAGAAAGCACAAGCACAGGAAGCATTGCATATTTAAATAAAGAAGCAAAAAGAGAAATAAGAGGATTTGCCTTTTCTAATATAAGCCAGCTTCCAAATTCGGTAGGCATTTTAAAAAGAATAAGCGCCAAAATAAAAAGAACAGCATAAATCGGAGCACATACTTTTGGTTTTAATTTATTCAAAAAATATGCAATCAAATATCCGCCAAATAACACAAATTGAAAAAATACAAGGCAGGATGTCCAAATATCAGCCCCGCCTCCGTATTGTGGTGTTAAAATTTTACCCGTTACAGGCTGAAACATAAAGGCTAAAAATGCTCCTAAAAATATTATGAGCGCATATAAAACTTTGCTTAAAACAAGCTTATTCTTTTTATCCATGAAAACTCCCAAAATTATCCTTAAAACAAAGTATACTAAAGGACACTATTTTGAACAAATAATTTGCAGTTCTTTACCTTTAAATGTATAATCAATTTATGATGGAAAATTTTTATATTACAACAGCTATTGATTATGTAAATGGCGCGCCGCACATAGGGCACGCATATGAGAAAATATACACTGATATTTTATTCAGACATTTTAAAAAACGTATAAACAATTGTTATTTTTTAACAGGAACAGACGAGCACGGTATTAAAATACAAAAAACCGCAAAAGCAGCGGGCATTACCCCAAAAGAGCTTTGCGACATAAATGCAGCCCAATTTAAAGAAGCCTGGAAACTTTTAGATATTGATTATTCAAAATTCATAAGAACAACTGATGATTATCACCAAAAAACCGTTCAGGATATTTTTGAAAAGCTTCTTGAAAAAGGTGATATCTATAAACACAGCTACACAGGGCTTTATTGTGCAGGATGTGAAACATTTTTAAACCCAAAAGACCTTGATGAAGAAGGCAATTGCCCAATTCACGGTAAAAAACCGGAAACTGTATCTGAAGAAAATTATTTCTTTAAACTAACCAAATATAAAGAAAGAATAATTGAACATATTAAAAATAACCCCGGTTTTATTCTGCCTGAGTTTAGAGCAAATGAAGTTTTAAACCAGCTTGATGGCATTGAAGATATCTCTGTTTCCCGCGCAAAATCCAGTGTAGAGTGGGGAATTGAGGTAAAATCAGACCCAAGTCAGGTAATTTATGTTTGGATTGATGCCCTATCAAACTATATTACAGGCTTAGGCTATAGTGTTGATGGAAATCATAGCGAAGAATTTAAAAAATTCTGGCCTGCAAATTTCCACATCATAGGAAAAGATATTTTAAAATTCCATTCTATTTATTGGATTGCAATCCTTATGGCACTTGATATTGAGCTCCCAAAATCAATTTATGCCCATGGCTGGATTACAATTGATAAAAATAAAATGTCAAAATCAATCGGGAATGTTATATCTCCAAAAACCGTTATGGAAGAATACAGCCTTGAAATCCCAGATGCCTTAAGATACTTTATGGCAACAGCTGCTGCAAACGGCAAAGACGGCAACTATTCAGATGTTGATTTTAAAGAAAAGGTAAATGCAGATTTAGCAAATAATATGGGAAACCTTTTAAACCGTACATTAAATATGCTTGTTAAATATTTTGACGGTGAAATTAAAGAAGAATTTATCACGGATAATGAACTCAATAAAAAAGCTCAAAATGTTTTGACTGAAGTTGAAAATTTATTTGATAAATGCGACATTTCTGCCGCTGCAAACTGTATCATAGGGCTTGTAGATGAAGCTAATAAATATGTAAACGATACCGCTCCTTGGTCTCTTGCAAAAGAAGGCAAAATGGATGAGTGCGGCAAAGTTTTATACAATGTTTTAAATTTAATGGTAAAAATTGCTCTTTTAATTGAGCCATATTGCCCTAATATAGCTCAATTTATGGCAAACCAGCTAAAGTTTGACATAAATTTAAAATATACTGAAATAATGCCGAATATGATTAAATCAGGTAAACTCATAACCAAGGATGAAATAATCCCGGTATTTTTACGTTTGGACAGCGAATTTGCCACCAATAAAAAATAAGACAGTTTCAAAGAGTTAATTGATTAATCGAACAATTTCTTTAAATCAATTTCAAGTATTTGTGCAATTTTAATTATTCTTTTTATGCTGGGCACTCTTTCTGCTCTTTCTACGTGCCCTACAAATTTATCATTTGCACAAATTAGTTCCGACAGTTTCTCCTGAGTTAATCCTTTTTGCAATCTGTATTTCCGTATATTTTTTCCTATGTTAAGATATACAGTTTTATCTTGTTGCATAAAATAAGATTATATATTATACTTAGTAAGCAACACTGCTAAATAAGCACTATTGCCATATAAAAAGAATTTTATCAAAGTTTCAAACTAAATATAATTCAGCGCGGGCGTTTTTCGTATCGCCCGTTTTTTTATTTTTAAAAAACTTAAGCTCTAAAAACCCCATCCATAAACACTATTGTCTAAAAACCTTATAAAATGCTATAATTCTAATTAAAGAGAGAATTAATCGGTAAGTTTAATGCAGGAAGAGAATTTTAATTCTGATACCATTGAAGAGGTCAACTCTTGGCTAATAGAATATAAAAACACCCAAAATGAAGCTACAAAAAAAAGATTGAAAGATTTAATTGTGCTATCTTTTATGCCGCTTGTAAAAAGAGTGGCAAGAGGTTTTGCAAGACGCTCAACCGACCCTGTCGAAGATATAACACAAGTTGGCTCAATGGGGTTGATTAAAGCTATTGACCTTTTTAATCCCTCAATAAGTTCAAACTTTAAAACTTATGCAACATATCTAATCACAGGTGAAATTAGACATTATCTTAGAGATAAATCTACCATAATAAGAGCACCGAGGGAAATCAAAGAACTATCTTACCGTGTACATAAATTAACCTTGGAGTTGACTGAAAAATTCGGAACACAGCCGACAGATGAGCAGATAGCCCAAGCACTTTCTATGCCTACAAAAAAAATTGAAGAAGTGATAGAGCTTGAACGCCGCACTACAACTGTTTCAATTGACCAAATCATAGGTTCTGAAGAAAACGGGCAAACTCCTTTAATGGATAAAATTGCAGATGAAAAAGATAAAAGCCTCGTAGCTTCATTTGAAAATAAAATGATTCTGGAAGATGCAATTAAACAGCTTCCTGTTGATGACCAAAAAATCATCACAATGAACTTCTTTGAAGGTTTAAATCAAAGAGAAATATCTGAAAAACTGAATATTTCTCAAATGCAGGTATCAAGAAAATTAAAAAAAACGTTAAATACGCTCTTTGAAGTTATCACAAAAAAAGGTGTTACCCGCTATGATTGATTTAAACACGCTAATATCAATTTTCGTATTTTTAATAGGAGCCTGCATCGGCAGTTTTCTAAATGTCGTGGCATTAAGAGGATTATCAGGTGAAAGCATTGTTTTTCCGCCGTCCAAATGCCCTAAATGCAATAATAAACTAAACTGGTACACAAATATTCCAATTATTTCATACTGTTTTTTAAGAGGAAAATGCCAATTTTGCAAAGAACACATTTCAATTCAATACCCTGTTGTTGAAGCACTAAATGCCGTTCTTTATCTTGCCTGCTTTTTGACATTCGGCTACAGCTTAAAAACTTTATTTTTGTTCCCGCTGATTTCATTATTTATAGCAATTGCAATCACAGATTTTAAAGAAAGTGTTGTTTTAGATATTCACACCTACATAATAATGGGTTTGGGGCTGATATACAGCCTAATCCCCGGAGCTGAAATAAACTTTGTTACAAGTTTACTTGGTATTTTAGCAGGATTTTTAATTTTTGAAGCCCTTGCGCGTGCAGGATATATATTTGCAGGCACACGCGCCTTTGGTGAAGGCGATACTCTTATTGCAATGGGCATTGGGGCGTTTTTTGGCTGGAAACCTTTAATGGCAGTTATCTTCATAAGTGTCATTATACAAGCCTTAATGACAATACCTGTTCTTTTAAACAAATCTCTTAAAAATAAGAATTATAAAGAATCTTTTGCATACTGCGCACTTATTTTATGCGTAGTTTTAGTATATTTATTCAAAAAATTCAATCTCTATGAAAACTTTACCCTTATTTTGGTACTGCTTTTAATGGTATGTGCCGTTCTTCTTTGGGCGTTATTTATTATTCTGGGCGATATAAGAAATAAAAAAGAAACAGATGATTTTCTATACTTGCCCTTTGGTCCTGCATTAGTTATATCAGGACTTATTATGGCATTTTATCAACCGCAGATGACAAATTTCTTTTATAGTTTAATAAACATTCAATAATCTATTAAGTTTTATTACAAAAATCATCTTCGCTGCAATTTTCTATCTTATATATACTTTATATAAATAGGAGATACGAGTATATAAAGAGGATAATTCAGCATGTTAAATGCAACATCAAGCACCCAAAACGATAAAACGGGTAATGGTCGCTATACACCTCTTAGAAAAAAAGGTAAAGGCGAAAAAAAGGTCGGTCATTTTGATTGTACAGATTTAATGGGAACATTAAATGCCATTGATGACAAAAATATACGAACCGTCTTTAAACAAGCAAAAGACCCGGTAGAACTGGCGTTTGACCATATAAACAAGCAGTCGCTTAAAAAAGTTGCAACGGATGCCATTAAAGATGGTGTAAGTGATATAAAGATGGGCTTTGAAGATTTTAAAGAAACAGCAACAGATTTTGAATCACTCAAAGATTCTTTCGCTGATTTCTTTGGTTTCGTTGGCAGAATTTTCACATCAAACGAAGAATTTGTCCCTGAGGTTGTATAAAACACCCCTTTTAAGCAATATTTAAATTTCATACTAAAAGCAGGTAATATTAAAATAATTAAAATATCTGCCTTAAAAGATAAATTGGCATAAGGTTATAATTTAAAAAACAGACTTCCTTTTTAAAAGTTGGAAGTCTGTTTTGATGTTTAAATTATTAAAGCAATTATCTGCCTGAAATAAAGCTTCTAGACAAACATTTAAGCGCTAGCGCCTGCTTTTGCAACGATTTCAGATTCAACATTTGATGGAACTTGTTCATATTTAGCAAATTCCATAGAGAATGTGCCTCTACCTTGAGTATTAGAACGTAAATCTGTTGCATAACCAAACATATTAGCTAAAGGTACAATCGCTCTTACAATAACGTTTCCTGTATTTCCTTGCGGCTCTTGGCCTTCAATACGTCCACGACGTCTTGAAATATCACCGATAATTGTACCTGTAAATTCATCAGGAATTTCAATTTCAACCTTCATCATAGGCTCTAAAATACAAGGTCTTGCTTTTTTGCAGCCATCTTTAATAGCCATAGAACCTGCAATTTTAAACGCCATTTCAGAAGAGTCAACTTCGTGGTAAGAACCATCATAAAGTTCAACCTTAACGTCAATCATCGGGAAGCCTGCCATAATGCCACCTTCAAGAGCTTCTTCCATACCTTTTCTGGCCGGTTCAATATATTCTCTTGGAATTGCACCGCCGACAATTTTGTTTTCAAATACAAATCCTGCATTTTCTTCAGCCGGTGAAATTCTAACTTTAACGTGTCCGTATTGACCCTTACCGCCTGACTGACGGATAAATTTAGAATCCTGATCAGCTGTGCCTCTGATTGTTTCACGGTAAGCAACCTGTGGTTTACCAACATTTGCTTCCACTTTAAATTCACGAAGCATACGGTCTACAATAATATCAAGGTGAAGCTCACCCATACCGGAAATGATTGTTTGTCCGGTTTCTGTATCAGTTTTAACCTGGAATGACGGATCCTCTTCAGCAAGTTTTTGAAGAGCAATACCCATTTTATCTTGGTCAGCTTTTGTTTTAGGTTCAATAGCAACTGAAATTACAGGGGTCGGGAAGCTCATTCTCTCTAAGATAATAGGTGATTTTTCATCACATAAAGTATCACCAGTTGTTGTATCTTTTAAACCAACAGCAGCACAGATATCACCTGCACAAACTTCTGAAATTTCATTTCTTTGGTCAGCATACATTTGAACCAATCTTGAAATACGTTCTTTTTTGCCGTTTGTAGAGTTTAATACGTAAGAACCTGAGGTTAACTTACCTGAATAAACTCTCATAAATGTTAAACGTCCTACAAACGGGTCTGTCATAACTTTAAATGCTAAAGCTGCAAACGGTTCATCATCTGAAGAATGGCGTTCTGTTTTTGTACCGTCTTCAAGTTCACCTTCAATAGCTTTAACATCCAATGGAGAAGGCATTAATTCAACAATTGAATCTAACAATAATTGAACACCTTTGTTTTTAAATGCCGTACCGCAGGTAACAGGAACGATTTTGTTGTTGCAAACTGCTTTGCGAAGTCCGGCTTTTAATTCTTCAACCGTGATAGATTCAGGGTCTTCAAAGAATTTTTCCATTAAAGCATCGTCTTCTGCAGCAATTGCTTCAACAAGTTCATCTCTGTATCTTTTAGCTTCTTCAAGCATATCTGCAGGGATATCTTCTTCTTTAATATCTGTACCAAGGTCGTTTGTATAAATTTCAGCTTTCATTGTAAATAAATCAATTAAGCCTGTGAATTTATCTTCTGCACCAATTGGAAGTCTGATAGGAAATGCAGGAGCACCTAATCTGTTTTTGATTTGGTCTACAACTCTGTAGAAATCTGCACCTGTTCTGTCCATTTTATTAACAAATACCATCCTTGGAACTTCGTATCTGTTAGCCTGTCTCCAAACTGTTTCAGATTGTGATTGAACACCGCCTACTGCACAAAATACAGCAACAACACCATCCAATACACGAAGAGAACGTTCAACTTCAATAGTAAAGTCAACGTGCCCGGGGGTATCAATTACGTTAATTTGGTGTCCTTTCCATTCAGCAGTAACGGCAGCTGATTGAATTGTAATACCTCTTTCTCTTTCCTGGTCCATAAAGTCTGTTACAGCAGCACCATCATGTACTTCACCGATTTTATGGGTTTTACCTGTATAGAACAAGATACGTTCTGTGGTTGTAGTTTTGCCGGCATCAATATGAGCAGCAATACCAATGTTTCTTATCTTTTCCAAAGGTGTCTTTCTTGCCATGGCTTATTTTCCTTTTCTTAAATAAAAATAATACTTATCTTATTTCTATTCTCACATAAAAATACTTGTTGGCAAGGACTTTCAAAGGAAAGGAAAAACCACTCGCTGTTGTATAACATTTAAAACAAAACCCGATACCTAATTTTATAATTCAAATTTCAAGCTTGATTTCAGCACCCATTAATTCAACAATCGTATCTTTTAAAAATCATAATATTAGATTCAATCAAATTTCAATCCTATTTTTGCATTCGCAATCTGTGCTATCAGGTCCGCCTCCTCAAATTTCAAACTCTTTCGGCGTACTCTTGCATACAAAGATTGTCTTGAATATTTTTTACCGGTTTTTTGTGTTAATAATTCAGCAATTTGAGCATAAGTTAATCCGGTTTGCGCCTGAATATGTTTGATAAATTGATTTGCATCCATACTTAGAATTTTAAAATCTTATTGACTTATGTACAAATACGTATACAATATTGTATATATTTATATACATATATGTATATAAGTCAGATTATCAAAAACCTGAATTAGCCATTTCGGTAATATTTTAAAAAAAGGAATAAAAATGAGAAACAAAAATTCAATACGGGCTTTTTCTCTAGTTGAAATGCTTATGGCATTATTGGTTGCTTCATTGTTACTTGCAGCATTAGCTCCTGTAATGACAAAGAGGATGAATGATAATGTAAGTATTACAGGGATAAGTGGTGGAACAAGGTTAGATTATAAGAGGACATTCTATACTGATAGTGAATGGACTGTACCTAATGGTGTTAATCAAATTAATATTACTGCAATAGGTGGAGGTGGTAGTGGTGGAGGAGCTAGTTATGGATTTAAAGAAATAACAGCAAGTGAATCTAATTGGATAGTTCCTGATGGTGTTACTAAGTTAAGAGTATTTATGACAGGTGCTGGAGGGGGTGGAGCTAGTGGGGGCAGAGGAGATACATGGGTTACAGTTAATGGTGAAGATACTCATAAGGATTTTTTAACTCCAGGAGAATCAACTTTTTCTAAAATTGTTCCTGAACTTGATACTAATTGTAAAACATCAGGTGCTGTTAATTGGATTTCAACAACAGATAGTTCTAAAGCATATATTCCAGGTTCCAGTTATTTAAATTCTGTTAAAGTGACCGCATGCGGCGGCGGTGGCGGAGGCGGAGGCGGTGATCCAACACAAGGAAACAATGGTGGTGGCGGTTCTGGCGGATATTTAACTGATAGAACAGTGATGTTTAATACAAACACATTATATATAAAAATTCCTGGCGGCGGAGGCGGCGGTGCAGATTGCGGTGATACTGAAAATGCATCAAACGGCGGTTATTATTCTGGGGGAGGTGGTGGCGGTGCGGGCAGGACAAACACATTTGGCGGTGCAGCTGGTACAGGAGGCAGTGGAACAGGGGGGCGTGGATATTACACCCTTTCACTTACTGATTCTCTGGATGCTGGAGGCGGTTTAAGTGGAAGTGAACTTGTATATTCAAACGGCTCTAGTATTATGTCTCGCGGCGGTGCGGGCAATGGTTATGCTTATTTTATTACCAATGACAACAATAAAGTAGAATATCATTCAGGTCAAGGCGGATGGGGCGGACTTTGGGCCGGAGGTGGCGGTGGCGGAGGCAGAAGTGCATTTTACAAATGTGGTGGCGGTGGCGGAGGGGGTGGCGGTCCAACTACCATTACAACACAACCTGGCACCAATAAAGATTCTATTGTGTTTCAAGTTGGCGGTGGAGGTGGCGGAGGTGGCGGAGGCTCTAATATTAAAAACGTAGACGGTGTTTCTCTTTCAAGCGGAGCAGGTGGTTCAGGTGGCGGTGGCGGAGGCTGGGGAGGAGGCGGTGGGGGTGCCGGTGCATCAATAGGTAAATTAAATGAAGGCGGAGCTGGAGCAAGCTTTTTAAATGCAAATATTGGAGGTGGAGGCGGACATACAGGACCGTCAGCAAGTACGCAAAATGCTAATGGTGCAGGCGGCGGATATGGTGGCGTAAATGGCGGTTATATAGGTGGCAATATAAGTACAATATTTGGCAAGAATTACTGCAACGGCGGTGACGGGGGTCAAGGAACAGCAACAAATATGAAAGGCGAAAACGGCAAACCTGGTGCACTTCGCCTCTATTATAACTATCCTGCGATAAAATGTCAGCGTAATGTACCGGCAAATGGCGGTGCGGGCGGTGGTGCTGGTCAGATATGGATAGGAGAGATTGATGTTACTCCAGGACAAAGGATTAATTTTAATATAGGGCTGGGTGGAAATACTCAAACTGTACCTGCAAAAAATGGTAATGATGGCGGATTAACAAGTATTATAATTAATGGAACAGCAATAGCATCTGCTTCTGGCGGAAAAGGTGGAAAATATGAAAATGATGATACATATATAGCTAATAGTGGAGGTTTAGGGGGTGGTTTAAAGAATGAAAATTTTAAAAATTGGACAGGAGTAGATGGTATTCTTGGAGGACAAGCAGGAAAACCTGGAACTACAATAGCAAATGGTGCAGGTGGAGGTGCAGGGGGTGCTACATATAAAAAAGACGGCACTATGATAAATGGAGGAGCATCTGTTGGTGCGCAATCAAACGGTGCAGATGCATTAAGTACAAATTACGGTGCCGGAGGCGGAGGTGGCGGCGGAGTTATTGCAAATAATATGAAACCAGGTCATGGCGGTAAAGGTTCTAACGGATACATATATATAGAGTGGGGTAATGCTAATGGAGGTG
>CAJUJH010000004.1 GCA_910586855.1 Candidatus Gastranaerophilales bacterium
ATTCTTCAGCCAAAAAGCATTTAGCCTGCTGAAAACTCTTTGCACCATACGTGCACAACAAATTTTCTTTCATAATTAACCTTTACGATAAACAATTAATAAACAACTTCTCTGTTTACAATATAACACATCGTTCAGGCGATATCAAGAAAATATTTATATATTTGTGCCGTTGTCTTTATCTTTAATATTCTTAAAGGCTTTTTTTGTGCCTTCATTTTCTTTTGCAAGCTTTATTACAAAATCAATTGCTTCAATGTCTCTATGGATAGCTTCTTTTAAGGATAAAATCTCTTCATAGCTTAATAATTGTACATTAGCGTCAATTTCATAATCAAAGATTTTTTTAAATTTTTCCTGAGCTTCATCATCAAAACCGGGTAAACCCATCCTGTAGCCATACCATTTGTGGAATTGGTGCGCCATTGTGTAAATATTTACCTGTCCATCCCTTAAAACGAACATAGGTTCTGTTTTAAGGGCAAATTTTTTCTCCAGCACAATGTTTAAAACAAGAGCATTTATGCCTGTTATTGGTGTAATGAAACCTTCCTGTTCGCCTACAAAGGCTAAAAGCTTATCTGCATAAGCTATTTTATGCACCTTTGTACCGTTTTGTTCAATATAATCCAAAAGTGAATTTGGGGTTTTTAAATTTTGCGTAACAATTTCTTTGACTTCTTCATTTAGCTTTTTCTTATTTTGTTCCGTTTTTGAATTTAGGGTAAGTTTAATCCCGGCTTGAGTGTGAGTTTTTGTTGTGGAATTTGTAACAGAATATTTTACATCTGCAAGATATTTTTTATATTTTTTTGCATAAAATTTTTCTTGGCAGATAAAAATCCATTCCGTGATTTTTTTAATCAATTGTTCCATATTTTGTACTCCAATGGAGTTAAAAACTCCCTAAGGCGATATTATATCACTTTAGGGAGTTTGTTAAATAATGTTAATGATGTAATTAATAATTACTTATCATCCAATGCTGCAACGCCTGGGAGTACTTTACCTTCAATAAATTCTAATGAAGCGCCGCCGCCTGTTGAAACGTGAGTGAAATCTTCTGCTTTAGCAAATTTCTTTGCTGCTGAAACTGAATCACCGCCGCCAATTACGCTTGTTGCGCCGTTTTTAGTAGCTTCAACGATAGCAGCCAATACTGCTTTTGTACCTTCAGCGAATTTTGGGTTTTCAAAAGCGCCAACAGGTCCGTTCATAAGAATTGTTTTAGAAGATTTTAAAACGTCTGCAAAAGCTTTTCTTGATTCTTCGCCAGCATCAACCCCTTCAAAACCATCAGGGATTTCATTGATTTTAACAAATTTGTTTGTGCCGTTTCCTGAAAAATCATCTGCAACTAAAACATCGGTTGCCATAACAAGTTTAACACCTTTATCTGCTGCCTTTTTCTCAATTGCTTTTGCAACTTCAATCTGGTCGTCTTCACAAATTGAATTACCGATTTTACCGCCGTTTGCTTTAACAAATGTATAAGCCATACCGCCGCCTATAATCAGGTTATCAACTTTATCAATCAAGTTTTCCAAAACACCGATTTTTGATGAAACTTTAGCACCGCCAACAACTGCTGTGAAAGGTCTTGTCGGGTTATCAAGAGCTTCTGATAAGCATCTTAATTCTTTTTCCATTAAAAGACCGGAAACTGCAGGTTTTAAGACTCTTGCAAGTTTAGCAGTTGATGTGTGGTTTCTGTGAGCTGCGCCAAATGCGTCATTTACATAGAAATCACCAAGTTTTGCAAGCTCGTTTGCAAAAGTCATATCATCATTTTTTGCTTCTTCTGCTTTATAGTATCTAATGTTTTCTAAAAGTGCTACTTGACCTTCTTTTAGGTCTTCAACCATTTTTGGAGCGTCTGCAACGTCAGGAATGAACATAACATCTTCGCCCAAAACTTTTGATAAATATTTTGCAACAGGTGCAAGGGTAAATTCAGGGTTTTTTTCGCCTTTTGGTCTGCCTAAGTGAGCCATAAGGATGATTTTAGCGCCTTTATCTTTAAGATAGTTTAAAGTAGGCATAATAGCCTGAATCCTTGTATCATCGGTTACATTTTTGTTTTCATCCAAAGGTACGTTAATATCAACACGTACGAGTGCTTTTTTACCCTTGATGTCACCTAAATCTTTGATTGATTTTTTCATAATGGTAATTTCTCCTTTTTATGTCCGTTTTTATATTTGCGGATTAAAATTTATATTCTCAAAAATCATTATATTAAAAAGAAAGCCAATCTTCAATATTCATTAAAAACGGGACAATAATGTCCCGTTTTTAATGAAAAAAACTTATAAAAATTTACTTTGACATACCTGCTGCAATGCCGGCTGCTAAAATAATAAAAATACCAAGGATGAATCCTAAAACGGCACCGACTATTAAAAGAATTACCCCTGCTTTTACCCAGGTTTTTTGCACGTTTTCAAAATGTTCAATACTGTCCCATTTTTTATTTTGCCATGCCCATTCATTTCCCTTTAAGCCAAACCAAATACTGCAGCCAAGAGGGGCTAAGGCGCCGATTACAGGGATAAAAGCAAGGATAGAGGCAGCAAATATAACAAATGTTATATAAGTATTATTTCCAAGACCCCAAATCCAGTTTAATAAAAAGGCACCCCAGTTGAATTTTTTAGCTAAAGCTTCCGGCAATTGGGCATTTACCCCCTCACCTGAATTGTTTACAAAATTTTGTATTTCATCTGACATAAATTTCCCTCTTTCTTTTAAAATTACTTAACCGTTGGTTTATAAAATTTATATGCCGTAAATGCTGCTTTCATAATTTCTTTAAAATCAGCATTATTATTTATTGATTTTTCAAGAGTAAATTCTCCTAAAAGCTCATTATTTTTTGAATTATAAATTTTTGTTCTCGGTAATTCGGTTTTTTTAGAATAAGATTTACCAGGGTACTTTTTCATTCTTTCAAGTGCAGCTGCAGTTGCTGCCATATCAAATGTATCTTTTTTATCGCCGAATGAATAACCTGCCCAATCGCCAGGTAAAATGTAGAATTTATTTTCATTCTTTTCAATTTTATAAGATTCAAAATATATTGAATTATAAGCTATTATTACATCCGCGATTTTTTCCAAAGTAGGTGAAGCTTTAGAAGGAGATGAACTCATTTCTTTGGTTATAACAAATGCAAAAGAAAAAGCCAAAACCAAGATAATTGATAAATAAATTATGGGCAGAATAACCATTTTCAAAACAATAAATACTATTGTTTGAATATCTTGAGATTTCCTGAATTTTTCATCACTTTCCCATTTTTTGTTTTTGTATGCCCATTCGTTTCCTTTAAGTCCGCATATTAGTGCATAATAAAGCCCTGCAGGAGTTAGTCCTAAAAGAAATATCCATAAAGTTTTATATGATTTATTAAATAACCCCCAAATCCATGTGCCAAAAAATGCCCCCCAGTTGAAGGTTTTTGTAAAATCGTACGGGTATTTGCCGGTTATTGTTCCTTTTTTGCAAAGCAAAAATAAGCCTAAAATAAAAATGATAATACCAAGTGTGCATAATATTGGAAATGGCAAAAAAATTGCAGCGGGCTGAAATACAAAAAGCATTGAAACAACTGTATTTATGCTTTTATTTACTTTGCCGTTTATATCGTTTAAGCGTCTTACAATGTTTGAGATAAAAATAAATAAGCAAACCGTTGAAACCAAGACATACCAAAGTTTTAATAAAATTGGCATACCGGAAAAAAGCTTAACATAATTAAAAGCATCTCCCATAGTCTCCATATTTGATAATAAAGACCATGTTACAGGAATTGTAGCAAGAGTGCTTATTATAGCTGTATACAAAATATTTATAAAATAATCACGTCTGCCTATAATGCCTTCAAAACCGATAAAATCGGTATTTAATCTTAATTTATCCACATTTTCTCCCGTATTTTGCACTTATTTGGTTTTTATATTTTAATCAAATTTGCCTGTTCGACAATTTTTCTTATATAAGCACCGTAGCCGTTATTTTTATATTTTTGGCTTAATTTTAAAAGCTGTGCAGAATCAATGTATCCCATTCTGTATGCTACTTCTTCAATACAGGCAATTTTCATCCCTGTATTAATTTCCATAGACTGTACAAAATTACTTGCCTGCAATAAGCTTTCAAAAGTACCTGTATCAAGCCAGGCAAAGCCGCGTCCTAATATTTCAACATCAAGGGTTTTATGCTGTAAATAAATATTATTTAAATCTGTAATCTCTAATTCGCCGCGTGCAGAGGGTTTTAGAGTTTTTGCAAACTCTACGACATGTTTATCATAGAAATATAGCCCGGTCACAGCAAAATTTGACTTTGGATGTTCAGGCTTTTCTTCAATAGAAACCGCTTTATTATCTTTGTCAAATTCAACCACACCAAACCTTTGCGGGTCATTTACCTGATACCCAAAAACCGTTGCCCCTGTAGTTTTTTGACCTACTGCTTTTAGCATTGAAGAAAACCCAAACCCGTGGAAAATATTATCCCCTAAAATTAGCGCCACAGGTGAATTTTGAATAAAATCTTCCGCTATTAAAAAGCTGTCTGCGATTCCTCTTGTTTCAGTCTGCACTGCATAAGAAAATTTGATACCAAGCTCCGAACCGTCTCCTAAGACTTTCTGAAAATTTCCAAGGTCATTTGGGTTTGAAATTATTAAAATATCCTTAATTCCTGCAAGCATAAGGGTTGTAATAGGATAATAAACCATAGGTTTATCGTATACTGGTAATAAAATCTTTGAAATTGGCAGACTTGCCGGATATAATCTGCTTCCGGCACCTCCTGCAAGAATTATTCCCTTCATAAAATTGCCTCCTTGCTGAAGTTTTCACCGGTTTTTTGTTTGCTATTTGGTGCATTTAGTGATTTTAAGGTTTTTTCCCATTCATTAGCGTTTTTAATTGAGATATCAAGCGGAGTTTTTGCTTCCCAGTCTATGATGTCTTTCGCAAGTGCTGTATTTGCTATTAGTTTTGCAGGGTCGCCTTCCCGTCTTCCGTATTTTTTAATTGGGATTTTTCTGTTTAAAGTTTTTTCAACCGCTTCAAATATTTCTTTAACGCTTTGTCCGTCTCCTGTTCCAAGGTTTATTATTGTGCTTATATTTTCCTTTAAGTATTCAAAGGCTAAAGTATGCGCGCGTGCTAAATCACAGACATCAATGTAGTCTCTAACGCAGGTGCCGTCTTTTGTTTCATAATTTTCGCCAAAAAGCTTAAATACTTTATTTTCATTTGCTTTTAAGATATTTGGAACAAGATGGGTTTCAATGTTATGCCATTCACCAGAAATGCCGTCAAAATCTGCACCTATAACGTTAAAATATCTGAATATTGTATATTTTAAGCCGTATGCTTTAGCATAGTCTTTAATTGCAAATTCAATGGCAAGTTTTGTGTTTCCATAAGGGTTTACAGGTTTTTGCGGGTGTTTTTCATCAATCGGAATATATTCAGGTTCCCCGTATGTAGCACAGGTGGATGAAAATACTATCTTTTTAACATTATTTTCAACCATAGCGTTTAGAAGGTTGATTGAGCCTGCCACATTGTTATCATAGTATTTTCTTGGGTTTGCAACGCTTTCATTTACGAGCGAATTTGCTGCAAAATGCACAACGCAATCTATTTTATATGTATTAAAAAGTACATTCAGGGCGTATGTGTCTTTTATATCCGCGTTTATAAAATCAACGAGAGTGCCTTTAACCTCTTCTTTTAAGGAGAAATTTCTGATTCTTTCAATAATTTCATTATGTCCTGTTGAAAGGTTATCTAAAATAACAACGTCATACCCTTGTTTTATAAAATCTATTGCGCTGTGAGAGCCTATATATCCCGCCCCGCCTGTAATAAGTATCATATAGTTTCCTTATTTTTGAGCCTTATTCTTTGCTTGCAAGTTTTTCTCTAACCTTTTGCTCAATCTCTTTTAAAATTTCAGGGTGTTCATCTAAAAATTCTTTTGATTTATCACGTCCCTGACCGAGCTTTTCTTCATTGTAACTAAACCAAGCACCTGCTTTTTTCACAATTTCCATATTAACCGCAACATCTAAAACGTTTCCTAAAGCGCAGATGCCTTTACCGTAAACGATATCAAATTCTGCTGTTCTAAATGGAGGGGCCACTTTGTTTTTAACCACTTTAACGCGGACTCTGTTTCCGATATCTTCACCTTCTTTATTTTTAACGGAATCAAAACGGCGGATATCTAAACGAACGGATGCGTAGTATTTAAGCGCATTACCACCCGTTGTTGTTTCAGGGTTGCCGTACATTACGCCGATTTTTTGTCTTAATTGGTTAATGAATATAACCGTAGTGTTGGTTTTACCTACAATACCGGTTAATTTTCTTAAAGCTTTTGACATAAGCCTTGCCTGTAAGCCCATTTGCTGCTCATCCATAGCCTTTTCAATTTCAGCCTTTGGAACAAGAGCTGCAACAGAGTCAATAACTATAACATCAATTGCGCCTGAACGTACAAGCTCTTCGGCTATTTCAAGGGCTTGTTCGCCGGTATCGGGCTGGGAAATTAAAAGTTCATCAACATTCACACCCAAATTTTTAGCATATTCAGGGTCAAGCGCGTGTTCAGCATCCACAAATGCTGCAATGCCGCCTTTTTTCTGTGCTTCTGCTACGATATGCTGGGCAAGTGTGGTTTTACCGCTTGATTCAGGACCGTAAATTTCAATAACTCTTCCTCTGGGTACTCCGCCTACTCCAAGCGCTATATCAAGAGCAAGAGCACCTGTCGGTATGCAATCAACATTTACTGATGATTTATCGCCAAGGCGCATGATGGAGCCTTTTCCAAAATCTTTTTCAATTTTATCAAGAGCCATTTTAAGGGCTTTATCTTTGCCTTCCCTTATAGCTGCTTCCTCTTTTGTTTCTTTAACTTCCTTTTCTGCTTTTTCAGCTTTAGTTTTGGTTTCTGCTGCCATCTATAATTCTCCCCATAAACCGGTGTAACAATTTCACTATACTTTAATTGTAATTCATTATATAATAAATTCTATGAAAACCATAATGCTTAATAATTTTGAAATAGGTAAAGATAAATTAACAATTTTTGCAGGACCTTGCGCCATTGAATCAAAAGACGTTGTTTTTAAGGTGGCTGAAAAATTAAAAAAAGTTTGCGCAGAATTAGACATTAATTATGTCTTTAAAGCTTCTTATGATAAGGCAAACCGCTCTTCCATAAAATCTTTCAGGGGTCCTGGGCTTGACGAAGGATTAAAGGTTTTAGCTGCAGTTAAAAAGGAATTTAACCTGCCCATTGTAACGGATATCCATAAAGAAGAAGAAGCAAAACCCGCAGCTGAAGTGGCTGATGTTCTTCAAATCCCGGCGTTTTTGTGCCGCCAGACGGATTTACTTGTGGCAGCAGCTAAAACAGGAAAAATTGTAAATATTAAAAAAGGGCAGTTTTTATCTCCAAGCCAGATGAAATCCATTGCCCAAAAAGTAATAGATTCTGGCAATGATAAAATTTTAATAACAGAGCGCGGTACAACATTCGGGTACAATAATCTTGTTTCTGATATGAGAAGTATTAAAATTATTCAAGATATGGGATATCCTGTTGTGTTTGATGCAACGCATTCAGTGCAGCTTCCTGGCGGTGCAGGGGACAGTTCGGGTGGTGAAAGACAGTTTGCCCCGCTTTTGGCAAAATCCGCAATTGCGGCAGGTGCTAAATGTTTATTTTTTGAAATTCACCCGGAACCTGATAAAGCACTTTGCGATGGTGCTAATATGATACCTCTTGATGAAGCGTACGACCTGTTTGAATTATTGAATAAGATATTTAAGGTTGTAAATTAAGGCTCAATACGCATACCCCATTCTGCAAGCTTATCTTCGGCTGTTTTTAAAAGCTTTATAAGTTCGGGGAGTTCATCCTTTAAACCTTGTTGTTCTGCTAAATTGCGAAGGTTTTTTAACATTTTGCATTCTGATAAATATCTTTGCGGTGAATTGCAAAAATCACTTGTTTTCATATCAGATACAAATTTTGTATAGGCAAGTTTCAAGTTTTTATACGGGTCAACAGCAGTGCCACTTGTTTTATGAAAAAGATTTTTTATTTTATCAATTCTTGTCATTTTTAATTATCCTTATGGTTTTTTTGCAATAGTTATGTAACCAAAATATTTTTTAAAATCTTTTAATGTCAAAATTACATTATTTGCACAGCTCCAAGGGTTAGTTACTTTTATCATAACATTGCCGTCAGTATCCAAGAATGGTTCTATATTATAAGCATGTCCGCCTGCAATCTGCAGGTCTTCATTTATAAATATTCTGTCGTTATTCCCGTTTGTTGCTGCTGAAAATATGTACTTATCCCAATTTTTAGGGTTTGTTAAAATGCTGCTTGATGTAGATGCTGTTTTTATATCTTCTAAACCGAATATTTCATATACATCGCTCATCCATCCGCCATTGCTTCTTGCTATTGCGCCATGGTCTGTCATATAATTCGGGTCTTGAAGTTTAATATAATCGTCATAAGCTTCTTTATATTTTTCAGAATCAGGCGGATATGAACTCATTATCTTTTGTAAACGTTCAGTATATTTTGATATATAAGCAAAGCCAAACGCTTCTTCAAGCATTTTCATGCCGCTTGTGCCCGATACATTAAAATCACCGCCATATTTATAGTTGCCATCTATGTGTGATACGTCGCCAAAATAAGTGCCTTGGAAATTAATGCTTGTATCTCCAATTCGTACTTTTATGGTACCGTCAGCATTTTCTGTAAAACATTTAAGCAGTGTTGCTCTTGCTGCTGGGTCTTTAAACATGCCATCCACTGTTGAAACAAGATAGCAATCACCTGATTGATTTTGCATTGTTGCATATCTTTCAACAGGCGGGAATAGCTCCAGATAAGCTTTTGCGGATATATTTAAGGGCTGCATTTTTCCGTTTGATAATTTTATACATAAACTGTTTGTATCATTAACAAAGAAAACATCCCCTACATTTGCATTATTTATTGCACTTTGTCCTGTTGCAAATTTTGGAATAAAAGCATCTTCAATAGGAATATTGTTTTTAACTGCATTTCTATACTTTACTAAATCATCAAAAAATTCTTTTGAAATTTCTCCCGGGTTATTAAATATCGAAAGGATATCAATACTGCTATCAAATCTAACACCCATATCTACCAGCTCATTCATAATATTTACAGCCTGCTGCTTATTTACAGAATTGATATCTTGAATTTTGTTTTTATAGAACAGTTTATTTAATATTTTAGAGCTGCTAACTTCATTTAAAGCAGCTTTAATATCCCCTGTTTCTTCGTAAATTTTATTTATTCTATCCATCTCCATTGATGAATAATGGTTTTCAATTTGCTTTTGTGACAATCCTTTCCCATTTAGATACTCTAATGCGCTGTCTATATCGCCGTTTTTATATAGTGTATCTGCAGCTTCAAACGCTTCTTTTGTATAAGCATCTACTTTTGCGCCTGCAAGACCTGTTACAATGCCTAAAAGCTGGCTTATTCCTTCACCTGTCAGGTTAACTTCTCCGGTTATCATTAAATCTGTAAGTAAGCTTAATGAAGCATCTGTACCAATTTCAGATAAAAATGCAAGAGCTTTGCTTTGAGTTTCTGATAAAACCATATCTTTAACGCCTCTTGCAACTCCGTTTATTTTTGCTCCTGAATATAAAAGAGCAAGTTCTGTTATGGATTCTTTCATTAAATCCCAGGCTTCATCTTTGCTTAAACCGTTTTCAGAAGCTAAATCATCAATTAGTTCAATAGCATTATCCCCGAACATGCCTGCAAGAGCTGTGTATTTACCGGCGTTCATCATTGCAACGCCTGCAGGAGGACATACAAATGTTACAATACCGCCAACTACCATTAAACCGATACCGCCTATTTGTGCTGCAGAGGCTAATTTATCGGCAAATCCTTCCTGTTCTGCGCAGTATCTGTCTATTAATTTTTGGAAAGAATTGCCGCTTCCAAAAGCATTTAATTGGTTTATTTTGTATTCATTTTGCAATTCTTCAATACTTTTGCCTGTTGTTTCTTCAAATTGAGCCTTAAAGTCATTTGTATATTGGTCTAAATCAAAGTATCTTGGCATTGTATTAAACATATTTGTAACATCATTAATGTTTTCTACCGTAGTTTCGTATTCTGTATCCGGCAGCGCACCTGAAACCCCGTATTCTTTTGGTCTTTTTACAACAAGTTCGTTATTTTCGTTTATTTCAACAGATATGGGGAAGCCAAAATCCATATTGTACTCTTCATTAAGAAAAGCTTCCTGCAGCATTTTATTTAACTGCGCGCGGCCTTCTTCTTCAGAGCCAAAATATTGGGTATAATAATCCAGTACTTCTCCTAAAGATGAAGCATTTGACACCATATTTTTGAAATTATCCGCTTTGTACAATCCGTTTACAGCAAGAGAGTACATTTGAGAAGTTTCTAAATATTTTGTTGCGGCTTCTTCGTTATATTTAGTTCCTGTCCATTTTTCAAAGACTTCTTCAAAAGAAGCATCTCCTTCACCGTTTAGGGCAGATGTTAATTCTGATACCATGCGCTCCTGCTCATTTATAGCAGCTTTTATGTCTTCTTTTGAAACGCCCATATCAATAAGTTCTTTTACCCAGTTATAAGTATCTCTTATGGCGCCGTCTTCATTTTCCTGTTCTTCAAATTGAGATTTCATATTCTCTAAATTTTGGGAAAATAAATCTATTGTAAGAGCCTGCATTTCTTGTTCAGGTGTCAGTTCACCGTCAGAATATTTTGATGTTTTATTGTTGGTAATTTCTTTTGCTTCTTCAATAGAATCAGGGTCAATGACATCATACGGTGAAGATACCGTAGTTGTTTTTTCATATACGGTGTCATTTTCATCTTCTACCGTTTCTTTTATATCGGCATTTTCAAATTTTAGACTGTCTTTACCTTTTCCGCTATCAAGCTTTGTAACACTTGAATCAACGATATTAATCAAGTCATCGCCTTTTCCTCCAAAAATTTCTTCAATATTGCTTGAAGAATTAGCTAAAATTACATCATTTCCTTTTCCTCCATCAATTTTTGCAACTGTTGAATTTGAAACAGAAATATCATCATCACCTTTCCCGCTTTCAATAGTTCCTATTTTTGAATTAACGGCATAGATATAATCTTCATTATCACCGCCCTTAATACTATTTGTTACGGTAGAGTTTTTAATGTTAATTACATCATTTCCTTTTCCGCCTTCAATGCTGTCTGCAGTGGAATTTTCCAGTGTTATATTGTCATTTCCTTTTCCCATCTTGATTTTGTTGACGTTACTATCAAGAATAGTTAACTTAACGTTAGAATTATCTCCTTCAATATCTGTATCATTTGCACCGATTATAACGATTTCCCCTGTTTCTTTATTTTCAAGCACAAAGGTATTTTCATCAATATTATCAAGTTTTATTTTGGCGCCGTTGTTTGTTGTGTATGTATAGCTTCCGGTTTCAATGAATAAAACCTTATTTTTAGCAGGTTCAACAGGAGACCAATCATCATTTGCATATTTATCAGGAATTTTTGCAGCACTGCCTTTTTTGCTGCTTTCTTCTTCAGCAGTAAATTCTACAAGTTCATTTTCACTATTTTTAAAAGCGGTTTGAGCAGTGTTAATTTTTTGTGCAATGTTTGCGCCTGTGTTTTTATTAGTTTGAATTTGGTTTTTAACGGCAGGTTTATTTTGTGTTTTAGGTGCCTGCGTATTTTTAGCAAAGTTTATTTTAGATTGCGGCAGCTTTTCCATTCACACATTTTCCTTTTGACCTATAAAAGGTTTATCGGTAAAATATATATGAAACTTAAAGTATGAAGGTTTAATTATGAATTTTTGTAAATGTTGTGTAATATTTTAGCCGTTATTTGAAATTTGACACAGTGCAGAGAAAATTTTTAAGCAATCTTGGCAAAAGGGTGGAATGAATTGCAAGAAAATCAATTACAAATTCATTAATACCAACTTCAGTGTAGTGTGGAATCATATCAAAATTTTGTTCAATCTCTGATTCAAACATATGCATTTTGCAAAAACCGTCTACAACAAAAGGTAAAATTTTATTTAATGAAGGGTCTTTTACAGACCAGTGCCCACGATGACATGGGGCAGCACAGGTTAACCTTGAAACCACAGCAGAGTTACAATTCAGCGGGCATAATCCGAGGCTCTCTACTCTTTTACCGCCTGCAATTTGGATTTTTTTATTCCTTATAATTTTTTTGCTTTTTTTAATGCATTTTATGATGTTTTCTTCATCACCTAAGGCTGAAAAATCAAGCGCATCAATAGGATTCAGGTTTGATAAACATTTTATCGAATAACTGTTCAAAAGGTTTATTCCTCCCCCTATTTCAACAGGGGTAGCTTGAAATTCGGGGTCGTTCATTTTTGCCCAGAAAAAACCGATGTTGTTTATTACAACGGTTTTTGGCTTGGGGTCAGTCAGGCAGAGCATTTTTACTATTTCATACACTCTCTCAAAATCCCTTTCTATAAGGATTCTCGGGGTTGAAATATTTAAATCCATATTAAATTCTGTACAGAATTTTCTTGCCTTATTGATTAATTCTTCAAAAGGATGTGTTGCAAGGTCAACAGTACAGGCTACTTCACCATATTCTATTGAATTAACAGGATTAAATCCCAAGGTTTTTATGAATTTTTTAAGTTCCTTAAATTGTTCAAGGCTTGAAAGTCTTAAATTCAGTTTTGGGAGCTGTATTTTTGAATAATCCGTGTCTTTTGGAAGCCTTTTGCATTTTATTTTCCAGTCATATTTCTGGATATAATTAGCGAATTTAAAGTCTTCCCCTGTCGCAGAGAGGATTTCCCCTGAATAATGGCTTGTTTTATAAAAACTTTTTCTAACGTGTTTGAAGGGAAGTTTTTGCTCCTTAAACATTTTAGGTTTATCTAAAATTTTTTCTATAAGCTTGATTCCGTTTAAAATTTCATCGCTTGAATTGAATTTTCCCTTAATAACCACTGCACTTATCGCTTTTGATTTTATAAGGTCATCTGCAAAATAAGGAAGATTATCAGAGTCTACAGAAAGAGGAATTTTAGCGTATTTGCTGATTTTTTCAATATTTTTAAGATAAACCTCTTCTGTAATAATAAGTCCGTCTATTTTATGGAACATTTCCATAAATTCCACACCTGAAAGGTTATGGATATCAAAATAAGAATCAATTATTACCTTAAACGGTAAATCCATAGTTTTTATAATTTCTAAGATTCCGTAAGAATTTACAAAAATACCGTCAATATCAGTTGTGGTTAAAAATTCAATAAATTTTTTGGTTACGGTTACGTCTTCTTCTGTTATGGAGTGTTTAAAATTTACAAAAATCTTAGAGCCTGTTTTTTTTGCAGCATTAATGTATTCATTTATGTATTCAAAAGTACCTTTAGAACCTGGTGTACTTTTAAGGGTGCCTGTAATGTGTTTCATAAAGCGGTGATGGTAAACGTAAAATTCCCTGCATTTAACTTTTTTGGTGAAATTTAAAATGTCTTCAGGATGTTTTACGGGTGAAACTACAAAAATCTCTTTCATAAGAGTATCGTATAGATTTAGAATGATAAAGTCAATAGAGTAATTGTGCTTTACAAACTTAATGTTTATTCTGACTTTGTTATGAAAAAACTTTTGCTGATTATTTTCCTATTTTTCACCCTTCCTATTTTTGCACTTGAAGAGCTGCATTTTGACGGGTTTATAGCAGATAATGCAAAAATAATTTCAGCACAAAATAAAGAGGAGCTGAATGGAATACTTTACAGCCTCCAAACAAAAACAGGTGCAGATATAGCGGTAGTTACGCTGAAATCTCTTGAAGGAGAACCGATTGAAGATGCATCGCTTGAAATTGGACGCAAATACGCTCTTGGAGATAAGAAGCTGAATAATGGTGCACTAGTTTTTGTTGTGTTGGATGACAGGAGAGCAAGAATTGAAATAGGTTACGGGCTTGAAGGGTTTATAACTGACGCGAAGGCAGGAAGAATATTGGACAATTATATGATTCCTTATTTTAAAATAGGCGACTATGAAACAGGGACTATACAGGGAGCATTAGCCTTGGCATATGAAATAGCGAAAGCCTACGGTGTGGAGCTTTCGTTTGAAAAGCCTATTTCTCCTGAAAAAGAGGATGATACCGATATTTTATTCATAACAATACTTTTTATTTTATTAATGTTCTTAAGCGGTGGCGGTCCTGGCGGGCTTATATTTTTGCCTTTTGGCAATTTTAGAGGCGGCGGAGGCTCGGGAATTAAATTTGGCGGAGGCGGAGGCTTTGGCGGCGGAGGCTCTTCAAGGGGCTGGTGATATTGGTTTATAAATTTAAAGGAGGAAAAATAATATGAAGGGTACATTTTTTATGATATTGGCTGCAGCCGTTATTTTTATTGCAATACTTTTTGCAGGTACCTATAATAAGCTTCAGGTTATGGATGAAGGAGTAAGCGCAAACTGGGCGCAGGTTGAAAATCAATTAAAGCGCAGGAGTGACCTTATTCCAAACTTGACAAACACCGTAAAAGGCTATGCAACTCACGAAAAAGAGGTATTCACCAACATTGCGGATGCAAGAGCAAAATTATCCGGTGCAATAAATTCCAAAGATGTAAAAGCTATACAGCAGAGTGCAAGCGAATTTAACAGTGCTCTTTCAAGGCTTTTAGCTGTAGTAGAAAATTATCCGCAATTAAAGGCCGATAAATCATTTATTGCTTTACAGGATGAACTTACAGGCACTGAAAACCGTATAGCTGTAGCAAGAAGAGATTATAATGAAAGTGTAAAAGCAATTAATGCGTTAATCAGGACTTTTCCAACAGCGCTTGTAGCTTCGCTTTCAGGTATAAAGCAAAGAGAATATTTTGAAATAACGGAAACCGAAAAACAAGTACCAAAGGTAGAGTTTTAAAAAGTTACAACCCTTAAACAGGAGATTATGGTTCGTTATTTCTATATCCTATTCCTGCGCGGTAGCCTGAAATAGTGTACATTAGAGGGAGCATAGGTTCAATCCATTTAAAGCCTGAAAGCACTCCTGCGGTTGCAATATCGTCTGTATGCAGCGCCATATCAAGCAATTCAGGCTTTCGTTCACTGTAGATATCTTTATGGCGCCCGTGTTTGACGTGTCTTCTAAAATTAGCTTCATCAGCGGGTTTGCCTTCTTTTTCTTTATGTTTTTTATCAAAAATGGGGTCTAAAATGTGCTTTCCTAGCCAGTTTGCAGCTATACTTCCGCCCATAATTCCTGTTATAAAAATTCCGCCCATAATTACACCAAGTTTCCCCATGGGGCTTAAAGCTTTGATTGTGCCTGCTTTTTGGAGTTTTTCCGCTGCAAAAAGTGCTCCTGCAGCTCCAACATTACACATAAAGATATTGGCTAAAAATTGGTAAGTGCCCTCTTTTATCTTATCGGATGTGGATTTTGGGGTATTTTCACCCGTGATTTTTTCTGCTGCTATTCCTCCTAAAACTCCTCCTGCAACCGGCATGAGACCCAAAATGGACAATCTCCCTGTTTCTTTAAAAATTTCTTTTGCATTCAAATCTTCTTTTTTAGAGAATAAAGTGTCTAAAAGCTCATCTGCACCTTGGTTTGAGCTATTTTTCAATTTCAAAACCTCTTTTGTATCATTGAGGCTTAACATACCCTCTTTTGACCTGTTTAGTACGGTTTTTGCTTTTTTATTAATGTTGTTATTTTTTAAAAATTTATCAACTGCCTGCGAGTTATTATTTAAAATATCGGCGGGGTTTTTAACATTTACTAAGCCTTGAAACACTTGTGTTTTACCCATCTTGAGCCCAAAAGCGCTGATTAAAGAAGTACCCACAACAGTGCTCAGTATCACAGCATTTTTGATTCCGCGGTTTTTTCGCTCTTCTTTTGGAGCTTTAAATGTATCATAGGTACCATAGGCTAAAGCTGCCCCTGCTAAGAGTTTTGGGGTTTGATTTTTGAGTTTTGAAATTAAAATCGGCTGGTCTAAAAATTTTCCTATGGCTTTTACGTTCATTAAGATTTCCTTTTATAAAAATTGGTGTATGACAATATTGACGCCATATGCGTCTTGTTAGTTAAGACTAACAATAGGATATTTTTACACCAAATGAAAAAGTTTGTCAACCCTAACAAATAGGTAATCTGTATAGCCTTTTACTATCTTGAAAATTTTAATTTTATTTACTCGATATGCCTGAAAAATGCTTTCTATCCAGTCAAACAGCTTTAAGGGCAGCAGTTTTATTTCTCTTTAGATTTTTTGGCGGTCTTTTTTACGGCAGGTTTTTTAGTCGAAACCTTTTTTGCAGGTGTTTTTTGGGTTTCAGCTGCGGATTTTGCCAAAGAGCCTTTATCTGCTGGTTTAGAGGATTTATGGGAAACTGCATTTGCAGTATTTGCTGCTGCTTGGTTTGCACTTGGTGATGCAGGCATACCAGAGACAGACTGTGCCTTTTTGATTTTTAAAGTGTCATTTTCCATTATAAATTCAACTTTATCAGTTTCGGGGTTAACTTTAAGCAATTCTAAAAAGGTTGAATTAATAAATAAAGCCCACCCGTTACCTGACCTTATTAATTTTCTTTCCATACTGTTACCCTTACAATGTACTAGACAAAATAATAGTAAATTGTTATAATCTTTTATACGGTTACATTCACTCTTACTATGTAATAACATTGAAGGAGAAAATTATGTTAGAATCCCAAAACCTTGATGAAATAAGGGATAAAGCTAAAACCATACGAATGATTTTGAACATGCTGCTCAAAGTTCCTGAAACCGCTGAATCATTTCCGCCCTGTGCCGGTGCTATACTTGATTATATGAATAAAGAATATATTGAACTCGAGAAATTGTTGAAATAAAGCCTGTTTAAGGTTTTTAATTTTAAAAAAATCTTATTATTGTTGAGTTTTTAATGTTTTTAAAGGTTTTTCTATGTTAATTTAGCTGAATTAATTATCAATGTTGCATTTTAGGTGTTTAAAAACCCCAATAACCCTTTACAATAAGGGTTTTTTATTGTTTTTTCGGATAAAGTTTTTTATTTTATTTTTTAATTATGATTGAAAGCTTTATTGGGTGAGAATTTCAAACGTTAAATAGTCATAAATTCAGTAATATTAAGTATTTTGCCCGTTTGTCCAAAATAAAAGCCATAAACCTTGAATTTTAGCCCGGGTATTTTTTAACATATTTAAGATATAAAAATTTATTTATAAAGATTTAAAATTTTTTCTTTTAATTCAGGAGAATTTTTACAAAGTTCTTGAACAAAAATTGAAAATTTTGTCATTCGCTCAAACATTATCTCTGACATTATGTGTTCCATTTTGCAAGCATTCTCAATAGCCTCGTCTTTAGGGAGATTCAGGATATTTTCCAAAAATTCGCACATTACAGTATGCCGCTCAATGATTTCTGCTGCAAGCCTTTCGCCTTCTTTTGTAAGTGTAATGCTTGAGTATGGCTCGTAATTTATTAGTTTTTTATTTTTTAAGCTGATTAAAGCGCCTGTTACAGAAGCCTTTTTGACGTTTAATATGTTTGAAATATCTGTAACCTTGGCTTCTCCCTTGAGTTTTACCTCGTTGTAAATCGCTTCAAGGTAGTCTTCCAGGCTTTCAGACAATCTCATACATTCTAAATCCTTAATTTCATTAGTTTTCATCAATTTTTATCGTACCTTTTACGTTTTTATCGATATTTAAGCTTTCAAATAAGCTGTCTAAGAGCTGATAGGGTGTGTTTGCGGTATAAAATTTGCCTCTGGTTGCAACGGCAGCGCATCTTAGTTGGTCATTTGCCTCTAAATCGTTGATATCAAAGGCTATAACATCTATTGATATGTCATCTCTAAGCTTCATTAGCTCAATTGCATATGTACAGGGGCTCTCATCGCAATTTTCTCCGCCATCGGTTAATAATACTATATGTTTTTTCCCGTTAATACCCTGAAAATCCACATTTACTGCCTGTTTTAGAGAATACGTAATAGGTGTCCAGCCTACAGCCCTTGTATTATAAAGCGCTCCAAGGATTCTATCGGCGTTTTGAGCTGCAAACGGTACGGCAAGTTTTGATGCCATACACCCTTGAAGGTATGTAAAACCTGCTTTATAGCCATATACTCTAAGCCCTGTTCTAACATTGGCAGGGATTTTAGGCAAAATAATTGTCAAAGTATCGAGTGCTACCTGCATTTTGGTTTTTTGACCCATTTTGTCATTCATTGAATTAGAAAAATCAACAATAAATAAAACGTTCGAATCGCTCTCAAACTTTGGGGTTTCAGTTTGCAGTTTTTCAAAAGTTTCAGGTCTGTATACGTTATATTCAAAATTTTCTTTAGCCGAAGTGTTAAGATTTGTATAATTTACAAAGCAAATAAAAAAAGCTACAATCAGAATTATTGTTTTAATGTTATTCATAAGTCTATTTTACTATAAGGAGTTCTATTATGGAAATATTTGAGTGTATTGATACAAGAAAAACTATCAGAAAATATACTGATTATGTACCGACAGAAGATGAGGTTAAGAGGATAATAAATTCTGCCCGCTTTGCTCCATCTGCCATAAATATGCAAAATTGGCGTTTTATAGCTGTTTTAAACCAGGATATTAAACATAAAATGGCTGAGGCTATTTCAAATAAATATGATGAAATTACAAAAAATTTAGACGAAGCAACAAAAGCCCAGGTTTTAAGCTATAAGGGGCATTCAACCTTTTTTGAAAATGCTCCTGTTGTGATTGTTTGTGTTGAAACTAAGGCTCCATCTTTTATGGGCGGAGTATTAGAGCAAGCCGGATATTCTAAAGAAGAAATATCCAGAATGCGCCCTGATTCTTATCTTTTAAGCATGGGCGGTGCTATTGAAAATATGATATTATCAGCACATGCCTTGGGGCTTTCAAGCTGCTGGATGGTGGCGCCTGTTTTAGCCTGTGATGAAATTAAAAATATTTTGAAGTTATCGGATAATGAAAAAATTACAACCCTTCTTGCGGTAGGAAAACCTTATACGGATAATCCGAATAAACCTCCAAAGAAAGAACTGGATGAGGTTATGGAGATTATAAGATAACCTTGTTTTTCAGTAAATTTAAATTTTAATTACTTAATAAAATATTGAGGGAGCCAAGCCTATATCTTTTTAATAAAACTCTGACACGACAACACTCTGGCTTTGGGTCAGAAGTTTTAAAGAAAGGAGGGCTAAATTATGAATGAATTTAATCTAAGTCTTTTATTGATTTTGTTAATTCTTTTTGTAATAAAAAGTAGCACTCATCAGAAAAGATAAGTGCCACTCTAGCTTTTATAGGTTACGGTAGTTAGCGCTACCGTTCCCCGTATTCTTATTATACCTTAATTTTATAAGGTTTCAAGGTTAAGCTTTTATCTTATCTGCATGGAGCTAATCTTCCCCAATGATTTTAAGAAAAATTCTTCTGCAAGGCTGTTTTTATAAATTTCTTCTCCAGCTTCGCTAATTGTATACCATTTTGCAAAGTCTATTTCACTATTCGGGTACAGGTTTTCATCTTCTGTTGTAACTATAAAGTTACAAATTAAACTGTTTGATTTTTCAAAATATTTGCTTACATTAAATTGATAGGAAATAACGCAAAGCCCTGTCTCTTCTTTAATTTCACGCACAAGAGCCTGTTCCAGGGTTTCACCCTTATTAACGTATCCTGCAACCAAAATATTTACGCCCCGCCCATATTGCTGCACCAGAAGGGTTTTTGAAAAATCTTTATTATAAATGACGCTGCTTACCGCAGAATTAAACATAGGAAAACGAAATTCATTACATTTTGTGCAAAAAGGCACCATCCCATCGCTTATTCCACAGTTAAAAGATTCTTTTAAAATTAATTTATTTCCGCATTTTGAACAGTATTCCATAATTAAATTATACGCCCAAAATAAAATGTGTTCTTAAAAACGGCACGAGGATACAAAAAGAGGCAGGAGATTCCTGCCTTTGCTGAATTAAACTAAATCTTTTAAACTCTCATGTTCTTTAAAAATTTTTGCTTAACACTGCATTTAACTTTTTGCGGGGTTTGAACTACATTAAACCTAACATTTTTTTGTACCAGCTGAATGTTTCAAGTTCAATACCGTTAAATGTAGTTTTTAGACATTGAGCCTTGAGGTAAGTTTGAAATTCATCTTCGAATTTTGATTTGATGGGTGATTTAACTTTGAGCTTTTCTACAAGAGTAGTCATGTTTAGCACCTCCCGATTTTTTAACACACATGCACACTTTTAACTAACAACATAAATTCATTATATCATATTTGTTTACTTTTATAAATATTGTGAAAATATTTTTTTGACTAAAAAGTCCTAAAAACGGGAAATTGTATGTAAATTTTTGTAACAATTTTTTAATTAAACTAAATAAATCCATGATTTTAAAAAACTATTTGGTTATTTCTTTAATTTCTCTTGCCATTAATGATGCTGCATGATAAGGAGAGGCTGTGTTTAAATATCCGTATTTATCTGAAACTCTTCTTTTCAGGGCTTCTTTTTTGGGGTCAAAATCGAAAAACAGTTTATCATAAAGGTTTACACCCTCTAAATAAAGAGGAGAATTTTGATTTTTAAAAACATCCGGGTAAGATTTTTTATAATGCTGGTGTGCTAAAACATTTAGCGCAAGGCAATCTATTTCTTCCTGAATAGAATTTATGGAATCGTTATCTTTGGCATGTCCTGCTTCATGAATCATGGCTTCTGATATGGCTAAAATATCAGGAAAGGTGGCTAAATCTTTATAATCAGAATTTATTAAGACAACAGGAGTTTTGTTTGATGTATCAAGGCATGCATGAACATTTTTATCTGAAAATTCAGCATACATAATGTCTATATGTTTGCTATTTAAGTAATTTACCGCCTCCATACCGTTTTTAAAAGGAAGATTTACCCCTAAATTTTTCATATAAATGACATCATTCGGTAAAAATTCAACCTGCTTTAGTTCATTTAGAGCACGAGAGATGGTATCTTCCTGCTTTTTTGTGGTTTGAATAGGTTTAACATATATTCCTTTTTGGCTTTGGTCATAATTTTGAATTTTGCTTGCAGACTTTTCTTTTGGGCGCTTAAATAGCCCGAAATTATTGTAAAAAACAGGACTTATACTGTTTATTTTCACTTAATTTCCCCAATTCAAAACCAAAGTAAAGGCTTTGTTTTATTTTATAATATAACGCCCAAAAAGGAAATTTTTTGACAAAATATTTTTTGTTTAAGTATTGTATAATTAAAAAAACAATTATGAAAAAGATAGAAATTACAGATATTCATATGCCGCCATCGGATATAAAAGAAGGTGTTTTAAATAATATACCAAAAGACCGCATGCTTTTAAATTGGCTTATTAATTGGGTTGAAGACGGGCTTGATAAAAATTTATTTAATTTTGGAGATTTAATACCTTCAAAAAAAGATTTTGCGAAATTTCATAATGTAAGCACCGGTACCATGCAAAATGCCATAAGGTATGCTGAAGATTTGGGGTATTTTAAATCAAGGCAGTGCAAGGGCACTATGATTGCAGATAAAAATAATCCTGAACTTTCTCAAAAAGCACTTTCAAAAAAGGATTCAGCTTGTTTTAGAATTAAAAAATACATAATTGAAAATAAGATGAAAAAGGGTGCAGTCCTTCCTGCAGCAAGGATTATAGCGAATGAGATTGATGTATCACAAAATACCGTACGGCTTGCTTTTGATATGTTAATTAGAGAAGGTGTAATTATTCAAAATGCTTCTTCCTTAAACAGGGTATCAAAAATTTTAAACTGTGATTATAATGAGCTTGAAATTGGAGAAAATACTCAGGAGTATAATATAGAGGCGCAAAAGGGTACCCTTTCAAAAAAACTTTATACAAAAATTAAGCAGTATATTTCAAAAAATTACAAATTGAACGATAAAATCATGCCGAATGAAGAATTTGCCAAGATGTTTAATGTTTCTGTGCGCACGGTAAATGATGCTATGAAAAGGCTTAATAAGGAAAAAATAATTATATCTTTAAGAGGAAGATACGGTACAAGATATATAAATGAGCCTGATAAGGCAAAAAAAGAGACTGGTGAAAAATCCAGATTTATGTCACACCCAAAAAGCGGTGTTTCAAATATTAAACAATCTTATTCTTATGATTGGGAGCGGGTTTTAGACCAAATTAAAAAATATATGATAACCCACCATGAAGCAGGAGATAAGCTGCCTTCAATGAAAAATCTTGCAAGCATTTTAAATGTTTCAACAAACACAATAAGACGTGCTGTAAATGAGATGGTAGAACAAGGAATGCTCTTTTGCCAGAGGGGAAAGCATGGCGGGATTTATATAGTTGAGATGCCTGCAAAAGAGGATGCATATCAGTGGCTTGCTTTGAACCCGAAATTTTTGGTGCAGTAAGGATTTTAGGCGATTATTTATTTTTCACGGGAAAAGTTTCACAGACGGTACAATTTTCAGCAAGTTTTTGTCTTGTAAGTATCAGATAAGACATCATAGCGCTCTCAGAGCGGATTTCAGTGATTACTTTTGAAACTTCATTCAAGGATTTGTCCATTGTTTCAAGTCTTTCTGCGATTATTTCATCAATATTTTTTTCAGCGCACATAATTTTCCAACTAAATATAATTCATACTTTTTAATAATTAAACGTTTTATAGCGTTTAAAAACGTTTTATAAAGATTATCTTATCTGATATGGGATTTTTTGTCAAATGAATATATTATTTTAAAATGAACTCAAGACAATTTGTAAAAATTTTGTGTACACAAGAGTGTATTAACTATGAAAAAGCTGCCAAAATATTAGTTGAAAAAACAGGCAGACATTTTACAAAAGGTTCACTTTCGGACAAACTTTATAAAGACACTCTCCGTTTTACAGAAGCCTTTATTTTAGCCGATGCCTTAGGATATGACCTCGTCCCAGTGAAGAGGAAGGATTAGGTTTCAAATCTCCATTAAAAGGGTTGAGATTTGATGAAAATGGGTTATAATAAAGATAGCCGATAGAAGTTCAAGCGTATCAGTTAACTCTGATAAATAGCTGAGACTATCGGCATTTTTTATACATTGTTTTTATGGTTAAAGTTTTCTTACCTGTTCTTATTTCTTCAACATAATAAATAACACTATTTGAAAAAGTTTTTGCATATTTAATTAGAGGCGTATTTTTGCTGTCTGTTTCTCCAAATTGAATGCTGTCGTAATTATATATTATTTTGGGAATTAATTTAAAATCTTCATTAGAAATAGGTTCCTGCATCCCCCGCTTTTCGAGTTTTCCTGTTTTACCATGATTAATTAACGCATGCCTTGTTCCCGAAACATCAATATTGTGATAATATTCAGAAGACAACTCAAAACCATTGTTTTTTGCATCTAAAATTAATTGCTTTGAAACTTTGCCAATTTTTGCTTCAACTCTTTCAGTTGGTGAATTATTGGCTTTGTCAAGCACTATATTCATCTCTTTTTCATAATCCGGGTTAAACATGTTGGATTCTACACCTTTTGAAAGGTCATGATATATTCATGTTCAAAGATGTTGAAGCCGCCTGCAAGGGCTCTGTAGCGCCATAAGTTTGCGGTTTTGCCTTTTGCTTTTTCATTTCCAGTTATATTTTTTACAACAATAGCTTTTGTTATAAAGCCAACGTTTTCCATCCGTTTCATGCATTCAAACCCAAGGGGAATTACTCTTGAATTTTTATACTCATCTCCTATGATAAGTGCTGCAAATCTGCCTTTCTCAAGCAGGTCATATGCATTTTTAGCTACTTTTTCAAACAAGTCGTAAAATTCTTCAGTGGTGGCGCAGTTTGATAAATCTTCTTTTTTATCAGAAAACTTAATGATATCATCATAAGGCGGATGTAAAACTACAAACTGGGCTTTATCTTTACCTTGTTCTTTGCCCATAATTTCAAGTCTGGCTTGAACTTTAGCCTTTGTATCTTCACTTGCTGAATCACCACAGATAATATTTACATCTGTTACCAATTCTTTTTTAGAGAATTTTTCAGATACGTAATCTACCATCTCTTGCTTTAATTCAACGCCGATGCATCTTCTTTCCATATTTAATGCTTCAATGGCGCTTGTGCCTGAGCCAAAGAATAAATCAAGCACGATATCATTTTTCTTTGTATATCTTTCAAATAATTGGGTCGCAATTTGCGGGATATAATTTCCATGGTAATCATAAGAATGCCCGTTAGATTTATCACGTGAGGCAAATTCCCAAAGGGAGCCTGTTTTTATATGAGAATACAGTTTCCAGTTATTCAGGTCAATATCGTTATATGGTTTTGTTTTTGGGGTGGTAACAACTCTTAAACCTTGGTTTTGAGCTTCTTGTACATTTTTTTTGGAAACACTTTTTGCCATTTTAAATTTTTCTCCTCCAAATTTTAAAGATACTTTTAAATATCTTTTAAAGGGCATATTCTTATATTTTTAAGTGCTTTGGTGATGTATATTACTGCCGTTTTGTTTGCAGGCGCATGCCCTCCTACATTGGAGTAGTATATATAAATGTTTAGTATTTTAAATCAACCTAATAATGTAGAAAAATCAATATTTGATTAAATCTCATACATTTGGTGGATATTGAAGCGGATTATTAAAGAAAAAAATTAATGTGCCGAAAATAATAATATGAGGGCAATTGAGCTCTCACTCAAAACCTCCTCCCCAAGTCTAGTAGCCGCTAAGTATAGCGGCTTTATTTTTATTTAATAAAGTTTTCTAATCAAGCGTTATGCTGTAATACAGTATTCTGTTTGTTTTATCATTCACTGCAATACCGTATTCGCCAGACCCTTTACCTATTGCATAAAATTTAAAGCCTGCTTTGTTTAAATCAATATCATTAACAGCATAATATCTTTCAGTATTATCTTTATATTCGTTATCTGTTAAATAAGGTCCTTTGATTACGATAAATTTATATTTTTCAAGTTCATTTTCTATATATTCTTTATCAATTTCAAAGGATAAAATAATTCTTTCGCTTCCAAAAAAACTATCAGGGCTTTTGTATGCCTTAATATTTTTACTTTCAGGCGGAATAATTTGAGGGAAATGCTTGGTTTCAAACTCTGAGGCACTTTTTAAAAGTCTGCTATAGGCTTTAATATCTTTGCTTATTGCTTCTTCATAATCATTTTCAATTACAAAAATTACACAAAAACTTAAAATAACCTGCAATATACCAATTATGAAAATATTTAATATTGCAGACAATACCTTTGCAAAAGCTAAAAAATTTGGATGAAGAGAAATTCGGATAAAATAATAAACCAGAATTATAAGTAAAAACGGAATAAAATAGAATAAACCTGTTTGTAAAGTTTTTATTGCAGGATAATAAAACAGGCTTAAAATATATAGAATGGTTGCAATTATAAAAGAGGCTAGTGATAAATAAAATAATACTTTATCATCAAGCTTTTTTGTGAATATTTTAATTTTTGAAAAATATATTTTTATTGTTCATATTAATTATTTCCATTAATTACCATATTTTTTCATGGATATGATATATTGAAATAATTTCAAAGCTGGTTTTTCTCTTGCATTGAATAACCCCAATTATTTATGTGTTTTTTAAAATCAAAAATATTATTAGGCATCCTGTATTCAAAATCATAATAATCAATTATTTTTGCATCAAAATATCCGTCTTTTCCAATCTTTGGATTAAATAATTTACAGTTTTGAACTCCAAGATAATTATCATAATCATTTTTGCTTAGAAATTCAATGTCTGCAACAATTGTCTTATCTGTATTAAATAGTGTTCCGATATTATTCTTTAAATAAGATTGTATTTCATTAGAATGGAATAAATTTTTAGAATATTGAGAATTTATATCATAATAGACCCCTTTTGAATTTTCAGGGATATTAACCCGTTTCATTAAATCAAGCAAATTCTTATCTTTAATTTCAGAAACAGAGCGTATAATATGTGCGTGGTCATAATTTTTTGCAGCGATAAAGTTATTTGTTGCATTTTGTAAATTAGCATTAGCCAGTGGGAAAATGATGCCTGCGTCTTTTGCTAAATCATTAATTATTGATTCACCGAAAGTTATATTGTCTGTAACAACTTTATTTGTACTGTTCATAATTGAAATTCCATTTTCCGGCTTGCTTCTATTATGTGCTCTCACAACAGTACCATCCTCTCTTAAATATTCATGTACAAACACGATGTCGTCCCTGTTTTTTAATTCAGAATTGGTTGGTATTCCTAAATTTATCATCTGGTAGTCTATTGCTTTTTCTTTGCGTGAGCCGGTGTTCCCAATAAAAATTGTGATGAACAATTTTTATGGAACACTACGATTTGAAATTCTTTTGAAGACATATTTTTAATATCTTTACTTGTAAATATTCTGTTATTATTTGAAACTTTATTAAAAAAGTTTTTGAAGGTAAAAGACATTAGTTTAATTCCTTTCCAGTTTAAAAAGTTTAAAAATGGTATAAAAATTCAGCGAAATTTAAAAGTATAATTGAATTTTAAACGATATCTCATTTTGTTTCAATTGCCAAAATTACTCAAAATAAAATTAAAAAGGCGGCAGAAATTATATCTGCCGCCGCTTTTTAATTATTAACTATTTTGCTAAATTACATAACCTTCATTGAGGTTTCATAGATTCTGCAAACGGTTGCTTCATTTGCTTCATTCGGCGCTAAACCTAAAAGCATTCCTAAAGACGGGGTTTCAAAGGCAAGGTTTGTTAATTTTTTAATATCATCAGCCTTAAAGCCCATATCTTCAAGTTTTTCTTTAACACCGATATCAAAAAGCCATTTTTGAACGCCCTTTGCGGCAATTTCTGATTCATTTGTATCACCCTTTAATCCGGGTACGATAGGTTCTAAAATATCAGCCAAAGTTGCTGCTTTATCTTTATAAATGCAGTTAATAACTGAAGGTAACAGCATTGCAAGCCCCAAGCCGTGGGATAAATCAGGTTTTACGGCACTTAGAGGGTGTTCAAGAGCATGGGTATAGTGTAAAAGTCCGTTATCAAAGCATATACCGCCAAGAAGTGAGGCATAGAGCAGATAATATCTTGCTTCCATATCATTAGGGTCTTTAATTGCCATAGGTAAATATTTTGCAACAAGGCGAATTGTTTCTTTTGCAAGAGTGATTGCATATGGGGAAGCTACTTTTGATGTTGCGCCTTCTACAACGTGATTTACGGCATCTACTGAAACATAAAGCGTTTGGTTGGCTGAAAGCTTTGTCATTAGGGCGGGGTCATCAATTGAATATGTCGGGTATATGCAATCATAAGCAATTGCAGGTTTATAATTCTTTTCTAAAAGGGTTGCAACGGCAAAACGGTTTACTTCCGTTCCTGTACCGTGGGTTAAATTAATTGCAACAATGGGTGCTGCTTTTGTTGGGTTAAATTTGTATTCATAAAGACTTGCACCGGTTTCATTTTCGTATTCCATTAAAATTGCAACGCTTTTTCCTGTATCAATAGCACTTCCGCCTCCGATTGCAATAACTGCTTTTGCGCCAAAATCCTTAGCCATTTTAGCTGCTTCATCAATATTATCTGTTGTAGGGTTTGGAGTTACTTTTGCATAGTTAATATATCCGATATTATGGTTTTTAAGCGCTTCTTCAACGTAATCCCAAGCGCCTGTTATTTTATAAGCGCCTTTTCCTGAAATGACAATTACTTTATCAATTCCTTTTTCTTTAAGGTCTTTAGAGATTTCATCAATCTTTTTAATGGCGCCGACGCCAAAGAAAACCTTTGATTTAGTGAGGATTTCTTTTACTTCATTGATGTTTACATCTTTTTCCCACATGGTAATTTATCCTTTCTTTTAAAATAGTTAAAGAAATTGTAACATATTTTAATAAATATGAATTAATGGATTTAAAGGATTTAAATTTTATGCCTGGTTTTACTAAGTCTTACGGGTAGAAGAATCTAAAATCTTTTCCGCCTTTTTTATAGCTGAATCTTACTTTAAAGAAATCTATTACCCATCTATCACCGAATTTTGTTTTATTATAAATTTTGAATTGTTCTGTATTCTTTTCTAAATTTAATCTTTCATTTTTAAACGGGCTTAAATTATAGTATTTCATCCATTCTTTAGAATACGATACACCTTCATATTTCCAGGGTTTCAGGTAGGTTAAATGCAAGATTGCAGGGCTAATTTTTTTAACTTTGAAAAAATGCTTTACAGTGGAGGGTGTTAATTTTGAATTAGTTACAAGGTAGTTATATTCAGGGTTTACAAATTTTACACAGTCTTTAAATACAATATTAAACGTATCTTGGTCCATAAATTTTTTGGAACTGGAATTTAACCTTGTTTTTATAAGCTTTTCTTTTATATTATCCTGCCGCATTTTTTTAGTATTTAAAAGCATCATTCCTGAGTTAAAATAGTTTTTGCCAAGTCCTATTTTTTGTGCATCTCCTCTTAAAAATGCTGATATATCCTTTACAACGGCTGCATAGTATTTTTCAATATCGGTTTTAAGGAGTTTTGAAAAATCTCTTAAAATTAAAATATCTGAATCAAGGTACAAAACTTTATCATAATTTTTAAAAATTTCCGCTAAATCAAATTTAAAAAGGGCGGCTTTTGAAACGTATAAATGTTTTAAATCTAAATCTTTATACTTATTTTCTAAATCAAGCAATTCAATGTTTTTGAATACTTTAAAATAATCTTTATTCTTTTCTGAAAGATTAATACCCAAAACAAATACAGGATGCGATTTTTCCATATTTTCCATAAGTGAAGTTATAGAAACTATTGTAGGCATTACATAATTATCATCTGTTATATAGACTATCGGGATATTGCTCATAATTTAAGATTACTTTAAAAATAAAATTATTACCAAAATAGAAGTAAATAATTTTACACTTGATTTAAAATGATATTTGTATTACAAATGTAGTAAATAAATTTGGAGTATAGAAGATGAAAATAAAGGTATCTGATTATTTAATAAAAAGATTAGCAGGGCTTGGAATAACTGATATATTCGGGCTGCCCGGGGATTATAATTTTAATATACTTGATTCTGTAGTAAATAATCCTAATACAAACTGGATAAACTGTACAAATGAATTAAATGCAGCCTATGCTGCTGACGGGTACGCCAGAATAAAAGGGTACGGCGCTGTTATTACTACATTTGGGGTCGGGGAATTAAGCGCCATAAACGGTATTGCAGGGGCGTATAGCGAGAATGTTCCTGTTATAAAAATTGCAGGAGTGCCAAAAACAGCCTGTATTAAATCTAATGTGCCTGTGCATCATAATTTTTCAGAGCCTGATTATTATGCATTTGAGAGGATTTATCAAAATGTAACTTCAACCACTGCTTATTTAACCGAAGATAATGCAAAATCTGAAATAGATAGAGTAATTGAAACTTTTGTAAAATTTAAAAAACCTGTCTATATCGCGCTTCCTGTTGATATTTGCAATCATTTAATCGATGATAAAATCCCTGAAATTTATATAAAATCAAATCCTGATAATCTTAAAGCTGCAGCGCAAAAAATTGTTTCTCTAATCAACGCTGCCAAAAATCCGCTCATTATAACTGATTATTTAATGAAAAGATTCAGGCTGCAAAAAGAACTTAACAGTTTCGTTGATAAATATAACCTTAGAATTACTTCAATGATTATGGGAAAAGGCTTAATTGATGAAGATAACAGAAATTTTATCGGCGTAAACCATGGGGCGCTTGGAAATGAAGAATTTAGAATAATCTATGAGGGCTCTGACCTTGTACTTTGCTTTGGTACACTGTTTTCAGACCTTAACACGCTTGGTTTTGTTGTAAAACCTGATGAAAGATTCAGGGTTGATATTCAATCAAATTACACAATAATTGATGGAGAAAGATATGAAAATGTACTTATTGATGAATTAATGAGCACACTTTTAAATTCTTCTTCACTAAAACCTAAAGCCCAATATTTGCCGGTTTTTCACGGGTATAGAAATGTTGAAGTTTCAAATAATCATCTTAAGGTTGATGAAATTTTCCCTTTAATACAAGACTTTTTAGATGAAAATGACACAATTATTGTGGAAACAGGAATAATTTCTTTCCCCGGGTCAAATATCAGGCTCAAAAAAAGTTCAAACTATATAAGCCAGACTATGTGGGGCTCAATTGGCTGGGCGACCCCTGCATCATTTGGGGCAGCAATGGCAGACAGGAGCAAAAGACCGATTCTTTTTACAGGCGAAGGTTCTCACCAATTAACAGTGCAGGAGCTTGCCAATATGTTTAAGTTCGGCATTAAACCTGTGATTTTTGTGTTAAATAACAGCGGTTATACTATTGAAAGAGTACTTTCTAATAATCCTGATGATGTTTTTAACAACATAACATCTTGGGATTATAAAAAAGCTCTTGAGTTTTTTAATTTGAATGAGGGTAAATATTTTTACCACAGTGTAAAGACATCAAAAGAGCTTAAAAGTGCGCTTGATTTAACTAGAGAAGAACAAAAAGAAGGGCTTGTTTATATTGAAATGTTTACAGATAAGATGGATATTCCTGAAATTTTGGTAAGGGCTAAAAATTGTATTAAATAACAGCACTGCAGTCTTATATGTTTGAATATTATCAAAAGCGGGTTTTATGTTAAAATAAACCTATGTTAATTTGTTTAAACGGCGGTCTTGGAAACCAAATAGGCAACTATATTTTTGCACAATTTCTGATGGAAAAAGGAATTGAGTGTAAAATTATAGCTTCAAATAATGTTGGTGATTATCGAGAAGTTGTAATCCATAAGCTTGGGGTTGAACTAGATATTGCAGAGCATTTTGATATTGAAAGATTTATAAAATTAAAAACCAGCCCGCTTTTGCTTTTTAATCTTTTTACTAAAAATATTTTTGATAAAATCTGGCGCAACAATCTTTGGAATTTTTTAAAGAGGATAAGGTCAAGATACAATATATATCCTAAAAAAACACCATCTTTTTTATCAAAGCTGGTAACACATAAAGATGTATTAAAATACGGTTTAAAAGATGGCGCAATCTGCGATTGTTATTCTCCTATAGAAGAATTTAACGATGAAGATTTTAAAAATAAAATGAGAGGCATCTTATTCTCCAGAGAAAGCGAGCTTTTAGCGGATTCAAAAAATGCTTCTGTTTTAGAAAAGATTAAAAGTGTTAAAAACCCTGTCGGGATACATATTCGCCGTGGCGATTTTATAAATTTTAAAATACCTGTAGTAAAATCTGAATTTATCTTAGATAAAATGAAATATATGAATGAAAGCCTTGATGGGGTGCGTTTTTTCATATTTTCAAACGGAATGGACTGGGTAAAAGAGAATATAAAAGGTTTTAATAATATTGATTTTGTGGATGTAAATGATGAAGAAACAGGGTATCTTGATTTTCTCTTATTTGATAAATGCAAACACAGAATTTATTCTAATTCCACATTCAGCCTTTGGATAAGGTATTTTAACCCGTATAGAAAGGGTTTTAAAAATGATGAAGCAAGCAGTATAGAATTTTACCCTAAACGTTCCGATATGCAGCTTGAAAGTGTGCAAAACACTGAAGGGAGCGGGCTTTAATGTTATTAATATGCCCTCATAGCGGTCTTGGAAACCAAATAGGCAATTATGTTTTTGCACAGTTTTTAATTGAAAAAGGGTTTAATGTAAAATTTTTAATGACCTGTGAGAAAAACCCCGATAGAGCCTTTGTTTTGGATAAATTCAATACCGGTTTAACCTTTGCTTCAAATGAAGAAATTAAAATTTTTTTAGCGCAAAAAACTCCATTTTTATCTTATAAATTTTTGTTTAAAAATATTTTATTTAATAGAAAGATTTATTTTAATTCTTTATATAAGATTTTAGCCGGGATTAGAGCAGGATACAATATATATCCTAAAAAAACACCATCTTTCTTATCAAAGATTGTATCATATGAAGATGTATTAAAATACGGTTTAAAAGATGGCGCAGTCTGCGACTGCTATTCTCCTATAGAAGAATTTAACGATGAAGATTTTAAAAATAAAATGAGAGGTCATTTTGTTTTGAGGGAACCTTTGGATGAAAGAAACAGAATGGTTTTTGATAAGATAAAGAGTTTTAAAGATTCTATCGGGGTGCATATCAGGCGCGGTGATTATTTGAAATTAAAAATCCCTGTTGTAAAACCCGAATTTCTTTTTGAAAAGATGGATTTTATGAATAATAATTTTGAAAAATCACACTTTTTTGTATTTTCAGATGATATAAACTGGGCGAAAGAAAAACTTCAAAAATATAAAAACATTAATTTTATTGATATTAATGATGAATCCAGCGGGTATTTAGATTTTATTTTAATGAATGAGTGCAGACATAGAATTTATTCTGCTTCATCATTCAGCAAGTGGCTTAGGTATTTGAACCCGAATACTGATTCTGTTGAATTTATGCCTGATAGTAAAGATTTAATTGTTGAACCTTAGGATTTTTGCACTATTATTATTTTTAAGAGAAGTTTAGACGGGAGGTATAATGATGCTTATTAGTTTTTTAGGGCAAGCAATCGGCTTTTTAATATTTATTGGAGTAATTGTTTTAATTGTAAAAAGTACAAAACTTCACCCTGAACAGTTTGAACTTATGGATGGAGAAGAGATTATAAAGAATGTTAAAGGGGATTACTGGCAAAAGACTCTTGGGCAGGAAACTCAAAATTCAGGTGAATTTGCATTTACGAATAAAAGAGTTATGTTCAGAAGTATGTTTCAGTGGTTTGGCGGTTTAAATATAACCATTTCATATAATGAGATTGTTTCTGTTGAAAAAGCAAATGTAAAAGGGATTATGCCTGTCGCTTTTATTATTAATATTGTAAATGGTGAAAGCTATAAATTTGCCATAATGAAAAGAGATATTTATATTGATTTAATTAATTCTATTATCCAAAAGACAAAAGAAGAAAACGCTCAAGCCCAGTAATTTAATCAATCTAATGTAAATAATTTTTAAAATAAAGCACCTCATGGCGGAATATAAAAACCGTCACAAGGTGCTGCTTTGATTTGTTCCTTGATATTTTTAAGTATCGTCATCAGAATAAAAATATCAAAAGTTCATCAAAGTCTAAATAGAGAGAGGAAAATGATGATAGATTAAAATTTTATGGGGGTGTTAGTTAGGGGTTGTTGAATTTATTATTGGGATTTTAATTGACCTTATTCAATCTTTTTACAAATTTCCAACCTTTGCTTTGTATAAAACGTGAAAAGAACACTAATTGCCTTTAATATTATATAATATTAAGTTTTATTAATAGAAAGGCTAAAAGAAGCATATTTAAAGGCTTTTTGTTATAAGCATTTTGCTGTATAAATACCAAAAGTAACAGCAGCCAGGCACAAAATGACACTAACAACAGTATAAAAAGAGGCTTGCATAAATTGATGTTCAGAAATCATTTTAAAAATTTCTAAAGAAAAGGTGCTGAATGTAGTAAGCCCGCCGCAAAAGCCAACTGTAAGAGCCAGTTTGAGATTTTGATTAATTTGGGGCTTATCAATAAAATATACATATAAAAAACCTATAATGAATCCGCCTAAAATATTTACAAAAAGCGTTGCGATAGGGAAATTAAGATGGATATATTTTATTGCAGCAACACTGGATAAATACCTTAAAACTGCCCCTAAACCCCCGCCTATAAAAACTGAAATAATGTTTAGCATAGAGAAATTGTAGCATGGAAATTAAGGCTTATTATTGTAATTATTTATAATTATGTGTAAATATCTGTAAATTTATTTTTATAAACATGTTGACAATATTGAAAACAATCATGAAGTAAATTATAATAATAGTGTACCCTTGCTCAAAAATGAGACTGGGCATAAGCCTGCTCTGACAGGTTCCCTTGGTACAAAAGCAAGTAAGTGTATGTCTTGTGCATACACTTTTTTAATGCTAAGCTTGCAAGATGATTGATAAATATTATTTTGAATTTTCTAAAATTTATGGCAGATTAATGCGTCTTGAAATGCTTATGAAGCAAATGCTTATTTCATCAATATTGGCTTATTAATAAAGATGATGTCATAAATATTTTTGAAAGATTTTTCTATAATAAGGAACGGCTTGCTAAATATAATAATCCAACAGGAAACTCTTTTTTAGCGATATTAAAAAATCCGCAAATATCAAAAGGTTCGCAAAAATTTATAAGATTAGTAAACATAATGTTTTTATCGGATATTTTATTTATTGTTTTATGTTGTGAACAGTTTAGAAAAGAAGAAATTGTAAATAATTTTTATTTTAAAGTTCCTGAAAAATTTGGAAAATTAATTTCATCCAGACAGGAACTTTTAAATTTACGCAATGATATAGCCCACTACAATTTTAAAGATTTTGAAAAGCACAGACAAGAATATTTAGATGTACTTTTAATGTTTGAAATTTATATGGGACATAATATTAAAGGTGTGTTGGAATTTCCAAAGTTTAAAAATAAGCCCTCAATTAAAACAATCCTTCTATCTATAAAATCCTTACGTCCTGATTTGCTTGATATTGACCCAAATAAAGATGATGAAATGGAATATTTTTATAATAAGCATAGAGTACTTATGGATTTATGTGATGATATAGCATTATACAACGGATACGAGCCAAAAGAACTGCCTTCACCTTGGACAATTTTAAGACAAATGTATTCAATAAAACATGACAGCAAACCAATTGAAGAAATTGATATTTATTCTCTGCCGTTATTTTGTAGTTTAAAAAACTCAAAATAACTATTCTACTTGAACTTTTGAAAAGCATTGATATGATTGTAAAAAGACCTCTTGAAGAGGTCTTAAAATTAGTGGGGCGGGTGATGGGTCGTTGCACGAACTTTTTGATATTTTACTATGCGCTTTCACAACAAAAGAAGCATTGTTGTTAGAAAGTGAGATTAAAAGTTATTTAATACATTAAAAAGATGGTTCTTAATATAAATATTTTTTATCTTACATTTTTAACATGCTTACAAAATATAGTATAATGTTGTTTATTGGTTTGATAAGGAAGTAATTATGGAAAAAGAAATTGTAACAAAATTACATAAAAGCTTTGAAGATTACATGCATACTGATGAAAATGGTGTGGAATTTTGGTATGCAAGAGAACTGCAAGAACTTTTAGAGTACGCAAAATGGGATACATTTAAAAATGTTATAGAAAGAGCAAAGGATGCTTGCAAAAATAGTGGTCAACAAATTGTAGACCATTTTCCCGACGTCGGGAAAATGGTGCAAATAGGCTCGGGAACTGAAAGAGAACAAAAAGATTATAAACTAACTCGTTATGCTTGTTATCTGATAGCTCAAAATGGCGACCCCAGAAAACAAGTTATCGCATTTGCACAAACATATTTTGCAGTTCAGACCCGCAAACAAGAAATTATTGAACAAAGACTATTGGAAGCAGAAAGAGTGCAAGCAAGACACAAATTATCTGAAAGTGATAAACAATTAAGCAGAGTTATATTTGAAAAAGGAATTGATAGTAAAGGTTTTGCAAAAATTAAAAGTAGGGGTGATTGTGCACTATTTGGGAAAACAACAAAGTCTCTTAAAAAAGATTTTAACATACCGGATAGCAAGCCTTTGGCAGATGTACTACCAACGATTACCTTAAAAGCAAAAGACTTCGCAAATGAAATTACTGCTTTTAATACCACGCATAATAATCTTAATAGTGAAGATAAAATTACCAAAGAGCATGTTAAAAATAATCAAGATGTAAGAAAAGTTTTGACTGACAGAAATATTTATCCTGAAAAATTACCGCCGGAAGAAGATATTAAAAAAGTTGAAAGACGCCTTAATAAAGAAGCAAAACAATTAACTACAAGTAAAACAAAGAAAATAACAAAAAAATAATAATGCTATTTTGCTCGAACCCTGGAAAGTATTGATATAACTACAAAAAAGACCTCATAAAGAGGTCTTTTTAAAAATGGGGCGGGTGATGGGGTTCGAACCCACGAATGCCGGAACCACAATCCGGAGCCTTAACCACTTGGCTACACCCGCCATATTATTCAATTTTAAACTTTTTAAAAATCCTGATTCTTATAAATAGCAGAATTTATAATCTCTTAAAGCCAGATAATTATGCTTGGGTATATCTGCTTCTAGTCTTTACAAACTTAATGTTATTCTAAAAACAAAATATTTTCAAGAGAAATTTTGTTGGTATAATTTTTAAAACAGGTAAAGAAAATATTATTTAATAATGCAAATGTCAACAAATACGTATACATCAAAATTTTCATCTTCTGAAATTGAAAAATTTAAAACCATTTTTCAAAATGAAAATGCCTCTTTTTCCACCCCGCAATATATGTATTTCCAAGCACGCGGCAAGGGGTATACGGCATCTTTTTATAAAAGCGGGAAGCTTGTAATTCAGGGAAATGCTGCAGCGCAAATTGTCTCAAAATATTTTGAAATGCAAAAAAACTCCCTTTTTGAAACGGCGGGAATTGCTGTATCAAGTGATGATGGGGGTGAGATTGCACCATATCCGCATATAGGTATTGATGAATCAGGCAAAGGAGATTTTTTTGGTCCGCTTGTAATAGCCGGGGTTCTTTTGGATGAAAATGGGGCTAAAACTTTGCAGGAAGCCGGTGTTTGTGATAGTAAAAAAATGAATGATAAAAAGATTCTTGAACTTCAAAATTTAATCAAGGAAGTTTCAGTTTTTGATATTATTGCAATTTCACCTTCAAAATATAATGAACTTTACAGTAAATTTAAAAATCTGAATAAATTACTTGCCTGGGGGCATTCTACCGTTTTAGAAAATATTTTATCTAAAAAGCCTTGCGAGATAGCAATATCTGATAAATTTGCAGATGAAAGGGTGATTCAATCCGCCCTAAAGGAACGCGGTAAAAATATCAGGCTGATTCAGCAAACCAAGGCTGAATCCGATACGGCAGTTGCAGCAGCAAGCGTTCTTGCAAGGGGTGAATTTGTAAAAAGGATTTCAAAATTATCTTCAGAATATGAAATTAATTTACCAAAAGGCGCCTCTAATCTTGTTTTAGAGCAAGGCAGAAAATTTATGTTAAAATACGGTAAAGATGAACTTAAAAATATTTCAAAAATACATTTTAAAACATATTTGGATATAACAGGCGGAGCTTAAGCGGATATGAAAATAACAAATATTAACTTTAGGAATATGAAAACCGCATATTTTAACAGTTCTATAAAGCTGAATGATGGTAACTCTTCCGTATCTTTCAAGTCTCAGCCTGCATTCGATACATTTAAAGGCAGAAATTCACGAACCGAAAAAGCAATAGAACTGCATAATTTGCTTAACGGCAGAGTTCAAAACCCCGGTGTTATAGTAAAAGAATTTTCTCAATATACGGGAGACGATTATAAAGCGGCAAAAATTTTGGCTGCTTCAATAAAAGAGGATAAAAACGGACTACATTTTTCTTTATCAAAGGAAGATAAAGATAAAATCAAACGGCTGGAGCCTGAATGTCCTTATCTTCAAACATATATAGCTTCTATAGAGTAGCAACTTTGTTTTTGATAAATTCTTTAATTTTTTCAAGGTTTTCTTTGCTGCCTGTTTCAATATAAAACCTTAAAAGCGGTTCTGTGCCTGATTCTCTCATTAAAATCCAGCTTGAGCTGTTATTATCTTTTTTATCAAAGAAAAATTTAACCCCGTCAATTTTTAAAATATCAAATATCTTATGCCCGCAAATTTCGGTTACTTGTGAAAACTGCTCCATTAAAGCTTTTTTCTCTTCGTCTGATTTTAATTTAATATCAACTCTGTCTTGTAAAAATTCTGTACCTGCAAATTTTAAAATTTCATCTTTTAGTTCATACAAAGGTTTATTAGAAGATGATACAGCCTCGAGTATTAAAAGGTTTGCAAAAATACCGTCTTTTTCAGGTATATGACATCCTGTACTCAAACCGCCAGAATCTTCTCCAGCAAGGATTGTATCGTTTTCTCTCATTTTTTCAGACAGCCATTTAAACCCGACAGGCGTTGTGATTGTTTCAATACCAAGTTTTTTTGAAACTATGTCTATAATCTGGCTGACACCGACGGTTTTTATCATTTTTCCCCTAAAATCTTTGCCCGATAAATATTTTAGAAGGATTGCCATAATTATATTCGGGCTTATGTATTCGCCTTTTTCATCAATTACCCCGTACCTATCGGCATCCCCATCGTTTGCAAAGGTTAAAAAACCTTCTTTTTTATGGTGCATATATTTTTCTTTAGGTTCAGGCAAACCTCCGCCAAAATCAGGGTCATAATGAAGGTTGGTGCTTTCAAAATCTATCCCGTTTCTTTTTAAAAGTGTGTCAAAATATCCGATTGATGCACTATACAACCCATCGTATATAAATTTTGGAGCGGCACTTTTTATAACATTAAAATCTATCAAAGATTCAATATGTTTAAAATATTCTTCTCCAAAATCCTTTTCAATAATGCTTCCGTCATTTTTTAATTCAGGGTTTTTTGTATCAATTAGGGAGACAATTTTATCTGTCATTTCTTTAGTTGCAGGACCGCCATAGTTTGGGATAAATTTAATTCCCAAATATTCTTTAGGGTTATGAGAGGCTGTAAACATGACAGCGCCTGCGCAATCTTTTTCAACCGTTGCAGCATAGGCAATTACAGGGGTTGGCACAACCTTTGAACTTAATAAAACCTTAAAGCCGAAATCTGCTAAAATTTCAGCTGAAAAATGTGCAAATTTATCTGCCATAAATCTTGGGTCATAGCCTATAAGAACGGTTTTATCTGATGAAGTTTCAAAAATATATTCAGCTATTGCATTTGTTATTTTTTTAACGTTTTCAAACGTGAAATCATCAGCAATAATACCTCTAAAGCCGTCTGTTCCAAATTTTATCTTTCCTGTTGCCATATTCGCCTCTGTCGTATTAAAATTGATATATGAATAATTCTATCAAAAAAATACTATATTTAGGTCCCAGAGGTTCATATTCGCAAATTGCAATGGAAACCTTTAAAGAAAAGCTTGGTTTAAAATCAAGAGCAGAGGATATTTCAAGCATTACAAGAGTAATCGGGCAGCTTGATTGTGAAGATGACGTGGTTGCAGTATTGCCTGTTGAAAATTCTATTGAAGGAATTGTAAGGGAGACTATTGATAAATTAATAACTACAAGCGAAGATGTGAAAATTCAGGCAGAGCTAACAATCCCTATTTCTCATTGTTTAATTTCGAAGGGAAATATGGAAGATATTGAAAATATTGTTTCAATGCCTCAGGCGCTGTCACAGTGCCAAACGTATATTGCAAATAATTTTAAGAAGAATGTTAATATCGTAAGTGCAAATTCAACATCTGCTGCAACAAGCATGCTGGATGGGAAAGATGAAACCTGGGCTTCTATTGCAAATGAATTTTGTGCAAAGCTCTATGATAAAAAGGTTTTGGATAGAGATATAAATGATGTTAAGGATAACAAAACCCGCTTTATTCTTTTATCTAAGAAGGATTTAAATATTATAAAACCAAACAGAACTTCCATTGCTTTTTCAACTAAAAATGAATCAGGAAGCCTTTTGAAGGTGCTGGAAGTTTTTTATAAACACAATTTGAATATGATATATCTTGAATCCCGCCCTTCCAAGAAGGTTTTTGGCGAGTATATTTTCTTTGCAGATATTGATAAAGGGTATGATGAAATCGGGCATACGCTTTCTGATATCAAAAATAAATGCGAATTTTACCGCCTGCTTGGAAGCTACGGGGAAGTGTAGAGGGTTTATTATGTCAAGGTTAAATGAGAGAATAGAAAATTTTAATAAAGCATTTCAAATATTTCAGGATATTATTGCCTCTTATAGAGAAGATAAGCTTAATGTAATTTTTCACATGGCTTTAGTTCAATCATTTGAAGTGTGTTTTGAACTTGGGTGGAAAGTTCTGAAGGATTACCTTAATATAAACGGCATAAGTGTGCAGCTTCCAAGACAAGTAATAAAAGAAGCTTTTAATAAAGAAGTTATCCAAAACGGGCAAATATGGATTGATATGCTAAAGGATAGAAATGCAACAAACCATGAGTACAATATGGATAAGGTTGATAAAGTTTTAGAAAAAATCAGTACGGAATATTTTGAAGAATTGTGTAGATTTAGGGAGCAGATAAAGGAATTTGATGAATAAATTCGGACTTCCTGAAAGAACAATAAAAGAATTATTGGAATATTTTAAATCAAAACCTGAAGTGAAAAAGGTTATGATTTATGGTTCACGTGCTAAAGGAAATTTTAAAAACGGTTCAGATATTGATTTTGCTGTATGGACAGATGGCAAAAGCGCTTATGAATTAAGAATTGAGGCTGAACTTGATGACCTTGAAACACCATATATGTTTGATGTTACAGATTATAAAAATTTGACTCATGAAGGCATGAAAAACAGTATTGATAGGGACGGTGTGCTGTTTTATAAAAAGGAGAATTAAGGCTTTAATATTTCCAATATTTCCCCATACTCTATATTTAAACCATCTGCTATTTTAAAAACAGTATCTAGTCTTGGTTCAACTTTGTTGTTTTCTATGTTTAATAAGGTTTTTGGTGAGATATTGCATAATGCTGCAAATTCTCTCAAGGTTCTTTGTCCTCTTAATTTTTTAATTTTTTTACCAACAAAGATTTTTTTCATAATGAATTAATTTTAAAAGGATAAAGATAAAATATCAGGACTGACATTCCATTATTTCCCCTTGCATGGCGGATTTAGTGTGGTATAATTCTAAATACAAAAGGTTTTTTTAGGTATTTTGCCTGATAAAATTTGAACTTTGAAATTTTAATATGGGGATGTTTTTTGGATTTGACAGGGTGTTTGTGTCATCTGGACGGCAGGCACGGGCGCTGTTCCCGGTAAAAACGAGCAAACAAATTAAACGCTAATAACGTTGTAGATGCTAGAAATGCTTTCGGTGCTAGAGCACTAAAAGCTGCCTAAGAAGATTAGGTTAGCCACTTTGTATGCCCAACTTGCCGGCATGCAAGGTCAATTATGCAAGTACAGCGTGTGATTTTAGGCTTAGCACGTCAAGATTTCAACCTTAAAGGTTAGTTTTTCCTTTCAAAAAAAGCTTTGATTGGTTTTTAGGTTTATGATTATTTCCCTTAAATCAGTCGAGATTTAAAAATGAACTAAGCTTGTAGATGTTCATTTGGCATCATTTTGGACGCGGGTTCGACTCCCGCCATCTCCACCATTAAATTTTTTATTTTAATGTAATTCTTATGTTGGGTTGACTATCTTCTTTTCTCCACTATATACAGCATGCGGTTTGCCTAAAAGTGTTAAACAAGATATGATGGAATTATAGTACCAAAAAGGAGATTTACTTGTTTAACTTAGATTTTTATAAACAAAAAGAAGAAAAAATTGTCAAAATTTATACTGTAATAAAGGTTGCTACTATTGTAATGGCAATTCTTGCTATGGTTTTTGTGAATCATATTTTGACAAAAGAGCGCAATTCAGCTGAAAAATATTTAGAACAAAGTGTTTTACAGACAGCTTCAAATTTAAAAGGCAGGATTTCAACATCCATTAGCGAATTAAATACATTATCCGCAAAGCTTGCTGCCGGTATGCAGCATTATAATGATGAAGAAATTTCTAATTTCCTTTTGGCACATATTTCTGATTATGATTTTCACAGGTTGGTTTTTGCATATCCAAACGGAAAAACCGTACGTTTTCAAAAGGGTACAGGAAGATTAAATTCTACGGATTGGTCAAATGACGAACGTTTTTTAAGGGCTATATCCGGAACCGCTGTTTTTGCTGAAACAAAATTAAGCGATGATATGCCGCAAAAATATGTAAATGAATTTGGAATTCCTGTATATGGTAAAGATGGTAAAATAACCGGCGTTTTGGGTGCTCAGGTTTATGCTGATGATTATTTGAAAATTCTTGGTTTTAACAATTACAATAAGCAAGGGTTTTCTTATATTATAGATAAAGAGGGGGATTTCTTGATTAAACCCCCGAGAGACAGAGACAGCTCAAAAAATTTCTTTAGCCGTAATATAAAATTTATTAAAACATCGAAAGAAGAAATTTTGGGGTATTTGTCAGAAGAAGACAGCGGCTCATTTGCATTTAAATATAACGGGCAAAAATACATTGCATCTTTTGCGATGATTGATACACCTCAACGCTATGTTATGACAATAATCCCATTAGATGTTTTGATGCTTCATATAGATAAGCTTTTATCAGGTTTAATTGTTATTGTTGTATTTGTATGTGTGCTTTTGCTTTTGCTTTTGTATTACAGTAACAATCTATTAAGAAGTCATGAAAAAGTTGTGTATGAAATAGCTTTTACGGATAAAGTAACTAAAGGGGACAATAAAAATAAATTTGTCTTAAAAGCAAGAGAACTGCTTGATAATAACCCTGATAAAAAATATGCGTTAATCAGCGTTGGAATAAAGAAATTCAAGGCTTTAAACGAACTTTTTGATATTAAAAATGCTGATAGAATTTTAAAAGATTTTAATTCAATACTGGTTAATAATTTATCGCAATACAGCACTTGTGCCAGAGACCATGCTTCAACATTTATAATTCTTTGTGAATATGAAAGAGAAGAATTTATTGTTAAATATTTTATTGATAAAGTGCTTGATGATGTAATGATTTACAATAAAGAATCAATGCAAAAAATTGCAAAAGATTCCGGCATAATTTTAAACTCAAAGTTAAATCTTTCTTTCGGTGTTTATTTAATCAATGACCGTACAATTTCAATAGACCAAATGTGTGAAAGAGCAAATATTGCAAAGCGCAGTATGGGCGATGGTATTAAATCGGTTTACAAATTCTACGATGATAATTTAAGAGCACAAATGCTGCAAGAAAAAAATATTGAAGATGAAATGCATGGTGCACTGGAAGATAATCATTTCCATATGTATTTACAGCCGAAATTTAATCTTCAAACAAAAGAACTTGCCGGTGCGGAAGCTCTTGTAAGATGGATTCATCCTGAGAAGGGATTAATACCGCCTATGCGCTTTATCCCTCTTTTTGAGAAGAATGGTTTTGTAACAGAATTAGATAAATGCGTGTGGAAACAAGCTTGTGAGTTTTTATCCGCAAGAAAAAAAGAAGGCGCAAAATTGTTCCCTATTTCCGTTAATGTTTCAAGAGTTCATATGGAAAATGACAAATTCATTGATGAATTGATTTTGCTTACAAGAAAATATGGAATAGACCCTAAATATTTAGAATTAGAATTAACAGAGTCTGCATGTTTTAATGATGAAAAACGTTTTGAAGAGACAATCCGTACATTAAAAGAATTAGGCTTTGTGGTTTCAATGGACGATTTTGGTACAGGATTTTCTTCATTAAATATGTTAAGAAATCTGCCGATTGATGTTTTAAAACTGGATAGAGGCTTTATTAAAGATACTATTCAAGATAAGAAGGGGCAAATTGTAACAAGGAGCATAATTGAGATGGCAAATAAACTCAATATGGTGACTGTTGCAGAAGGTATTGAAACTGAAGAGCAGGCAGAATTTTTAAGAAGCATAGGCTGTAAAATAGCACAAGGCTTCCTTTACGGTAAACCTGTAGATATAAAAAGCTTTATGGAGCTTTTTATGCCAAAAACAACTGAACAGGTAAATGAACAATAAAAGACTACCATTTTTTAATAACTTTAAACCACTCATATGAGTGGTTTTTTTGTCCCTTTATCAGTAATTTCATATGTTTTACTGATTATCTTTTTTCTTTCCGTTTTTTCTAAAGCTTGCCTTTACTTCGGATAATGGTCCGTTATTTGGATTTTTTACGGTATTATAATAATTTTTTGCAAAGACAAACGGATATTTTGGAATCCAGCTTAATTTAAGGTAAATTGAAACAGCATCTGCCCCTTGAAGCAGCATAAGGTTATCAATGGTTTTTTCATGTGCCGGTGAAATAGATGAAAAAAGTTTTAGAAGGTAATCTGTGAATGTAACGGCAGAATATTTTATGGCATCTCCCGGGTGTTCAGACATTATTGTTACTATATAATTTTTGTTTTGTTTAATGTTTCTCATATCTTCAGGCAGTTTTAAATCCCCTCTTTTCACCTGTTCTATTTCATACCATTGCCCAAGATATTTTAAACGCATAATATTAGGCTCCGGCATATAGATATCGTCAAAAACATTATTTAATATCACTTTTCCATTGTAATCAATAATCCCGTACTTGTAATCTTTACAGGTTAAAAACATTCCGCCAAATAAAATATCAATTGTAGAATATTCCATAGGAAGCAATTCTACTCCTTTTTCATTATAAAGAGCATATTTTGAACCATTTCCTATCCTTAGATATTTTCCTAAAAGTCTTGATGTGTGGCTGTATTTTATAGGAACAAGGACATTGTTGTTTTTATCTATAAGTCCGAATTTACTCTTTTTTTGAACAATATAAGATGAAGCTCCAAGAGCTATCAATTTTTTATACTGTGCTTTAACTACTATATTATCTTCAGTATCTTTTAAACCCCAGAGCCCTTTTTCATTAGTGTATGTTTTAACCGCTATATCTTCTGTTATAGCATACGCGCCGCATTGTAAAAGCAGAATGAGTGTAGTAATTAAAAAAATCTTCTTCATAAGATAAATAATATCATAAAATCACTTGTGCTATTATTGTTAATGTGCAAAAGGAATATTTTAGATGAAAAAGAATAAAGTTTTAATAATTTTGTTATCAATAGGCGTGATTATACTCACAGCTATGGTTTTAACATATTTTGTTATTGTGCCTGCAATCGTTTCAAACAATAAAATAATGAACAATATTTGTAAAATGATAAGCAAGGATTTGCCTGTTCAAATTTCCATAGAAAATCCTAATTTAAAAACCCATTTAAATTCAGACATTGTTTTTAAAGCCCGAAAAATAAAAATTTCTAAAGATAAAACAGACCTCTTTGAAGTTAATAATCTTCAATCCGGGGTTAAATTAAGCGGTTTATTAAAGAAAAAGCTTATTGTTAACACTTTAGGTGCAGAATATGTATATGCTGATATAAATAAACTTATGGATTCTTTCCCATCCGAAGAAAACCTTCCAGCGCAAGAAAATGATTTTGGAATTGATTTATATAATTCAATTCTGGATTTGCAAAAAAGTCTTATTTTATACTCACCAAAGCCTGATTGTGATATTAAAGTCGCGGTTAATGAAGTCAATATTGATAATACCAACAAAAAAGAGCGTTATGTGCATTTTAATATAGATACCGAAATTAAAAATAAGGATGAAATTTTAAGTTTTAAAATAGCTGATGAAAATAAGGTTTTAATAAAAAATAAGCATCTTTACATTAATGATTGTATATTCAAAATAAATAATTCAAATGTGCATATAAATGCTGAAGGCTCTAATGAAAAGGGTTTAGACCTTAACGTTTCATCTAAGAAATTTAAGATTGAAGATGTTACGGATTTAATAGAAACCGATTTAGTTATTCCAAACGGCAGTGAAATATTGTCATTTTTTAATAATTTAAACGGTGATTTTGATTTTGATATAGACCTTACAAAAAAAGGTATGCAAGGTAAAGTCGTTTTAAATAACGGGTTTATGAGAATTATCCCTTTAAATAATATGCCTTTAAAAGTAAACAGCGGGATTGTTCAAATTACGCCTGAAACCCTTGCGCTAAAGGATTTTAGCGGATATTACGGGAAGAATCCTTTAAATAAGGCTGTTTTATATGGTACTGTTAAAGATTATGTAAAATCTGTTGAAACGGAAATTAACATAGACACAGCCGCAAACAATGAATTTGCAAGAGATTATCTTTCACCTATTGCAGGCATCCCCCTTGAAATTGTACAAGCTGAGACTAAAGCAGGGGCAAAAGCCGGGACCAAAATTATTGTAAAAGCCATCTATGATAAGATTGATATTATATTGATGTCAAAGCTTGCAAAAGGGGATGATATCCTTGTGGACGGCGTTTCTTTAACCCCTGTAACATATGATAGAGCCGTAAAAGCGGATATGCATGTTGAAGGGAAATATCTTGATTTAAGAGAGGTAAATTACTATATAGCCCAAGAGCTTAAAAAGGGTTCAAAAGTAAAGCCTGTGGTTACTTTAAGGGGAAGATTTGATATTACAAAAGAAATACCTGATATGAAGGCATTTGGGTTTGAAATTCCAGACCCGCTTCCAAGTGAATTTCTAAATGTACTTGCAGGGCAAAAATTATTTAAGGGCGGTAAATTTCAGGGTAAACTTTATATAGTAAATGAGAATGAAAACCCTGTTATAAAAGGAAAAATAACATCTAATGATATCAGGATTCCATCTCAAAGGATATTTATTAAAAAGGCAGATTTATATACAGATAATGACACTATTCATATAACATCAAACGGGCGGTTTAAGCGCTCCAACTTTACTTTTGCGGGTGATATTAAAAGTTCAATCAAATATCCAATTGTAATAAGAAATTTGGATTTTGAATTAGATAAAATGAACCTTGAAAAGCTGATGAATTCATTTAATCAGGCGCCGCAGACTGACATTGCCCAAAATAATGCAACCGATGAAGGAAGCGGAGCACACGATGATAATGTTGTAACATTTGATACAAATAATATCATTATTGAAAAATGCATATTCAGGCTGAAAGAAGGGTCTTATAAGGATATTAATTTTGGAAATCTTATTGCAAATTTAACACTTAAAGATAATAAACTTGATTTACATTCAAATAAGTTTGATATAGCAGAAGGAATCTCCGCCGTAAAGGTATTGTGCGATTTAAATAAGCACAAATACTATCTTCGCCTTGGAGTAAAAGATGTAAATTCAGATATTATGACCACTACTCTTTTAAATCTGCCAAGGGAGATTTCAGGCAAAGCAAGCGGTCTTATTGAAATTAATACAGATGATTCAATGAAACTCAATGGTCAGATAAAATTTGCTATAAATAACGGTCAGATTCAAAAAATCGGGCTTGTTGAATATTTAATGAAATTTGCTTCATTGTTTAGAAACCCGCTTGTAACAATCAGCCCGTCTATATTTTCAGATATTGTTAATATCCCTGAGGGAAATTTTGATAAAATTTCAGGCGAACTTTATATAGATAATAACTTTGTAAAATTGCTAAAAATAAGGTCATCTTCACCTCAATTGAGCAGCTATATTGTAGGGTGCTATAACCTTGAAAATAGCGATGCAATTTTAAGAATTTACACAAAGTTTAGCAATAAAAATAAAGGCGCTGCAGGCTTTTTAAGGAAATTTTCTCTTGCAAGCCTTGCAAATAAAATGCCTTTAAGCAGCAGAAATGATTCAAATTATTATGCGGCTGAGCTTAAAAATCTGCCTGAAATTGATGCTGATGAAAGGGATGTTCAAATCTTCTTAACCTCAGTAGATGGGGACATAGAGCACAATAACTTCCTTTCTTCATTGAAGAAGATAAAATAATTTATTAATCATTTATTCCGTTTAGCCATTCTTGGTGCAGGTTTTCCAGTCTGTACCTTGCGTTTGCGGGGCTTGTGGAGGGCATTTTAAGACATTTATATTCCTGAAATACAGCAGGAATATGCTTTTTGAGCGCTGAATATGCCTTGTTCCCGTTTAAAATCAGGACTTGCACATTTTTATATTTTTTAAGAAGCCCTGAAATGTCGTTCGGGGTTTCGTCATATATGTTAGAATCCAGGCTGCCAGAGCGTTTGCAATATTTTATAACATCCCAAAGCGCAAAACCGTTATCCAGTAATATTTTCAGCCTTTTATTATATTCTAAATCCGCTAAATTTGGGGTTTTACAGAGTAATCCCATCAATTTCCAGAATCTATTCTGCGGATGAGCGTAATATTGCTGCATTTCAAGGGATTTTATCCCAGGCATGGAGCCTAAAATCAATATTTTTGAACGTTTATCAATATTTGGCAGAAAACTTTTACACTCATTCATAAAATTAATAATACCGCGCGTTGAAAAAAACATAAATCTTATAAAATTATTTTACAACAAATCTCTTATGTGGTAATATGTGATGTGTTAGATAGCTTGAAACAGTTGCGTTTTAGCCAAATTTAACAAGTAAAATGCAATAAGGATAATAAAATGAGAGAAGAATTACTCGCTATAATTGAGAAAAACAGCCGTATTCCGCTTGAAGAGCTTGCCTCTATGCTTGGCACAGCGGAGGATAAGGTGATAACCGAAATGGCTGCGTTAGAAAAAGAAGGGGTTATCTGCGGGTATCATACGCTCATAGACTGGGAAAAAACATCACAAGATAAGGTTAACGCGCTTATAGAGGTGCGTGTGACTCCTCAAAGAGGACAAGGTTTTGATAAAATAGCAGAAAGAATATATAACTATCCCGAGGTTCGCTCTGTATATCTGATTTCAGGCGGTTATGATTTGCTTGTAACGCTTGAAGAGAAGTCTCTAAAGGAGATTTCGATGTTTGTTACAGATAAACTCTCTACTCTGGACACGGTTTTGAGCACCGCAACGCATTTTATTTTAAAGCGTTATAAAGACCACGGGACAATTTTAGATAAAAAACATGTGGATGAAAGGGAAATAATTACGCCATGACAAAATCTCTTTCAAAAAAAGTTATAGAATTAAAACCATCAGGTATCAGGAAATTTTTTGATATAGTTTCAGAGATGAAAGATGCTATATCATTAGGTGTTGGCGAACCTGATTTTGATACTCCCTGGCATATCAGGGATGAAGGGATTTATGCGCTTGAAAAAGGGAAAACCTTCTATACTTCAAATGCCGGTTTAAAAGAATTAAGGGAAGAAATCTCAAAGAAAGTCCAGAGGGTTCAGGGGGTTGAATATGACCCAATGTCTGAAATTATAGTAACTGTGGGCGGTTCTGAAGCGATTGATATTGGTCTAAGGGCTATGATAAATGAAGGGGATGAGGTTATAATTCCTACTCCTTCTTATGTTTCCTATGAACCCTGCGCAATTTTAGCGGATGCAAAGCCTGTAATTATAAACCTTAAAGGGGAAAACGAATTTAGGCTAAAACCCGAAGAATTATTAAATGCAATTACTCCTAAGACAAAGGCTCTTATTTTGCCGTACCCGAATAATCCGACAGGCGCTATCATGGAAAAAAGCGACCTTGAAAAAATTGCAAAAATTATTTTGGATAATGACCTTTATGTATTATCTGATGAAATTTATTCAGCTTTGACTTATAAAGAAAAACACACATCAATTGTGAGCCTTGATGGCATGAAAGAAAGAACCATTTTAATTGATGGTTTTTCTAAAGCTTATGCTATGACAGGCTGGAGACTTGGCTATGCCTGCGCTCCAAAAGAATTAATAAAACAGATGGTAAAAATTCACCAGTTTGCAATAATGTGTGCGCCTACAACCAGCCAATATGCTGCAATTTCAGCACTTAAGAACGGTGAAAAAGATGTAGAGATGATGGTTAGAGCCTATAATCAGCGCCGCCGTTTTTTGATGGATTCATTCAGGAAGATGAATTTAGAATGCTTTGAACCATATGGTGCGTTCTATGTTTTTCCTTGTATTAAAGAATTTGGTATGACAAGTGAAGAATTTGCAACAAGATTTTTAGAAGAAGAAAAGGTGGCTGCAGTACCAGGAAATGCTTTTGGAAATTCAGGCGAAGGGTATTTAAGAATTTCTTATGCTTATTCAATAGAAAACCTTAGAATCGCAATGGAAAGGCTGCAGCGATTTGTTGAAAGGCTTAGAAAAGAGCAAAAAACACCTGCACTTTCTTTAAGAAGCTAATTTTTTTGAAAAATATAAAAATCTGCAAAAGATGTATTATTTTCATCATCTTTTGAATATTCATATCTGTTTTCAATCTTTTCTTTTAAAACCCATTCTTTTTTATTTTGTTCAATCCAGTCTGTAAATTTTCTGTGTTTTACGTGTGCACAGTGCTTTTCATCCTTATTTGAAGCATAGATTATTACAAATTTTTCAGCTGCTTTAAATAAATTTTCCATATATTCATTAAATATATTATCTTCTATCAAATGATAAATCACATCTAAAGATAAAGTTAAATCGGCCGTTTCACCGTTATAATCTCTTGCGTTTTTAAATTTATAATTTTGGTTATTCTTAAATTCTTTTTTGCATTTATTTAAAATGGTTTCTGATACATCAAACCCTGTATAATATTTGAAATTAAACAGTTTTAATTGATTCCCGTCTCCGCAGCCAAATTCTATAATATTTTTAATATTATAATTTTTAACAAAATTATTTATAATTTCTGCCTTAAAATCTGCAAGCCTGCCGTAGCTTCCAGCGCCTGAATTTCCGTTTGAGAGGTATCTATTTTCCCAATAGAATTTGGAATTTATCCCTCTGTGGGTGCAAATTGCCATTAAATCCATTCCTGAATCAAGATTTTTATTTGATATATAAAAATCCTCAATTGAAAATTCATTTATATAATCAATGTTTAGATTAATTTCTTTTTTCCTGCCGCTAAAATCCGCACGGAGCGGGGCTATTCTATCAAATTCTATATCAAGAATTTCTTGTTTTGCCCCAACGCTCAAAATTTTAAATTTGCTGAAAACACCTTGAATATCTTTATTTAGGGTTTTTGAATCATATTCTCTTAGATGTTCATTGTTCCAGGGTTTTTGATTTTCGGCAAGTCTGTATGTTCTTGACGGGGTGGTTAAAATACAGATACCGTTATCTTTTAAGATCCTTTTTATGTTGTTTAAAAATTCTTTAACGTTTTTTACATGTTCAATGCAGTGGAATGAAACTACAATATCAAAACTTTTATTATTATAATTTAGATTTTTGCCGTCATAGAGCTTAAAAGAGCATTTTTCATCTTTATATTTTGAATTTGCCTTATTTACCACATCTTCCAAAATATCAATTCCTTCAATATGTTTGCAATATTTTGAAAGATAATGTGCTCCAAACCCATCTCCTGAGCCAATTTCAAGGATAGTTGAATCTTTGTTGATAAAATTTCTTACATAATCATAAGCAAATTTATGATCTAAAAATAATATGTGGTTATAAATATCTTTGCCAAATTTTTCAAAAACATACTGTTCACGCCCGCAAGATAAAATTTTTTCTTTAATCTTAGGATAATGTTTAAATACATCATTCAGCTGAATATCGTTTCCGCCGTCCTTATTGCCTGTAGAAAGCAGGGTTGTTTCATTATAAAGCCCGAATTCTCTTGCAGGATTTACGTATTTAATATTGTTATGCGGATTATTAATAACTTTTATTTTCGTATTATTGAGAATTGCCATAACATAAAACCAGATATCATCAGCATTTGGGGTGAGCTTTAAAAACAATTCTTTATTTAATACATCAGAGTGGAGTGATTTTGGAGGGTATAAAACGCCTCCTCCTGTGGTTGGAAAATTTATGTAATCTGCCGAATTATCATTAATGCACATCTGCCAATTCTCATATGGCTGTATTTTGCCATCTTTAAAGGTTATTTTATGTGCTCTGTGAGTATGGATATATTCAGGGTTTTTTAAATAAGAATCATAAAGTTTTGAAAGCCAGTCATTCGGATAATAAATATCATCATCAGCTGTCACTATAATATCATACGGAAATTCATTGAGAGCCGGAATTAATTTTTTATAAGATTTTAAATCTTCACACCATTTTATTGTTAAGCCGTTTTCTTTGAATTTAAGAAGTTTTCCGGGTAAATCTGCTTCTTTATTTGGAAATTGTTCTTCTGCAAGGTATAAAATAACCATATCGGGCTTTTTTGTCTGATTTAGAAGAGAAAATACGGTGTAGTGGATATCATACATTCTATCCGGGAATGATGTTAGGGCAACAATAAGTTTACCCCCCCCCCCAAGGTTAAACGGGCAGTTCCTAATTCTTTAAAGCGTTCAATTTCATAAAAGATTTTTTCTTTATTTATCCCGTTTTTTAGGATGAAATCGACTTTTTCAAAGGTTTCTTTTTGTTTGTTGAAGTCCGTTAAAAGTTTTTTTGCTTTTATATGTCTGAAATGCTTGTTAAGCAGGCTTATTTCAGTATAATAATCCATATTTTTAATTGAGAAGAATCTATTAAATAATTTTTTCATTTTGCAAAAAAACCTTATAAAATAATTATTTATAGATAATAGCATAAAATCCTCCCTGAATGGAGGATTTTAATATTGTGAAATTTTTAAAATTTATCTATGCTGCTTGTTCAAGGTCGCCCATAACGGCTTTTACTGCCCTTTCAACACTTATGCCTGTATTTGAAACTTTGTCTGCAATATCATCCAAATATTCATCAATCTGGGTTTTTGTTAATTCAGGGTATTTTTTCTTAATTATATCTTCTGCTTCATCTTTGATTTCTTCGTTTTTATCTGCATTTTTGCTATTTGATTTAGCAATTTTTGTTTTAGAATTTTCATCTTTATTGCCGGTCTTTAAACTATCTGTAGATCCTTGTTTTAGTGCTTGTGCTATTTCTTCAAAATGCTTTTGTGATTCTTCTAATTGTTCTTGCATTTTATCAATAAAATCTTGTATTGTATTTTGCAGAGTATTTTGAACATTAACTTGCTTGTTTGAAACCCCGCTGCCGCTTGGAGCTGAAATATCTGAAACAACGCCTGATAACAATTCGTTCATAAATAATTCTTCGGTTTCAAGTGCACCGTTTCCATTAGCATCAGCTATTTTTATCTCGCCGCCGTTAGCATCTTTAAATGTATATACTGCAATTGAACCATTTGTAGCGCTTTTATTATTAGCGTATTGTCCGCCTTTTTTGTTATCAACTATATATGAAGTATTAACATATTGTACACTCACTTGTATACCGGCTTGTTTTGCAGCACTTACTATATTGCCGGATTGCTCAACATTGCTGCTGTAAAGGCTTGCAAGTTTTGCTTGCAGGTCATAATCTGCATCACAATCAAAGCTTGCCATAATCTCCTGTTTTAAGGATTCAGATAATGCATTTGTATAATCAGCAAAGTTTGCTTCATTTTTTCCAAGAGATGTAGTTTTAATACCTCTTGAATTTAAGGAAGTTATCCAATCATTGTAATTGCCAGAAACTGAATTTACCATAGTGTTGCTCCGAATGTGCCTTATATTTATATAAAGTATATATAAGGTATATAATTGCTTATAAAATTTAAATTGTTACATTTTCTTAATATTCATCTTTTTAAATGGTTAAAAGGGTAAAAAAATGGCATATTATAGATTTATGAAGACTTTGCTTTTATTTCCCCCGCAATGGACACCTATAGCACCGCATTTTGCGCTGCCGTCTTTACTTGGACAATTAAAGGCAAACGGGTATGAAGCTGAAGCGCAAGATTTAAATATTGATTTTTATAATAAAATTTTGCAGCCGGATTTTATCAAAAATTCAATTTTAAAAGCTGTTGATGAAAATCAAAATTTATTAAAAGAAATTGCCCCATTTATAATGGCGGGAAAGGATTTTAGCGAATATTCGCTTGATATTCAAAATAAAATTATAAAATATTCTAAAGTTAAAGAATATATGAACAAAAAGCAGGCTGCTCTTGCTTCTATCCCTGATTTAGCGTATGAAGCACTTGATATTATTAAGGGCGAAAGTTTTTATAACCCTGAAATGCTTATAAAATCCGTAAATATTATTGATGTAGCGCTTGAGATGGCATCTTTACCATATTTTCCATCAAAGATAAGCCTTGATAATTATTCAAATCCTCTTTTTAAACTGAATTTTAATCATATAAAATATTTTGTTTTTGATAAAAATACCAATATTTTTATTGAATATTATAAAACTGTTTTAGATAATATTAAATCTAAAAACCCTGATTACATAGGTATTTCAATAAATTCTTCTTCTCAAGTTATTCCGGGGCTTACTTTAGCAAATTTATTAAAAAATAATCTGAATGCCCATATAAATATTGGCGGAAACTTTTTTGGCAGAGTAAAAGAGGCAATAGTTAATAATCCTGAATTTTTTGACCTGTTTTGCGATACAGTACTTGTAGAAGAGGGCGAAAGACCTGTTGTTGAGCTTGCAAAGTACGTAAATAATGAAATAAAAATTGAGGATGTTTCAAATTTAATCTATAAAAAAGACGGTAAAATCGTAATAAATGAAACAAAAAAACCTTTGAAACTTGATGAAATGGCAATTGTATCACTGGATGGATATGATTTTGGGCAGTATTTTGCACCTGAAATAATTTTACCGTTTCAATCTTCCCGCGGCTGTTATTGGGGTAAATGCAGCTTTTGCGACCAGGATTTCGGGCAAAATTTTAATGTTAAAAATCCTGATAAATTAACGGATGAATTTATTAAACTTAAGGAAAAATACGGTATAAAATATTTTGAATTTATAGATGAATCAGTGGGACCTTCTTATTTAGGCGAACTTACGGATAAGATAAAAGAAAAAAATATAGATATTAATTATTTCTTTGATGCAAGGCTTGAAACCTCTTTTACAAAAGAGCTTCTTCAAAATGCCTATACAAGCGGGCTTCGGATGGTATTATGGGGGCTTGAATCCGGCTCAAATTCTGTGATGGAACTTATTAATAAAGGAATAGACATCGATAGGCGCCTTGAAATATTGAAAAATTCAAGCGATTCAGGGATTTGGAATTTTGCATTTATTTTCTTCGGTTTCCCGACAGAAACTGCTGCTGATGCTAAAAAAACCATTGAACTTATCTGCCAAAATAAAGATATAATTCATTCATACGGCAGAAGTGTTTTTACTATGGGAAAACATACAAAATTAAAGGATGAACCTGAAAAATACGGTATAACAGCCGTTTATCCGGCACAGGATGAGTTCTCGCCAACATATACCTTTGATTGTATTGGTATGAATAAGGAGGAACTTAGCTTAATATTAAAAGAATGTACGAAAACCTGTAATGAAGCTTATAATAACCCATTATGGATGTATTTAAGATATAGGGAGTATTTATTTTTATATCTTTCAAAATTTGGTTCTGATTGGGTTTATAATTATAAGCTTGATTTTAGCAGGATGTAAAAGGAGGTTTAATGGAATTTGATGATTTTTCAAACGAGCGGGATAATACCCAAAAGATTCTAAATGAACGTGAAAAGATTAAAAACCAGATGGAGCATAAGCTAAGGCAGTTAAGATTTTCTGATGACGAGATTGATGAAGTTTTAGATATAATTGAAATGGCAGAAGCCAAAATTGAAAGGGTAAAGGTTTCATTAAACGGTACAAATATAAATACGGATGACCCGACCCCTAAGATGCAAATGGCGCTTGATGAAATTAAGATTCTTCAAACCCAGATGGCGCTTGATATAAGAACTAAAATAAGTGAAATCCTCTCATATAAAAACAGGTAGGGAATAAGAAATGAGTGATATCAATACTGAATTTTTGCAAAAATGTCTTGAAACCCTTGAAAAATCATATTCAATGATAAAAACGGCAGCTGAGGGCACCATTGATTATGAAATGTACAGAAATTCTCTTGTAAAGGGTTTTGAGATGACTCTTGAACAATCTGGAAAACTTTTACGGAAAAAAATAGCTCCTTATTTTGCAAGCAAAAAAGCTTCCGATACACTTTCCTTTAAGGATATATTTAGGCATGCGCATAAATTTTCGCTTTTAGATGAAGATTCTATTCAACGCTGGTTTAAATATCGCGATAACAGAAATAATACAGCGCATGATTATGGTAAATCTTTTGCCGAAGAAACGCTTTTATTGATTGATGATTTTATTTTGGATGTAAAAATATTGAAAAAGGTTATAGATAATGAATAATCTTTTTATAAAAGAAAAGTATTTGGATGAATTATTGGGTATATTCAAAAATTACTGTCCGAAGGCTGAAATTTGGGCATACGGAAGCAGATTAAACGGAGATGCCCATGGGGGAAGCGATTTAGATTTAGCTGTAAAAGATTTTAATGATGAAAATTGCAATATATTTGATTTAAGGCAAATTTTAAATGACAGCAACATTCCTTTTTTAATAGATATTTTTGAATTAGAAAAACTTCCTTTAAGTTTTCAAGATGAAATTAAGAAAAATTATATGGTGATTTTTCCTTTCTCTGATTGAACTTTTTAATTAAACTTCTTTAATTATTTTAGATTTTTTCCAATATCCGAGTTTTAAATAGATTAGAGCTATTGTAACGGCACATAATGAAGCAATCGGTGCTGCCATACCGAGGTTAAAAAGGGTTTTACCGAAAATTCCCGTTATCAAAAATGCCAGAGGCACCCTTATTAAAAGTGTTGCAATGAGACTGTTTGTCATAGAAAATGCAGTGTGTCCGCAGCCGTTAAAAAAGGCGTTTAGACAAAATGCAAATGGTACTATTATTAAGTCAAAGCTGAATGATTTTAAATAGGATGCGCCTTCTTTTATAACATTCGGGTCTTTTGTAAAGATTCTAACAGCGCTTTCAGGGTTTATTTGCTGCCAGATAAGGCATATGAGACCAAAAATAAATGTATATCCGATTGCAGTGTAGAGTGTGTATTTTGCCCGAAGGCGCTTTTTTGCGCCCATATTCTGCGCAATAATGGGCGTGAGTGCCATTGCAAAAGAAAATGCCGGAAGCATAGTAAAACCGTTTAGTCTGTTTGCTGCGCCATATCCTGCAGAGGCATCTACCCCGATTGAATTTGCAATTGATAATAGGATAATAAATGATATTTGAACCATAGAATCCTGAAAACTCAATGGCAGCCCAAGTTTGATGATATTTGCTATTTTATTTAAATATAATTTTGCTTTTCTGAATCTAAATTCAAAGGAAAATTTATTTAATCTTACATATGCTGCAAGCGATAGTGCACAAATTCCCTGGGCTATTACCGTTGCAATTGCGGCACCTTTTACGCCCCAGCCTAAATATCCTATAAAAAATAAATCAAGGATAATATTTGCAACCCCGCCTAAGGACACGAAAATCATTGGGGCATAAGAATTTCCAACTCCTCTTAAAACGGATGAAAAAACATTGAATAAGAATATGAAAAATACTCCAAAAGAGCATATGGTAACATATTCTAAAGCCCCCATATATGCAGCATCCGGGGTATTAACAAGCTGAATGATATTTGCTGCAAAGTGAAACATTAAAAGAAATACAATAAGTGCAAGGGAAAGAAAAAATATAAAGACTGTTCCGATTATTTTTTCAATTTCTTCTTTTTTGCCTGCACCGTAGGCGTGACCGACCAAAACAGTGGTTCCTGTAGTAAGTCCTATTATAAAAGATATAACAATATGCATTACTTGTGCGCCTGTTGCAACAGAAGAGATAGAAGAGCTTCCTCCTGTGAAATGTCCTATGATGATTAAGTCGCAGGCACCATAAAGTGCCTGAAGAAAATTTGCAAAAACAAACGGTAATGCAAATAAAATCAGGGTTTTTGAAATGCTTCCTTCGGTTAGATTTTGTTCACTTTTGAACATAAATTAAATATTAATTTAAACAAATTTTTATTTCTATATGTCAAAAGGGCTAAAATTACGCAATTTTTTTAAAATAAATTGTGGAAGTGCTCCCTAATTTAATCGGTGTTTTAACATCATCATCAGAAAGTCCGCTGCCTGAAAAAACATTTCCGACATTTGAATATCTGCCGCAGCCCCCATATTTAGTGTCTTCTGTGTTTAATGCTTCAACCCATTTGCCTTCAGGGAACGGCAAATTATATTCTTCATTAAAAATATTCGGGTAATTGCTGCATCCAAAATTTGTAACAACGTAAAATTCATTATCAGAATTTGCATCTTTTATGTGGATTCCAATAGCATTATCATGGATAATGCAACTTTTTGAACCATCTTTATTTAAAACAAGTTTTCCTTTCGTAAGAGCGGGATTTTCTTTGTTTAATTTGTTTAAATCCTTTGTGAGTGCTGCATATTGTTCCATTCTGTCTTTTGTTTTATTAGAATATTGGATACCATCAAGTTTTGATGCCATAAGAGCAGCAGTTCCGGGCTCATATCCTTTTTCTGTTTTAAGATAATGTTCATAATCAATGCTTTCAAATTTTCTAAAAAATCTGAATGATGTTATATCAAGGTTTTCATCTCCCTGAAATACCATTTTTGGTCCCGGTATTGCAAATGTTAAAGCTTGAGCCATTCTAAATTGTGCCACGCTTCTTTCATAGCTTTTTATCAGTTTTGAATATGTGATATTTGATTCCTTTTTGATATCAAGTTTGCTTAAAATTCTACTGTGAAACTGGTCGTATTTTTTATGTTTATAAGAATCCAGTTTTCCTTCAGATAAAAGTTTAACAAGTTCTTCTGTTGCAAGCTGGGTCTTTTGTGCCAAAATGGTTCGCCTTGCATCGGCTAATGATGTATGCTTTAATTTTGCGAACTGTTTTATTCTTTTTTTATCTTCATCATTTAAAACAATATAAGAATTTAAGTTTAATTTTGGTGCAAGGTATTTAACTATAGGTCTTGTGCCATCTCGGTTTCCGGTTTCATCATGGCTTGTAACATATTTAACATTATTTTGGGATTGAAAAATTGCTTCGGTTAAATTTGCAAGTTTCCATCTATCAATGGTTTTTGTTTCATTATATGCAAAAATTGCATCATCCAAGCTGTGATGATAGGAAAAATCCCATTCGCTGTCATAACCCAGATTCTTTAACATTGGGTGATATGTAGCTTTATTTTCTATAAATTCTTTTATTGTTCTATCAATTTTATCAATATAATCACAGTGTCGTTTAGCATCTTTCTTATGCATTTCATTATTGTGGAGTCTGCTTACAACACGTTTGTCGTGCAATTGACTGTAATCTTCAAAATAGCCTTTATGGTTAACATTTACGCCTTGCCTGCTGTCTTCTGCAATTAGAAATACTGACGGGAAATGATGATTAATCTCGGCTGCAATTTCTTTCATTGTAAAATCGGATTCCATAAATTTTGTCATATCAAGGCGAAGCCCGTCAACTTTATAGTTGTCAATCCAATTCATTGCAGCGTTTACAATGTAGTCTCTTACATATTTTGAATTTTCTCCTTCAAAGTTAAAACTTTCCCCAAAAGCGTTATTTCCTTTTATATAGGGACCTGTTCTTTTTAATTGTGCCCCGTCCGGTCCAAGGTGGTTTGGCACGTAATCCATAACCACATTTAATTCAAGCCCATGGGTGTAATCAATTAATTCTTTTAATTTGTCAGGACCTCCCCTGTGCTCAGGAGGTGCAAATTTATCTACCCCGTCATACCCCCAGTTAAAACTGAATGTATTTTCATTGGGCATAATCTCAATTGTGTTAAACCCTAAATCTTTAATTTTGTGCAATTTTTCTTTTGCAGCTTCAAAAGTTCCTTCCTGTGTTAAGGTATCAATATGCATTTCATAAATTGATGCATCTTTTATACTAAGCCCTTTGTTGTTTGGATATCTTGTAATTCTTTCACTGCTTTTAATCCAGGATTTTTGGTTTTGCCAGTTGTATACCGAATTATCATAGAGTATTGAATAGTTTAGAAAATCTTTGCTTGTACTGTTTCCCTGTCTTTTAGCATAGGGGTCTTTTACTTCATCAATATGACCGTTTCGTTTTTTAATTAGAAAAGAATATCTGTCACCCTCTTTTACTTCATTTCCTGAAATTCCATTTTCTCCTGTTGTAAAAATTCCTTCGCCGTTATTTTTCAGCGGGTAAATTTTAAATTTTTCAGGATTATTCCTATCGTAAATTTTCACATTAACGCTTTGTACATCAGGGTATGTAAAAATTTTAAATGAAACTTCTTTTGAAACAGGGTCAATATTTGCGCCCCAGCTTCTGTGCTCTTCCATTCTTCTTGTAAAAGCAATATTATTTGTATGATTCAATAAATTTAAATCAATAATTTGAGGATAATTACTGCTTTGAAAAGGATTTTGTTTAGAGCTTTGTTTTCTTATTTTATCCTGCGTGATATTTTTATGTGAATAAGGATTAATCCCTGTAATTCTCAATTTAATATCCCTCAAATAACTTGATGTACAACACACTAACAGATATTATAAAAATAATATCTCTAATACAAACCTTGTAACAGAGAATTATGAACGGAGTATATAAAAATTGTTACATATAGTTTACAAAGTTTAAATTATTTATTTCTTTGCCAAAATTTCCATTTTGGAACATTATCATAATGAAATTTTAAAAGAAGAACATCCCCTGTTTTGATATTAACCTCTTCCCCTTCTTCAATATAACAAAGAGGTGAGTTTTCGTATACATTTTTTGCGCCGGATTTTAAACGTCCTTCACCTTCATTTGGGGCGATTATACCTTTACCGAAGTAAAAAATTTGTCCTATTCCTTTGATAAAATGCCCTGCAACGCCGAGCCCTGCGCCAAAAGCTGCCTTTTTAACATCAAAAGGTTTGTACCCTACAACATTTGCAAACCAGTATTCATCGTTAATTTTAATATTTTCATTATTTTTAGAAGGAACAGTATAACTTTCAGGTGCAATAACAAGGTATCCATTTCTTTTTCCGCGCTTTGGTTCTACAACCCTTGCAGCTTTTGCAGATATAATGCTGTCTTTTTCAAATGTGATACCGTTTTCAAAAGAATTTTCTTTTAAAACTTTAAATTTAACGGTATTGCAATTATTATCAACTGAAAAATCTTCAAGGCTCTCAACTATGACCTTATTTGTAGTGTCTACTTCATTTTCATTTGAAAACACAGGGAACATAACCCCTGCTAAAAATAACAAACATAATAAAATAATTCTTCTCATGGAATTAATTTTAACATTTAATCTTTATTTGGCAAAATTCTTTAAAAAACCGTTTTAGCGGTTATAATGTATTCTATAAAGAAAAAGAGGATATAAAAATGTTAAATACGATGGATAGTTTGGTTTTAATTATAGATATACAAGAAAAACTTATGGCTATGTTAAATCAAGGCATAAAAGAACAGATGCTCAATAAAGCCCCGAAACTTGTGCATGCAGCAAGAATTTTAGGAATAAATACACTTGTAACAGAACAGTATCCTAAGGGTTTGGGCAGTACCATTGATGAAATTAAAAGAGAATTGAGTGAATATCATCCTATGGAAAAAACAGCTTTTAATGCTCTTATGGAGCCGGGATATGCAGAAACCATAAAATCTTTAGGCAAAAAACAGGTTATAATCTGCGGTATTGAAGCGCATATATGTGTTTATCAAACAGCTGCAAAACTTTTAGAAGAAGGATATGAGGTTTTTGTTTTAAAAGATTTATGTGCAAGCAGAAATAAAGTGGAATTTGAATGCGCTATGGATTTATTAAAAAGCCTTGGTGCCAAAATAACATGTCTTGAGATTGTATTGTTTGAATGGTTGAAAACTGCTAAAAACCCTTGCTTTAAAGAAATACAAGGGTTGATAAAATAGAAGCTTAATAATACTATAAAAAGCCCGTTATTTTTTGCGGGCTTTTAATATAATACTTACAATACCTCCAATTACAGCTCCAACAAGTGCACCAATTAGAGCGCCTGTAACATATGACATAATTTTCCTCCTTTTTATTCTTCCGGTCGTTTTATAGGGTTTTTGAATTTTGTTGTAGAACCTTGGAACAGTAAATCAATATTTCCAACAGGTCCATTTCTTTGTTTTGCAATAGAAATTGTTGCCTTATTTTTTACTTCAGGATTTTCCTTATCATAATATTCTTCCCTGTGAATAAACATTACAATATCAGCATCCTGCTCAATTGCGCCTGAATCCCTCAAATCTGAGAGCATAGGCATTTTATCTCCGCGTTCTTCAACTTTACGTGACAGCTGGGAAAGGGAAATAATAGGCACGTTTAATTCTCTTGCAAGTGCTTTTAAACCTCTTGAAATTATTGAAATTTGCTGGGTTCTATCTTGAGAACTTCTTTCTTCAATAAGTTGAAGGTAATCTATTATAACAAGTCCTAAATCAGGATAATTCATTTTTAAGCGCCTGCATTTTGCACGAATATCAGAAACGCTTACCCCTGCTGTATCATCGATTAATAACGGGGCAAGATGCAGGTCATCAAGCTTTGAGAAAATTTTTTCCCATTCATTTGGCAGCAATTCCCCTGTTCTGGCTCTTTGAGCATCAATTTCGGCTTCAGAACATAAAACCCTCTGAGTCAATTGGATTTTTGACATTTCAAGAGAAAATATTGCAACGGGGATTTTAGACCTTATTGCAACATTTTGTGCAATATTAAGTGCAAATGCAGTTTTACCCATTGAAGGACGAGCAGCAAGGATAATCAAATCTGATTTTTGAAATCCTGCAGTGAGCGCATCCAAATCATAATAGCCACTTGGAACACCGGTGCAGGAGCCCTTATTTGAACACCTGTATTCTAATTGTTCCATGGTTTCATATAAAAGGCTTGATAATTGTTCCATCTGATTGGAACTTTTTTGCTGGGCTATTTCAAAAACCATCTTTTCGGCAAATTCTAAAGAAATTTTTGCTTCAGGGTTTTTAAAAGTTTCTTCAATAATATTGCTGCCTGCTGCAATTAATTGTCTTTTTAGTGCATTTTCCTTGATTATATTAGCGTAATATTCAACATTTGAAGTTAAGGTTGTATCAATCATTAAATCATTTAAATATTCCCTGCCGCCAATTGAATCAAGCTGGTCTTTTGCATTGAAATATTCGCCGATTGAAAGAGCATCAATAGGCTTATTCTGGTTATACATTGTAAACATGGCTTCATAAATAAGCTTGTTTTTCGGGCTATAAAAACATTCAGGTGTCAAAATTTCAACAACCCTGTTTAAAACATCTCCCGAATTTATTAAAATAGCCCCTAGAACTGACTCTTCAGCTTCTAAGTTATGCGGAGGAAGTTTTTTTGTTAATTTTTTATTTGCTTCAAGCTCCACTGCCATAATTTTTTCCAACTACCTTCCTTTAAGAAAAAATTATAAGCTAAATTTTCATGACATGCAAATTGAATAAAAAATTAATTTGTGAACAATTTTATTAACTTTTTTGCGTACAAATTAATTTGTGAACAACCCAGCATGCACAAATTAATTTGTGAACAATTTTATTAACTTTTTTGCGTACAAATTAATTTTCTGATATAATTTATATAATAAAGAGGTTTCTATATGACTGCATTACCATTTAAGCCGAAAAAAATAATTGATATTAAATTAGATTTGTTAAGGCTAATACCGCTTATAGGAAAATCTCATTCTGCATTATCAAATTATAATGGAGCACTAAGTCATTTGATTAATCCTAATATTCTGCTTGCACCAATGACATCAAAAGAATCAACTATGTCATCAAGAATAGAGGGCACACAGGCAACATTAATTGAAGTGTTAAAGCAAGAAGCAGGTGAGGATTTTGCAAATTACAAGAACAAAGATATCAAAGAAATTATTAATTATAAACGGGCTATGGTTTATGCGGTTGAATTACTGAAAGAAAAACCATTTATACATCTCAATATGATTAAAGATATTCATAGTGTTTTGTTAAGCGGCGTCAGAGGAGAAAATAAAGCAAGAGGCGAATTTAGAAGAATACAAAATTGGATTGGTCCAAAAAATTCAACCATAGAAACAGCTTCTTATATCCCGCCTGCACCAAATGAAATTATTGATTATCTGGATGAGTGGGAAAAATTTGTAAACTCCGAATATGATGATGTATTGATACAACTTGGTATAATGCATGCACAATTTGAAATTATTCACCCGTTTTTGGATGGTAATGGCAGATTGGGCAGAATGATGATTCCATTATTTTTGTATTCAAAAAACTATTTAAAAGAACCTATTTTTTATTTGAGTGAATATTTTGAACAACATAGGGAAGAGTACTATTTGTATTTGCGTAATATTACGCAAGAAAATAATTGGCAAGATTGGATAGAATTTTTCTTAAAGGCAATAATTGAACAGTCACAGTATAATACTATAAAAATTGATGAAATTTTATTACTGTCCAATAAAATGAAGCATATAATTCAAGAAGCTACAAAGTCTCAACATGTATCAAATATTTTGGATGCAATTTTTTCAAGACCTATTTTTACAGTTTCTACATTTACTAAAGATACGCAAATTTTAAATAAAAATACAGCAAATTCTATACTCAAAAAATTAGTTGAAAAAAATGTTCTTCAATTAATAAGAGAGGCAAGTGGTAACAGAGGTAATATGTACGCCTTTAGAGAACTTTTGGATTTAATTGACGGAGATGAATAAAAAATGCAGTGCATTTAGCACTGCATTTAGGTATTATTTAGTCTTTAGTTCGTAGCTTCGATTACTGCTTGTGCTGCTGCAACTTTTTACGCCTTTGCGTGAAAACGCAGCTTGTCTGCAATTGAAACAGCGAAACTATTATTTCTTAGCTTTTGGCTCCTGTGGGTGTTTCGCAAAAATTTGTTTCACTAACGTTGCCACAAATTTTACTCAACATCCTACGTCGCCATCGTAGTGCTTTAGCACCGGCTTGCGCTTTCAATAACTGCTTGTGCTGCCGCAAGTTTCGCTTGAGGTATTCTAAACGGCGAGCAGCTTACATAGTTCAAGCCGATTTTGTGGCAGAACTTAACACTGTCAGGGTCTCCGCCATGTTCACCGCAAACGCCGCCAACAAGAGCGGGGTTTACTTTTTTACCTTTTTCCATAGACATTTCAATTAACTGCCCTACACCTTTTGTATCAAGGCTTTCAAATGGGTTTCTTTCTAAGATTTTTTCTTCTACATATTTATTTAAGAACTTGCCTTCAGCATCATCTCTTGAATACCCAAATGTCATTTGTGTAAGGTCATTTGTACCGAATGAGAAAAATTCTGCATATTCTGCAATTTCATCAGCTGTTAGTGCTGCACGAGGAATTTCAATCATAGTACCGAATTTGTATTCAACTTCAATTCCTTTTTCAGCCATAACGTCTTTTGCTGTTTTTGTCAAAATTTCTTTTACGGTCTTAAGTTCATTAACATGTCCGATTAAAGGCACCATAACCCAAGGTTTTACGGCTACACCCTCTTTTTTAAGGTCGCAGCAAGCTTCAAATATAGCTCTTACTTGCATAACGTTAATTTCAGGGTAAGTTAAACCTAAACGGCAGCCTCTAAGCCCCATCATAGGGTTAGATTCAGATAATCCTTCAACAATATGAAGCATTTCTTCTTTTTCAGATGCATCTTTATTTAATGCTTTTAAGGTTGCAACTTCTTTAATCAATTCTTCTTTAGAAGGTAAAAATTCATGCAACGGCGGGTCTAAAAGTCTTACAGTTAAGGGTTTATCGCCTAATGCTTTAAACATTGCATAGAAGTCTGAATATTGCATTGGAAGAAGTTTATCCAAAGCTTCTTTTCTTGCTTCAGGAGTGCCTGCAATAATCATTTTTTGAACCCAAGGCAAGCGGTCAGGGTCCATAAACATATGCTCTGTTCTGCAAAGACCAACACCCTCTGCACCGAATTTTAATGAATTTTCAATATCTTTTGGCGTATCAGCGTTAGATTCAACTTTCATAGTTCTGATTTCATCAACCCAAGAGAAGAATGTGTTCCAATTATCATCAATCTTTGCCTCAACAAGCTTAACAGCTCCTTCCATAACGATACCTTTTCCGCCGTCAAGCGAAATAATGTCGTTTTTGTGATAAATTGTACCGTCTGAACCTGTTAAAGTTTCATTTGCAAGGTCAATTTTTAAATCTTCACAGCCTGAAACGCAAGGTTTTCCCATACCTTTTGCAACAACAGCAGCGTGAGATGTTGCACCGCCTCTAAGTGTTAAAACACCTTGAGCAACGGCCATACCGTGAATATCATCCGGGCAGGTTTCAATTCTAACCAAAATAACCTTTTCACCGGCTTCGCCTCTTTGTGCTGCTTCTTCCGTATCAAATACAATTTTACCAACAGCGGCACCCGGGGAAGCATTTACGCCTGTACAGATTCTGTGTGCTTCATCCATCGCTTTATTATCAAAGCAAGGTAGAAGAATCTGATTAACGCTGTATGGGTCAACAAGTTCAACAGCTCTTTCTTTTGTAATAATTCCTTCTTTTTCCATTTCAACTGCAATTCTGATAGCAGCAGCTGCGGTTCTTTTGCCGTTTCTTGTCTGCAGAATCCAGAGTTTGCCTTTTTCAATTGTAAATTCCATATCTTGAACATCTTTATATCTAAGTTCAAGTTTTTTTGCGATATCTACATATTGTTTATAAAGGTCAGGCATTTCGGTTTCAAGTTCTGCGATAGGTTTTGGAGTTCTGATACCTGCAACAACATCTTCACCTTGTGCATTTGTTAAGTATTCGCCGTAGAAAGTGTTTTCGCCGGTTGCAGGGTTTCTTGTAAATGAAACGCCTGTAGCGCAATCATCACCCATATTACCGAATACCATTGTTTGAACGTTTACTGCAGTCCCAAAATTGTGGTCAATTTTGTTCATATTTCTGTATGCAACAGCTCTTGGAATATTCCAGCTTCTAAATACAGCTTCAATTGCTTCTTGCAGCTGAACAAACGGGTCTTGAGGAAATTCTTTTCCTGTTACTTCTTTAATAACATTTTTATAAACGGGGATTAAAGATTTCCAGCCTTCTGCTGAAATTTGAGTATCTTCTTTAACGCCTTCTTTTTCTTTTACTTTTTCAACTTCAGATTCAAAATATTTTTGTCTATCCATATCCCAAGCAACAGACCCGAACATTGTTAAGAATCTTCTGTAGCTGTCGTAACAAAATCTTGGGTTATTGGTTAATTTAACCATAGCTTCAACGGTCTCATCATTTAAACCGAGGTTTAGAATGGTTTCCATCATACCTGGCATTGAAAGTCTTGCACCTGAACGTACGGAAACTAAAAGCGGATTTGTTGAATCGCCGAATTTTTTACCTGTTTGTGATTCAACATCATCCAAAGCTTTTCTTACTTCATCCATTAGCCCTGCAGGCATTTTATTACCGTTATTAATATAATCCATACAGGTTTCTGTTGTTATAGTTAACCCAGGGGGAACAGGAAGCCCTGCATTTGTCATTTCTGCAAGGTTTGCGCCTTTTCCGCCTAAGAGATTTCTCATTTGAGCATTTCCTTCACGAAAAAGCCATACACGCTTTTCATTGGTCATAGCAGCATTTTCTCCTTTTTAATTGCTTTTATAAAAAAATAATAAAGTTAAGAAAATTCTATCATAAAAATATAGTTTAAAAAACCAAAACCTTTATATAAAAATTTCTTTTTTTAAAATTTTAATCCAGCCTCTTCTATCACCATTTTTCATACCAAGGTCAGCAAATTTTTTAATCCTTTTAATTTCAAAACAGGATTTTTCAAATTCATTAAAACTCAGGCAGAGTCTTTTAAAATTTTCATTTCTATAGTCTTCTTTTTGGACTATGCAAAGTAATTTTAATTTTCTTTTTTTGGCATTTGGGAGATTTTGAATAAATTTAGTTAGTTCTCTAATATAATTGCAATCGTCTTCAAAACTTTTGTGCAAAATCTTTGCAATAAATAATATGCTGTTATTAGAATTAAATAAATTTTCGGTTTTATCTATCAGGTGGTTTAATCTATTTTTAATTTCATCAAGAGCTTCTTTTTGAAGTTTTGGACTGTTTACTAAATCTTCCATTTTATATCTTGAATGTATGCCTATTTTAAAATATTTTGCATAAAACATGTCATTTTTATTTAGAAATTCAAAATCATCATTAACAAGGGCTTTTACCCCCCCCGTTAGGAGTTCTAAAAATTTATTTCTGTCTAAAATGGCAGTCCAATTAAATAGAAATGATTCGAAATTTGCTCCCAAAAAATCATCTCTAAGTCTTATGCAAAGTTCACAATTATTTCCTAAAGAAAAAACCGTATCATATTTTCCTTTAAAATAATGTGCTAAAACTGCTTTCTTGCGCAAAATATCACAAAATTTTTGTAAAAATGTAAATTTCATAGCAAATATTTTATCATATTGATTTTTTATGTAAAGAAAACAAATTACCCGTTCAGGTAGTATAAAATTATTTGCGCTTGCTATATCTTCATATGTAAGTTAAGATTTATATTTAAATATGAAATATTTAAATATACAGTATTTGAATATGAAAAATATGAAAAAGGTTTGGGAGAAGATTAAACTATGAACAAAATCTCGATTTATGTTGTAGAAGACTATTTTTTAACGAGAGCCTCATACAGGCACATTCTTGGAAGTACCGAAGATTTTGACCTCTTGGGGGACTTTGAAACGGCAGAAGAATGCTTGGAAGCTATGGCGAAAAAGCCTGCAGACATTGTGTTAATGGATTTAGGGCTTCCTTTTATGAATGGTATTGAGGCAACCAAAATAATAAGTGAAAAATATCCGCTTTCAAAAGTAGTTGTTTTAACTTCACATGAAAATGAAGAAGAAGTTTTGGCTTGCGTAGCATCCGGTGCTTCAGGATATGCCCTCAAGGATTTAGATTTTGAAATGCTTAAGAAAGTAATAAGAGTTGTGAATTTTGGAGCACTTTGGTTTGACCCTCAAATAGCGGATGTTACAAAAGCTGCTATTCCAAAGCCAAAATCAACTGATTTCAATAATCTTTACGATAAAACCGATATTAAATCTGTATTAACCGAAAGAGAATTTGAAGTTTTAAGGTTAATTTCAGAGGGTAAATCAAATGTTGAAATTGGTGAGATAATGATGGTAAGTACAAATACCGCAAAAGCTCATGTTGGAAATATTTTAAACAAACTGTCCGTTACAGATAGAGTCCAAGCTGCTGTTATGGCAGTAAAGGCAAATTTATTTAAGTAAAAATTAAATAATAATATTAATTAAAGGGTGAAAAATATGTCTAAGGAAATGCTAGATGTGCTATTTGGGCACAGTTATGATGCTGTGATTTATAAAAATTCGGATTTTGAATATGTCTTTTCTAATATTCAATCTATGAAATTTTCAAATTTTTTAAAAACTGATAATGTTTTAAATAAAACCGTATTTGATATTATGCCGCAAAACATTGCAGAAATTGTAAGTAAAAATGATTTAGAGGCTCTAAAAACCCTGCAGCCTGTTGTATATGAACTTGAATTTGATAAAAATAATGTTTTTGAAATGGTCACAAATCCTGTTGTTTTGGATAATTCATTTGTAGGACTTATTACAATAGGAAGAGATATTACAGAAAAAGTTAAGCTTGAAACTCAAAAAGATGTTTTTGTTGCAACTTTAACTCATGACCTTAAAACCCCGACACTTGCCCAAATAAGAACGATTGAATTGCTGTTTGCAGGAGCATTTGGTCCATTGGGTGAAGTTCAAAAGGAAATGCTTGGACAAGTATTAAACTCCTGTAAATATATGTATGGAATGATATCTTATATTTTAAGCACTTATAAATTTGAAAACGGTAAAGCAAAATTAAAAACACAAAGTTTTGATTTTAAAGAATTAATAAAAGAGTGCTGCTTTGAACTTGAATCTTTAAATATTGAGAAAAATTTAAGGTTTGTAACCAAATTTAATATAGAAGATTCTGTTGTGGAAGGGGATAAAAACCAATTAAAAAGAGTGCTTGTAAATATGATTTCAAATGCCATATCTTATGCATTTAAAGATACGGTTATTGAAATTATGCTTGAAGGAAACAGTAAAGAAATTATTTTTTATACAATAAATCAAAGTCCGTACATACCATCAGATGTGCTAAACCGTATTTTTGAAAAATATGTATCGGACCCGTCCCATACAAAATTCTCAAAAACAGGAACGGGGCTTGGGCTATACCTTTCAGAGCAGATAATTACCGCACATAAGGGCAAGATTATAGCTGAAAGCAGTATGGAAAATAAAAATAAGATAGGTTTTAAAATGCCAAAGGCATTTTCAGAAGTTTCTATTCAGGTTGCTTAAGCATTTTAGTTTATTTAATTAGTTTTGCAGGATTGCCTGCTACAACTGTATTTGCCTCTACATTATTTAAGACAACTGAACCTGCGCCTATTATTGCATTATCCCCGATTGTAATTTTGCCTATTATTACGGCATTTGCAAAAATAATAACATTATCCCCTATAATTGGTGTTTCTTTATGGTTTTTTCCGGCGCCTATGGTAACATTTTGATATATTGTGCAATTTTTACCTATGACAGCACCCTTGTTGATTGTAATTCCAATCGGGTGAGGAAAACGCGTTTTGTTTTTTCTTAATCTTTCTAAATCAGGTATGCAGCATACATCTTCCAGCCGATTAATTAAAGGGTTGCAAAAGGCAATTTTTATCCCAATAATTTTTATAACAATATGACCATCTTCTTTTTTTATGCAGATAATATTTTTTATTAAATCTTTGAATGTCATTCCATTTGTCCTTTTGCAAGAATATCACAAAAGAACATCTTTTAAAAGATTGAGAATCTAAAAATTTAAATCTCTAAAAGTTATCTCCTTTAAATTTAAATCTTTTAAATAAACACTTTCTAGTTTGCTCTCCGTTAGTATATAAACCCTTTCTTTAGCGCGGGTAAGTGCTACATAGAACAATCTTTTTTCTTCATCCAAAATTTCAGCGTAGTTTTTATTTAATGCTGTCATAATTTCAAAATCAGGATGAATGAAAGGGATAATTCCGTTTATTGTTCTTAAAACTATTACAATATCTGCTTCAAGCCCTTTTGATTTATGTATGGTCATAATTTTAACTTTATTTTTATCAATAGTTTTCATTTTTGAAAGTTTTTTTGAAAATTCAAATTCTAAATTTGAGCCGGAGATTTTATTAAGTCTTGATAAAATAAGAAAATTTTTATCAGGATTGAGCCTTATAAGCCTGTGAATAGTTTTTAAATATTTTGATTTAATTTTTCCTGAATCGTTTTTAAATGAATAAATTAAATCCGATTGATTTTCTTTGTTTATAAATGTTTTATCAACATTTATTTTTAATATTTCCCCGTCTTCATTTTTAGTCGGGTTTGATAATGCTCCTCCAAAACCGCCTGCTGTCATAAGAGTGTTTGATGTATTTATTATATTTTTGTAAGAGCGGTAGTTATTTGTAAGGTTGTAAATTTCAGAATTATTAAAAAGCTTTTTAAAATTTGTAAAATAATTTAAATCTGAACCTGCAAAACCGTTTATAGCTTGAAAATCATCTCCTGTTGCAAAAATTTGAACTTTCGGGTTGAAACATTTTATGGCTAAAATTAAATCAAAGAAAAGTTTTGAAAAATCTTGGTATTCATCAATTAATATGTATTTTAGTTTTTTGATTTGCAGTTTATCATTTCCTGATATTTTAAATTCGCACTCTCCTTTGGAGGTTAGGATTTTTTTAGAAGCGCATATTATTAAATCATCAAAATCAGATAATCCTTCTTCTTTTAAGAGTTTTTGATATTCTAAAAATGCATTATATCCAAGTTTTAAAAATATTTTCGTTCTCTCTGAAAGATTTTTATCTTCCAGCTTTCTTTCAATATAAAAATTATCAAATTTTGATTTCTTTATTGTAGAAATAAAATTTTCAATTGTTTTATAAAAACTTTTTATGTTCAATTCTTTTACTTTATTAAAGAGAGTTTCTTCATCCTGTTTTACAAGGTTAATATTGAATTTTTTAAATGTTTCATAAAGTGTTTGCTCGAAATTTTTTCTTATTTGAGAATCCTTTGCCCAGGTTTCAATTAGAGGAATATCTTTTTTTCTAAAATATCTTCTTTTTATATGCATATTTTTAATATATTTTGAAATATCAGATATTACGCCTTTTTTATTGAAATAATCGGGTTCAAGCGCTTTTTCATCTACTCCCCAGTGTTCAAGATAAAATTCTTTTTCATCTTGTTTAATATAAAAATCAGGACGGTAGATATTCCAGTCATCATCTATATTTAAGGTTTCTTTTTCGTTTTTTGAAAAAATTATGCTTTTTTCATATTGATAATCTATTCCATGTTCAAAAAGAAAATCTGCAATATATTTTTCACCGTGAGACTTTACAATTTCACCCTGAAGTGTAATTTGTGACAAATCTTTTATAAATTTTATCTTTGAAGCATCGTTTATGTTGATTTCCTTTTTTATAGGGATTTCAAGGGAAGTTTTATAAAATTTATAAAATTCTTTTTTAAAATTCTTTTTTTCCAAGACATTATTAATTGCTCTTATTATAAATTCTTTTCGTTTTTTGTCTTCAATTATTTTGTTATCCAGGCATATACTTTTTGCAAAGCTGTGGAAGGTTTTAGCGTTTTCAAAACCTGTAGAATTTTTATTGTTAATATAATTTTTTAAACCGTATTTTTCAAATAAATCTTTTCTGATTTTTACCTTAGCTTCTTTATTAAAAGCTAAAATTAAGATTTCATCAGGGTTTATATTATATTTTTCAATTAAAAACAAGGTTTTAAGGCAAATGGTGCTTGTTTTTCCGCTTCCTGCGCGTGCTTTTAATAAAACATTCGGGTGGATTGAGGAAATCGCTAAAGCTTTTTGTTCATCAATATTTTCGTAATTAAAGTATTGAAGTACATAATCTTTTTTTAAATTTTCATAATGTTCTTTTGTAATTATTTTCTTTTTGAAAAAAAGTGTGTCGGCTTCAATGAATTTATGCTGAGAGAGTATATTAATTAAATCCTCAACATCTTCCAAAAAAAGCCCCATAGCTTCTTTTTCATTCTCAGGTAAGGTATTTGCGGTTTTGTAAAAATAAGAAAGTGCTTCTTTGAAATTCTTAGAGCTTAATTTTATAATATTTGTTTTAATTTTATGTGTGCAGGTTTTTAAATTAGAGATATAAGTATCTTCCAGATTTTTTAGAAGATTTTTGTTTTCTTTGTATAAATTTTCAAATTCTATAAAATTATCATTTGAAAGATAATTTTCAGCTTTCTTTAATATTTCTTTATTATAAACCTCTGTTTTTAGTGCGTTAATAATGCTAAGGAATAAGATTTTAAAATTTTTCCATTCGTTTTTACTTAGATTTTCTTTAATTTCAAAAATAATTTCACGTTCTTTTGATGTTATCTTTGAAAAATCTCCAGCAATAATCATTGGGATTAATGTATTTATGTATGTTTTTTCATTTTGAACAAAATCATTCAACCAAAGCATAGCAAGCTTTTTTATAGGGTATAATCTTTCCCTGTTTAAAATTTTTTCCATAGTTTAATCCAAGCAATTAATTTAATATTTCAGCATATTCTATTACAAGCAAGCGTATCACAATTTATATAATTTTGCAAAAAATGCAATAAAGCTTGAGATTATGTAAAATCTCAAGCTTTATATAATATTAAAGGAGGAAAGTTAAAGCTGCTTTAAATTTTATGCAGCATCTTCTTTTTTGTCAGGAAGGATTTCTGTATATTCTTCATATTCTTCTTTGACAATTACATCATGTTCATCCATATTGTCCATTTTGCAAAACTCTTCCTGTATTTTCATTTTATTTTCATCGTCAGTACCATCTAAACTATCGCAAAGCTGTTCATTAAGTTGTTCACCTGGAGTTTGAGCAGCATCTACAATGTTATCCTTCATATCATTAAGTTTTTCTCCGCCTTCTTTAAATTTATCTTTGACGTTTTCCATTGCATCTCCTGCAAAATCTTTAGCTTTTTCAAAGCCTTCTTTCATTTTTTCTCCGGTTTTTTCAAAACCGTCTTTTACTTTATCCATAAGCTTATCTTCATGCATCTTTCATTCCCTTTCTTTGTATATACTTAGTCAAACATTAAACAGTAAGGTAAGATATCTTTCCTTTTTTATTCCAAATCTTGACAATACTATAATAAACAATTGGGCTAAGCCTTTCATTGCCGTTTAGGGTAATATTTTTGTAATCTAATGATAATTAGAATAATGTTTATTATTCTAAATTGTTTTTTGGTTCATAAAGTTTTTTAAATTCTTTGCTGCTTAAAGTTTTTGAATTTTTAAAATATTTATAATTCTCGCATCCTATACCGCAAAAAATCATTGTATGTCTGTCGGGAATCGTACTATAGTTTGTATTAAATACATCATTTGAAAATAGTCTGTATAAATTTACAAGGGATTTTGCCTCTTTTATTTTATTGGTTTTATTGTCAGGATTATAATATGCACCAAATGTTGTAAATCTTGTGCGAATTGAAAGTTTATCATCCAAGATATCACTAATATGTTTGTCCCAGTCTTTTATATAATGATTAGTCCTTATTCCATGGTCTCCCGAGATTAAAATAATCGGCTTTGTATCAGAGTTTTCAAAAACAAAATCAATAAAATTTAGAACCTCTTTATTTGTAAATTTAAGATGCGGCAAAAATCCATCTTTGTTTATAAGCCATTGAGAATTTATTACTTTATCACTTGTAATAGAAGTATCCGTTTGTTTGTTGCCGTTTTCATCAAAGAAGTATGGATAATGCGGCATTTCAATATGAGCGAAAACAAGCTTTGGTTCCTTATACTTTACAATTTCATCTTTAAATTTCACAAACGGGTTTAATTCTTTATTTTCCTTTATGAGTCTTTTCCAAACGGAATAATTGCATTTTAAATAAATATAAGAATAATTGTATACTTCATCCAATCCGTACTTATAGATTTTTCTGCTCATTATTCCGTTAATCATGGTTGTATTTTTTGGTTTTACGGGTCTAAAAAATGAAGAATGATTAAAATAAACAGTTTTTCTTCCGCTTTGTTGCGCGAGTTTAAAAATTTCAGCATTATTTATAGCATCAAATCTGTTTTTAAAATTTAAATCTTCAACATAATTCATATTAAGCATTGTTGGAAGTGCCATAGATGTCAGGCTATAGTTTGCATAAATATTATTAAATACATAAAAGCCGCGCTTTTGAAGTTCGTATGCAAAGTTTGAATTATCATAATTGAAAAGTTCTTTTAAAGATGTTTCACCGGGGTACATATCAAGCATAATGATATAAATATCCCGTTTTATTTCACTATTTATTTCTTTATTATTTTGAAATTTATCTTCAGATATAGAAGAAACTGAATTTTTAAAATTATTCCGCACCCCCCCCTTTGTTTTTAGAAGGACTGAAATAAAATCAAAACATATAAAAACAGCTAAAATAATTGATATAACCGTAATAATATCTTTAAAAGGCTTTTTGGTTCCTGCTTTGTACAGCAGGTATAAAATACATAAAATCAAAGGAATTATAAGTAAAATACCAAAATTACTAGCAGTTTTTGGATTTATAAAATAAAACATAATTCCTAAAGCAGACGATAGATAAAAAGAGAAGCATAATTTTCTTGAGATAAGGAAAAGTAAAAATGTAAAAGCAAAAATTGGAATAAGAACTGTAATAATGCCTGCAAAGAGATAATGTATCTCAAGAGAATAGTAGTTTTGCGTATAAAAATGAAAAACAGGATACAAACTTAAAAACGCAAAACAAGCTCCGAGTATTAAATAATCTTTATCTTGTTTAGTTAAAGTTTTCATTATTCTTTTACCTTAAAAAGATATAAAATCCTTTGCGTGTCTTTGATTTCATCTTTTCTAACAAGAGTATAATATTTTGAAAATGAATTTTCAAAATGTTCAATATCATAATCATTAAAAATATCTTTTCTGCTGTTTAAAAGTTCTTGCACCTTTGAATCTTCTTTTTTAACAAATTCAATAATTAGATATCTTGATATTTGGCTGAAATATTGGGCAATTTTATTAAAAGGAAGATTATTTGAGATTGCAAGATGGTGAATTAGAGCAAGTGCTAAAGCGATATCAACATTATTTGCCCGCTCAAGTATTGTTTTTCTTTCTTCATTTGCCCAGCCGATATTGGGAGATGGATTTACAAGGTCAAAAACCAAAGGTAAAATATTGGTCTCATTTTGTGTTTTAACTGTTTTATAGTTTTCATCAACTGCATTATAATCAATATCAAAGCAGATTATTTTTTTTGCAGTATCTTTAAATATTCTTGAAAAATGTCCTGTGTTTGCTCCAAAGTCCCAAATAATTTTAGAATCTATAAGTTTTTTGTATTGTTCAATTAATTTTTTCTTTTCTTCAAACGAGCTTTCTGTATAGTTTGTATTGTTGTAATAATTTTTCCACTCGCTTTCATTTGTTTTGACTTCAAGACCTTTAATAAGCCCCATAAGACCGTCAAGGATAGCCAAATGCTGGAATTTTGTCATTTTTTGATTTATGGATTTTTTCTTTGTTGAAGAATATTGTTTTAAAAACTTTGAATGAAGGTGGATGTGGGTTAAAATTCCGGGGTTAAATTTAGTGTGTTTTGGAAGTATTTTAGATACTATTTCTAAATCAAGTCCATCAATATCTGCAAGGAAAAATTTTGCACATCTTGGGTCAATATATTTCATAATTAAAAGCGGGGCAAGAAAATGTTTGCAAAATTGTTTATATGCAACCCAAGGTTTTTCTTCAAATTTTTCAAATGAAGTTGTATCAATTAAAAGAGGTTTTCCTTCAAAAAACTGGATATTAAAAGCGGAGGCATCTTTCAAACTCATATCAAATTCAAGAGCAATTTGCTGAATTTTAAGCGTTGCAAGGGTAGCATCTTTATATTGATTAAAAGACCACTCATAAGGATAGGTTATAAAAACTTTTTTGGGCTCAATTATCTTATAAACGTTTGTTTCTTCAGGTTTATCATATTCTGTATGATTAATTAAAAGATTTTGTGAAATTAGTTTTTCATATAAACCGGAAGTCATTAATTTATCATAATTTTCTTTGTATGAATTAAAAATTTTGCGTAAAATTTTACCATTATCGTTATATATAACGGCATCTCTATCTCTAAATGAGGAGTTTTCAGGATTTATACTCATTTATTCCTCTTGAAAACTTTGCCTGCAAAAGTTTTTATTTTCCCCCAGTAAACTTTAACAGTATAGCCAACTGCAGCAAATGCAGCCACTAATATTTGTATCACCATACTTCCTGTACTGGGGTCTATATATGCATGGGCTGTTTGCGGTATAGAAAGCAAGATTAAACTTAATATCATTATATGTTTGAACTTTTTCATATATTTTAACTCCAATACCATTATTCTATTTTGCAGAAAAAGTTTTGACAAATTTTTAATATTACTTTATTTAAAGAAAATTAAAAAGAATTAAAAAGGGGCTTGATATTTTTTTTTGTGTTTGGTAGTATTATTTACTGTGAACACCTTAATTTTTAGGTGGTTGACAAATGAATAAAAGGTTTACTTTATTATTAAATGTAGACCATCCCATATGGGGGATTAGCTCAGTTGGTAGAGCACCTGCTTTGCACGCAGGGGGTCAGGAGTTCGAGCCTCCTATCCTCCAAAATTATTTAAAGAGCCGACAAGGCTCTTTTTTAGTACCTTTCCGCCATATTTAAATTTGCCCGCCATTTTTAAAATTCACCATTTTTGCACCAATTCCCCCGCCTTGTTGCAAATTTGTTGCAAGAATTTCAAGTTTCAATTTGTGCTGTTTATTATTTGGTGGTATTTTAAAGAAGAAAACAACTAAAGTCATAGCAAATGAATAGCATCTATTCAAAGTTTTCAATAAGGAGTGATGGAATATATGCAAAACATTGTAACAACGGAAGCTTTTATTGATGATAAATTGGATAGGCTATCTCTAGCACAAAATTTTAAAACCATATTGCTTAATACAGATGCTAATGTTTTTAGCATTAGTGCTTCTTGGGGTGGTGGTAAGACATATTTTGTAGAGAATTTAATAAAATTACTTGGCGAAGATTCTATTAATATCTTATATAATGCTTGGGAGACGGACTTTTATGATTCCCCACTTATTCCTTTACTAGTGGAAATGTTGTCAAAAATCGAACAAAACAAAGACGAATTGGAACAAGAAATATCAAAGTGCAAAACAATTGCAAGCAATATAGTAGGAAAAACAAGCTTTCAATTTGGAGTTGGTACCGAGTTTGTTAATTTTTCTGCAATATTTGACCCAAGCAAAAAACTTATAGATTCAAAATACATTGAACTAAAAAACAAAATACTGGAATTTAAAAAAGAATTAAGTAACATTCAACATAAACTTGGAAAAAAGGTAATAATATTCGTTGATGAACTTGATAGATGTCATCCAATATATGCAATCAAAACTCTTGAAATAATAAAGCATTTTTTTGGAATACCAAATGTAATTTTTGTTTTGGCAATTGATAAAAAACAAATTGAAAATTCGGTAAGAACCGTGTTTGGAATAAATATTGATGAAACAGATGGATATTTAAGAAAATTTATTGATGTTGAATTTGTTTTACCTGTTCCGAATCTTAAAAAACTTATAGATTTTCATATGGATAATACAATGGGCAAGATAGAGAAATTTATAAAAGATAAAAAATACTATATGTATCGCTCTACAAGTAGTATCCCTACGGAAAAAGAGAAGATTTCAAATTTAATAGAAAAAACATTGTGTTTTTTAATGTTTAAGCCAAGAGATGTGGAGAAATATTTTATTCGATTGAGCTTAACTCTTGATATATTGTCAAAAAATGACATTTTGTTTATAGAACCTTTCGTTGTTTTAAACGCTCTTTGCTTGTTCAAAGGCGGAAGTGAATTTAGAAATTATTGCGGTGGAGAGGAAACTGGAATAACAAAATATATCAATACTAAAATATTAAAACACTGGGAAAATTTCTTTAACAATGATGAATTTGTAAAAACTGTACGAAGAGCACGCCAAATGGATAGTTATTCTCAATATACAAAAGAAGATAATGCATATGAAATATTTTACAATTTTTTTAGCACAGGCGGCGAAGCAGAAGCTACAAAATATTTAAATCAATATCCAAGTAATATTGAATTCATAAACAATTTTAATATTTAGATGGTTTTTATAATAAGTTTTGGGTAAACTATTTAAATTTAGCAATTAAACCGCATTTCGTGTTTTTTGATTGTTTTTGCCTTGTCTTGTTGCAAGGATTCTATTAAGTGTATCAACCCCGTTTTGGTGGCTTTCCTGCATTAAATGCGAATAAATATCCATTGTGGTTTTGATTGAAGAATGCCCCATCTGGTGCTGCACATACTTTGGCTGTGCGTCATTGGCTAGTAACATACTTGCAAACGTATGTCTGAGGTCATGAAAACGAATTATACTCACTCCTGCGCGTCTTAAAATGGCTTTAAATTTTCTCTTTTTAAGATTGTGATTGTCCATAAAATTACCGTTTTCATTTGGAAAAACAAGATTTAATTCACCATTCGGGCATCTTAACCGCCATTCTTTTAAAACTTTGATAAGGTCATTAGGTATGTTTATTTCTCTTTTAGAGGTTCTTGTTTTTGGTTCTGTAAATTTATTTTTATAAACATTCCTGTCAACCTTGATACAGCCCTTCACGAAATTAACTCTATCCCAAGTCAAGGCACGAATTTCACCTAATCTCATGCCGGTAAAAATAGCCGTGAATAATAAAGGATAAAAATCGGGATAATGCTTCTTTGCCGTATCAAGCACCGCAAAAACTTCATCCATCGTTAAACATTGCTGTTCAATCTTTTCTTCTTTTAATTTTTTAAGCCTGTCGGCAGGGTTTCTTATAATAAGCCCGTTATCAACCGCATGGTTTAAAATGCTTTTCATTAAAACAAGGTGCTTGTTTATTGTGCAATTTGTAAGTTTGCCTTCTTTTTGTTTTATCCTGATATATTCATTAATTGTATTTAAGGTGATTTCAATAACTTTCATATCACCGATTACGGGTAAAATATGAAGGTTTAAAAACCCTGTATATGTGTCATAGGTTGATTCTCTAAGATAAATTTCAGCATGGTATTTTAAATATTTATCCGTAAGCTGTCTGAATGTCAAAGTCTTATTTGCTTCAGGATTTGCGCCGTTTTCGACTTCCTGAAGCTTTTCAGCCAGTGCTTTTTCTGCTGCAACTTTGGTTTTAAACCCGCTTACAGTCCTTCTTTTGCTAAATGTATCTTTATAACTATAAGCCCAGTTGCAACCTTCGCCTTTGGAATTCTTCCATTTTCTTTTAAATGCTTTTGCCATTTTTGTATCCTTTCATATTTTTTAATTTATCGTGTTTGATGCCGTTTGTAAGCCTGTTTCAATCGGATACATTGAAGGAATTTTGCAAAATGAAGGTTTTAATTTCATCTTCATTAAATCTTAGCTTCCCGCCGAGCTTCACAAACGGGATTTCCCGTTTGTTCACCCAGCGATAAAGTGTTGATTTTGAGATTTTAAGAAGCCCCGCTACATCGTCAATTGTCAATAATCTCATAATGCTAACTCCTTAAATTAAAGAATCGTCTTCTTCAATGACATCTATAGGGGTAAATGTGCAAAAGATAACATTGCCATGCCCTTTTTGAAAATTTATTAAAACTTCATCCGAAATATTGTCTTTTATGTTTCTAAGCCTTTTACTTATTGATTTTGGGTTTTTATAAACTGCTTCAAATGCTCTCAAGATACCTTTTTCGTCTGCCTTTAAGCGGAATAGGTTGTATAGTTCGGCGGATGAATATCTTTTGTTGCTAAACCCTTGTTCTTTTAAACATTCTTTTAATAAAATGTATAAAGTATCATCCCGTAAGGTAAATTCGTTTTGGACTTTAACCATCGAGGAGAAGATTCTTTTTAATTCTTCGGCTTCTTCCTTGTTTTTGGCGGTCTTAAGCCCGAATATCGCAAAATCGGCCATCCTAAAGTCGATAGAATATTTTTCATTGTTGTTTGTTTGCAGCATCTTTAGCATTTGTTGAATTTCCGAGATGATGTAACACATTATTTCGTTGCGTTTCGATATAGCTTCCCTGCGTAGATTATTTTCGCCTTGAAATGTCTCATATCTTTCAAGGTATATGCAAATTAATCTGTCTGCCACATCGTCCCTTGTAAATTGCGGGGTTCTTGAAGTGAGTGATACAAAGCATTTAACCGTAAATTCAAGCTCTTCATTTGTTGTGAACAGCTTACGTTTTTTAATTATCTGACCGGTTGCAATTCTTGCAAGGGCATCATTCAAACTTTTTGGCGGGTTGTCCAGATTATCAATTGCAACGTAATAGTTATTGGTTATTATTGTATCAAGGTCTTTACAATCATTTGAAACGGCTGTTACATCAAATTTACTGCCAAATAAAATTTGTCCTACCCGTCTTATAAATGTTGTTTTGCCACTTCCTTTGACGCCTACAACTGTAAAAATCGGCTTTGTTTTCATTATCGATTCAAAAAACAGGCTGAAAATCCACAATCTTGCAATTTTCTTTTGTTCGTCTGTTCCCAAAATGGTTGCATCTTTGTCTATGTTCAGATTTCCGGTCAGGTAGGCCAAGATATAGTCTTTTGTGTGCTCGAAATCCACAAGTTCAAACGGCTCAAAGTTTTTGAGTTCCATAAATAATATGCCATCATCACCGTTTTCAATGCTTAAAACAGTATCCGCCGTTATTTTGAGTATCTCTCTTGGTCCGTTATAAAGATAAAGTACAAAATTTTTATTATCATAATAGGCGTATTTGTTAATTTCAACCGGTTTTGCATTTTCTGAACAGTAAACATGCAGCTCGTTTAAGACAAATTTATAAAGTGTTTCAGAAGCATTTAAGCCCCATTTTGTGAATAGTGTTTTAAGTTCAGGCGGCTCATTCGATAAGCAAATCAAACGTTTTTCTTCGTTAAGGAATAGATAATATTGATTTTCAGCCTTGTAGATTCTACCAAGTTCGGAAATTTTTGAGATAATAAGCTGAGCTATCTTATCCTTTTTATAAACACCTCCATATTCTTTTGAAGCTTGAATTCTTCTAACAAGGGCTTTTATGGGGATGACCTCGCTTTTTTGTTTGCAATCTTTTGTGCATATTGCAACACTTGGGCTTAAATTGCTTTCGCCTTTTAAAATTGAGCATCCTGCAACATTGTCATTTTTATACGTAGCTTCAACCGCTGCAAGCCTGTTTGAAATTTCTTCATCTCTATTAAATTCCGCAATATCTTTTACAACTTCAAGCGCTTCTTCAAGGGTAATTTTTGCTATTTTCTTTAAAACTCCTGAAATTCCAAGCGTAAGGCTGTTTCTATCTCCGTCCTTCCAATTTAGGGCGGCTTTTGTGATACAGGCTGGGTATGCTGACAAAGATTCAAGAAGCAAAAGTATGGAACCATTAACCGCCATTGCGTTTTTAATTCTTTGCAAAGGATTTGTGATTGCTTTCATTCCTTCATCTTCCACAAAGCAGGTATTTTTATCTTCAAAAAAGTCTGCATTAATTATGTCATTATTTTCATACATCCCAAACAAAGGCAGATTAATGGCTGTACCCTTTTTACCCTTCGGGAATACCTCTATAACCCCGTTTGTTATCTTTTTTGCGGTTACTTCGGTTACGATGTTTTCTAATAATTTTTGAATAAAATCCCGTTTTTTCGGTGTTGCAAAAAATAAAAACAGATGAAAGCCTTTTGATTTTGATTTTTCAATTAACAAATTAAGCCGGTATTCATCAAAAGCATATCTTTGAAGATTTTGAGCCATTTGATATTTTTCTTCAATGCTTGTGTCTTTGCAGTCAATGTCAATCGCGCCAAACAAAACTTTATCTTCTTGTCCTTGAATTTCGGGTGAAACACCAAGACGGGTAATTCCTAAGAAGTGTTTCTTTAATTGTTCTTTAAAGCTTGCAGACTGATTTTCCGAAGTTGTAATGTACTTACCTTCTTTATTTGATGTGATTTTTTTAGATGATGTTTTAAAACTGTCATTAAAAGTTTTTAATAAATTTATCATGTAACGCCACCTTTCGTTTTATTAATAATCACTCTTACTAATAACCTGAAAAGCCAATCTGCGCACGCATTTAAGCTGATTTTACATTACCTAAAAATTAGTTAAATATTACTTAAATAGCCCTAAATCCTTATATATTAAGGATTACAGGGCTATAAATTTTTGTTACTAATCCGGTAAACAAATTGTGTGTAGTTTGTTTTTATCAATATTCAACCAATAGCCGGTTCTTCTGTTGTTTGTTATTATTCTTAAATTACTGTTTAATTCTGCCTTAATTTTTTTATTTATCCCGTAAATACTCTGGGTTACAGCATCAGCTGTGCGTTTGCTGTCATTATTTCTTAAGGTTCTTCTTTGTTTCTGTAGGTCTATTGTGTATGTACCTCTATTTTTAACAGTGTTTTCTGCAATTTGTATAAAATCCCACATTTCAGCTTTTTCTAACTTAATTTCTTTCGAATGGATATATAAGATATCATCACCATTATCATTTTTTGTAACATAGACGGCATGATAATCCTGTGGATTTAACATATAGTCAACATAATCAAAAAGCTGTTTGCCTACTTCTCCTCTATCTTCTGGGTGGTTGCATTTGGCATAATAATGTTTTGCTTGTGGAAACTTAATTTGCTTTTTCTGATGCATAGATTTTCTCCTTTTTTTAAAAAAATAAAACTTTATTATAGTTTGAATAACCGTAATAACCGCTTATTGTGGCCTGTTCTATATTTTTATCAGAAAAAGTTTGGTTTGTTAAATTTTATTGAAAAAACACTGGAAAATGCCCGCTATATTGAATTGTGATTATTCATCTTTCAACCAATATATATTGTTATTACTCATAAAATCTGTGGCAATGATTATACTTTTAGGAAAAGTGCGCATATATTCACCCCTTGGAAAATTAGCCAAATCTGATATTATGTAATGCGCAACACAATCTTTTATGATGCATCGTATTAAGTCCATTTCATCTGAAAATGTAAATTCCATTCCCCTGCTTCTTTGCTCAGACGAATATTCTAAAACCCTATTAATCAAATCAGATAGATGTGGCTTTAAAATTTTTCTTGTTAATGGAGAATATTTTAAATATTGGTCTGCAAATGTTGCATAAGAACCTTTTTTATTTAGCATAAGGTTTAAGCTTCCAAAAATTAATCCCAACATATTTACCTTTCTTTATTATTAAAATTCAGGAATATCTTTCCATATTTCTAATGTATTTTTTTCATATATTGAAAAACCGCGTCTCAATTCTTCCCATAATGTTGTACCATATATTTCCAAATTTCTGTTTATATGCGCCATAAGTGTTATTGACCATGCTACATATGAATATCCCGTCAATGGGTTACCGGTTGCAGTACAGTTCTCAACATCATTTTGAAAGTCATAGAAAAGCTTTATTGCATCAGTGCAATTAACAACTTTGGAAAATAATAAATTATCAATGTTGTATGCAGGTCTATATTTCATCCTTATTTTTTGCATTTCAACAAGGATAATGGCCAAATCTTCCGGTGTAGTATAGCACCTTAACAATTCTATGGTTTGCGAACACATGGCGGCATGAACTGATTCTTGTTCGCAAAACCGTTTATACATTATGTCTACATCATTGCAACTATTAAATGGAGCTTTGGTTTTGTTTCCACCCGTAATTATTGCAATAATTACGATAAAAAAAATTAAAATTATAATTCCTAACAATATTTTGCCCCTTCTTTATTTGCATAATACTTAAATATGATTTTTCCTGAATGTATATCAGTAATTTCTACATCAGGCAACAATTCATCATAAAACTGTTGAAAATGTGTGGTTGTATTTTTTGCACTCAATTCTTGTGCTTTATGTTTAATAAACCTTAATTCAATTTTAACTTTCCAAGCCTGCACATTTTTCAAATTCCAAAACTCATCTTTAATGGCAACCTTTATCAAATCCGGTCTTATAAAATAATGCCCTTTAAAGAGCTTTGTCAGATTTGAATCATAATATATTAATTTATGCAGTTCTCTTATATATCTAACTGTAGGAATGCGAAAGCCATTATTTAAGCTTATTCCATATCTGTTTAGTTTGCCGTCAATTTTATATTCATCCCGAATTATCTTTATTAATTCATCATACGAGATGATATAAAATTCTAATAAATTTGATGTTGTTGAATTTTGCATTGTTTTTCTACCTCAACTCCTTTAACTATAACGTAAAACAGAAAAAATAACACGCTCAGTTTGTTTCAATTGTTACAAAATGCAATCATAATTTTCAAATGGGTAAAAAAGATTTATTGGCCTTTGGTTTGCGAGTTAAAGAGTTAAGAAAAGAAAAGGGCTTAACTCAATCTGAACTTGCCGAAAAAATAGGGCTTTCAAACAATTTTATCGGAATGATAGAAAGAGGGGAAAGAAATACATCCGTTGATAAAATATTCAAGCTTGCAAAGGCTTTTAATATGACTTTGGCTGAATTTTTTAAAACCCTTTAAACTTTATCAACTGCCCAAAGTGTTCTCAAGCTTCATTAACATAGAATTAACCTGCCTCAATATAAGGTAGAATTCCTCGTTATTACTTATTTGCAAAGAACTGTCTAAAATATTAGAATCCGACGCAAGGGCGCATATTTTAACCAGCGCTTTAATATCCTGAATCATGATTAAAGATTTTTGAATTTTTTGTTTTGGGTTTAATTCTTTGCTGTGCATATTTTTCTTTCGCCTCGTTGTATATCGTGCCCCCATTATGCAGTATGTTTTGAAAAAAGTTAACATTTTAGCATAAATTTGCAATTGAAAAATTTAATATTTATTAACTTGACATTCAAACCTCAACACCACTGCGTGAGAGCATATTTTCAAGAAAAAGTTAATACTTTGCACGATTTTTTATAAATAAAACTTTACATGTGCAATCTAGAATCAAATTTTAGGATTCAGGATTCATTTTTGTTTATATAATAATGCTTTTAACCAGCCGAGCTTAGCTGAATAACAGGCATTTTAATTCCGGTAATTTTGTGGTAAAATAAAGGAAGAATTGAGGAAAAATAACGGTAATAATCAGCAGGTTTTATGGAACAGAAAACTTTTAAATTTAACCCTAAATATACTATAACAAACACTATTGCAAATAATCTTCTTAAAATTGAAAGAATAAAAGAGGGCATTAAAAACCTGCCCATAACAGCGCATCTTTTAAGCTCTTTAAGAAAAACCGCAAAACTTTCAACTGTTCATTATTCAACCCAAATTGAAGGAAACAGATTATCTCAGGATGAAGTTTCAAGCATCCTGCTTCAAAATAAAGAAATTAAAAACAGGGTGAGAGATGAAAAAGAAATTAAGGGTTATTATGTAGCTATTGATTATGCTGAAAAACTGGCAAAGAAAAAAGGCAATATATCAGAAAATGATATAAAAATCCTCCATGCCCTTGTTGAAGGCGGGGGCAGTCTAAAAGTAAAACCCACAGAATACAGAAACGGTCAAAATGTTATAACCGATTCCTTGTCAGGAAGGATTGTATATATGCCGCCTGAGGCAAAAGATGTGGAAGGGTTAATGAAGGCATTTATTAAATGGCTGAATAATCCTGATGATACCCCCGTTCCAATAAAAGCAGCCATAGCTCATTATCAATTTGTAACCATTCACCCGTATTTTGACGGCAACGGCAGAACCGCAAGGCTTTTAACAACCTTAATTCTGCATAAATTCGGTTATGATTTAAAGGGCATTTATTCGCTTGAAGAATACTATGCAAAAGATTTAAACGGCTATTATGAAGCCATAACCATAGGTGACCATCATAATTATTATATGGGAAGGGCAGATGCCGACATTACAAAATGGGTGGAATATTTTATTAACGGCATGGCAATTGCTTTTAATTCCGTATACAAACAGGCAGAAAAGAACAAAGAATCAAAAGATAAAACAAAAGCTTTAAGGGAATTAGATTTAAAGCAGCGTCAGATTTTAGGATTGTTTGAAAACCAAAAATATATAACCACAAAGGATGTGGCTGGGTTTTTCAATTTTTCTCCGCGTGCCGCCCGCTTTTTAATCCAAAACTGGGTAAGCCAAAACTTTTTAACACCCCATGGCGAAGGCAAAAGCAGAAAATACAGCCTTGGCGAGAAGTATGAAAGTATTGTCAAAGCTGACAAGTAATGTTAATTTTTGTATAGCATGAAAATCAGCATTATACTGGCATTTTATAAATTGGAATATTTTAGTGGAATATTTTCTATTGAAAAATTAATTATCTCATGATAACATGTCTCCATTAAAATTTGTAATTTCAAAGAAAGGCACATGGCTTGAAAAAATTTGATGGCAGAGAGATTGAAACTCAATTGGAAAAATATTTTGCGATTCTTAAAGAAATGACTTTTTTATCATTTGAAGAGTACAAAGAAATTTGTGCTCAAAAAAACACTCCTTATTCTGCAACAACACGTGCAATGATGATTAGAGACCATTTTAAAAGAAAAATTATGGAATCAGATATATTTGATGGTGTTAACAATATAATTAAAGAAGACAGAAACACCTTTTATATGTATCTAGAAGGTTATCCTATTACCTTTAATAAGTTAGATAAAAATAAACGCAAAAGAAAATACATTGATGATATTAGATATAATATCGGATATAATTTCGAACAAATGACAATTCCTCATTTAAATAAAACTCTACTGGTAAACAGTTATTATGTTACTCAAAATATACCGTTAACTTTTGGTTACATATTAAATTCGATAGGTACTGAAATTGTTGGATTGTATTTGACTTATCAAATTGGTAAACTTGTGAAATGGTATAAGAAAATTGATTTTGTTGTACCATTGCAAATGCAAAATAATGATGATAATGATAAACCAAAATCATTAAGAGTAAGATAAATGGGTATAAATGTAGAAGCCGAAAAAATAATTTTGGCTAGAGAATATAATAGATTAACGCAAAACGAACTAATAGAAAGATTAAAGCACGAAGGAGTTGTTATTTCGCAGGGCGAAATGTCAAAGATAGAAAAAGCTGAACGTAAAGAGGTATCAGAGTTACTATTGATGGCACTTTCAAATGTACTTAATTTTCCTACTTCATTTTTTACAATACCTTGTGATAAAAAAAATATAAAAGGAGGATTGTATCGTAAACGACAATCTCTGAAAAAAAAAGATGAAGGATATATAGAGGCAAATATAAATATTTTTAAAGATGTATTTTTGTATTTTTTAAAGCATGTTGAAATATTAAATACAGATGTACCTCATTATTCTACAACATTAGATTTACCTTCTGAAATAGCCAAAAAAACACGAAACTATTGGGGTATTTCCGGAATTATTGGCAATCTAATTAATATATTGGAAAATAACGGCATTTTGGTTAGTTATATTGACATAGATGATGACAAATTTGATGGTTTCTCTTGTTATTTAGATGGTCATTATTTTATTTTTGTAAATTCAAGATTATCTGGTGACAGGTTACGTTTTACAATTGCTCATGAACTTGGTCATATTATTATGCAAAATGAAGATGTGCCTTATCCAAGATGCGACGAAGAAGCAAATGAGTTTGCTGCAGAATTTATGCTTCCAGGCAAAGAGGTTTATTCTGATTTGATAAATATAAACTGCGAAAAAGCGTATTATTTAAAAAGTAAATGGAAGGTTTCAATGGCAGCTCTTATAAAGCGTGCCGCTGATATTTCAGCAATAACTCCATCCAGATATAAATCTTTAATGGTTCAGATGAGTAAACTAGGCTATAAGAAAAAAGAACCAAATCCCGTACAAAAAGAAAAGCCATTATTACTTAAAGAAATCATCGAAGTTTATATGAAAAAGAGAAATATTAAGGATATTGCAGAAGTTGCGGCCAATATTCATTTAAGCGTAGAAAACTTTAAAAAATTTTTTTATAGCCCATACGTATACACAAATTTAAGGATAGTATAGTTAATATTCTGTGCCCTTTTTTAACTATATGCAAAATGAATATTAATTTGTATTTTAAAAATAAAACATAGTAAAAGCAACTTTATTTTATTCTTTATATTTAAGCTAAACGTATTAAACTTAATTACACCATGATTTTATTAAAGTTAAAAGGTAGAATAATAATTCGGGCTTAATAACCAAAATCATAAATGAGAAAAATACTAACACCTTGCCGTCAATATCTAAATTAAATATATTGCATTTATGATAAATATATTTTTGCCGTTTGATATTTTTGTTTTTATTTTTCAACATTAAAGCTCCTTCTGTTTTTTGCTTCTATGTTTTCATAATACAGAAGTTCAAAACGGGCATTTTTGCATGACAAAATCTAAAATACTATATTGAATTTTAAAAATCATATAAATAAAATATTATTTTATTTATATAAAAATCTTCTTGGTGCAAAGTGGTTTTTATAGGCTTTCATTTTCCAAAAATCCCTTGGGAGTTTTTCTGGCTCTAGAGCGAAGAACCTTTTCAGAAATTACCCCTGTAGGGCGGGGCTGATAAATTAAAATAACGGGCTTTTTCCTTTGCGCTTTATTCGCTTAATGCCTTGAATAAGGCATAATAAGTGTAAAAAAGGAGGAAAAATGTTTAAAATACTACTTGGTTGGTTTCTTTTCTTATTTATCTATGGAAAAATTATTGACTATATTTTAGAAGAACCATTCAGATTTTAATGATTATTTGAATGAAGTTGCCACAAAAATTGCAGCACACCCTCAAACTTTGTTGTAAATTTGTTGCAAAATTCCTGATAAATGATGATAAAGCCTGATAACCATTGAAAAGCGAAAACGCCCCGAAAAGCATGGAAACCAATAATTCTGACAAAGTGTGATAAAACCTGAAAACCCTTGATAATAGGAGCTTTTGGCTTTGCACGCAGGGGGTCAGGAGTTCGAGCCTCCTATCCTCCAAAATTATTTAAAGAGCCTACAAGGCTCTTTTTTAGTGGGTTTAAGTGTTTTGGGTTCTTAAACGAATTTAGTCAAAGGGGTTAAAGAATAAATTTTACTGCACAAAGCTTATTATATTCTGTAAGATAGGGGGTATTTTAAAATAATAATGTTTTATTGGTTAACAATAGCGATTTTTATAACATTATCTTGTCTTTTTTCAAATATTTCATATGCTTTTTCAATATTTTGAAGCGGATATTTGTGGGTAATGAGAGGCGTTGTGTCAATTTTGCCTTGTTCTATAAGTGATAATATCTCTTCACAGTCGCAAGCGTCTACCCCGCCTGTTTTAAATGTGAGGTTTTTTCCATACATATCAGGCAATGGTAAAATCATTGGTTTATCATACAGTGCAACAATTGTGACAATTGCATTTGGTCTTGCTGCACTCCAAGCCATCTTAAAAGTATCTTCGCTTCCTGCGACTTCCAAAACGACATCTGCACCTCCATGAGCGCTTTCATAATTAACAACTTTAATGCAATTTTCAGGTTCAGTTACAATAATTTTTGGATAGTGCTTTTTTATAAATTCCCTTCTTGCTTCATCTTTTTCACATACAATAATTTTTTTAGGATTTTTTAACATTGTGCATATTAAAGTGCAAATTCCTGTAGGTCCTGCGCCAATAATTAATACGGTATCGTCTTCTTTGATTTCGGAAATTTTAGCCGCCCAAAAACCCGTTGCAAGTATATCGCCTGCAAAAAGAGCCTGTTCATCCGAAACTGTTTTTGGAATTTTATTTAAGCCTTGGTCTGCAAAGGGAACTCGGACATATTCTGCTTGAGCACCGTCTATTCGGCATCCTAAAGCCCATCCGCCGTTTTTATCTATGCAATTATTAACATATCCGTTTTTACAAAAGAAGCATTCTCCGCAAAATGTTTCAACATTAACGGCTACTCTGTCTCCTGTTTTTATATTTTTTACATCTGCACCAACTTCTTCAACAATTCCAACCATCTCGTGTCCTACCGTTATGCCTAAAACAGCCTTTGGTACAAAACCATGTTTAATATGAAGGTCGCTTGAACAAATACTGCTCATTGTAATACGAATAATTGCATCTTTTGAATTAAGAAGCTGCGGTTTGCTTTTTTCGGTTAGTTCAAAAACTCCCGGGTTTTTATATGTATATGCAAGCATTTTTATTCCTTTTTGTACAGATATTTATGTTACAAAAGCAATTATAGCTTAAATTTTAAAGATTTTGCAATGTGTTGAACTTTCTTTTTCCTTGTTCTAGCATTAGTATATGAATACTGGTTTTTTAAAGCAAATAAGAATTGAACGTTATATATTCGGCATACTTATGGCGCTTTTTATGGTGTGCATTGCAGAGTTTAGCGGCGAAAAAGAAATTATTTTCCCTGAAATCTGTGCACTTACCATTGGAGCCTGGGTTTCAGAGCAGCAGCCCTGGCAGACAAATAAAAGAAGGATATTTTTCTTAATGAGTTTTGCTGCTTTATTTGGGGTGTTGATTGTAAGATATGTTCAAATTCCTTTGATTTTTCAGGTGTGTTTATGTTTTGGCTTTACCGGGTTTATTTTGACACTTTTTAAAACAAATTTTATACCGATAATTTCAGCTTGTATTTTGCCGGTTTATCTTGAAACTACAAGCTGGGTGTACCCTGTATCTGTTGCTGTTATGTCGCTTATAATAATTTTTGCACAGTATTTAATGGAAAAATTTCATTTTCGCCCTGTTAATAGATTTACACCTTGTGAATTTAATATCAAAACCCAAATAATAAAATGGTCAAAGCTTTTGCTGGTCTTTGGTTTAATTGCACTTATTCCCTTTAAAACGCATCAGATTTATTTTCTTGCTCCTCCTTTAATTGTTATGTTTACAGAATTTGCAAATCCAAAAAGCAAGGCAAGAAAAAAGCTTTTCTATATTATTGGTTTAATGACCTTTGCTGCATTTACAGGTTGTCTTTTAAGGTATATTCTGAATATTTATTTAAATTTTCCGCTTTATATTTGTACTGCATTAGCCTGCATAATTCTTTTTATTGCTTTAAATAAAATTAAAATTAATTTTCCGCCTGCAGGTGCCATTCTTTTGATTCCTATGATTTTAGACAAAACATTTCTTTTTCTGTTTCCTTTTGAAGTTTTTATAGGGGCAGTTATTTTGAGTTTTACCTCAGTTTTTTTATTTAAAGATTTGAAATAATATTTATAGTAAAATTGCTTTAAAAAAGGAGGGTCTATGTTTGATATAAAACTTTCAGGGCTTGATATTGAAGGAAATGAAAAAGAATTTTCTCTCAATGATTTTAAAGGGCAAAAAATTATTCTTTATTTTTATCCAAAAGATAACACTTCAGGATGTACACAAGAAGCCTGTGATTTTCGCGATAATTTAAATCGTTTAATAAAATATGGTGTTTTAATAGGTGTGAGCCCTGATAGTATCAAAAGCCATAAGTCATTTAAGGAAAAACAAAGTTTAAATTTTATTCTTCTGTCAGATTCAGAGCACAGGCTTGCGGAAAGTTTTGGTGTTTGGGTTGAAAAATCAATGTATGGAAGAAAATATATGGGAATTGACCGTTCAACTTTTATTATCAATGAAGAAGGTGAGATTGAAAAAGAGTGGAGAAAAGTAAAAGTTAAAGGTCATGTTGATGAAGTGATTAAATATATAACAGGTGAATAATTTTTACCTTTTTATCATTTCACTATATGGTAATTTTTCAAAACCAAGTTTTTTATAGATATAACAGGCATGGGCGTTTTCTTGTTCAACTTCCAGCCTAAAGACGGCATCTCTATGAGTGTTTTCAATAAACTGCATAAATTTTGGGATAATGCCTTTGCCTCTAAATTCTTGTTTTAGGTATAAATCTTCAAACCATATACAGGGTTTGCCAAATTCTGTTGAAAAGCTTTTTGCAATCATCCCATAGCCTAAAATATAATCTTTGTCTTCAAAAACATATCCTTCCAAATAAGGGCTGTTTTGAATACAATGGTTAAAATCATTTTCAAAAATTTCGTCGCTTCCGTTTGTAAAAACCGCATCAGATGTATAAAATTCCCTCATCATAGAAAGAACTTCTGCTCTATCTTTTTCTTCCATCTTTCTAATTGTAAAATCCATTTTTGAAACCCTTTTTTATTTTAAAATCTTGAATCTACTATAACAAAAAAACAAACTACCTGATTGGGGTGTATATTTTTAACATTACTTAATGTAATTTCATCTTATAAATAATTTTAGGCAAAAAGGAAATAAAAATAAGATGGAGAATAAAATTTCAATTTATATAGTTGAAAATTATGATTTAACACGAGCTTTACTAAAACAGGTTTTATCAAATGAGTTTAATCTTTTAGGTGAATTTAATGAGGAAGACTCTTGCTTTAAGGCTTTTAAAGATATTCAATCAGATGTAATTTTAATGGATTTAAAATTCCCCTATAAAAAATCATTTAATTTTATAGATAAAATTAAAACAAAATACCCTGATACAAAAATTATTATTTTAAGTGCAATTGATGATGAAGAGATTATGTATACATCAGCTGTTCTTGGGGTCTCCGGGTATATTTTAAAAGATATTGATTTTAATACCTTAAAAGAAACAATTAAACAAATTCATATAGGTAAAATGTGTTTCCAAATGAAGGAAGAAATTAAGACTTTGGTTTAAAAGATAATGCCATTGTATAATGTAAATCACTGTAATTATTTAATATCCCCTTTAATTTTCTTGCTATTGCTTTATATATTGCCCCGCTAATACTATGATAATTAAAATGATAGAGAACAGATTTGCAAAACTTTTAGGTGAAAAGAAGCTGGACAGGCGTGATATTGTTAAGCTGACAGGACTTGACAGCCATGTTGTTCTTAAAATTTATAAAGGCAATTATTCAAGAATAGATTTAGAAACACTAAATAAATTATGTTTTGCACTTGAATGTGATACCAACGATATTTTTAAATACATACCTGATTAATGATTAGTCTAAAGTTTTGATTTGAAGTTCAGCTTTGAGAATCTGTAACCAAAGGCTATGCCGAAAAGCAGCATTACAATTCCAAATAATATAAACGTATTTGCTATTCCTATTAAATTTGCAATAAACCCTGCAATAAAGCTGCTTATAGAGGTTGTTCCCATATAGCAGATGGCATTCAGGCTCATCACTCTTCCCCTTTTATCATCATCTACAATAGCTTGGGTTAGTGTATTATCAGGTGTGATGGATGATGTCATACCAAGACCAACCATAAACATTGCAAGTATTGCGATTAATTTTGTATGGCAAAGCCCTATGGTTATAAAGCCTATGCTGAATATGACTGCGCCTGCAAATAAAATTCGCCTTAAGCCTGTAAGAGAAGTTTTTGCAGCTAAAAACAGAGAAGCAAATAAGGCGCCGATTCCTGCGGCACCCATTAAAAATCCTAATGTATCTGCTTTATCATGCAAAATTTCAGCTGTGTAAATCGGCATAAGCATAGGATATGTCATACCAATGAAACTAAATACCGCAAGATATAATAAAAGTGTTAAAATTTCAGGCGTTTTAATTGCATAATCAATTCCCTCTTTTAAACCTTCAAGTATGGTTTCATTTTGAATTTTTCCGCATTTAACATCTTTTATCTTTAGTGCCTTTACTAAAAATATCATAGGAACTATGCACAAAAAATTTACAAAAAAGCAAACAGTAATTCCCGTGTGTGCTATTAAAAGTCCTCCTATTGCAGGTCCCAGAAGTCTTGCAACATTAAAACAGGTTGAATTTAATGATATAGCGTTTCCAAGGTCTTTGGGGTCATCTACAAGACAAACGAAGGTTGATTGCCTTAAAGGCACATCAATTGCCGCTATACAGTTTAAAAATACTCCAAGGGCTATAATATTCCATATTTGAACAACATTAAAAAAAGTAAGAATAGTGATTAAAAGCGCTTGAAGACAAAACAGAATCTGTACCGTGATTAAGAGTTTATGCCTGTGGAATTTATCAATAATTACCCCTGCAAAAGGCGTTAAAATAAATAACGGAATGGCGTTAAAAAACATAACAGTGCCCATAGTAAGCGGCGATTTTGTCATATCATAGACAAGCCAAGCAATTGCAACGTTTTGAATCCAGATTCCTATTTGAGAGATTGCAATGCCTGGGAAAAATAATCTGAAATTTCTGTATTTTAGTGCCCTGAATGCTGATGCGAGCCCGTGCATAAATTATTTTCTTTCTCTTATATAATCCAGAATGCCGTTAATGAATGTTAAAGGGTGAACAGGACATCCAGGGATGTATAAATCAACTTTGTATTTTTCTAAAAAGCTTCTATCAATTTCAGTGGAATTTTGGTATACCCCGCCTGAAATTGCACAGGTTCCGCAAAGGATTACAATTTTTGGGTCAGGTACTGCTTTATAGCAGTCTTCAAGAGCGTATACCATATTTTTTGTAATGGGTCCCGTGATAACAAGCCCGTCTGCATGGCGCGGGGAGGCTACAAAATCAATTCCAAATCTTCCCATATCAAAATTAACATTTGATGCAGCGTTTAATTCCATCTCACATCCGTTGCAGCCTCCTGCTGAAACTTGTCTTAATTTTAGAGATTTAGAAAAAACTGATGTTATTTCTTTTTTAACTTCAACCGCTGTTTTGTAGAAAAGCTCTTCCGTTGTTCTTTCATCTATAACAAGATTTTCTCTTTTAGAAGATGTCAGTTTATAAAAGTTTGAAAAATTAATTGCGTTTCTCTCGCAAATATTTTTACAGGCTCCGCAAAATGTGCATTTACCTATATCTATTTTTAAAGGATTAATATTCAAAGCTCCTGTAGGGCAAACGCTTAAGCATTTTTTGCAATTGTCGCAATTTGAATTTTTCAAAATGGGCAATCCTCTAAATTGCTCTCTCATTGGGGCATTTTGAATATCTTTTATAAATTGTTCCCCTTGGAATATTCTTGATTTTAGTGTATCAAACATTCATTTATCCTTTTATTTTTATAGGTCAAATCCTGAATAAGAAAGGTTAAAACTTTTATTGCAGAGAGGAAAATCTGAAACTCCGTTATTCCTTACTGCAAGCGCTAAACCATACCAGTTATTAAAAGATGGGTCTTTAATTTTATAACGGGTTAAATTTCCTGAATTATCGGTCATTGCTATATGAACGACTTCTCCCCTCCATCCTTCAACAACGGATATTGCAAAAGAATCTTTGCTGTTTTCCTTACTTAAGACTTCATATCCTGAATTAACAGGTTCATTTTTAAATTCTTTTAATTTTTCAAAAATCTTTCTTACCATTGAAATGGAATCAATGATTTCTTTATATCTTAATTGAAATCTTGAATTTACATCTCCTGTCCCTTCAAATTTCTCTTTCTTAAAATTAAGTTCTTTAATCCATTTATCAGGGTAATCAAACCTGGAATCAAGGTTTACGCCTGACGCACGGGCTGCAATACCTACAAGCCCAAGTTCCTGCGCGCGCTCAGTGCTTATGGTTCCTGTTTTTTCAAGCCTTGACATAACCGTTGAATTTTTAAGCATGGTTTTAACCATCCTTGTAACGTCAGATTCAACTTTATCAAGAGTTTTAAGTGCGCGCTTAATTTTTTCTTCTTCTATATCAAAATTTACACCGCCAAGTGTTATAAGTCCTCTTCCAAATCTGCTGCCTGAAAATTCAAGCATAGTATTTATTACAAGAGTTCTTGTCGCCCCAAAAACGCTGGCACCCATTAAATATGCTATATCGCCTGAAATTGCACCTAAATCCCCTATGTGAATTGCAGCCCTCTCCATTTCAAGCGCCATCTTCCTTATTAATTGCGCTTTATTTGAAACTGAAATTCCTTTAACAGTTTCCATAATATTTGAATAGGCTAAGCTATAGGCTATAACACTATCTCCTGCGATTGATTCAATAAGCTGGTTTGAAGGAGCTTGCACCATAAGGTTTTCAACCCCTTTATGCTGGTACCCTAAAGCTATTTCAAGGTGATAAACATTTTCTCCGTTGCACATAAACCTAAAATGCCCGGGTTCAATAATCCCTGCGTGGATTGGACCTACTGCAACTTCGTGGATTTCATCTCCTTCCATCTTAAAGAACGGATAATTTGTTTTACCGTCTCCCATTTTTCTTAAAGGTTTTAACCAGGGGTGATTTAAGGGTTCAATTTTAAATTCTTCAAAAAATTCTCTTTCAAAATTATGAAATGAAGGGATTATATTTGTAAGGCACTCATAGCTTTTAATTCCCGCATGGAAAATGGATGAAGTTATATAAAATCCGCCTTCTTTATCGCTTGCTGCAGCAGGCTTATTTTGTCCGTCATCTGCCAAAGCAACAAAAAGTTTTACCTGCCCTCTGCCCCAGTCTTTTCCAAAAAATGCAATCGGGCGCATTTTATCAATTGTGACAAGGCTTATTATTTCATTCCTTAAATCATCAATATCAAGGGTTGGGATATCATTTAAATTTACCTTAGTGTTATTTTTTATTTTAATCCAATTCATGTCTTTATCCTAAAAACCCTGTAAGGGCTGCTTTTATAATATTATTTAAACCGCTTGGAATATAAACTCCCAATATAAATATGATTGTAAGCATTATAACCTGCGGAATATACATAGAAACCGTTATTTTGTTTCTGTTTTTTTCTATAATTTCAAGTTTTTCTTCACTTAATTTTCCAAATGTCATTTTAATTACAACACGTGCCATTCCAAAAAGGATAACCGTTAAAAGAAGAGCAAATGCGATACACATAATGTAATGACCATTTACAAGCATTGTTTTTATGATTAAAAATTCGCTTATAAAAAGGATTGAAGTTGGGAAAGCACAAATTCCAAGCAAGCTTAAAATCCAAAGCCAGCCCGTTTTTTTGTCTGCTTCCATTAAGCCTGTAACGTCTTTTATTTTTTTTGTTTCGTATAGCTCTAAAACATTGCCTGATGTTAGGAAAAATGAGGCTTTTGCAAGTGAGTGTCCTATTAGATGCAAGATAACTGCATAGTGAGCGATTCCTAAAAAGGCTGTTCCTATTGCAAGAATCCCCATATTTTCAATGGAAGAATAAGCGAGCATTCTTTTATAATTTTTAATATGATACATAAAAACAGCTGCTACAAAAAGGGATAAAAAGCCCATAACAACCAGCATTAATCTGCCGTAAAAACTATCTCCTGCGGCACAGAGGACTTGAAATACTCTTAAAATAACTAAAAATGCTGAATTTAAAAGGGTTGCAGATAAAAGAGCAGATATTGGCGAGGGGGATTCAGAATGTGCATCCGGCAGCCAAAAATGTGCAGGAGCTAAGCCCATCTTTGTTCCAAAGCCAAAGAGGATAAATATAAAGCTTAATTTCAGCCAGAATTTATTAAAACCGCTGAATGCTGCAGGGTCAGCCAAATGATTGCCTGAAGCTGTAATAGCACTTGCTTTAGCATTTTCTAAAAGTTCTGCAAAATTTAAGGTGTTTAAATTTTCACTTGAAATATTTAAAAATATAATACCGATAAATGCCAGCGCAATACCGATTGAACATATAAATACATACTTCCAGGCTGCTTCAATTGAATTTTTGGTTTTATTAAAATAGATAAGATAAGCGCTTGTAAGGGTTGTTCCCTCAACTAAAATCCAGGCTATGCCTAAATCCGTACTTAAGATTGCGGCGGTCATGGCTAAGACAAATGCCATAATCATTATAAAATAATGGTTTAATTTTTTGTTTGAAACATCTAAATGTTTTGAATAACCGTTATTGTAGATGGTTACCATCAAAAATACAAAGGATAAGATTATAAGAAAAATTTTATTTGTATCATCAATTGCAAAATATGCACCTCTATAAGCAGCTGATGAGTTAAATACCAGTAATGACGATATTATAAAATGCAGGATTGCGTAAATATTTAATAAAAACTTGCTAAAGCTTTTTTGCCTTACAAGGAGCATTATAATTCCTGCAATTATCGGAAAAAGCAACATTATATTTATCATTATTCATAATCCTTTAATTTTGACAGATGAGACACTTCAAGGTCTTTAAATTCTTTATTAATCTCGCGGACAAAAAGCCCCAGTATGTATACGGCGATAAATACATCTAAAAGCACGCCAAGGTTTACAAGAACGGGCATTTCACCTGCAACAGAAAGAGAAAGCAGAAATATTCCATTCTCCATTGTAATAAATTCTATGACATTTGAAACAATTTTATGCTTAATTGTAATGAGCCATAAACTAATCACGATAATACTTACGGCGATTCCAAAATAAAGAGGGGCAATATTTTTCATACCTGTCATACAATTTGAAATCACAAAACCTGTTAATAAAACAACACTTGAAATTACAAGACAGTAAAAATGCGGAATATTTGCTTCATCGTCTCTGTTTGCGTTGGTTTTCTTTAAAATTTTATATAAAAACCACGGTATAACTACAGCTTTTACAATAAGGGTTTCCATTATAAGAAATGCAATATCTAAAAGCGGGGTATGTTTATATCCTAAAAGGCAGATTAAAAATAATAAAATTCCCTGTACTACAAGGATTCTTATATGTGAAATTATCCTTGAAGTTGAAGCAAGGTATAACATTGAAAGCCCTAAAAGAATTGCAAAACCGTTTTCCATTTAAATCCTTTAACCTCCAAATACCTTTGCACCTACAAGTGACATTACAATTAATGCAAAAGAGCTCATAATGAATATAAATTCAAATATATGAGACATTCTGATTCTTGCCATACTTGATTCTGCCGTTCCTATGATTATTGAAACCAAAAATATTGTAATTAAATAATACAAGGCATAAAGAGGTGAACCAGTCGGGATTATTATTTTTGCAATTAAAGATGTTATTAAAAGCATTTTAATGCCTGAAGCCCAGGTGATAAGTGCTAAATCAAACCCTGAATTATCTAAAATCATAACTTCATGAATCATTGTAAGTTCTAAATGCGTTGCAGGGTCATCAACGGGAACTCTGCAGCCTTCTATTAAAACCATTAAAAATAGTGCAAGTACTGCAAAAATAATTATTAAAACACCGTAACTGCCTGCATTTGTCGTTATTTTGGATAACGATTCAAATGTGTAGTTTCCGCTTAATGCCATAATTGAGCCGAGTATTATAAAAAATGCGGGTTCCACAATTGATGTAAAACAAGCTTCCCTTGATGTTCCCATCCCTTCAAAACTTGAACCCGTATCCATAGCGCCTATACAGTTAAAGAATTTACCTAATGCAAGAAGATATGCAAAAACAATGAGCCCTGCCGGGATATTTATTATTGCGGTTCCTGAAATTAAAGGGACAAAAACCGCTGCAATTATTATTGCTGCAAATGAAATCAGGGGTGTAAGCCTAAAGATAGTTGATGTTGTATTGCTTATTACAAAATCTTTTTTAATAAGTTTTATAAAATCATATAAAGGTTGAAAAACGCTTGCACCGTATCTTCCGCCCCAAAAGGCTTTGGTTTTTTTAATTATGCCTATCATCAAGAAAGGCAAAAATAAGACTGTGAGCAGATTTAAAATTATTATGAGAAAAATCATCATATTAAAAGCCCTCCGATGATTGAAATAAGAAGGAAAATTAACCCGTATTTAAGATATGTTTGAAGGTTGCCGTTTTGCAGTTTTTCAAATTTTGTTAAAAACCATTCATCAAATTTTAACAAAGGATTAATTACGTAAGCTTCTTCTATATCTTCAATTTTCATACTGAAATGAGCGGATTTTGGGAAAAGCTTTTTAGGTTTTTCAACATCATATACCTTTTTAAACAGTGGTTTTAGCATTGATAAAAACGGGCTCACGTAGGATGAACCTGTATATTGGGCTCTTTTAAGTTCTTTATCATACCCGCATCCCCAGGTGGGTGCAGATTCTATCTTTTTGTTTAATTTGTATCTGACAGCTGCAAGTAAAGCAGTAAGTATAATAAGAACAGCTGATACTAATGATACGATTTGCAGAATATTTAACGGTTCTTCAACACTTTGTATTTCATTTAGACCGTTTGTTAATAATTCAACAGGGGTGATTAAAACTTCAAACATAAACCCCGGGAAAAGCCCTACAGATAATGCGAAAACAGCTAAAATCCCCATCGGCATAATTATTGAGTGCGGAGATTCATCTTTAACATTTTCAGCGTATTTGCTTCTTTGGTGCCCTAAAAATGTTATACTGAAAGCTTTTGTAAAGCATAAAAGCGCCATTGTACCAACGAGTGCAAGCCCTGCAAATGCGAATATCAAAATAAGAAAATTAAAGAAACTATTTATGGATAAGCCCTTTAATATTCCAAAATATATTAAAAATTCGCCGATAAAACCGTTAAATGGTGGAAGGGCGCAGATTGCAATACATCCTGTTAAAAATAAAATCCCTGTTTTTGGCATTTTTTTAATTAATCCGCCCAAGAGTTCCATATTTTTTGTATGAGATTTTAAATAAACTGCCCCTGCACCAAAGAACAAAAGGTTTTTAAAAATTGAATGGTTTAAGATATGAAAAATGGCGCCTATAAATCCTAAAAATGCAACCATAGGGTGGTTATAGACAAGCCCTAACATTCCAACGCCGATACCTATACCTATTATCCCGATATTTTCAATGGAAGAATAGGCGAGCATTTTTTTAATATCAGACTGCCCAACTGCGTATAATATGCCGTAAAGGGCTGAAATAACCGCAATAATCAAAACAAAGTAGGCAATAAATTTTGTAACACCGCCTGAAAGCATTAATATTCTTAAGATTCCATAGATTCCTGTTTTTATCATAACGCCTGACATAATAGCGCTAATGTGGCTCGGGGCTATGGGGTGTGCTTCAGGAAGCCAGTTATGGAAAGGTACAAAACCTGCCTTTATACCAAAACCCACAAAGAAAAGAATAAAAATAATATCGGCTAAAGCTTCATTATTCTTTAAAACAAGACTGAAAGATTCAAAATTATAGCCTCCTGTTTTAATTGAGAGTATAGCAAACGGGATAATTAAAAATAACACTGAAATGTGCATAAAAATAAGGTATTTTATCCCAGCGTTTAATACTTCCTTTTCTTCATTTTCAAAAATACATAAGAAAAATGATGAAAGTGACATAATTTCCCAGATTACAAGGAAAAATAAAGCATTCTGGCAGGTCACAACTCCAAGCATTGAAAGAATTAAAGCTGTGTAGAAAAGATAATGCGAATTAATGCTCTTACCTTTTTCAATATATGGTTTTAAATATCCTTTAGAATATATTAATCCTAAGATTCCCATAATTAAAATTATTATTATAAAAAACGCACTTAATGGGTCAATTACAAAATTTATATTATTAAAAATGCTTTCTTTGCCAAGATTTATTGTTTTTGTGACGGAATAGCCTGTAAATAATACTTTAATAGCTGTTGGCAGAGTCCAAAAAGCCGCCAAGATAACTATTAATATGCTCATAAAATAAAAAATCATTCTCTCTTTATTCCAAATTGTTAATGCATATTTTCTCTATAGTTATTTTATAATAAAAGTAAAAAAAGGGATAAATTATGGAAGAAAATTATAAAACATATCTTGATAACGGTATTTATGATATTCAAGATGGCAAATATATTTGCGCTATTGATAATATTAATAAATCGCTGGAGCTTAAAAATGATTGGGAGATTCCTTATTTTTACAGGGCTGTGGCTAATCAAGCACTTAAACAGTATGATGAAGCTATGATTGATTATACAAAAGCGCTGCTATTAAATGATAAAATGACGGATGCCTATTATAACAGGGCATATATTACTTTATCAAGAAAAGATATTGAAAATCCTGATATAGAAGGGGCAGTGAAAGATTTAGAAAAAGCGCTTGAATTGGATGGAAATTTTATAGACGCGCTTTATGCTATGGCTGCAGCCCAAAAAAAGCTTGAACATTATGATACAGCTATTGAATATTTAGACAGACTTCTTAAGCTTGAACCGGATGCTGTGAATGCCAAGGCTCTTAAAAAGTTAATTTTACAAAAATATATGTAATTGCTTTTATGGTATTGTGGCTGATATGAGGTAGAAACCGTACATCTATTATTTTTTTATCATATAATAACCATAGTGCGTAAGATACAGGATGAAATATGATAAAAAGATATTCAAGAGATGAAATTTCAAAAATATGGGAATTGGAAAATAAATTTTCGTATTATTTGAAGGTTGAACTTGCTGTGGTTGAAGCTTATTATAAAATGGGCGAAATACCTGGTAATGCTTATAATCATATTTTAAATACTGCAAGTTTTGATGTAGTGCGGATTGATGAAATTGAAAAAACCGTAAATCATGATGTTATTGCTTTTTTAACCTGTGTTAATGAATATGTGGGAGATGAATTTTCAGGATATATTCATAAAGGGCTTACAAGTTCTGATGTAATTGATACTGCTTTTGCGCTTCAAATTAAAGATGCAAGCGAAATAATTTTGAAGGATTTAGATAATATTTTAAATACGATTAAAACCCTTGCCGTAAAACATAAAAATACTATGTGTATCGGGCGTTCGCACGGTATAGGGGCTGAAGTTATAACCTTCGGGTTTAAACTTTTAAACTGGTATGATATGTTTGAAAGGGCAAAAAAGCGTTTAGAATATGCGCTTTTGGATATTTTAAGAGGGCAGATTTCAGGACCTGTCGGGACTTATTCAAATATTGACCCGAAAATTGAAGAATTAACTTGTGAAATTTTAGGATTAAAACCTGCTAAAATTTCAACCCAGATAATTGCCCGCGATGTGCACAGCGCGTATATTTCAGCACTTTCAATATTGGGAAGTGTTATAGAAAATGCAGCCGTTGAAATCCGTCATCTTCAAAGATGGGAAGTGGCAGAGGTGGAAGAAGGATTTAAAAAAGGGCAAAAAGGCTCATCTGCCATGCCGCATAAGAAAAACCCCATTGCAAGCGAAAATTTATCAGGATTAGCAAGGGTTTTAAGGGGTAACAGTGTTGCTGCTATGGAAAATATAACCCTCTGGCATGAAAGAGATATTTCTCATTCCAGTGTTGAGAGGATTATTTTCCCTGATTCCACGATACTTGCAGATTATATGCTGAACCGCCTGAATAATACAATAGAAAATCTTGTTGTAAAACCAGATAATATGATAAAAAATATCGGGAAATACGGCGATATAATATTTTCACAAAGCTGTCTTTTAAAGCTTGTTGAAAAAGGTATGACACGCGAAGCGGCTTATGAAATTACCCAAAAAGAGGCACTGGATGCTTTTAATAATGACGGCAATTTTAAAGAAAATATGCGCCGTCACTTAAACGATGATGAAATTCAAGACTGTTTCAATTACCAAAAATATCTTAAAAATATTGATAAGATTTTTGAAAGATTTGAATAGAAATATAGACTAATTTTTATCTGCTAATTTCCTGCAGGTTTTTTGAAACGTGCTTTAATTTCATTTTCAGTTTCTTTTATACCTCTTGGGTCTTTGGTTGCCTTATAAAGCTTTAATTTTGTTTCATAAAGGCTTCTTTCATCAGGGTATTTCATAATGCCCTCAGTCAAAATTTTAATAGCTGTTGCTGTATTTTTCTTATCATAGTAAATTGTCGAAAAATCAAGATAATCCTGAACAGTTTTTGGTTTTAAGCTTGCAATAGCGTTTATTTCTTTGCTGTAGGCATTATTATTTCCGACACTTTTGTAGGCTTGTGCCAGATTATAAAGATACATCGCACGATTTGGGTCTAAGCTTACTGCCCTTTTAAACATAGCAACAGCTTTTTCTGTGTCAAAATTTTTATATTCAATCAGCCCGAAATAATTATAAATATCAGCCTCTAAAGTGAACTCTAAATCGAGTTCAAGCGCTTTTCTGAAAGCATTTTCAGCAGATGCCAAATCTTCTTCCTGATAGTAAATTTTACCAAGTTCAAAATAATAATTAGGGTTTTCGGTTTGTTTTATGGCATCCAGTAAATATCCTTTAGCTTCAAGAAAATTGGCGTTTGCAATGCAGATTTTAGCTAAATAATAGAGCATATCCGGGTTTTTACCGCCATTTTTAATTGCAATAGAAGCTCTTCTCAAAACTTTAATTGCATCAGATAAATTTCCTTCTTCAACATAGCTTATTCCTAAGCCCATTAAAGCTTCATAGAAATTGCCGTCAATTAAAACCGCATTTTTAAAGTTTTTATTTGCAAGGTCAAACTTTTTATTTTCAAGGTAATAGTTTCCAAGTTCTAAATAAGCGTATTTACTGTTTGGGTTAACAGAAAGCGCCTGTTTTAGATATTTTTCCCTTTGTTTATTTGTATTCTTTTGATATAGTGCACCTTTCAGGGCTTCAAGTTTAGCTAAATTAATGTAGGTTAAATTGAAATTAGGGTCAATCTTTTTAGCTTTCATTAATGCTTTTCTAGCTTCTTCAACCTTATTTTGTTTCATATAGCAAAGAGCAAGGTTGTTATAAACCGCTGTGCTTTTAGGTTCCAGCTCAAGTGCTTTGTTGAAATATGTAACTGCATTATTGCAATCTGCTGAATAGTAATATTCTAAGCCTTTGGTGTTATAGTAATCAAAATCATACTTTGGAAGAGTTGTAATGTTTAAATTCTTTGCCCAGATTGATTTTAATAATGAATTATCAAGCATTAAGGCTTTGTTGAAATATGCTTTTGCAAGTTTTAAATTGTTTTGTTTATAATAAATTTTTGTCTTTAATAAAAGCCCGTTTGTGCTGTTTGGGTTAACATTCAGCATAAAACCCGCATATTGAAGTGCCTTATTGTAATTGCCCGCATCAAAATACATATTTGCCATATCAAGGTAATCGTCTTCTGTAGAATCATCATATGTATAAGATGGTGCAACGTTGATTTTTTCAATGTTTTTACTGAGTTCGTAGGATTTTTGCAGGTGTTCTGCAGATTTTTGCATTTTATTTAAATTTTTATAGCAGACGCCTAAATAATAATGTCCGTCTGAATCATTAGGATTGCTTTTTGTATAACCTTCAAAGAATTTTGCAGCTTCATCATATTTTTGCATATTTATAAGGTTTATGCCGCTCTCAAGGTTCCAAATAGGGCTTGCTTGTATCTGATTTGCACTTTGGTATGTAATAAAAAGTGCTAAACAAAGTATTATAATTTTATTTTTCATCTTCTTCATACATTTAAAATTTCTTCTATAACTTTTATAGTATCAGAAAAAACCCTCTCTATGCTTTTATTTGCGTCAATAACCTTTACCCTCTTTGGGTCATTTTTTGCTATTTCAAGATAGCCATGTCTCAATTTTTTATGAAATTCAATTCCTTCGGCTTCAAGGCGGTCTTTTTCTCCTTGAAGTCTTTTTTGGGCAATTTCTGTATCAATGTCAAAAACAATTGTTAAATCAGGAATTACGCCTGCTGTTGCAATTGAATTTAAATGTTTAATTTCATCAATATTTTGCTCTCTTCCATACCCCTGGTATGCGATTGTAGAATCTGTGTGTCTGTCGCAAAGCACAATCTTGCCTGATTCAAGTGCAGGTTTTATTTTGTATTCTATATGCTGGGCTCTATCTGCCAAATATAAAAAGGTTTCGGCAATATTTGATACGGGGTTTTCATAATGAAGAAGAATTTTTCTTAAATGAACACCCAGGTCTGAACCTCCAGGTTCTCTTGTTAAAATGTTTTCAATATTTTTTTTATCAAGATATTCTTTTATAAGCTGAATCTGCGTTGTTTTTCCGCAGCCGTCAGCTCCTTCAAATGTTATAAAATATCCTCTTTTATCTCTTTTCCCCGGTTGCATAAATCCTATATCTCAATCGTTTCAACTCTTTTATTATAATATTACAATTTTTGTAAAAATAAAAGGTAAACTTCTAGTTTTTTAAAAAATTTAATCTATAATGTTGTTGTGAGGTAAAAAATTACCCCGAAAATACTATATAAACCCATATATTTTGCTAAAAGACTATTGAGACAGGATTAAATAGAAAATTGGAAGATTATAAAGTGAAGCAAGAAAATATTAATCAGATGGAAGAAATAATCACGGCAGGGCAGCTTTTAAGAATATTAAATTCTAACCCCAAGGAAGTTTCCACACTTTGTCAAAAAGCTTGTTTAAAACCTAAAAAAGACGGTTTTGGAAATATTTATTTTTCTAAAGATGATATTGATGTGTTAAAAAAAGTTAAAGAACTTTATAAGCATACAAAAGAGCTTCAGGAAGAGAAAAAACGCGCAGTAGAAGAAGCAGTCAGGAAAATGAACACAGAAAAAGAATATTTAGAAAACGAAAACGAAACTTTATATAAAAATTCATCAAAAGATAATAACTTCTTGCAAAGAGTAAAACAAAGAGCACAAAAACATGAAATGCCTTTTGATGACATTGAATTAATGGCTCCTAGTGCTCCTAAAAATGAATTTGTAAGAACCGTTGAAGCTCTTGAAAATAATATAGTAGATAGAATCGCAAGTGTTTTAAATGAAAAAATGGATGGTCTGGATGAGATTGTTGTAGAATTAATCAGAACCAAGACCGAAAATGAAACCTTGAGACAAAAATTAAACGAGTTAAATAAAGAAAATTTCAGCTTAAAAAGTGAAAATTCAAGCTATAAATCAGTAGGTTTAGGATTCTACGTTAAGAAAAATTCTGATGAATTTATGATGTAGCTCTTTTAATCGGTTTTTTGGATTTTAAAATGAGCAGAGTTTTAAGGAGTTTTTATCATAACTTAAAAGAACCTATAATTATTTGTGATTTTTCATCCAAAACTTCTTTAGAAAATGCTGATTCAAAAAGCAAGCTTGAAAATTTAAATGGTGTTTATTTTAATAAAGCCTTTAAAAAGGTTTTTTCGGATATATTTTCAGGTTTTAACGAAGATTCTGCCGATAATCCTAATAATGCCGTTAAAGTATTAAAAAAGCTTGATAATAAGTTTTATTTTGAATATTACCTTTTAGAAAGTGAGAACCTTAAAACCAGTTCTCCTTTAAAAGATGCCCTTGAACAAAAGGGAAGTTACAGTCTCTATGGGATGTATCAAAAAAGTGAGAGAAAATTTTTATATTTTTTGATTCAGGCGTTTTCTCTAAAACAATACCGCATTGTTTATTTCTATGACCTTACAAGAGAGATTTTGCTTGAAAGGCTTACAAATGAGAATGAAAAATTAAAGATTCAAAACCAGAATTTTCTAAATACAAATTCTAAAGCGCAAAATCAGGCTGTAAAACTCGCTTATCTGAACAGGATTTCTACAAGTATTTCAAAAACAATTGACCTGAATGACCTTATTAATACTGCACTTAAGGAATTAAATATTATTTTCGGCGCAAAAAAAACTTATTTTGCAAAGAAAAAGCCAAATGAAGAGGTTTTTGAAATTGAATATATTTACCCAAACGGCTTTCAAAATGTTTCAGAGACAGATAACAGCAATGTTTTTAAGGAAATTTTAAAGTACGATAAACAAATAACGGATGAGATTTTTAATAACAAAATATCAATCCAGATTTGTTTAAAAGAGAACGAAAATTCAGTATCCCCGCTTAAAACTCCTTTAACCAGAATCATTTTGCCTATTATGAAAAATGAGAATCTGATTGCGGTTGTAGTCATTTTTACTTCAAAAAAACATATTGAAGAGATAGAAAAGGAGCTTCTGGTTGGTGTATCAATGCAGATTTCAAGCGCTATAACACAAGCTATGCTTTTTAAAGAAGTTTCAGATAAAAAAGAAGAGGTTGAAAATGCGCTTTCAGAGCTTAAAGAAACTCAATTGCAATTAATAAATTCAGAAAAAATGGCATCTTTAGGGCAGTTGATAGCATCTGTTGCTCATGAGATAAATACGCCTTTAGCGAGCATTTGTGCCAATAATGAAATTTTAAAGCGCTTTTTTAATTCAGGTGTGCCTTTTGATGATGATACGTTTGAAATTTTAAAAGACACAAATTCAATTGATAAAGAGGCAATAAAGCGGATTTCAAACCTTGTACAGTCCCTAAAAAGGTTTGTGCGCTTGGATGAAACAGTGCTGCAGGCGGCAAATATTAATGAGGAATTGGATTTAACGTTAAATCTTTTGCGGCACAAATTGAAAAAAGATATTAATTTAATAAAAAATTACGGTGAAATGCAGCCTGTTAACTGTTATCCCAATATGCTCAACCAGGTATTTTTAAATATTTTGATGAATGCAATACAAAGTATTGAAAAAGAAGCAAATAATCATCCTGATAATTATATGGGTGAAATCTCTATCACGACAAGGGTTTTAGATGGCGTGCTTTCTGTTAAGATTGAGGATAACGGCTTTGGGATTAAAGAAGAGGATAAAAAGAAGATTTTCCATGCCGGTTTTACCACAAAAAAAGTGGGCGAGGGAACGGGTTTAGGGCTTGCAATCTGTAAAAAAATAATAGAAAAACACAATGGTACGATTTCTTTTGAAAGCGGAGTCATTAAAAAGGATGGAATACCTGTAAAATCTACTTATTTTTTAATTCAAATCCCTGTGTAGGTTATTTTTTGGCTGTTTTCTTTTTGTTAAAGAATTAAATAAGCTTAAAATATTAAATTTATCGACGGGGCTGGCAACACTCATAGAAAATCTAAGATTCGTCTTTTATTGTTCGCAAACTCACCTGCGTTTTAAGCTAACGGAAACGCAGGTTCAAACATGCTCACAACTTACATTCATCTTGATTTTCTTATTCGCTTATGCTTAACGCCGATAAATTTAATATTTTAAGCTTATTTAATTTGATTATTATTCTTCAAAAGAAGAATCTGAATCGTTTGATATTGATGGTTCAGATTCATTTTTTGCTTCTTCACTTGAAGTCTCTTCTATATCGGATTTTTTCTTAGTTTCAGGGGCTTCAGCTGTAATTTTTTCCAGTTTTGCTTGTTTTCTTTTGATTAAATAAGAGCTCATAATGGCAGTGAGCGGTACACAGGCTAAAAGCGAGATGCTTCCCGTAAGTGCCGATAAAATCTCTCCTGCAACCTGATTAAGATTGAAAAACTTTGCAACATCTATATTGGAGCCTAGCAATACCAAAGGCATTGCACTTCCTAAATACACAAGAATCAAAGTGTTTGACATCGTTCCTATTATGTCTCGTCCCACATTCATTCCTGATTTAAAAAGCTCAAATACAGTAAGCCTTGGGTCAGTTACGTGGATTTCGTTAATTGTGCTTGAAATTGAAATTGCAACATCCATCAAGGCTCCAAGTGCTGCTACCATCATTGAAGCGGCTAAAATCCCTTCCTGGTTTAAATCAGGGCGCGACATATATAAAAACAGGCTTTCTTCACCCATAAATCCTGTTAGATGAGCGAGAAAAATTGACAAAAGCGCTAAAGCTGAGGCAAAAATTAATGATAGAACCGTGCCTAAAATTGCAGCGTTGCTTTTTGAATTAACCCCTGCAACAAGATACATTGTTGCAATTGTAGAGAGAATCGAAATAATTAAAGCGGCTAAAATCGGCGAAACATTAAATAACACTAAGGGTACAAACACTGCAAATACAAGAACTACGGTAATTATAATTGATAAAAGGCTGTAAAATCCTTTCATCCGCCCTATTCCAATTAAAAAAGCAATAAAAATGAAGGAATACAAATAAATTGTTCCAACTCTTTTGATATCAGAAACATAAACATCAACATCTTCTATACTTTGAGGGTTTGGGTTTTTTGATTCTACAACAATAGTTACTTTATCATTTTCCTTTAAAAATACTTCATAGGCAGGGTTTCCTGTGAGCATATTGTCTGTAACTTTTTCATTCCCCTTAAATTTGCCTGTAGTAATTTTTACGGTTACAATTTGTTTTGATATGGTTTCAGGAGAATCGGTTTTTTCCGTGTAATCATATTCAATCTTTTTAATGATGCCGCTTTCTGCTTTAGAATAATTCTCAGGTGTTTCGTGCGGCTGGTGTTCTTCTGTTTTTGGTTTATCAATTTTATCTTGTATGGTATCCGTTGCAGCAAAAGTGTTTGCTGCTGTTATAAAAAATAGTATTAAAAACGCGATTAATTTTTTCATACATACATTCTAGCGCTAAAATACGAAAAATATGCTAGAATTTATTTATGCAAAATTTTTTACCTAAAACTAAGTCTAAAGATACTCTTTCTGTAGCGGATATGCTCAAAAAGCCAAAGGTGAGTATTATTATTACATGCTATAATCTTGCACAATATCTGCCGGATTTAATTGAATCAATTGAAAATCAGACATATAAAAATTTTGAAGTAATTATTGTAAATGATTGTTCCAATGATAATACAAAAGAATTTTTAGATAATCTTTTGGATGAAAATTTTATCAATAAACTTTTTAAACCGTTAAAAATTTCGCAAAAAAAATACAAAGTAATTCATAATACTGAAAACTTGGGGCAATTCGGCTCATTTTTAGAAGGTTTGAAGATTGCAGAGGGTGAATTTATATCCCTTATTGATGCAGATGATGTTTTAATGCCCGATTATTTAATGTGCCATCTGATGGTGCATATGAATACATCTGTTGCTTTTACAAGCGCTGCACAATTTGAGATTGATGAAAATTCCGTGGTGCATTCACTTGTGTCTCTTGCAACAAGCGGGTATAAAAACGCTGATTTTACCTGTACACTTCAAGATGAAGATGAAATTTTCAGCTTAAAGGAAAAGATTGAAAATTTTGAAGTTAAAGTTTTAGATAATAAAAGCTGTAAATTCGGCACCTGGGCTTGGGGACCTACAAGTTCTGCTATGATGAGAAAATCTGCTGCTGAATTTTTGCTAAAATATCCAAACCCGAAAGACTGGATAAAAGGTGCTGATAAAATAGCATTTACATTTTTGCATTTAATCGGCGGTTCTGCCCTGATTTCTGCTCCACTGTTTGCATACAGGCGCCATAAAACAAATTTATCAAGCGCTAACCCTGTTATCGGGAACTTTAGATATCTAAAACCTGATTGCATCAAGCTTTACATTGGATATAACAAAAGAATAAGATTTGATGTTTTAAAATTTATCTTTAAAAATTATGATTATTTTATATCAAGGTTCAATTCTTTAAATGTAAAAAAGATGATATTTTCTATCATCTTCTCCATTGATTTTTATACACTTAAAAGAGCTTTTAAATCGCTCTTTGTAAGGTGATTTATTATTAAACCTGATTTAGATAAAAAGGTTTTATCCTACAATATTAAGGTTCTGCCCGATACCTGCAGGTGCTGTAAAATCCTGTTGGATTTTATCTGCAGTATTTACTGCACGGTTATATGTATCTCTTGCGCTTAAACTTGCATTTGCTTCAGGCAAGGATGAGGTTATTCCCTTGAAATTATTATTTTCCTGCCCCTTAAAATTAATACCGTAATTAAAAGAAATAGGCTCAATCATAAATATTTCCCTTCACAACACATTAGTATAAAACATGAAAATGAATTTTTTTGCTTAAAAACCACTGATTTTTAAGACTTTTTTAAAAAATATTAACTTCTCTTTTCTTTATTTTTAAACCAACCGCTTTTTTAAAAAGCAATTAATCTAACAACAACAAAACACTTCCTTATTATACCACCCTTTTTCAAATTTTGAAATAAGCTTAACAAAAAACCGCCCATACGGTGTAAAACAGCTTATTGGGTGTTTAATTTTTGTTAATGTTGAATTATTATTAAAATATGCAATCATATAAGAAAATTACCCCATATTTATTCTTATTTCCTGCAATATTGTTACTTACAATATTTTTCTTTTTGCCGTTTTTTCAAACAATAATATACAGTTTTCAAGATTATTCAAACGATATATATAATCCTGTTTTTGGCACGCTTTTAAACTATAAAACGCTTTATAATTCACCTATTTTTATAAAATCTTTAGTGAATACTTTTTATTTTCTAATCTTAACAACGCCCTTTTTAGTTGTATTTCCTTTGTTTTTAGCCATTTTAATAAACCAGAAAATTAAAGGCAAAACTTTTTATAAACTTATCATTTACCTTCCTGTGGTGGTTTCAATTGTTGTGGTTGCAATTGCTTTTAAATGGCTCTATGCGCCAAACGGGCTTTTGAATTATTTTATGGAAACTTTTAATCTGCCTCATATCAACTGGCTTTCAAGCCCGAGAGTTGCAATGATTTCGGTTGCTTTAGTTACCATCTTTAAAGGGGTTGGGTATTATATGATGATATATCTTGCATCTTTAATGAGTGTCCCTAAAGAGCTTTATGAGGCTGCAGAGATTGACGGTGCTAACGAATTTCAAAAACATATGACAGTTACAATTCCGCATTTAATGCCAACTATTGCTCTTGTATCAACCATAAGTGCAATTTCAGCCCTAAAGGTATTTGTTGAAATCTATGTTATGACAAAAGGCGGACCATTGGATTCAACTAAAACAATTGTTTATTATATCTATGAAAGAGCATTTGAAAACCTTGATATAGGCTTAGCTTCAGCAGCATGTGTCGTGCTTTTAATTGTTGTTATGATATTTTCAATCATAAATATTTTATGTTTTGAAAGAAAGAAATATGGGCTTTAGGTGAATTATGAGACATATTAAGGGTTTTTTAATTCATATAATTTTAATTTTTGTCTGCATATTATGCTTATTGCCTTTTTTATGGCTTACATCCACTGCGCTTAAAGGTGCAGGCGAGAATATTTTTGCCTATCCTCCAGTTTTTATTCCTGAAGATTTCACTTTTGAAAACTTTAAGATGGTGCTTATTTTGGTACCTATAGTGGGATATGCGCTAAATAGCTTTATTGTAGCATCTTTTACGGTTGTTTTAAATCTTATATTTTCTGCTCTTGCAGCTTATCCTTTAGCAAGAATGAATTTTAAGGGCAAAAATATTATATTTTTTGGAATTTTAGCCACCATAATGGTGCCTTTCCAGGCTATAATGCTTCCTATTTATATAATAACCTTAAAATTAAACCTTGTGGATTCATACGGAAATTTGAACGGATATTTGGGTTTAATTTTGCCTTTTGCTGTAAATGCATTTGGTATTTTCCTTTTAAGACAGGCATTTTTAGCTGTGCCAAGGGAGCTTGAAGAATCTGCCGTAATTGACGGGTGTAATTCTCTGCAGATATTTTTTAAGGTGCTTTTGCCCTTGATTAAGCCATCTTTAGCAGTTTTAGCGATTTTTATCTTTATAGGAAGCTGGGGAGAATTTTTATGGCCGAGCATTATTTTAACGAAAGACAGTCTCTATACCCTTCCTGTAGGTATTAATGACCTGCAAGGGGCATTTAGCGCAAATTACAGGCTTATTGCAGCAGGTTCAATCGTATCAATAATACCTATAGTTATCTTTTTCCTTTCCCTGCAAAAATACTTCATCCAAGGCTCAACAGAAGGCGCTGTGAAGGGGTAAGGCAGAAATTTAAAGTATTTTGCAAATAATTTTCTTCAGGAGTTTTTATGCTCATACCACTATATTAGGAGAAGATTAATGTTAAGTATAAATAATATTCCATTCAAAGGATATGTAAGATATGGTTTAAATCCAAATAAAAACTATCTTGAATCCAAAGCAAAATGTGCAAATGCCATTTCGCGATGTAATTCCTCTATTCAAAAAGAAGTTGCAGATACTATGAATGAAGTAACAAGAAGCCTTAAATGTATACCAACTAATGATGAATTTATGGTAGATGCAGAATACAAAAATTCTACTTTATTTTTAACTGCTGCAAGGTTTAATGGGGAAAGACCGGCAGAAGAATGCGAAGTACAGCTTCATAATACCGGTAAGAATTTTTTCAACCAAAGCACAAATGTAGAGTTTTTGAGACAATTTAGGGAAGAAGTTGAAGATAAATTTGTAAAAGAAGGCAAAGAATTTATTCCCGATGATACAGATTCTATTATGGATTATTTAGTGTAAAATTAAACCATGACAGATACTATTTTTTCAAGAAATAAGCTATATTGGGGCGAAGATTTTCAAGAGTACCTCAAAAGCTTAAAAATTGCTGTTTTTGGACTTGGCGGGGTAGGCGGTTTTGCTCTTGAGGCTTTAGCACGTGCAGGAATCGGGCATTTTTTAATTGTAGATTTTGATACAGTAAGTGTTTCAAATATAAACAGGCAGCTTGCAGCGCTTCATTCAACAATAGGCTTAAAAAAAACAGAGGTCTTTAAAAAAAGACTTTTGGATATTAATCCTTCAATTCGGGTGCAGGTATATGACGGTTTTTTTTCTGAAAATGTGCAAAATAAAGTGTTTTCAGGAGAATTTGTGGTTGATAATACAGTTGCAGCCGGCAAGGGTGTAGATTTTATAGTTGATGCCATTGATACTGTTAAATCAAAGATTGAACTTATAAAGTTTTCCTTTGAGAATAATATTCAGGCTATTTCCTCATTTGGAGCGGGAAATAGAATGGATGCAAGCAAGCTTTTTGTATCTGATATTTCAGAAATAAAGGATATGGGAGGCGGGAAGGACAGTTTTTCCAAAAATGTTCTTCATAAATTAAAAAAATATGCAGGTATTGAAAAAAATTTAACTGTAGTATCAAGTAGTGAAAAGCCGCACAGTGAGCAGAAAATAAAAACTGTAGAACATATTGAAGAAGATGGCGGATTAAGTGTAGAATTTACAAAATTTACTCCGGCATCAACCCCTGTTGTTCCTGCGGTTGCCGGATATTTAATGGCGGATTTTATATTAAAAACTTGTTACAATAAATTTTTTAATAAACATCCTTAAAAGCCATGCAGTGTAAGGGTTTTAAAATTAATACTTTTGGGCTAATTCCTTTGGGCGATAAAAGCATGTTTAATATAGTTTAAGATAATAATGTGAGTTCTGCAAAACCACCTGCCATCTTAATTCGGGGTTGCGATATTAAAAATTTTGGGCGGGATAAAAAAGATTTTGGGGGGCTCACATTTTTTATTGGAATTTTTTTATAAAAAATATAAAATTACCGCATTTTTGTAAATTTTGATTTGCTGAATTTTTGTTATATATGGCTGAAAATGACTAATAGTCTTAAAAAATTTATGAATTGTTAAAAAATGTAACAGATTTTTGTAAAACCATAAAGTTCAATTAAAAAACAACCGATAGCTAAAATGTAAGGAACAATAAAGAATTTTAAAGAACTTAAAAACAAGGAGATGTTAGCTATGGATAACAAAATTAATTTAAATTTTTATGGTTTAAATTACCAGAAAGCAGTTGAAGAAAAGAAAAAAAATGAAGTAAAGGAAGAAGAAAAACCTGTTGTACAGCCTGAAACAAAAAATGTTGATGCAAAGGAAGTTTTAGATGCAATGGCATTAACAGGGGCTCAAAACATTGCATTTGCAGGTTTAAATACAATTAATCCTAAAAATTATCTTGATGATGCTTCAATTTCAAGGATTCAAGGCTCAATGCCTGTGTTTGAAAAAGCAGTAGAAAATTATTTAAATATAATAGAAGCAGAATTTCCAAATCTATCAGATGCCCAAAAGCAGGAACTTGCTTATCAGGCGGTTTTAAAAGGTATGTAAAAATTAAATTAAAAACCGGCGGCAGTTTATAAAAAGAGTTTAACAAAAATGACATAAAGTCCAAAGAAGGTCAATTTAATACGACCTTCAAGCCAAATTTCTCCTCTCTCCTATATCTCCATAGTTCTTTAAAAGTTTTCCCTTTGTGTTTATTATGAGCACAAAGGGTTTTTTTATGTGTTAAAATAGGTTAGCAGCATTATGAACAATAAAAATTTATATGAAATATTAGGTTTGGATTCTGATTCAACAAAAGAGGAAATAAAAATAGCCTATAGAAAACTTGTCAGAATTTATCATCCGGATGTAAATAAAACAAAAGAGGCGGAAAATTATTTTAAATTATTGAATAATGCCGCCGAGACCTTGCTTGATGACACAAAGAGACTCCAATATGACACATTGGCGGGCGTTTTGAGGAATAAAAAAGATTATGTTGAAAAAGGGGCGTCATCAAAAGAAGAAACTTTAAGAAATGCGGAAGAAAATTTTAATGATATTATAGCTAAAACCGTGCCGGAGAAAGAGTTTTGCACTAATAAAACGGATGAGACCACTAAAAATAAAAGTTTTTTCAATAGTAACAATACTAAAAACCGGAATAAAAAAGAATCTTACGTGCATGCAAACCCCAAAAGCCAGCCGCAGAGCCCGAAAATAGATGGCAAAGATATTGAAACAGTTGTAACCATATCAAAAAGTGAACAAAAACAAGGAACAATAAGAAAAATCAATGTTCTTCATACCGATAAATGCCCAAAATGCACGGGTGCCAAATATATCAACGGAACCATATGTGCTCTTTGCCGCGGTGCAGGCGAAAAATCAGAACATAAAATAATGAACGTTAAAATTCCTGCGGGAATTAAAAACGGAACAAAAATGAAAATTAAAAATGAAGGTGAATATGGAAAATTTGGAGGCAAAAACGGCGACCTTTATCTTTTAATTGAAATTGAAAAAGAAATTATAAAAAAATTTGAGGATGGCAAGATTGTAATTGAAGTGCCAATATCCCCTTGGCAAGCGGTTTTAGGGGGGCAGATAACTATTCCTGTTGATAACAAAAATATTTCTTTAACAATTCCGCCTTTGACAAAATCAATGACAAGATTTAAACTTAAAAAAGAAGATGATAAATTGTCGCCATTAGGCCTAAATGCAGAGTACACGGTAATTACCAGGATTGATATTAAAGAAGATTTTGATAAAAAAGAAATAGAATTGTACAAAAAATTAAGAGATATAGATTTAAGTTAAAATAGCTGAAAATTAGATAGATAAAGGATTTTAGGGAAAAATTGGAAAAAAGTTGCAAAATTTGTGAAATTTTTGAATCTATACAGGGAGAAGGAATTTTTGTCGGGCAAAAGCACCTGTTTATAAGGCTTCTAGGGTGTAATCTGAATTGTAAATACTGTGATACCAATAATTTTAGCGAAAAAAAGGCAATAATTTTAACAAAGTCAGCTCTGTATGAAGAAATTAAACATTATGGGGCTCAAGTTATCAGTTTTACAGGCGGGGAGCCTCTTTTGCAGTCTGAATTTTTAAGAGATTTTTTAGCAGAGTATAAAAGTTCTCTTAAAAAAACAATATATCTGGAAACCAATGGCAGCTTGCCATACAGGCTTAGAGAGATTATTGATTATATTGATATTGTTTCAATGGATATTAAGCTGGAATCTGCCACAGGAGAAAAAAATGATTTTTCATTAAGCGATGAATTTCTGCTTGTAGCAAGGGATTCTAATGTTTTTGCAAAAGTTGTTTTTGATGAAAATATTACTGAAAAAGAGATATTAGAGCTTGCAAATCTTGGTTTAAAGCATGGAATTGAAATTATTTTGCAGCCTAAAATGCCTATGAGCAAAAATCTGGATGCTGCTGGAATTTTCCAGAAACTATACAACAAATATTCAAGAATAAGGCTGATTCCACAGGTTCATAAATACCTAAACCTGCCGTAGATGCCGATTTATTGTGATAATTTTGGGTCTAACTTGCATATAAATGGAAGGTATAAAATGGAAATGTATAATCCTCCCCATCCCGGTGAAATACTTTTAGAAGGCTGGATAAAGCCTTTAGGGTTTAGTGTTTCAAAATTTGTTCTAAAATAGGTACTAGCCGCAAGAATTTATCTGAGAATATAAATGGTAAAACCGGTATAAGCCCCGAAATGGCATTGAAAATAGAAAAAGCACTGAAATCCCGCGCAGGTTTTTGGCTTGATTTACAGCAAGAATACGACTTTTGGCATGCCAGGCAGTGCGTAAAACTTGATAATGTTGAAGTTATAAACTGGCAGGCGGTGTAGGCTTTTAGTATATTATTAAGAAATATTAACCTATGAAAATATAAGTTAATATTAATGTTCAAAATAAATTATTACAGGTTTTATAGTTAATAAATTCAGATTAAATATGGGGTATATAAATGCAAATTCAAGCTATAAAAAATATTTCATTTAAAGGAGCCGAAGCTCTCAATAGTGAAAAAAAGCTGACAAATAAGCAGCAAAATACAAAGCAGAATATTTATACTTTCGTAAGCAAGGGTATTGTTTACGAAACAAGGAAAATGTCTGAGGGTAGAGAGGAAAAAGACGGCAAATATAAATTGGCGGAATTAGGGACTTGTGTTCTTTCTATCGGTGCTATTGCAGCCAGCCTTATTAAGGATGCTAAAGCTGTAAAACTGGATAAAAAAGCAAAAAAATTGATGAAACAGTCTGCCTCAAGCGAAAAGGTAAATGAGCTGAAAGCGGCTTCAAAACAAAAAATCAAAGGAGCTAAAGGTGCTCTTATAACTGCTGCATTGTTGTTTGTTGCATCAAGACTTATACGTTCAGCCAATGTTTTTGATGCTAAAAAAACCATAAAAGAACGCGGCTTTATGACGGATGATGAATTAGAATTGAAGTTTCTTGCTAAAAAAGTAGAAAACCAAAATGATAAATATGTTGTTGAAAAACCGAAAGAAACAGCTGCGGCTGAAACAGAAGAGAATAATAAAGTTTAATTAATAAACCAAAGAAAATAAAAGCCTGTCCAATAAAAGACAGGCTTTGTTTTAAAAAAGATTACAAGTTAGTTGTTTTAAAAAGAAATTGTTTTATTGTTATTTATCTAAGAGTTTAAAGCTTTATGTTAAATAATGCTTTAATTCTGCTGTGTTTGGTGATTTTCTAAGTTTTTTCAATGCTTCTCCTTCAATTTGCCTTATTCTTTCTTTTGAAAATCCTAAAATTTTTCCTAATTCTTCAAGTGTTTTTGTTTTTCGTGCTTCAAGTCCGAAGCGGTTAATGATTATAAATCTTTCTTTTTCTGAAAGTATGTCTAAAGCTTTAATAATGTCTTTATTTAGAAATTCCTTTTCTGTCTTGATATCGGGTAATTTTTTCATATCATCTTTGATATAATCTTCAAGACATAAATCCTGTGCTACAGGTGTATCAAGGCTTACCGGCTCTTTTATCATAGCTTTTTTAATCTGTTTTACTTTTTTGATATCTGTTTTCAGGTAATCCGCAAGTGCTTCATCATCAGGTTCGTGCCCTAAATCTACGCTTAATTTCACGATTGCACGCTTTAGCGTTCTTATTTTATCACTCATGTGCACGGGGATTCGTATGGTTCTTGAATTATTGGCTATAGCCCTTATGATGGTTTGTTTTATCCACCAGGTTGCATATGTTGAAAATTTAAATCCTTTTGTATAGTCAAACCTTTCTGCTGCTTTTATAAGCCCTAAAGAGCCTTCCTGCACAAGGTCCATAAATAAAATTCCCTGTCCTGTATATTTTTTTGCAATCGAAACTACAAGCCTTAAATTTGCCTGGATAAGTTTTTTTCTTGCAATTTTAGCTTCTTTTTTGCCGCCTTCTTTAATTGTTTTGCCAATAGTTGCTTCATTTGTTCTGTTTAAAAGTTTAATTTTGCCGATGTCCTTTAAATACATCTGTAGAATTTCATCCTTATTTGCAATAGTATTAAAGGTTTTAATCTCTTCTTCCTCGGTATCTTCTTCAATAGGACAGCCTGTTTCTATAAAATCTTCCTGAAACTCATATTCATCAAATTTACTTAATGAATTTCTCATACAAAAACTCCTTCTTAACCCTTCCTTATCATCCTTAAAAACTACTCTTTAAAATTCTTGTAATTTGTTTGACGTTTAAAATCAAATTATGTTTCCAATATTTAAAACTTAATGTATAATAGGTCTATCCTAAAGTCTGTTGGGGGGTCTGCTATGGGGCTTGTTAGAAAAGTTTTAATAAAAAATAAGGTCGAATATTTCAAGGTTCTTTTTGCTTTTTTGTTTATCTTATTGTTTCAAAATACGGCAAATTCAAGCGAGATAACTTTTGCAGCTATCTCTGATTCTTGTATTAAATCAGATAAAGTAGATAATTCTATGACACCTTCCATTCAAAAGCTTTTAAGGGCAAGGGGGGATATTAATAATTCAGGAAGCGATTTTGTTCTTTTTTTAGGAAATAATATTTCAGGCGCCGATAAGTATAATCTTGTAATGTTTGCAAAAATAATAAAAAAGATTCAAAAACCTGTTTATACTGCCATTGGGAATAAGGATGTTCAAAAAACAAAACATCTTGACAAAACTGAATATTACAAGCTTTTAAACAGATTTTCCAAAAATAAAGTATCGAAAGTGCCTTCAATTAAGCATATTAGCGGATATATTTTCATTTTTATGGACGGCACAAATGAAATGGTGTCTTTACCAAGAGGGTATTATAAAGACAGGGAATTAATTATTTTGGAAAAATATTTAAATAAATATAAAAATAAGGATGTAATAATAGTGCAGCATTATCCTTTGATTGGCATTGAAGACAATCTGAAGGCTACATACAATGCTGAACCTTATAAATTGTTAATTGCAAAGCATAAAAATATTAAAGCAATTATTTCAGGACATGATAATAAAGATTTTGAAATTGAGGATGAAAACGGAATCAAACATATTAATATTCCCTCTTTAAGCGAGGGAGCTGAATATAAGGTGATAACCATAAATACGGATGGTGATAAAACATCTGTAAGGTCTAAAATTATAAGCGTAGAATAAGGAGAAAATAAGCATGAATCAAGGCTTTCAGGATTTTATAAAAAATGCCAAAGATTTTATCTCAAGGCATGCAAATATTTTTTGTATTTTGTCTCTTATTTTATTTTCTTATTTGTTTTTATTCTTGAATTTAGGCGCATACAGGCTTATAGATATTGATGAAACAAGGTATGTAAATATTGCGGGCAAAATGTTTTTAAATGGTGATTTTATAACGCCATATCTTAATTTTGAACCGTTTTTAGAAAAACCGCCTCTTTTTTATTGGCTGATTGTTTTACTGTATAAATTAACGGGTTCAACAAGCGAGTTTATATCAAGGTTTCCAACAGCACTATCTTGTACGGTTATGATTTTTGCAACATATTTCTTTGGTAAAAAAGCAGTAGGGTCAAAGATTTTTGGACTTGTCAGCGCATTTATTTTATTATCTTCAATCTGGATTGTCTTATTTTCTCATATTGCAATTCTTGATATGGGTTTTACGGCACTTTGCACACTTTCTATATATTCTGCCATAATAACATTATTTGATGTAAAAGAAGAGAATAAGAAATATTTTTGGTATCTTGCCTACTTTTTTATGGGCTTAAGTGTCCTTCAAAAAGGGCTTATAGGTATTATTATTCCTATAATGGTTACAGCGCTTACATTTCTTGCTTTTCGCAGAGGAAAAGAATTATTTAAACCTTCATTTATAATCCCTGGCGTAATAATATTTTTAATTGTTGCTCTTCCTTGGCATATTGCAGCATACATTGCAAACGGGGATATATTTATTCAAGATTATTTTGTAAAGCATCATTTTGCAAGATTTTTAAATTCTTCTTTAGGTATAAACAGAAAACAGCCGTTTTTATTTTATATCCCGGTTTTATTGATTGCTTTTATTCCTTGGGTTTTCAGTTTTATTTCAGTTTTAATCAGAGGTGTGAAAGCTTTAATAAAGGATTTTAGGGCAACTAAATCTTTTAAACAGATTTTATCCAATGATACAAATGACAGGAAGTTGATTGTTTTTGCAAGTATTTACTTTTTATCAATCCTGTTATTTTTCAGCGTGTCTTCAACCAAGCTCCCGACTTACATTTTGCCTTTATTCCCTGCAGTTTCACTTATTACGGGATATTACTGGTGGGGTTATATTGCAGATAATAAATTTGAAAAAGGTATTAAAATTTCAACCGTAGTTAGTTCCATATTTTTTATTTTGCTTGGAATTTGCGGAACTGTAATGTTGAATTTCACACCTGAAAACAGTTTAATTTATGTGCAAAATGCTGATAGTTTTAGAATCTTAATGTCATCCTGGCTTATTGTCATCTCTTTAATTACAATTCTTTGTATAATTTCAAAAAACAGGTCATTGCTATTTATTGCAAACGTTATTTTGATGCTTGGTGTAACAATTATTACAAGCGGGAAAATCTTTAATTATGTTACAACATTCGGGCAGACAGAATTGGAAAATTATGCTGACAGAGCGCAAATGGTATCTGATTCCAAGCTTGTAGCATTTGGCACCGGAAAAAAATATAGTATTTTAAATAAATATAATGGTAAAGTATATTACATTACAAATATTAATAATAACGGATTTAACGAATTAAATAATTTGATTAAAGAGGCTAAAAAGCAAGGTGCGCCAGTTTATTTAATAATAAAGAAAAAGAAGAAATACCCGTCTGAGATTATGGATAAGTTTAAAAAGCTTGAAGATGGAACTAAATACGATTTGTATATAAAATAAAATTTAAATAAATATTTTAAACCCGCATTTATTATAGAATGCGGGTTTACCATTTTTTAAATATGAAAAATACGGCAAGGATTATAAAAATAAAGCCGATTAAATAATTCCACTTCAGCCCTTCTTTTAGATAAAGTGCTGAGAATACCACAAAAACAGAAAGAGTTATAACCTCCTGAATCGTTTTTAATTGATAAGCATTATAAACCTCGTAGCCTATTCTATTTGCAGGGACTTGAAAGCAATATTCAAAAAATGCTATGCCCCAGCTTATTAAAATAACAGCAATTAAAGCGCTTGATTTAAACTTTAAATGCCCGTACCAGGCAAATGTCATAAAGATATTTGAAATGAGTAATAATATAACAGGTAAAATTATTTTAAGCATAAAATTATTTTAAACCAAAATTTTTGTAAAGTGATATAATTTGAATAATAAATAGAAGAATTGGGGGTAAATTAAGATGATTAACGAAAGAATGAATGCAGCATTAAACGAACAGGTTAATGCAGAATTATACTCAGCATATCTATACCTTTCTATGCAGGCATATTTTCAAAAAATGAACCTAAAAGGTTTTGTTAACTGGATGAATGTTCAGGTGCAGGAAGAAATGGCGCATGCAAGAGGATTATATGATTATATTCAAGAACGCGGCGGAGAGATTGTTCTTGAGGCTATTGCAAAGCCTGATTTAAAATGGAACTCGCCATTGCAGGTATTTGAAGATGTACTAAAGCATGAACAATTGGTAACTTCAAAAATAAATAACCTTGCAGATATCGCAGATGAAACAAAAGACAGAGCTGCAGGGCTTTTCCTTCAATGGTATATTAAGGAACAGGTTGAAGAAGAAGCAAGTGTTTCAGATGTTTTAGATACTCTAAAACTTATAAAATCAGATTCAAATGCTCTTTTAGCATTAGATAGAGAACTTCAAGCAAGAGTATTTAATCCTCCTGTAATTGGTTAAATAAAAATATGTGCATAAAATAAAGTCAAAGGATATGAAAATTCATATCCTTTTTGGTTCTACAGGACTGTTTTTAATAAAAAAGTTAGGATAATGGCAGAATTGATGATAGTATAGTTATTATTAACTTTTAAGGATGTTTTGATGTTTAGGAAAAGATTTTTAATCGGTTTGATTACACTTATAGCTGCTTTTTTACCTTTGAGCTGTTTTGCTATAGATGATTTTGAAATAATAGAAGAATCTAAAGTTCAAAAAAGGCTGAATAATGTTGGTGTCAGAATTTTAAATTCAAACAAAATTGATAAGAGGATAGTGTTTGCTTATGATAAAAAAGAGGCTGAAGGAAAACTGGACACAATAAAAGATAAGACCCTCCTTAACAGGCAAATCGCAGTTTATGGTTATGATTATAAATTCATTGAAGATGATAATGAACTTGCAGCATATCTTTCTCGCCATATAGCAGAAGCCTACAGGTCTTATTCAGGTGTTTTTAACGGCAGATTAAGCAGTCTTAAAATGAAAGCTGCACCTAAAAAATACCAAATAGTGTTTGATAAAATTGCAGTTGATTATATGGTAAAAGCTGGTTATAACCCGATTGGCATGATTACATATATCAATAAAAGCAAAGACCAGAAAAGAACTAATTCTTTCACCCAAAATTTAGCCTCAAAAAGGCTTGCAATTATTTATGAATATATTTATACAAAATACCCTTATTACCTTAAAAATAATGAATATTTTCATAATGTAAACTATCAAAATTTTCTTTTAACATCTCAAGAAAATAGGAGAATGCTTGAAGAAAAGATTAAATCAGGCTCAAAGGAAGAATTAAAATATGAATAGATTTTTGATTATTCTCTTGGTTTTAATATTTACTGCACCTGTTTTTTCAAGCCCTGCTTTTGAAAGCAAGATACCTGAAGAAGATAACCTTGTTGAAACCACACTTAAAGATAAGAATATAGAGAAGCCTTATATCCATCTTGAATATAATTATGAAGATTTAGAAGCGATTCCTTTAAGGGTTTCAATTAAAGAGAGGATAAAATCTGAAAAAGATTTGTATGAAGGGCAGGTTGTTGAATTTATTGTACAAAAAAGCGTTTATGAAAATAATAAAGTTAAAATAAGAAGGGGAGATATAATCAAGGCAAGGGTTTCAACCATTATAACAAGCGGGATGAACGGTATTCCTGCAAGCATTATTTTTGATGATTTTAAGATTGATGGAATAACCCCAGGGCAGGTTACAGATACACTTGAAGTTTTCGGGCAGGATAGAACATATTTTGTATTCCCGCTAAAATGGGCATTAACATTTTTGCCGCCGACAGGGTCTTTAACAAATTTTATTAAAGGCGGGCATGTAAGGGTAAGAACTAATAAAATTTTTACTCTTTACTATCATCCAAAATGGTTGTAAATATTTGTATATCGGCTCTTCCACCGTAAAATTTTTGTGCTAAACTAAAGATTAATTAAATTAAGAGGGATTGATTTTTGGCAAGGATAGTTTCTATAAAAGATGCCGTAAGTTTAATAAAAGATGGCGCCACTGTTATGATAGGCGGTTTTTTAAGCTGCGGTGCGCCTGATAAATTAATTGATGAACTTGTTAAACAAAATGCTAAGAATCTTACAATGATATCAAATGATACTTCTATTCCAAATAAAGATAAGGGAAAACTCATAGTAAATAAACAGGTTAAAAAGCTTATCACAAGCCACATAGGAACAAATCCTGAAACAGGACGTCAGATGGAAGCAGGAGAAATAGAGGTTGAACTTACCCCTATGGGTTCTTTAATGGAGCGTATTAGAGCAAAGGGTGCAGGTTTAGGCGGTGTTTTAACTCCTACGGGCGTTGGTACGGCAATTGCCGAAGGCAAAAAAGTTTATGAACTTGATAATAAAAAATATTTATTTGAAAAACCTATAAGTGCTGATTTTGCTTTAATATACGGTACAAAGGCAGATAAATACGGCAATGTTTCATATTTTGGGACAACAAGAAACTGTAATACCGTTATGGCAACAGCGGCTGATACTGTTATTGTGCAGGCGGATGAAATCGTTGATTGTTTAGACCCAAATGAAGTGGTTATTCCGGGGCTTTTTATTGATTATATAGTAGATGGGCAAAAATAATGATGGAACTTTTAAGCAAAGAGAAGATAAGAGAAATCATTGCAAAACGTGCAGCCAAAGAATTTAAGGACGGGGATGTTGTAACCCTTGGGATTGGTTTACCTACAGAAGTTACAAAGTATATCCCGCCTTCTACAAAGGTTATGTTCCAATCTGAAAACGGGCTTTTAGGGGTTGGGAAAAATCAGGATATTGATAATATTGATGAAAGAGTGATAAACGCTGGCGGCGGGTATGTTGAAACGGTTGAGGGCGCCTGCTTTTATGATTCTCAGATGGCTTTTATTTTAATGCGCGGCGGACATATTGATGCTACTGTTTTAGGAGCGCTTCAGGTGGATAGCGAGGGAAACCTTGCAAACTGGTCTGTACCAAATAAATTTACCCCCGGCATGGGCGGCGCTATGGATTTGGTTGTGGGTGCAAAAAAGGTTATAGTTGTAATGGAGCACACATCAAAAGGGCAGATAAAAATTGTTGAAAAATGTAATCTTCCTTTGACTGCATCATGTGAAGTGAATTTGATTATTACAGAAAAATGTGTGTTTAGAGTTTTGAAAAACTCTGATGGTACGCCTGACGGGCTTTTATTAGAAGAAATTAATCCTATGTTTACGGTTGATGATATTAAAAAAACAACCGGATGTGATTTTAAAATCAGTGAAAAACTGGTTGAAATGGAAGTATAAGCTTTTTTAAGCCATATCAGCAGTGCGTTTCAAGATTTATTCTCAAATCCAGGACACAGCGCGCCGTAAAAGCGAGTAAAGCCGGGCAGCTGCCATTACTGCAAGCATCAGTGGTATTAAATATGCCGGAACTTAAGTAAGGAGACCAATACTTTGTGCCGCTCAGGGTGCCTGACCATATAAACTGCGGGTAACAAAGGGCGGTCCAGCTGGTACCTATGCCAGCGCCTCTGCAGCCGCCAACGTAATCGGCGCACTGTGCAGCGCCGTACTTAGAACTCTCACGACTCTCGCACAGCTGCAAACCGGCGGTCTGCATTTTGGGATTGATATTTTTTATATGCTTGGATACAGTTTTTACGCTGTATTATCAATCAAATCCAGGACACAGCGCACAGAAAAGGCAAGAGAACCGGAACAGTGACCAGTACCACAAGCAAAAGTAGAGTCCCAAGCTCCATAGTTCAAACCCGGTGCCCAATAGTCAGAGCCTATACTGGTAGCTGACCATACGTGGTACGGGTAGCAGTTGGTGGCATTCCCTGTGCCTACAGCTGCGCCCTGACAGCCGCCACCGTACTCGCCGCATCTTGCAGCACCATACTTAGAGCTCTCATACCGCTCGCAGAGCTTTTAAACCTGTCTGCATTCTGAATTAACAGGAGTAAAATCAAATCCAGGACACAGCGCACCACAGCCTAGGACGATAGTAGCCCGCCCCATAGGCGGGCGGGATACCTGGCGAGGGGTAAACAGCGCACAGAAAAGGCAAAGTCGGCAGTGTATGACACAGCTCTCCAGGAACCGCTTATAAGCTGACCATGTCCATAAACACCTGCAGAAAGCAGCGTACCGGACCATAAGTCAAACGGCCAGCAGTTATTATTGTATGAGCCCTGGCAGCCGCCACCCAAGGTTAAACACTGCGCAGCACCGTATTTGGAGCTTTCCCACATCTCGCACAGCTGCAAAACCCAGGTCTGTAGTGGATTTTCAAATCCAGGACACAGCGCACAGCAAAAGCGTTGGTATTAATACAACGGCCAGCACCATCACATATTCCGGTAGACTTAAGACTGCCGCTGTTCAAGGCAAAACCCTGATAATAACCTGACGCCAAAAACAAACCTGACCATATGTGGTTCGGCCAGCAGCTGCTATTGCCCGAGCCCTGACAGCCGCCATTCAAATAATCGCACCGCGCAGCGCCGTAAGAAGAACTCGCATTGTTGTCGCACAGCTGCAAACCTGTCTGTATTCTGGATTAACGGTGGTAAACCCAAATCCAGGACACAGCGCACACCGTGGTCAATAGTAATGTTACGTGACTCATCGGGTACTCTGGAATAGAAAGTGCCATTGCCCAAGATTCCTATATACCTCTCTGAACCGTTAGGAGTCTCGCCCCATATAGCGTTCGGCCAGCAGCTGCCATTGTATGAGCCCTGGCAGCCGCCATTTAGATAATCACACCTTGCAGCGCCGTAAGAAGAGCTTGCGCCATAGTCGCAGAGCTTCTTTTGAATACCTCTGGTCTGAATTTATTTTGCGTTTTAATTTTATAAAAAGCAAAACCAAATCCAGGACACAGCGCACAGAATAAGGATATGTGCCTATATATGCCTTGGAATTGTCAACCAGACTGCCGCTTTCTAATCCAACGCCCCAATACTCACTGCTGTTAGTGCTTGAGGTTTTACTTGACCATACCCATGCCGGGTGGCAGTTAGTATTGTATGAGCCCTGGCAGCCGCCATCCAGCCATCTACAATACGCAGCGCCGTAAGAAGAACTTGCACCGGCGTCGCAGAGCTGTAACAACTGTTTGCATGGTTTATTTAACTTTAAAAGTCAGTCTTATATAACCTGCTAATAAAGAATAACCCCATGCTTGTATCTCAAATCCAGGACACAGCGCACAGACTCTGCTTGTGTAACAGAGTGACCAGCTTCACCGTTGTACTCATAAAACCTTCCGCCATTGAGCTCTGGCGACCATGAATGAGTAGTGCTTATCTGCTTACCTGACCATACTATGTACGGGTAGCAGTTGTTATTTACACCGCCCTGGCAGCCGCCAACCAAGTATAGGCACTGTGCAGCGCCGTAAGAAGAACTCGTATTGGCGTCGCAGAGCTTGTCACTGTACAAATTTTATGCGCTTTTTGTGTCCACAAATGAAGGTTAAGTGAATTTGGTCTGATAAAATAAACGTTACCAGACGATATTTTGCATTTTGCCTTTTTTATGATTATAAGATAAGGCTTATACAAACTCTTAAACCATAAAGATGGTTCTAACCTGACGATTTGAAAACCTTATCTATTAAAACCCGTGAGCCTTAATACTCTAAGGATATATTTATGTTTGAATAATAATATTTTTTTTCAAATTTGGCAAATGTTAAATTTGTTTTAATTTTTCAGCCATTTTTTGAAAAATTCAATCCCCGCATTGGAGCTCTTTTCGGGGTGAAACTGTACTGCGGTTATATTTTTATATTCAACACTTGCACAAAAATCAATATTATAGTTAGCGTTTGAACTTATTATTTCTTTATTAAAAGGATTAACATAATAAGAATTTACAAAGTAAAAATAATCATCGCAAAGATAGCTATTGTTATTTGTTGTTTGTATTTTATTCCAGCCTATTTGTGGAGTTTTTCCTATTTGAAATTTTTTAACATCTCCTTTGAATATTGATAAGCCTTCAACCCCGGGTGCCTCTTCGGATTTCTCAAATAAAACCTGTAAACCAAGACATATGCCCAAAAAAACTTTCCCGTCAGATACAATATCTTGTATAAAAGATACCATATCTTTTGATTTTAATTTTGCGATGGCTTGTGCAAAATGTCCTTGTCCCGGGAAAATAATCTTGTCTGCTTGTTTAATTTTTTCTTTATCATCTGTGATAATATACGGTACATCAAGGAATGTGAGCATATTGCCTAAACTTCTCACATTTCCTGCGCCATAATCTATTATTGCAACATTTGTTTTGCTCATAATTAATTAAATGTGTGCCCGTCTTGTTTCATTCTTTCAATAACAGTGTTAAGGTTTTCCATAGAATCTACGATTGAAAGCCTTACATAGCCTTTGCCGTTTGTACCGAAAGCATCTCCGGGTACTGCAACAATTCCTGATTTTTCAAGTAAGTCTTTGCAAAATTCTCTTGAATCTTCTTTATATTTTAGAGGAGATTTAATCCAAAGGTAAAAACTTGCTTTTGGTGTTTCAACATCTTGCCAGCCTAAGCTTTTTAGCCCTTGAACAAATTTATCCATCTTGATTTTTAAATTTTTATTGGCATTATGGATGTATTCTTCGCCTTCTTTTGAATTTAAAAGCTTTGCTCCTGTTAATTGAAGGGCTTTAAATACACCGGTATCAATTGTAGATTTTAGTTTACCAAACATGGAAACAATCTGCTTATTACCGCAAACCCAGCCGATACGCCATCCTGTCATAGCATATGGTTTTGAAAAGCTGTGAAATTCAACAGCAACATCTTTTGCGCCTTTTAATTCCAAGATACTCAATGGTTTGTCGTTATCATCAAAATAAATTTCAGAATACGCATTATCAGACATTAAAATAATTTGGTGTTTAATACAAAAATCAACACATTTTTGGAGGTATTCTTTAGTTGCAACAGCACCAAGCGGGTTATTCGGGTAATTTATAACAAGTGCTTTAATTTTTTCAGGGTTTAAACTGTCTTTTTTAAGCTGTTCCAAGACAAGTTCAAGATCCGGCATATAGTTATTTTCTTTTGTTAAAGGAACGCCGTATCCTAAACCGCCTGAAACTTTTACCATCTCGCCGTATGAAGCATACCCAGGGTCAGGAATCAGGATTATGTCTTTATTTTTAATATCGGTTGTCGGGTTAATTAATTCCCTGATAAGGTTTGCAATACCTTCTTTTGAACCTATAAGGGAGAAAACTTCATCTTGTTTAATATCAACATTAAATCTTGATTTCATTCTTTCAATAACAGCTTCAGTAAAGAATTTTTCACCTTTTGGGGTAGAATATGTATGGATTGAAGGGTCATCGAGGCAGCTTTTTAAAGTATCAACCGCAAATTTTGGAACCATATCAACCGGTGCACCCATTGAAAGAGAGATAGGCTTTCTGCCTTTTTTTGTAAGTTCTTCTGTAAGTTCAAGTGTTCTTTGTTTTATTTGAAACATAATGTATGTTTCAAGGTTTTGAACGTAATTGTTGAAATGGTTTTTAAAATCGATAGCCACATTTTCCATTGTTAATGCTTCCTTATTTTTAAGCTAAACTTAAATATTCTTCACTAAAAAATTATACCATACATATTTTGGTGCACAATGATGGAGCTTGGTTGATTTTTATGGAATCTGATAGCGGCTTTTATATTTTTTCTGCCCAGAGATATTTTTGCAAAAGCAGCAGAGGATTCGCACCTGTAAAAAATTGTATTAATCATTTATTTATTAATATCTGCGGAGGCGAATTTTTAACAGCTGCTTTTGCAAAAATATCTCTGCTTTTATAAAATTTATGGTTGGCATAAAGATAACATGAATGGTGTAATTTATTGCACTTTTAAAAGCAAGGCCGAATTTCTTATAAGAAAAATGCTGGGTGGTACGGGTTTAGCATGCCGTTTGTTTATTATATAATGTAATAAACAAGGATGGTTGATGTCTGAAATTAATGAAAACTTGGGGAATCCGGAAATACGGAATGCAAGCGGGCTAAGTTTTAGCGACCCGAAGAAACTTTTGTGCATATTATTATCTGAAATTATCGGATATGATGAAATTATAGATATAGCGCGCGAACTTATTGATGATATTGAAGAAAAACACACAACTTTAGAGGGCAAGAAATTTGCTTCGGTTTCGCAGTGTATTTTTGAATGTTATAAAAGAATTTACGGGTTTAATTCTGTTAAATGGGTATCAACAGAGGGTTTAAAATATGATGTTAAACCGAATGAAAGACCGATTGCTTTTGAAAGACAGGTCGCAAGCGGGGAGTATGTACCGTATAAAATTTATAATGCTGACCAGCTTATTTTAGACGGCATTAAGGTGTCAAAAGCTCCTGCTCTTGTTCAAAACAATTCACCTGCTGCCAAAACTCAGACTGTACCTGATATTTTGGATAATGCTGCAAAAAAAGAAGATAATACAGCACTTAAAAATATTATCCGCCTAATAAAAGAAGGGGAAAATGTTTTTATAACAGGACATGCAGGTACGGGCAAAAGCTATATTTTAGACAGGTTAAAGGAACAATTTAAAAAGCTTGTTGTAACTTCAACCACAGGAATTGCAGCGGTTAATATTAAGGGGCAGACGATTCATTCCTGGGCCGGGATTGGTTTATGCCGTTATTCTATTGAAAATATTGTAAAAAACATTTTGACAAAAAAGCCTACTATTAAAAAACAGATTGAAAAATGTGCAATGCTTGCTATTGATGAAATTTCAATGCTGAATATCAGGGCGTTTGAATATGTTGATAAGGTGCTTCGCCTTGTAAGGGAAGTAGATAAGCCATTTGGCGGTATTCAGGTAATATTTTTAGGAGATTTTTTCCAGCTTCCTCCGGTTGAAATGGGAGAAGGTGCAGAATTAAGCTACTGTTTTGAATCGCCGGTTTGGACTGAATTGAACCTTAAAAATATTCTGCTTACGGAAAACCATAGACAAAAGGAAGAAAATTTTATCAAAGCTTTATCAAATATGCGGGTGAATAACCTTAATAATGATGATGTAAAGCTCTTAAACACGCGCTGTGCTGCTCTTAATAAGACTGATGACGGCGGTTTTGGTGCGGCGGCTGGAAATATTCTGCATATTTTCTCAACAAATAAAGAGGCAGACGGGTATAACGAAGCAATGTTTAATGCACTTGAAGCCAAGATAGTTGAATATCCTGCAGAAGATGGTGTTTTAAGAGGCAAGGGGTATGTTTATGAAAATTTAGATGAGCGTGAGCAGACAATTTTAGAGATTTTTAATAAAAGCTGCAGGGCAGAAAAGGTTATCAAGCTTAAACCTGATGCAAGAGTTATGCTGCTTGTTAATCTTGATTTTAGGACAGGGCTTGTAAACGGTTCATGCGGAAAGGTTTTGGCACTTAATGATGACAGGGTGACTGTTGAATTTGACAATGGCACAATAAGGGATATCGCGCGGGAGACTTTTGAATACTATTATAACGATAAAGTTATTGCAACAAGGGAACAATTTCCTCTAAAGCTTGCATATGCGGTTACAATACATAAATCACAAGGGATGACCCTCGATAAACTATATGTGGATTGTAAAAGGATTTTTGAAAGAGGACAGGCATACGTTGCAATGAGCAGAGTGAAGACTTTGTCAGGACTTTATTTAGAGAATTTTTCAAAAGAGCTTGTAATATCCGATGAAAAGGTGGTTGATTTTTATAAAAATTTAGAGGTGGAGCCTTTGATTGAGGGTTTGCCATCATTAGGGCCTGTTGTCGTTTCAGATGAGGATGATGAAAAAACACTGCTTTTAAAATATGCAGGGCAGATTGGGGATATCATATCAAGAGAAAACAGATGGATGAAGATATCTGATGTTGCGGATATTATGGGAATTAAAACCTATACGAGGCTTGTTGAGGGTAAAACAAGCACAACCATAGCGCATATTATAAACAGGTTTTTAAAGAAAAAAGGATATAAAACGGCAACGGTTAAATACTATATGAAATCAGTTATCTGGACAGCGCCGCCAAACCTTAGTGAAGATGATATGCCGGATGAACTTAAAAATGCCTTAGCAAACAATAATATATATACAAGAACCACACAAAGCGCATAGTCTTATGCTTTAACATCAGAAAGTGTGGCTTAGATTAACAATTATGAATTACATTGAAAATGGTAATGAAGCTGAATTTTTCAGGTGTTTAGAATATGTTATAAAAGCCCGCACTACAGTGAGTGAATTGCAAAAGAAGTTGGCATGAACCGCGTGCAGCTTGTGGATATTCTCCATGGTAAAACAAAATCTCCTGGATTGCGCACTATAAGCAAGATTCTATCAGGTTTAGGATACACTTTTGATATAGTATCAAAATCAGCATAAATTTTTTAACTGCAAAAATGCTTAATAAGAAAATTGGTCAAATTAGCCCTCAAATATATTGCTGCAGCTGTATGTTATCCTAATTCTACCATTTTTTGAATAGAATTTAGAGCTTTTTGCCTGATTTCTTCTTCAACTGTTACTTCAAATTGGTCATAAAGAAGGGAATTTAAAATATCTTCAAGGGTATTCCACTTCATATTATGGCATACAAGTTTATTTGAAGCCAAAATAAATTCCTTATCAGGAAAATCTCTTTCCAGACGGTCTACAACTCCTTTTTCCGTTGCAATAATGAAGCTTTTATTGTTTGAATTTGCGCAATATTGCATAATTTGAGTAGTAGAGCCCACAAAATCTGCCAGCTTTACAACTTCTTGATGACATTCTGGGTGTACAAGAATTTTGGCATCTTTGTACATAATTTTCATTTTAATTATTTCATCAGGAATAATCCTAAGATGTGTCGGGCAAAAACCGGGGTAGCTTATAATTTCAACACTAGGAAGATTTTTTTGGGCAAAGCTTCCTAAATAACAATCCGGTGCAAATAAAACTTTATTAGTGTTTAGAGATTTTATAACATCAATTGCATTAGCGCTTGTACAGCAAATATCACATTCTGCCTTTACTTCAGCTGAAGAATTAACGTAACAAACTAAAGGCACACCAGGGTTTTTCTCTTTAAAATCTTTTACCTGTTTTAAGTTTATCATATCTGCCATATTGCAGCCTGAATTTTTATTTGGAAGAAGGACTTTTTTATCAGGGGATAAAATTTTTGCAGTTTCTGCCATAAAATAAACACCGGCAAAAATTATAATATCAGCATCAGTTTTGCTGGCTAAACGGCTTAAGCCCAATGAATCTCCGACATAATCCGCTACATTATCAATTTCAGGGCTTTGATAACAATGTGCAAGGATAATTGCGTTTTTTTCCTTCTTTAGTTTATTTATTTTTTCTATTAGTTCAAAGTTTGTCAAAATCTTACTTCTTTTGTTAATACTTTCTTACTAATTCCTGTATTTTAAAATATAACGGCTTTTATATCCGCTTATTTTTTTATTATAAAACAAAAAATTTAAATGTCTTTATGTTTAAAAGTTTTTATTCCTTTTGCATAATCATCCACAATTTGCCCTGTGCCCGTTAATTTGTATTTATAAATACAAAGCCCGTCTAGGCCTACAGGACCTCTTGCGTGAGTTTTATTTGTTGAAATACCGACTTCTGCACCAAAACCAAACCTGAAACCATCTGAGAATCTGGTTGAAGTGTTTGTGAATACGCCTGCTGAATCAATATTGTTCATAAAAATTTCTGCTGCTTTTAAATCACTTGTTATAATTGAATCCGTGTGATGAGAGCCGTATTTGTTAATATGATTAATAGCTTCATCTAATGAATCAACTTTTTTAATGTTTAAAATGGTATCAGAATATTCAACCCCAAATTGCTTAGGATTTTCAATGACTTCAATCCCTTTATCATTAAGGGCATTTTTTAATTCTTCATAATAAGGAAAATCTTTATGTACTAAAATTGTCTCAACCGCGTTACATGCTGTAGGGTATTGGGTTTTAGCATCTATACAGATTTTTTCTGCCATATCAAAATCAGCGCTTTTATCAACAAATATATGACAAATGCCTGAAGCGTGCCCCAAAACAGGGATTTTTGTATTTTCCTGAATGAATTTTACAAGCTTATTTGAGCCTCTTGGGATGATTAAATCAATATAGCCATCCATATCCAGCATTTTTTTAATGTCGTCATGCGAATATACAAGGTTTACTGCATATTTTGGGAAACCTTCAGTCTTATCTAAAGCTTCTTTTATTATTTCAAAAATGGCTGAATTTGTATTGTTCGCTTCGCTTCCGCCTTTTAAAATTACTGCGTTACCTGATTTTATTGCTAAAGATGAAATTTGTGCTATGACATCAGGGCGTGCTTCAAAAATTATTCCAAGAACTCCAATCGGGGTTGTAACTTTCTTTAAAATAAGCCCTTCATCAAGTTCGCGTGTCCAAAGAATTTTATTTGCAGGGTCTTCAAGTTTTATAACATCATAAATGCCCTGAATCATATCGCGCATTTTGTTTTCATCGAGTTTTAGCCTGCCAAAGGTTGCTTTTGTTAATTTTCCTTCTTCTACAAGTGCTGCAGCGTATTCCAAGTCTTTTTTATTTGCTTCATAGATTTTTTCTTTATTTGCTTCAATATTTTGTGCAACATTTTTCAGCGCTTCATTTTTTTTATCAGCACCTAAACCCATTAATTCTATTTTTGCTTGATTTGCATATTTTACAATTTCTTCAATATTCATAGTTTTACCTTGCAGTGCCTGTGCAATAAACCCTAAAGTAATACAAGATTATCTTTGCTTATTACATCATCACTTTGTTTGTGTCCTAAAATTTCCTTAATTTTTTCACTGTGGATTCCTAAAAGTTTTTCGCATTCATCCGATGTGTAATTTGCAACCCCTCTTGCAAATTCGCACCCTTTTTCATCCAAAATGCTTATAACCTCACCATTTTCAAAAATTCCCGCAATTGCAAGGGTGCCGATTGGAAGAAGGCTTGTTTGTTTTTCAATCAAAGCTTTTTTTGCTCCTTCATTTACGACTATTCCGCCTCTAAGGTTTGTAGCATAGGCAATCCATCTGTGTTTTGAAGATAATTTATTTGTGGCTAAAAATACCGTGCCCACATCTTCATTATTAAAGACTTTTTTTAATATGCCTTCCCGCTTGCCGTTTACTATCATAGCATTTGAGCCTGAATTTGTTACGACTTTTGCTGCGGATAATTTTGTTATCATACCGCCTCTTCCGCCTAGTGAAGCGCCTGAAGCGAGTTTTTCGATTTTTGATGTTACTTTTTCTACAATCGGGATTAATTTGGCATCCTCAAATTCTTTAGGGTTTTTATCATAAAGCCCGTCAATATCAGACACCATAATGAGTAAATCAGCGTCAAGTTTACTTGCAACAAGGGCTGAAAGCTTGTCGTTATCTGAAAAACAAACCTGCGCCACTTCGCTTGTTGAAACTGTATCATTTTGGTTAATAATTGGAATTATTCCGCATTCAAGAAGCCTATTTAGGGTATTTCTTAAATTTAAATATCTTTTCCTGTTTGAAAAATCATCTTCGGTTAAAAGCACTTGAGAAACTGTAACGCCGTATTTTTCAAATCCTTCCTGCCAAATTTTCATTAAGAAGGGCTGTCCTATTGAGGCTGCAGCTTGTTTATCAATTGTTGTATTTGAAGCCGTTTTTACAGGGCATAGTTTTTTCATCCCTAAAGCAACAGAACCTGAGGATACAATAATTACTTCTTTTCCTTCTTTAAAAAGTCTTGAAATATCTTCTACAAAAGAATAAAGCCTTGATAATGAGATATCTCCTTCATCATTTCTTAAAATATTTGTTCCGAATTTAAAAACTACTCTTTTAACGTGTCCTGTATTCATATTATGCTACCTTAAAACCTATTAGAAGGGAAATTTCAGTATGTTCTAAATCAAATGTCTGCGCCAGATTTTCATTTGTGACTTCTCCTCTGAATGTATTTACACCTGCGCGGAGTGATTCAGATTCTTTCAGCGCCATAAATGCGCCCAATTCTCCTATTTTTTGGATATATGGAAGTATAGCATAAGAATATGCAAAAGACGATGTTCTTGGCGTTAAAGAGGGTAAATTAGGTACAGCAGAATGCAAAATGCCGTATTTTTCAAACACAGGATTTTTTAATGTTGTGATTCTATCCATAGTTTCGATGTTTCCGCCCTGGTCAATTGCTACATCTATTATAAATGAGCCTTTTTTCATTTCTTTGACTATATCGGCGCTAACAAGTTTCGGTGCTTTTCTTCCGGGTAATAGCACAGCGCCTACAAGGATATCAGCTTTTTTGCACTCCTCTTTTATTGTGTAAGGGTTGCAATAGTGTGTTTTTAGTGCTCCGTTAAAAGTTAAATCCAAATCTGCAAGGCGTTTTGAATTAATATCCAATACTGAAACATCTGCTCCCATACCAAGAGCTACTTTTGCAGCGTTTGCACCTACAACACCGCCTCCGATAATTACAACTTTACCTGGCTGTACCCCCGGTACGCCGCCTAAAAGGACTCCTGAACCGCCATTTACGGTTTCAAGATAGTTTGCACCCAATTGAATACTTAATCTTCCTGCTACTTCGCTCATTGGTCTTAAAAGAGGCAGCTCGCCGTTTTTACCTTCAACAGATTCTGCAGCTATTGCACAAACCTTTTTATTTAAAAGTTCTTTTGTAAGTTCTTCTTCAACCGCAAGGTGCATAAAGGAAAAAATAACCTGGTCTTCCTGGAAATATTGGTATTCAGATTTTTGCGGCTCTTTTACTTTTACAATAACAGTTGCTTTTTCCCATACTTCAACATTGTCTTTTGCAATAACTGCACCGCTTTGAATATATTGTTCATCTGAAAAGCCGCTTAAGATTCCTGCATTGTGCTCAATTATAACTTCATATCCTTCTTGTGTCAGCATTGCAATACAATCAGGAGTTAAGGCTACCCTTGTTTCATCTGTTTTTAATTCTTTTAAAACACCAAATACGGTTTTCATCTTCATTTTTTAAAATCCTTACACAACATCTAATGCAAGTGCATTTTCAATCTCATCAATAATAAGTTTTATGGCTTCCACCTTATTTTCGGCGCATATAACGGGACGTCCTACCACCATATAATCCACACCTGAAAGCACGGCATCTGTAGGGGTTACAACCCTTACTTGGTCATTTACAACACTCCAGGTCGGACGTATTGCAGGACATACAATGATAAAATCTTCGGGACATTCTTTTCTTATAACAATGGCTTCAGAAGCTGATGCCACAACTCCGTTTAATCCGGCATCCACCGCTATTTTGGCAAGGCTTCCAACATAATCATCAATATTTTTATTAACGCTTAATTCTGTAGTTAAAGTTTTTTGTCCAAAGCTTGATAAAAGAGTCACGCCAAGGATTACAGGTTCCGGCTTATTATATTTTTTGGCAGTTTCACAAGCTAATTTCACAGTAGTTGAAAGCATTTTTGAGCCGCCTTTAATATGAACATCAAAAAAGCTTATATCCTTTTTGACAAGGTTAGCGCAGGCTCTTGCAACGGTGTTTGGTATATCGTGGAATTTGCCGTCAAAAAAGACTTTACCGCCTTCATCATGAATCATTTTTATAACATCGAAACTGACAGATGTGTATAATTGAAGTCCGACCTTAAAAAAACCGACATAGTCCTTTAATTCCTTGACGAGTTTTTTTGCTTCATCAAAATCATCTACATCCAAAGCCAGAATAATTCGGTCTTTTGGGTTTTTCGGTTTTTCAATTGTCATTTATCCCGCCTTAAATTTATCGGTATTTTATCAGTAACCAATTTTATCATAATTTGCACGATAATTGCAATTATTAAGTAATATAAGGGTTATTGAAAAATTAACCCTGTCTTTTAATTTGAAGACAGGGTTAATTAATTTTTTCTATTATATTTTATTTATGCTTTTTCTTTTACTAGCGATGCTGTAACTGCAGCAAGGATAAGCATTATAGCACCTACTATAAAAGCATATTCCCAGTGGTTATTTACCATAGTATCTTGAGTATATCTTGCTTTATCAATAAACCAAGCAAGAAGTGTGCAAACCAATACTTGCGGAGCTGCTATGAATATATTAAATATACCCATAATTGAACCTTCTGTGCCCGGTTTTATATATTTTGAAAGCATTGCAAAGGGAAGTGCTAATGTACTTGCCCAGCCAATACCTGCTAATGCCATAGCGCTCATAACAGAGGCTTTATTTGGAAGAATTGCCATCAAAATATAAGCTAAAGCCATACTTGATAATGCAATTATATGTACAAATTTATTTCCTCTTTTTTCTGCCCATTTTCCAATAGGAATAGCAACAAGGAAGCAAACTAAATTAAATACTGCAAAACAAATTTGCGAGAAATACTGCCCGTCTGCCGTTTGGGCTGCATATGTATCTTTAACTGCTTGTGCTGCGCTTGAAAGGTCGGGTACATTATACACAATGTGAACAGCATATTGGGTGAAGAAAATCATCATGCTCATTAATCCAATCCAAGAAAAGAATTGCATTGTGCAGATTTTACCTACTTCTGGTGAAAGTTTAAAAAAGTCTTGTACATTTTCCAAGAATGATTTTTGTTCTTCATTTTCTGCTGCAGTTTTTGCCTCTGCTTTAATTTTTCTTTCTTTAATTGTAAGGCAAGTCCATAACATAGCAAGGAAGAAAGCGGCTCCAGCCATTGCAAACTGTGCGTTCATAGACATATCATAGTGGAACACATATTTTAAAAATGGTGCTGTACCGGCTGCAATAACAGAGCCTAAGCCGATTGCAAAACTTAGGTAAGAATTTGCAAGTGCGTGCTGTTCTTTTGGAATATTATCTGGGATAAGTGCTCTATAGGGACCTTGGGCGGCGTTAACACAAGCATCAATTATCCAAATCATAACTGCAGCAATTAAAAGCCCTAGCCAAACAGGAGCATTTGCACCGAATAAGCCTGCAATATCGCCGCTTCTTGGTAAGAAAAACAGTCCCAGAGCAGCTAAAATAGCACCTCCCATTAAATATGGAACACGACGTCCAAACGGGGTTTGAGTTACATCAGATAATGCACCTATGATAGGCTGTACCACAATACCTGTAACAGGTCCTGCAAGCCAAATTAAACCAAAAATAAATGGGCTTGCGCCTAGGGCTTCCGTAACAGGACCGGACAGAATGATTCTCATCTGCCAGGCAAATTGAAGCCCGAAAAATCCTAAACAAAAATTCAAAAGCTGCGCTGTTGAAAATTTTTTCATTTCTTCGTTTGCCATTAAAACCTCCTAACAAAACTTGTATCTATTGTACATTAAAATCCTATAAAAGTCATATAGCTAAATTTTGTTATTTTTAGTTGAAATTATAAAATTATATTTTGGCCTATGGCTGATATTTAATATTTTCTCTTTAAAAAAGTATTTCATAAGCAGGGCAGAGGATTCGCATCTGCAAAAAACTATAATAATTCTTTAATAATTAATATCTGCAGAGGCGAATTTTTAACAGCCCTTTTTTATGAAATACTTTTTTTCCAGAAAATTATGTTTTTATTTATATTTAAATTGACAAGTCAAATTTTATACTTTATAATTTTATTGTGAATAGAAAATTAAGATTAATATACGAAGATATGAAATTAAACCCTGATGATGCAGTTTTTTCAATCGGGGATGCTGTCGAGATTATAAATGCAGGAAGCGGCAAAACAATCAGGGATTATGATACTTTCGGCATAACAAATTTTAAGAAAAATCCAAGGGGTGACAGGATTTTTAGCAGAAACGATATTGAATATTTAAAGAATCTTAGAAATCTTAATGACTGCGGGTTTAAATTAAAAGCTTTAAAATTTTTGGTCGACTATTTAAAAAGTAAAAAGCAAAATCCAGTTGATTTTATTAATAACTTTTCATCTTATTGCACGCGTAAAAAATATTCTGAAAAACAAAAGAAATAGCTTATCTTTTTCTTACAAAATCAATTGCCTGCTTGCCTGTAAGATGGTCAATTTCAATTTCCACCATACATAAAAGCTTTAATTCCCTGTCAATTTCTTTTTGAATAACATTATCATCAAATGGGCAATATTTTTTAGTAAATGCTTGAATTGCCGGCATAAATTCATTTTCCTCCATGATGCGAGCTTTTCCAAAGGCAACAACGCTTCTATAATCTGTACCGAATTTTTCAGGTATAACTTCATCTTTATTAATTACGCAAAATGATACTTTATTATGTTTTTTTATTGAATCAATTTTATGTCCTGTTTTTGCGCAATGGAAGTATATTTTAGAATTGAGGTAAATATAATTTAAAGGAATAGTGTACGGATAATCATTGTCTCCTAACACTGCCATAATACCAGTTTTCCCTTCATTTAAAATCTGTTCGCATTCTTCTTGTGTCAGTGCTTGATTTTTTCTGCGCATTTGCCTAAACATTATTTTCTCCTGATAATTAAAAAAGGCGGAATATTATATAAATCCGCCCTTGATATAATTTATTATAAAACCGTCTGCTATTTGCTGTTTGTCGGTGCAAGTACCATTACAACATTTCTTCCTTCCAGTGCCGGCTTCTTTTCAATTGAAACACTGCCGTCTGTTTCAATATCTGCTAAAAATTTATTAGCTAAATCAATTGCAAGTTTATTGTGCTGCATTTCTCTTCCTCTAAGCATTACAACAACTTTAACTTTATTTCCTTGCGCTATGAATTTTTTAGTGCTTTTTAAACGCACTTCATAGTCATGGGTATCAATTTTATAGCGCATTTTTACTTCTTTGATATCAACAGTATGCTGCTTTTTCCTTGCTTCTTTTGCCCTCTTTTCGGTTTCATATTTATATTTTCCCCAATCTAAGATTTTTGCAACGGGAGGGGCTTGGTTTGGTGATACAACAACTAGGTCTAAATCTTTCTCTTTTGCCATCTCCAGGGCCTTTGCGGTTGAAACTGTGCCGTGATTTGTTCCCTCATCATCAATTAACATCACTTCTTTTGCCCTGATTTTTTCATTAACCAGTTCTTTGGCTCTTACATCATTTTTACTAATTGTCGTATCTCCTTTTATTTACTACTACGGGAAATTCTATCATAAAGTCCTTAAAATGTACATAACAAAAGACTCTTATTAGTTCAAAAAGACCAGACAACAAAAAACCGGGTTGTTTAAAAGCCCGGTTTTTTGTCTAATTTATAATTCAAAGAGTTTGATGCCTTTTTACCAATATTTTATTGTACCGGTTTTGGCATCAGCTTATGCTATTTTACTAATTCTTTGAATTTTTTACCAGCTGAAAATGCAGGAACTGTTTTAGCAGCGATTTTAATTTCTTTACCTGTTTGAGGGTTTCTGCCAACTCTTGCAGCTCTTTTTCTAGCTTCGAAAGTACCAAATCCAACTAAAGTGACTTTTTTACCTTTAGAAACTGTTTTTTCAATAGTATCTAAAAGGGCAGCTATAACTTCAGTAGTTTGTTTTTGTGATAATTTTGCTTGTGCACTAACTTCTTTTACTAATTCTTCTTTGTTCATCCTCATGAACCCCTTTCTATCATTAGTTACTCCTTTATTATATCTATAAATCCTTTATTTGCAAGGTGTTTAAACAAACTTTACATTAAAATCCCCTAACTGTAGGGTATTTAAAGAATGAAATATCAAAAACCTGCTTGTATAAAGGAACACAAGCAGGTTTTAAATTTTAATTATAAAATTAATACTGGTTTTTTGTTACAGAAAATTTAACGTTTTTGTAAAAATAATTTAAGATTTGATAAGCATTATAGCCTTTGTTTGCAAGGTTATTTGCTCCATGCTGGCTCATGCCTACTCCATGACCGTTCTTTCTTATACCATCGTCATACCCTGGAACTGATTTAATATAAGGTAAATCTTTTGCCCAGACAGCTCCCGAGCCAACAGTTTTACCGCCGGATGAAGCATGGTAATAAGCAGGAATTATTTTGCCATCGTGGGTTAAAACAATGCCTCTTGTTTCAAGGACAGCTTTTGTTGTGCGTTTGGTTTCAGCTGAAGCTCCGCCATAAGTTTGGTCTTGCGGAGTGTCTTTAAGGTCGTATCCCATTGATTTTCTTTTGCCGAGGTTTGCTATAGCATAGCTTCTTGCTGCAATTGCTTGCGCTTTATGAGCTTCAACATTCCATCCTGGAGGCATTTCAGCAGGTACAACACCCATTAAATATTCTTCAAGTGCAACATTATTTACAACTATTAATTTTTTATGATAGTTATAAATTACGATTTCGCCCCTGTACCATCTTTTTTTGGTAGCCAAGAAGCCTTTTGGTTCTTTATTTTGGATAATTATAAAATTTGTGCCTAAATTATAATATTTACCATTAATTTTTATGACCAAAGTATCATTGTGAGCTTTAATCGTATATGGTACAAGCGCTTTGGTATAATAAAGGGGTTTTTTGCTTCTGCCGTCTACAATTTGTCCGGCTTTTGAAGTACCGACATAGGTTTGTTTAATATTTTCTTCCAAGCCTATTTTGATTGCATGACATGGAGCAATATTAATAAATAATGCTAAAACTGATATTATTAATGTGATGCAATACTTTTTCATAATTAAATTTTATTAAGACTTGTCTGAATAGTCATCAAACAAATACAGTATTTATTCTCCTGTAGTATTTTCAAACGCTGCTATAATTTTAAAAGATACCTCGCGCTGCGCCTCTTCTTCCATGGCTTTTAGGTATTCAAGTGCCATAAAATATTTAGCATTTTCATCTTGTCTTTTGTGCCAAAAGCAGTCAAAATTGCTTTGCCCTACTTCTATATCAGGTTCAACACCGAGATTCTTTGCTTCTTTTATTATAAAATCTGCCATCAAATTCTTTTTTTCATCCTTTGAATTTTGAATCAAATTAATGGCATTTGTTATAATAGGGTCAGCATCATACCAACGTTTATTCATTACATTTAAGCATAGAAAAAAACCATCTAAATGTCAATTTTGTAATGATTTTTTAATATTTTTTATCCGCGTTTTTTTATGGATTTTGAAACAATATTGAGGATAAATAAAATTATCACAACAACAACTGCAAAAATATAATATTTACTTAAAGACCCTGCTATTAAAATAGCTATAATGGCGCAGGCAAAAGAGATGGAAGCTAAAATTAAAACTGCAACATCCTGAGATAGTCCCGAATGGAGTAATTTATGATGAATATGCTCGGAATCTGCAACAAAAGGACTCTGTCCCTTCATAATCCTTCTTATGCTTGAATAAGCAACATCAATCATTGGAACCGCAAGGATTAAAAGCGGCAAATACATTAAGTGTCCTGAAGTTTTTGCAATGCCTGTGATGGAAAGAGTTGCAAGTAAAAAACCTGCGTAAAGAGCGCCTGAATCACCCATAAAGATTTTAGCCGGGTTATAGTTATATGTTAAGAAAGATAACATTGCACCAAGTAAAATAAAGGCTACAAGCGCGGATATAGGAGATGATGGAGCTACAACCATTGATATTATACCGATTGCAAAAGAACTTATAGTGACAACACTTCCTGCAAGTCCGTCTATACCATCTATAAAATTAATGGCATTTGAGATGCCTACAATCCAAAGCAAAGAAATCGGGTATGACCAAAAACCAAGTTCAATCGGGTTTGAAAAAGGAATGTAAATACTTTCTATTCTAACCCCCAATATTATTACAATGCTTGCAATTGCAACTTGAATAAATAGTTTAAACTTAGCATTAAGACAAAATATATCATCAATTAAACCTAAAAGAAACATTAAAGAGCCGCCCGCAATAATTCCTGAAAGCCCCTGTCCTGAAGGATAATAACTCAATAATACTAAAGAAAGAAATGTCAGCATGACAGAAAGCCAAACTGCAACGCCTCCAAGACGTGAGATTTTTCCGTGGTGAATTTTTCTTTCATTGGGGACATCTACGAGCCCTGCTTTGTCTGAGAAGTATATTACAATGGGTACAATAAATACCCCTAAAAGATAGGCTATGATTGCCCCTGTAATTTGTGCTTGAGTAAGTTTAATCATATTTTTATCCTGTTTAATATACCAAAATAGTTTGGCTGATGAAAGTTTTAGGTGATGCTTGCTCCTTAAAGCTATTTAGAACAAGGACGCAATCCCGTCGCTAGCGCTCCTCTTTAACGGTCCTTTTATCTAAATAGCTTTAAGGAGCAAGCACTATAAATCCTATGTGCATTTTAGCATGAAATATTTGGATACAAAGGAAATTTTTCACAAAGCTCAAGAGTTCTTTTTCTTAAATTTTCTTTTGTATCTGTGCCTTTAATTGTATCTGCTATAATTTTGCCGATTTCTATCATTTCATTTTCTTTGAATCCCCTGGTGGTTGCAGCAGGAACACCGATTCTGACACCTGATGTTATAAAAGGGCTTTTAGGGTCATTTGGAACAGTATTTTTATTTGCGGTTATACCAACTTCTTCCAGTTCATTTGATATGTCTTTACCTGTTTTATCAAGTTTTCTAAGGTCAACCGTCATAAGATGGTTTTCTGTGTCTGAACCAACTATATCAATGCCTTCAGCCATAAGAGTTTTGCATAGGGTTTTGGCATTATTAATTATTTGTTTTGCATATTCTTTAAATTCTGGCGATAAAGCTTCTTTTAGGGCTATTGCTTTTGCTGCAATAACATGCTCTAATGGTCCGCCTTGAATACCCGGGAATACTGCTTTATCAATTCCTGCGGCATGTTCTTCTTTACACATAATAATACCGCCTCTTGGACCCCTTAAAGTTTTATGGGTAGTTGTGGTTACAAAGTCTGCATAAGGTACAGGGCTTGGATGTTCGCCTGCTGCAACAAGTGCTGCAATATGTGCTATGTCTGCCATTAGGTAAGCACCTACTTTATCTGCAATTTCTTTAAATCTTTTAAAATCAATTATTTTAGAATAATTTGAAGCTCCAGCAATTATAAGTTTTGGTTTATTTATAAGAGCCAGTTCTTCAAGCTGGTCGTAGTTTATTTCGCCGTTTTCATCAATACCGTAGCTTACGATATTAAAATAAAGCCCTGAAAAATTGACAGGTGAACCATGGGTCAAGTGTCCGCCGTTTGATAAATCCATGCCCATCACAGTGTCACCTTGTTTTAGGGCGTATAAAAATACTGCCATATTGGCTTGAGCACCTGAGTGAGGCTGAACATTAGCATGGTCGCAGCCGAAAAGCTCACAGCATCTTTTTTGAGCAAGTTCTTCAATTTTATCTACGTTTTCACAGCCGTTATAAAATCTTTTATAGGGTTTTCCTTCAGCATATTTATTTGTTAAAACGCTGCCTTGTGCTGCCATAACGGCTTCAGATGTAAAATTTTCACTTGCGATAAGTTCAATTGTATTTTGCTGTCTTTTTAATTCTTTTTCAATATATTCAGCCACAATCGGGTCTGCTTTTTTTATAATATCTAATTCCATCTCAAACCTCCTTTTAAATAAATTTATTTTATTTTACATTAAAAATGCATTAAGTAGCAAATATTCAAATTGAGATGTTTTATACTAAAGCTAACACATTTTTATTTAAGAGGATAAAGTATGAAGGTGAATTTTGGAAATATAAATTTTGGCAGAGCTATAAAGATACAGACAAATTTAGATAATATAAAGGGTAAAAATCCTGATTATGCTCTTGAGAACGTTATTGCAAGCTTATACGGCACATTGTCTGAAAGTTCTATTTATGATAGTGAAACTTCAAAAGAGATAGGTGCATTTCTTCGTGCACAAATTGGTGATTTTAATTCAAATGAACGCACTTTATATTTAAGAAAACTCGGCAATGACAGATATCTTTTTACAGGAAATGAAGCAGTTAAAGTAAGGAAACTTGATAGTATGTATTTATATCAAATGTCAGAATATAAAGCAAAAGAAAAAGAGGCTCTTTCTGATTCAAGTTCAATGCAGGAGATAGCTGATTATAAGGAACGCTGCAATGAGTACAAAGAAGAGATAGATAGAGAAAAAGAAGAAAAACTATTAGAGATGGTTGAAGATGGCACATACGGTAAAGACAAATCGGAAATCGTTTTGAATTTTGATGATGAAAATAAATTAACAGAAATGCAATATCGTTCTTCAGCCTCCAAGGGAACAAAATTAAGAACAATTCAAAATATTTTAGCATTATAAAAGATTTTTGTTGTAAAATTATTTTGTAATTTATTAAACTATACGGAAATTAACAACAATGAGAAAGAAAAATATTAGAAATATAGCAATTATAGCTCACGTTGACCATGGTAAAACAACTCTTGTAGATTGCATTTTACAGCAAACAGGCGTGTTTAAAGAACATCAGGAAGCCGGAGTTCGTGTTTTAGATAATAATGATATTGAAAAAGAACGCGGTATTACAATCCTTTCAAAAAATATCTCCGTTGATTATAAAGGGATAAAAATTAACGTTGTAGATACCCCTGGGCACGCGGATTTTGGCGGAGAAGTTGAACGTGTTCTTGGTATGGTAGATGGTGCTCTTTTAATTGTGGATGCACAGGAAGGACCTATGCCGCAGACAAGGTTTGTACTTTCTAAGGCGCTTGAACTTGGTTTAAAAATTATTGTTGTTGTAAATAAAATTGATAAACAAGGGGCAGACCCCGATGGTACTATAAATAAAGTGTTTGATTTATTTACAGAACTTACCGATAATGAAGAATTAATTGATTTTCCAATAATTTATGCAAGCTCTTTGCATAAATTTGCAAAAAAAGAGCTGACCGATGAGAGCAAGGATATAATTCCTTTATTGGATTGTATCTTGGAAAATATTAAACCTCCTGTGGGAGATGATGAAGCAACTCTTCAATTCCAGGCAACAACGCTTGATTATAATGATTATGTAGGGCGTATTGCTATTGGAAGAATAATTAATGGTAAAATGACATCAGGTGAAAATGTTACTTTAATTAAGACAGACGGCTCTTATGAAAAAGGCAAAATTGTTAAATTGTTTGAATTTAAAGATTTAGGACGCGTTGAAACACAAGCTGCAGAATCTGGTGATATAGTTGGCGTTGCAGGTTTTTCAGATATTCAAATCGGTGAAACATTGTCTGCCGTTGTAAATCCTGTTGCGCTTCCTTTGATACAAGTGGATGAACCCACTTTGCAGATGAATTTCAGCATTAATAATTCGCCGTTTGCAGGGCAGGAAGGCAAGTTTGTAACAAGCCGCCAGTTAAGAAAAAGGCTTTATTATGAACTTGAAAAAAATGTTTCTTTAAGGGTTGAAGATACTGATTCAACTGATGTATTCAGGGTTTCAGGACGCGGAGAACTGCATCTTGGTATCTTAATTGAAACAATGAGGCGCGAGGGGTATGAATTTCAGGTATCAAAACCTGAGGTTATTTATAAAAAAAGCCCTGAGGGAGAAACTCTTGAACCTTATGAAAATTTAATTGTAGATGTTCCTGAAGAATTTACAGGTTCTGTTATTGAAAAATTATCGCAAAGAAAAGCTCAAATGCAGAATATGGAATCCGGTGTTAAAAGGAATAATATTGATTTTATAATTCCTGCACGCGGGCTTATCGGTTTTAGGTCTGAATTTATCAGAATGACTAAAGGCGAAGGTATAATGTATCACACCTTTGAAAAATATGATTCTTATGCAGGAGAGATTTCAAAACCAAGGAACGGTTCTTTGATTGCATTTGAAGAAGGAGAAGCTATTCCTTATGCTCTTCATCAGTTTGAAGACAGAGGTGTTTTCTTTGTAACCCCTAAAACAAAAGTATATAAAGGCATGATAATTGGCGAATGTAACAGACCACAGGATATAGCTGTAAATATCTGTAAAACTAAAAAGCTTACCAATATGAGAAGCGCTACTGCCGATGTTATGGTAACTTTACAAGCACCAAGACTTATGTCTTTGGAAGATTGTCTTGAATATATTGCAGATGATGAACTTGTTGAAGTAACACCTGAAAATGTAAGAATAAGAAAAGCAAATCTTACAAAAATAAAATAGTTGGTTTTGTGTCTTCTTATAATTTACATTTCTTAATAAAATTCTGTATTTTTAGCAATAAAATACGTTTTTAGGCGTTTTGTAAGTAAAAATGCATACAAAGATGTTGTTAAAAAAGGAATCAGACTTTGAACGGTATAAACAATATTTCATTTGGCAGAAGAAATAATAACTTAAATACTGCCGATAATAAAAATAATCGCAAGCGTAATGTGAAAGCTGCTGTAGCGCTTGGTATCACAGCCGCCGCTATAGGCGGAATTGCTTTATATAAAAACAGAAACTTTAAACCTGTTTTAAAGTTCAGAAATTTTATTAAAGATGGTGTAATGTCACCTTTAAAAGAAAAGAACGTGCCTCTTAAAAAGAAGATATCAAATGTTTGGAATAATTTAAAAGATGGTGTTAAAGGTTTAAAAACAAAATCTGGCAATTATTCTGATACTTTAGAGATAAAAAATCCAAAAGTGCAGGCTGAATCTAAGGCTGGCAATATTGAAAAACCTGCAAAACCGGAAGCAAAGGAAGATATAGCTGTATCTTTATTGGATAAAAAGCTGGATGCTAAAGCTGAGAAAACAAAAGGTGCAGAAAAACCTTGTAAACCTATAGGTAAAAATATAACACAGGCACCTGCAGGTAAGGCTTCTGAAACGTCAAAGAAGCAGCAAAATGCCGGTAATAATACGGCAAATCTAATTAAGAACACCGGTGCCAATGTTCTTAATGCTGCAAAAAATCATGCGCGTGATTTAAGAGTGGCTGCAGGAACAGCTGCTGTTGTAACAGGCGGGGTTGTTGCAGGCGGAAAAATTGGAGATGCAGTTCAAGAGAATAAAGAAAAAAGTTTTTCAATTGAATATAACGGCAAGGCTTTTAAAGGTGAATTAAAAGATGGCTGTGCTTTTGATGAAAATAATAATCCCTTGAATGGAGTGTTAACCATCAAATACAATTCCGGCAAAAAAGTTGTAATAGATTATAAAGATGGCAAATTACACAGGTCAACCTTATTTAAAAGCGCAGATGATGTTGTGCCCGAAACAATGCGCGAATATAATGACGGCAGAATTTTAAATAAACATGATGATTTGTTTTCTAATCCTGATGGTGATGACAAGAGCTTTAAATCAAGAACGGTTAGAACTTTTGGCAGTGATGATGCAATGCTGGAATCTGAGATAAGATATCTTGATGAAACAGGCAGAGATTTTAGTAAAAGACATTTTATAAAAAATCTTGGTAAAGATAAAAAGATTAAAGGCGCGCCTATTAATACTTTTTCAACCGAAACAAGAGAAAAGGGCGATGGTACGGTATTAAAGAAAGTATATATACCTGTTAATGGTGCTGATAAATTAATTAGAACCAGCAGTAAGGCACAAGACGGCTCTTTTGACATCACGCTTTTTGGATTAAATGGTGAAGATATAGCTCAGCTATCAACAGACAGTGATAAAAAAGCTATTGCATACTGGCATTATACAGCAGATAAGGATTGTGCCGTGATTGACATAAAAGATGGCAGAATTGCTGCTGATAATTATAAAGATGCAGCAGTGAATGCGGTGCTTTTGCCGGATTCTACCGAGAATTTTGCCAGATATATGGCAAATGACGGTTCTATTATTCAGATAGAATGCAAAGACGGTGATATTTCTTCTATTTCAAGCTATTCAAATATTGATGATAAAACTCCGAAAACAAAAATGCTTTTTAAAGACGGCAGAGCATTTTATGATATATGGCATGATGAAAATGGCGAAGTTGTTTTTAAGGTAAAACATTAAATAATTTTATGATATATTTTTCTTATGGAAGAGATTATTTCGGTTGGGAAAATTTTAAATTTTCATGGAATAGCAGGCATTGCTAAAGTCGGCTATTCAAATATTGATATTATAAAGGGTTTGAAGAAAATTTATCTTTCAAGCACTGAAAATAATGAAAAAAAAGAACAATTTACCGTTACAAGCGTTAATTTTCACAAAAATTTTGCGCTGATAAAATTTAAAGAGATAAATTCAATTAATGAACTTATGCCCTATAAGGGTTCTTTTATTTATATCAATAAAAAGCAGGCAGAAGATTCATTGGATGAAGATGAATTTTTAATCGAAGATTTAATCGGGCTGAATGCTTTTGATAACAATGATGATTTGATAGGCGTTATTGTTGATGTAAAAACCTCAAATGGCAATGATATTCTCTGCGTGAAATCATCCTCCCTGGATGAAGACGGGCGCGAAATTTTAATTCCTTTTGCGCGCGAAATTGTGCCTGTTGTAGATATAACAAAGAAAAAGGTTGTAATTAAGCCCATAGAAGGACTTTTATAAGAGGCTTATATGATGAAATATGACGTTATAACCTTATTTCCTGGAATTATTGAAGACTATTGTTCCTATTCAATTATGAAAAGAGGGATTGAAAAAGGAATAATTTCTGTAAATACTGTAAATCCGCGTGATTTTACTCATGATAAGCATAAACATGTTGATGATACGCCGTATGGAGGGTCTTCCGGCATGGTATTGATGGCACCGCCCGTGTTTGAGGCGTATGAGAGTATCGAAAGGCTTGAAAATTCTGAATTTATTATGCTTACCCCGCAGGGAGAACCCTATAATCAACGGATTGCAAAAGAATTATCCGCTAAATGCCAGTTAATATTGCTTTGCGGCAGATACGAAGGGTTTGATGAAAGAATACGTATCGGCTTAAAACCCAGAGAAATTTCTTTGGGTGATTATGTTTTGACAGGCGGTGAGCTTGGGGCGCTTTGTATTATGGACAGTGTTTCAAGACATTTAGACGGGTTTTTAAATAAAGAAGAATCCTCATCAAATGATAGTTTTTCAGAAGAATTAGAAGGCAGATTAGAACATCCCCAGTACACAAGACCCCAGGAATACAGGGGCATGAAAGTTCCCGATGTTTTATTAAACGGTAACCATGCTGAAATTGCAAAATTTAGAAAAGAACAGCAGATTTTAAGGACGAAAATCCGCAGACCGGATTTAATATAAAGTTTTATTAAGCCAAATTTAATGTTGCATAAAAAAAGGAGCGCTAAGGTTACTAAATGCGCCCCTGAAAAGTTGTTCATCTAAAATTTATTAATAGCTGTGCTGCATTTAAAATGTTCACAGCTTTTATTTTTCCCCATCCCCCGCACCTAATGCGGGTTTTTAATTATTCCACTCAATCACCACCATACCATCTCCTCCTTTACCCCCTGGAT
>CAJUJH010000005.1 GCA_910586855.1 Candidatus Gastranaerophilales bacterium
CGGTTCCTGGAGAGCTGTGTCATACACTGCCGACTTTGCCTTTTCTGTGCGCTGTGTCCTGGGTTCAGTTCCACTCTTTAACTCTTTCTCCGGCGGCGGAGGTAGCGCCGGCGCTTATGTAAAAGTTAAAGTTCCGGAAGAAGTAATAAGGGAAGCTGTAAAAAGAAGTCCAAACGGTACTGGAATTATTAAATATGGTGTAGGTGCAGGCGGCACAAGAGGTACAAGCGCATCTTTGGAAGGTGCAAGAAATGGTGAAAACGGTACATACTCACATGTGTCAATTACAGCAAGTGATGGTACAGAATTGTGGTATGTTCAAGTGCCTGGCGGCAAGGGCGGTACAAAGGGTACTGCTACAAATACTGCAAGCGGCACAGTTGGTAATGCCGGTGCACAGGTAACTACTGAAACAGGCACAAACTGCCAATATCGCAACGCATTATTGGAAGATGGCAGTAATTTAGCTAATGCGGGTTATAAAACTGCAAGAAAAGCTATTGCTTGTAATGCGATTCCGGATGCAAGCCCTGTAACCGCAGGTTCAGCCGGTGCTAAACCAACCGGCAAGAACGTAAATGCTCTTGGCGGTACGAATACTACTCTCGGCGCAAATCTTGGTGCCGGCGGCAGCGGTGTAAGATGTTATCGTAACAGCTTAACTTCAACTGCTGTAAGCTGTCCTAATACTGAAACCACCGGCGGTCATACATATAATGGTGATGGTAAAGGCGGTAAAGTTAGAATTTATAGGACTTTGAGCTATCCTGGTGCAGGCGGCGGAGGTGGTTCTGCCGGTATGATTGCTCGTTTCGATAATTTCAATGTTTCAGATGGCGACAGCATCAAGGCTGTTGTTGGTAAAGGCGGAACCGGCGGTCAAAAAGGCAGAAGCGGTGCCAATGGCGGTGATACGATTATTAAGATTGTACATCCAACATCCGATACAACGGAAACTACAAAAGCGGTTATTACAATTCCCGGCGGAGTTGGCGGTGCTGTTGGCGGTTCGGCTAATATCGCAAGTTCCACTGTAGCTGCCGGCGGCAGAGGCGGTAATCCGACAAGAACTATTACAATAACGCAATCAAAAATTGATAATTTAAAACTTACTGCTTCATTCCCTGTAAACTCATCTACGAGCGATGATGGTATTAAGACATTGAAAGCCACAGATGGTAAAGCTTTAACTCTTGGTGAGTTTTACAAGAAGGATTATGTTGCAGGCGGTAATGGCGGTGTAAATACAAAAGTTCCGCCAGCTGATATAAATTCCGCTCCTTGCGGAGGCTACAGTGATGTAGATATTAGTTACAAAAAGGATAATAATACCGTTAAAATCCAGTGTGCGGTGTATGAAGATAATGACCCGACAAAACCATTAACAAACGCTGCACCGGTATTGCTACCATATAACAGAGCAATACAGGATTTCAATATCGGATTTATTGATGCCCCTCCTGTAGCTGCGACCGGCGGCGGCGGAGCAGCTTGGATAGATGCTGATAATTTACCGTCAGCTCAAACCACAGGCTCAACCGGTATTGGCGGATATGTATATATCTACTTTATTGACCAAAGCAATAATAATGAAGGCGGCGGTGAATCTGGAAACTAAGTTTATTTTCAGATGCTGCCAAAAAAGACAAATGGCGGGGTGAAACGCCAGGTGGTGGTGAAAACCAATAAAGGCTTGTTCCAAGGCAGGTGCTACAAAAAAGCACTCTGCCCCAAGAACAAGATAAAACAAAAGAAATGAAATTTAAGATAAACAATTTCTCGAGGTGCAATATTGGCACCTCTTTTCTTTTGTCTTAAATTTAAACAAACTGTTGCGGCAGACCGGATTTTAAATAGAATCTCGGTATACAAAACCGGCAGGGTTTTAGTTTCCCGCCATACGGACAGTAATTTAATTTTAGATAAACAATTTTCCAAGGCATCCTACCTCTAATGTATATTATATAACTTTTTTATACAAAAGAAAGTAAAATACTTGAGGTTAAGATTCTTGGTTTTCGGGGTTATTTTTTACAAGATAAATTTTTGTAAAATCTTCATCGGATGCCGTAAAAAGAGTAGTGGCTTTTTCACAGAGTTTTTTCCTTAATCTGTAGCCGTTTACATGAATATACATACCTAAATAGCTATTTAGTTTATTTCTGAAAATAGTTAAATTTTCTTCTTTGTAGCGGTTTTTGTCTTTTTCCCATTCTTTTATAGTGTCAAAGGATTTTTTAATGATTGTATTTCTTAAATATATACGGTTTGGCTTTATAACATGTCCTACAAAGTCAAATCCTTTTGAAACGTGGTTCATATTCTTTTTTCTCGGGTTTAGACATAAATCTAAATTTCTTTTCAAAAAATCATCAATCATATCGTAGCAGTAGTTTAAATATTTTGGGTCATAATGCATTAAAAGCACATCATCCACATACCTGCAGTAGTATTTAATTTTAAGAGTATGTTTTACAAACTGGTCTAGCGGATTAAGGTATACGTTTGAAAAAAACTGGCTTGTAAGATTACCAATCGGCAAACCTTTATTTTTCTTTGCATTAAATAGTGATTTGTGTGCGGGGAGTATATCCCACAGTTCTTTTTTAGATTTTAAAAATACGTTTGTTCTTGGGTCATGGTTTATTACCTGTGTTATTAAATCCATAATCCATTTTTCTTTAACGTATCTTCTTATAATATCAAGCAGAATTGTTTTATTTATGCTGTTAAAATAATTACTGATGTCTGCTTTCATATAGTAGGCGGTTTTAGAGTAGTTTCTTGTAATTCTTTTTGCAAAATCTCTGGCGCGGATGGCGCCTGCAAGAGTTCCTCTTTTTGGGATGCAGCTGAATGTATCTTTTATGAAACGGTTTTCAAATCTTTCTTTTACTGCATTATAGATTAGGTGATGGACAATTCTGTCTCTAAAGGCTCCTGCCCATACTTCTCTTGGCTTTGGGATGGTGACAACAAAACAGATGCTTTTTCCTATTTCATATGTGCCGTCTTTTAATTCCTGATATAGCCGAAACAGATTTTTTTCTTGCTGCCATTCAAATTTCATAGACTGCATGGTATTTCTTTTTCGTTTCCTGCAGTCATAATAGGCATCAAAAACAGCTTGAAGAGTAAGCTCTTGAAGTTTTATTTTATCAATCTTATTTTTTATTATTTTTGGTTTTTCTTCATTTTGCATTTTTTTTGTTCTTTAGGAAGACATTTTGCCTATTTAACTTTGGATGGCACTTTGATTCAGACAGCGAGGTTTTTAGAAAATTTGTGCGTTTGTTAAACGAGTGCTTTTTGTTCTAATTCTTCAACTGTTTTTACGGAATGGTTTTTCCAGCCGTTTAGCTGCTTTTCAATTTCTTCAAGCATAAGTGCAAGCTCCATATATCTTTCTCTTGGGATATTTTTTAATTCTGTTGCAAGGCGGGTAAGCACAGTGATTTTTTGAAGCTCGTCTAAAAGTTTTACAATATATTCAACGCGCTCATTATCTTTTGCGCTGTTTGCCTTGTAAATAAGAACTATAAAACCTATTGTTGTGCTGTTTAATTTTTCCCCTATTGTGAAGCGAAAATCCCTTTGAAAATTTGATGTAAGCTGAGTCAGCTTTACAAGAAAATCAAAAGATTTTTTGTAAATGTTTAAGTGAAGATACTGTGCCATAATTTACCTCATTTAGTTTAATTCAATATTCCTGGTTCAGATAAACTTATTGTGCAGATAATTTAACCTCTGCAAAATTAATTATAATGATAACTTTGGTTTTTAGTTTAAAATTTGAAAACTCAGCATTTATTCAATTTTTTCTTTTTTATAAAAGAAAAAGGAGGAGGTGGGATTCGAACCCACGGTACGCTCGTCACGTACGACGGTTTTCAAGACCGCTCCGATAAACCGCTCTGGCACTCCTCCAGATGAATTTATATTATACAAAAAATACTTTTTTGTAAAGTTTTAATTTTTTTTCATAAAGTTTTACCGGTCTTTTTTGTAAAACTTGCTGTGCAGGCTATTTTCCGCCTATGTTTAATTTTGTGATAACTTTTTGGGTAATATCAACCGCGCCAAAAAACATGACTCTTGCATCCATAACGGTATCAATTTTGTTTTCAATTGCAACAGATTTAATTGCATCTACTATAGCATCATCAATTTCTTTTTCTTTTTTGTTTTTGAAAGACTGATAAGCAGCCTGCTGCTGAGCAAATGCTTTTGCCGTTTGTTCTTCAAAACTTTTTTTCTGAACAGGAGATTGTATTTTTTTAAATTCTTTTTCTTTATCAAGCAGGAATCTTTGCATTGAATTTTCTCTGTCTTCGATTTCGCTTTGGACAGCTTTTGCTTTTGAGTAGTTTTGTAAAATTTCTCTATAATTTACGCTTCCTACAGTGTAGGCAAAAACTGGTGATACCATTGTTAAGGCAAGTAATAGAGCAAGAATTTTATTTTTCATTTTATTTCTCCCCATAGAAATTATATTCTATAATTTTTCTATGTTAAAATTATAACAAAATCTATATTTTTAGCAAATTGATAAGATGATAATTATTGAGTATTAAATTCAGGAGATTTATGACTGATACTGATAAAAAAGAGAAAAGGTCTTATACGCACAGAGAGCCAAAAGAATTTAATGCCTTTAGAGCGTTTTTTCAGTGGCTGACATGTTCAGTTGTATATGGCGGATATTATAAAATAGCATGCGGGTTAAAAATCTACGGCAGAGAAAATGTGCCCAAAGACAGATTTTTTATAGTTGCATCAAATCATATGAGTGCTATAGACCCTTTTTTAGTTGTTGCTGCGGTGAAGCATCCTATAGCTTATATGGCAAAGAAAGAACTTTTTGAAAAACCGATTGCAAGATTTTTTCTTGATTTGCTCGGCGCCTTTGCGGTTAATCGTGAAAAGCTTGGAGTTTCAACGATTAAGACAGCTTTAGGAATTAAAAAGACAAAATGGGCTCTAGGGCTTTTTCCCCAAGGAACAAGGGAAACTGACGGTAATATGGATAATATTACAAGAGGGTTTGCAGGCATTGCAAAAACCTTAAAGTGTGATATTTTACCTGTTGCGATAACCGGGGCGCTCAAGGAAGACAGAAAGCCCTTTGAAAGTAAAATAATTATAAGAATCGGAAAACCTATTCATTATAATGATGATACCAAGGAGATGGTAAAAATTTGGAGCGATAAAATTATTAAGTTATCGCAAGGAGAAGCTGATGAATGAAGAAATGAGAGCTAAAAGGAATTATACAAGAAAATATGCTAAAGATTTCAATATTTTTACAAAGCTGTTCCAAATTTATGCTTTAAATATTATATTTTTACCATTTGCTTTTTTGTTTTATTCAATTGAGTGTAAAAAAAATAACTATAAGGTGAAGAGCCCTTGTATTGTTGCTCCGAATCATATTTCATACTTTGACCCGTTTTTAGCTACTCTTGCAACAAATATTGGGCTTGCTTATATGGCAAAAAAAGAACTTTTTGAAGGAAAAGGTTTTTTAGGCTGGTATGTGAGAAGAAATATTTCAAGACTCGGTGCTTTTGCTGTTAATCGCGAAAAGCTTGAAGTTTCAACAATAAAGAGTGCAAAAGAAGTTTTTAAAGCAAATTTTAGCCTGTGTATTTTTCCACAGGGCGGAATAAGGAAAAATAAAAAAATTGAAGCTATAAACAAAGGTTTTGTAGTACTTGCAAAAATGGTAAAGGTTGATATTTTACCGGTTGCAATAAGCGGAGTTGAGCAGTATAACTGGAATATCTTTAAAAGAAATAAAATAAAACTTGAAGTCGGCACCCCTATATCATATCTTGATGATGAGGAAGATATTATTCAAAATTGGCGCAAGCAAATTGCTGATATGACTAATTATGAGCTTGCTTAATTTAATAAAGAATTTTGGTATCTTGTTGGCAAAAAATATTTTTCAGGAGCTTTATATTTTTGCAAACCTGATAATATTTATAGAAGATGGTAAATTTTAATACAACAAGAGCATTATCAACACTTGTAAACCCTGATAAAATACTTCCTGTGGCTGTTATAGAAACTGTAGGAACAGTTGGGCGCACTTATCAAGGGTATAAAAGAGGTGGAAAAGTTGAAGGAAGAGAGAGGTTTAGAGAAGAAACCACCGGTGCGATTTTTTGGCTTTTCGGGGTTAAAATTTTAAATAAAGTCGGTGATTTTTTGGGTAAAAAAGCCGGCATCAAAAATCTTGATGTTGATTTAGGAAAAGATGAATTAAGGGCGCCATTTTTAAATAATGTTAAAGATGGCGCAGCTAAAACTGCAATTTTTAAATTTGGCAAAGTGGCTGCAAGTGCTGCTATTGCAACATTTTTTATGGGTTTTGTGCTGCCTAAACTTAATCATAAATTGACTGAGATGTCTCAAAATAGAGAAAAACAGAATAATTCTGAACAAAATATAAATACTTTAAAAAATGAAACTTTGCAAAAAGTATCAGATAATGCTTCTTATACTGCGCCAAGTTTAGGTTTTAGCTTGATTGCTCCTTCTATGGATAAATTTGTAGATGGTGCAAAAAAACAAGATATTTCTTTTAAGGGCTCTGGGCATGTTGTAGATTTGCTTTCAACAGCTGCTTATAATTTAGAAAATAAAACAGCATGGCGCCTGATGTCTACAGATGTTGGCATGATTGCAGGACGTGTTGCAAATTCAAGGAATAAAATTGAAGGATTTGAGTTTTTATTTAGAGATACTTCAGCTATTTATTTCTATTTGCTTGCAACTCCGCATGTTGTATCTCTTTTAAATAAAATGACAGGCAATACACCTATACACCCTGATTCTCTGGAAGTTTATAAGAATCATCTTCTGAATGCTATGGGTAATAATAAGTTTTCAATTGAAGAATTTAGAAAGAATACTAAAGATATACCTAAAGAAATATCTGATGTTTTAACAAAAATACCGTTTAAAAAGGACGTTACAACGCTTAAAGAATTTAACACTGCAACATCAAATATGTATGAAGCAAAGGCATTAAAGATGTCTGAATTACAGCCTAAAATGCTTGAAGAATCAATTTTATCCAAGCAGCAGGTGGTTGACATTCTATCAAATGGCTGGAATACGGAACCTGAATTTATTAAAAAAGCACTTGATGCCGGAACTTACGGTGCTGCTTCTAATTCTAAAAAGTTTGTATCAAGAAAAGTTGTTGAAGGAATCAGAGACAGTATTGATGATTTTTCGAATAACCTTATTAAATATGCTTCAGATAAGGGTATAAAAGAGATTGATGCAGGCGTGGTGCAAAATTTTGCAAAACGTACTACTAATTTTAATTTTGCATTCAGGCTTCTTGGTATGGCGGTTTCCGGCTTTGGTATTGCATATTTAATTCCAAAAATTCAATATAAATTAACTGAATTGCGTACAGGAAGCAAAGAATTTCCAGGAACCGCCAATTACTCTAAGGATGCAGAGAATAAGAATACAGGTAAGAATATAAAATAAAGCCGCGCTTAAATTTAAAAGTGCGGCTTAAAAATCATTAATATTCTCTGTTATCCATAGTGTACTTAATTGTTAAAATTATTGAAACAATCGCTGCAATACCGATTAGGATGTAGATTGTTCTTGTGAGTGCACCTTGGTTGAATAAATACTCAACAAGGTTGAAATTGAAACCGCCTACAAGCCCCCAGTTTATTGCTCCTAAAACAATTAGGATGTAGCAGATTCCTTGTAAAATATTTAAAAATTTATTCATTTTGTTTCCTCCCATATTAGCGTTGCTTTTATTTTTTATATATTTTTATATTTTTTAAATTACCCAAAATGAGAGTTTAATCTATTTCTTTTTCTTATATCCTTTTGACCGATTAAAAAAAGTTTTATTTAGAATTTAATCAGCATAAAAACGTGTAAAAAGGATTTTTTATGAAAAGAATATTTCTAATATCTTTTATATTTTTATTGGCAGTTTCTTCATCTTTTGCCGATGTTATCTCAGGTAAAGTGCGCCAGGATGATAAACTATATGCAAGAAACCAGGTTGTTGATGCTGAAAGCGGAGAGCCTGTTGACAAAGCGCGCGTAAGTATTCCAAAGCAAAGGTTTGAAACTTACAGTGATAAAGACGGCAGATTTGAATTAAATACTAAAATTGATTCTACTACTGTGTTATCTGTTGAAAAAGAAGGTTTTAGACCATATTCTTTAACTATTGATAAAAACTCCATGAATCAGCCTTTAAAGCTTGGAATTGAGCGCTCTAAGGGTGGTGATATACAGCTTGAAGCGCATTTATTTCACCTTGGCGATGATGTTTTTGCCGATACCTCTGCAAATTCAGGTGATTTTAGAATAAAATCGGTTGGGACATTTTTTACAAAAAGATTTAAAATGCCTCCAATGTCTCAAAAAGATGAAGTAGTACTTGTTATAGGTACGGTTATCGGTCTTGATACCAGACTTGCAAAAGAAATGGGGCAAAACAGGATTACCCATGTGTATTCAAGCCCTGCAGAAGTTATTTTTAATGGTCAAAAAATTGGTGAACTTGCGATTAACGGCGATAATCAAGAGATTCTTATTCCAAAAAATCTTATTCAACCTGATAATGAAGTAACCATAAGAACAGGGAAAAATCTCTTTCAACATGCCTATATTGATTACGATGATATAGAGCTTGCAAATTTAAGAATTGAAACTCGGGACAGACAGATGTATGCAAATGGTGGATGGTAATATCCGTCTTTAAACTATCCTTCTTTTCTTTTATCAGCTTGTTTTGAAGGGCTTTTTAGGGTATAATCCTCATATGTTTATACCAAAAAGTACTTTAGAAAATATTGGGCCGTACTCGGTTGATGAATTTTATCCTAAATGCGTTTTAAAACTTGATTCTAATGAAAATGTGTTTGGACCTTCAAAAAATGTTGTTGAGGCGTTTAAAAAACTAGATTTAAGACGTTTTAATCTATATCCTTGCTATGGTGAATTAATAGAGACGCTGGCTTCAAAATTTGGTTTTAATAAAGATAATTTTTTACTTACAAATGGCTGTGATGAAGCTATAAATATTGTTTTATCTGCATATCTAAATAAAAATGACAGTGTACTTGCTTTTACACCTTCTTTTAGTATGCCGAAATTATATTCTAAGATAATCGGTGCTAAATATTTAAATATAAAATATGCTGCAAAATGGAAATTTACGATAGATGTGCTTTTAGAGAATTTAAAGCCTGATGTTAAGATTATCTATCTTGCAACTCCAAATAACCCTACGGGTGATATTATTGAACCTTCCGTTGTTGAGGAGGTTTTACAAAAATGCCCTGACAGAATGATTCTTTTAGATTTAACGTATGTGAATTATTCAAGTTATAGTGAAAATGAATATTACAATCTTGTAAAAAGATATAAAAATTTGATTTGCGTAAAATCGTTTTCCAAAGATTACGGTCTTGCAGGGCTTCGGCTGGGCTTTATTTTGGCGGATAAAGATTTTATTGTTAATTTTAAAAAGATTATTTCACCTTATTCGGTTAATGCTATGGCAGTATTTGCAGGCATTCAGGCGCTTTTGGATGCAGAACACTTTGAGTTTGTAAAAAATGAGGTGAAAAAATCAAAAGAATTTTTATATGATGAATTAGAAAAACTTGGTTTTACTCCATATAAAAGTGAAGCTAATTTTATTTTTGTTGATTTTAAGCAAAAGGCTGATTTTGCGTATAGGAAGCTTTTGAAAAATGGAATTTTAGTCAGGAGATTTTCTAATTCTGAATTAAGCGGATATTTAAGGATTGGCATTCCTTCTATAGAGGATTCTAAAAAAATAATTGAAGCATTAAAACAAAAAGATATGCTGGTTTTTGATTTGGACGGAGTTGTTTTTGATGTTTCAAATTCTTATAGATATGCTATTCAAAAAACTTTTGAGTATTTTGCAGGCTGCGAGTGTACAGCTGCTGATATGCAGGAAGCGAAAAATTTGGGCGGCTTATCAAATGATTGGGATTTAACAAAATATTTGCTTGATAAAAAAGGAATTGAAGCTGATTATTCAAAACTTGTTGAAATATTCCAAGATATTTTTTATAATCCTGAAAAAGAAGGCTCAAAGGGTGCTATTGATAATGAGAAAATTGTTTTAGATAAAGAATTTTTCAAAACACTTGCTAAAGATTATGATTTAGCTGTGTTTACAGGGCGTCCAAAGAAAGAAGCCTTTTATTCTTTAGAAAAATTTGGCATAAAAGAATATTTTGATTATTTTGTATGCCTTGAAGATGTGGAGCCCGGAAGGTCTAAACCCTGTCCTGACGGGTTAAATAAAATTAAAGAATGCTGCTATTATAATGATTTGTCCTTTTTTGGTGATACTGTAGATGATATCAAAGCCGGATGTGATGCTAGTGTGGATGTTTTTGGCATAATTCCGCCAAACGCTGCAAGTATTGATAATACCACAGCCTCGCTTAAAAAATGCGGAGCAAAAGATGTAATAAACGGCGCTTATAAAATTTTAGAATTATTTAGGAAGGAAACTATATGCAAATAGTTGATACTTCAAGAACAACAAAAGAAACAGATATTTCTTTAAGGTTAAATATTGATGGTACTGGTAAGAATAATATTGAAACACCTGTTAATTTCTTTTCTCATATGCTTCGTGAATTTAGCTGGCATGGTAAATTTGATATAGATTTATCTGCTAAAAGCCTTGATTTAGACTCTCATCATTTAGTTGAAGATGTTGCAATTGTTTTAGGACAGGCGTTCAGGGAGGCTCTTGGCGACAAAATTGGTATCAATCGCTATGGCAGCATGTTTATTCCTATGGATGATGCCTTGTGTCATTGCGTATTGGATATTTCTGGAAGGGCATATTGTGTTTGCAGCTTTAATTTAAAGGATGAGCGTACTTCTGATTTTGAAACGGTATTATTGGTTCATTTTTTCAATACTTTTGCGCAAAATGCCGGTATTACTCTTCATATCAGGCAATTAGAAGGATTTGATACTCATCATATAATTGAAGCCGCATTTAAGGCTTTTGCCAGAGCTTTAAAGACGGCATGTTCTATTAATAAGGCTTATCAAAACGAATTGCCATCAACAAAAGGAGCCTTATAGCCGAGATTTCAAGTATCGGGCTTGGTATATTTTAATTTTAAATTCTTCTTGCGTTTTTTTTATATTCTTGGGATAATATGACTAAAGAATATATTGTTTAGGCAATATTAATTGAAAATTAAATAAGTTTTAAAAATGGCAAGGTAGCTCAGCTGGTGAGAGCGCACGGCTCATACCCGTGAGGTCGAGAGTTCGAATCTCTCCCTTGCTATTTTTTTATGTATGTTGTTTTAATTTATAAATATTATTAGGCAGGTGTAGATGAAAAAGAAAGAAGATTCCGGGATAATTTATATAATGACTACTGCGGTTTCCGGTTTAATTAAGATTGGTCAAACTCAACTGGAAAACTTTAAAGAGCGCATGAGATTTCTTGAATCAAATGGTTATTACAATGTTGTTGGTTTAAAGAGGTATTTTGCTGTTAAAGTAGATAACTATAAGGATAAAGAGAAACTTATAATTGAGATATTTGGAAAACATCGGGTTGGCGAAAGTGAATTATTTGCTTTGGATGTTGAGCTTGCAAAGCAACTGTTGTCTGCATTTGCAGGGGAACCTGTATTCCCGGAAACAGTTAAGCAGCAGGAATGTGAGTTTGAAAAAGTAACAAAAGCGAGAAAACAAGGTGAAAAATTCAGTTTTTATAAAAAAGGACTAAAAAACGGTGATAAAATAGTTTTTGCTTCAGACGCTTCAATTGTTGCGAAAGTAGCGGGTGAGCGTGAAGTTGAATATAAAGGGCAGATATGGAAACTGTCACCTTTGACGCGTGAGATATACAGAGAAAAAAATCAGCTGACATCAAGCGAGTGCTACCAAGGAGCTTATTATTTTAAATATAAAGATACACGTTTAACTAAATTGCCAGATATACATTGCTGATTAAGATTGATACATAATAAAACCCACCTTTGATTAGGTGGGTTAAAATTCGGAAAGGGAGGGATTCGAACCCTCGGTGGAGTCGCCCCCACACAGACGTTCCAGGTCTGCACCTTAAACCACTCGGACACCTCTCCATTGATTTTATTAAGTTTTCAATTCACTATTTTGTTTTAGTACCTATTTTGTGCCCATCTAAATTATTCAATGAAGGCTTTCTTATCTTATTGTATTAAGATAATGAAATTTGTGCAATAGATTTTTTATTTATGCTTCATTTGCATTAAAATCCTTTGCCTTGCGGTATCAAATAAAAAAATATCACTGCTCTTTGAATCTGTATCAAGCTTATCAATTGCATCTTCTATCCCTTGAGTATAATCATCATTGCAGGAAATCTCAATTACATCTTCTGTAAGTGGGGTTAATTTTGATACCTTGGAGCCGGTATCATTATATATATCAAGAAGTAAAATTATATCATTTTTATTGGATATTTGCATTAATTTATTATAGGCTTTTTGTGTATCATTAACCCCATCACCATCTGTGAGTACGGCAAGTCTTTTCAAAGCATCATAAGTGGCTCTTAATTCGGTAAAATTTATTGTAGAAAAATTGTTTTGTATCTTCATTTTTGTATCCAATGAGTTTTATTTAAAAAGATATTATCTTATAAAATTTTTGTATATAATTTAAAAATTCTGAATTTAAAAATTTGCTATTTTATTAATTAATTTTGCATACAAAAAAGCTTGTTGTTTCGATTTTGCAACAAGCTTTTAATATTTTTTATTTTGGAATAGTTATTTTTTCTCAATAACTATGCAATCATCCTGCATTTTCATCAATAATGTGTCATTTGCACCGTATTTACCTGTTAAAATTTCTTCTGCAAGCACATCTTCGATTTTCTTTTGAATAACTCTTCTTAGCGGTCTTGCACCATAAGCTTCATTGTAGCCTTCTTTTGCAAGATAATCTTTAACATCATCACCCACTTCGATTTTTAATTCTCTTTCATCAAGACGTTTAAACAAATCTTTAAGCATAAGGTCAACAATTTGTCTGATTTCTTCCTGACTAAGGTGTGCAAATACGATAATATCATCAATACGGTTTAGAAATTCTGGTCTGAATGATTTTTTCATTTCTTCCATAACTGTATCTTTTAATTTTTCATATTTATCTTTCTTGGAATCCTGCGAAACAGAGAAACCAAGTTTTTGAGTGGAAGTTATCATGCTGGCACCAACGTTTGATGTCATAATGATGATTGTATTTTTGAAATTAACCAATCTGCCCTTAGAATCTGTCAAACGGCCATCATCTAAAATTTGCAGCATTATATTGAATACATCAGGGTGCGCTTTTTCAATTTCGTCAAACAATACGACAGAATATGGTTTTTTCCTTATTATTTCTGTCATATGTCCGCCATCATCATAGCCGACGTATCCCGGAGGAGAACCAATTAATTTTGATGTTGTGTGTTTTTCCATAAATTCTGACATATCGATTCTCACGATATTGTCTTCTGAACCAAACACGGCTTCTGCCAAAGCTTTTGCAAGCTCTGTTTTACCAACACCTGTAGGACCAGAGAAAATAAAACTCCCTATAGGTCTATTCGGTGATTTTAATCCTACACGAGCACGTCTTATTGCCTTGGATAAGGCTACAACAGCTTCATTTTGACCGATAACTCTTGCATGAAGTGTTTCTTCCAGTTTTAATAATCTTTCAGATTCGCCTTCAGTTATTTTTGTAACAGGAATACCTGTAATTGTTGAAACAACAGCTGCAACTTCATCTACGCCAACCGTGGGTTTATTTGCATCCTGTGTGTTTTTCCAAGAATCTTGATATTCTCTGATTTTATCTTTGATTTGTGCTTCAAGGTCTCTTAAGTCAGATGCTTTTTCAAATTCCTGATTTCTTATTGCATCTTCTTTTTCTTTGATTGTTGCCTTTAATTCTTTTTCAAGTTCTTTTCCTTCCGGGGGCAGACTTGAAACGTTTAAGCGCACTTTTGAAGCTGCTTCATCAATAAGGTCAATTGCTTTATCCGGTAAAAATCTTTCTGTTATAAATTTACTTGAAAGCTCAGTTGCGGCAATTATTGCTTCATCTGATATGAATAATTTGTGATGCTCTTCATATTTTGGTTTTAAACCTTTGATAATCTGAATAGTTTCATCAATTGAAGGCTGTTCCACAAGAACCATTTGAAAACGTCTTTCAAGAGCAGAGTCTTTTTCAATATGTTTTCTGTATTCATCAAGTGTTGTTGCACCAATAACCTGAATTTCCCCGCGGCTTAAAGCAGGTTTTAATATGTTGGCAGCATCAATGGCGCCTTCAGCGGCACCGGCACCAATTAGGGTGTGCATTTCATCAATAACAAGAATAATGTTTCCTGCCTGGCGAATTTCATCCATAATCTTTTTAAGACGTTCTTCAAATTCACCTCTGTATTTTGTTCCTGCAACCAAAAGACCCATATCAAGCTGGATAATTTTTTTATTTTCTAAGATATCAGGAACTTCGCAATCAATAATCTTCATTGCTAAGCCTTGAGCTATAGCAGTTTTACCAACACCGGGTTCACCGATTAAAATCGGATTATTTTTTGTACGACGGGCTAAGATTTGAATAACTCTTTCGATTTCTTTTTCTCTGCCGACAACGGGGTCAAGTCTTTGCTCTTGTGCTGCAAGGGTTAAGTCTGTACCAAATTCATCCAAACTCGGCGTTTTTGCTTTAGACTGAGGTGCACCTGCAGTAGTTGTTTGAGGTCCTTGACCTGTTCTGGATTCACCAAGCAGCTTTATGACATTGCTGCGGCACTTGTTTAGGTCTACACCTAAATTTTCAAGAACTTTTGCTGCAACGCCCTCTCCTTCCCTTATTAATCCTAAAAGAAGGTGTTCTGTGCCAATGTAGTTGTGTCCAAGCTGTCTTGCTTCATCCCATGATAGTTCAAGAACCTTTTTTGCTCTTGGAGTAAAAGGGATTTCAACGGCAACAAAGCCTGAACCTCTGCCTATTATTTTTTCAACTTGGGCTCTTGCATCTTTGATATTTACACCCATTGATTTTAGGGTTTTTGCTGCCACGCCGGAACCTTCCCCTATAAGACCAAGCAGAACCTGTTCTGTGCCTACAAAATTATGTCCGAGGCGTCTTGCCTCTTCCTGGGCTAACATTATTACCCTTATTGCTTTTTCGGTAAATCTTTCAAACATTATAAACTTCCTTAAAATCGGATTACTAATTCATATCTCTTAGTTTACCACCAAAATAATTTTTCTCAAATTAATCGTGTAGGGCAAATTACTCAATCATATCAATACGTTTTTTATGTCTTCCGCCTTCAAAACCGGTTTTTAGCCAAATGTCAACAATATCAAGCGCTAAGTAATCACCAATTACACGTTCGCCCAAACATAAAACATTTGAATTGTTATGTGCTCTTGAAACTCTTGCAGAGTATGTATTTTCTATAGAAACTGCTCTTATGCCTTTTGTTTTATTTGCAGTAACGCTCATGCCAAGTCCTGTTCCGCAAACCAGTATTCCTCTGTCAAATTCACCCTGTGCAACAGCTTTTGATACTTCTTTTGCAACTTCAGGATAATCACTTGCTTCTTTTTGGAAAATACCAAAATCTTTATGTTCAATATTATGAACTTCTAAGTATTCTTTAATTTTTTCTTTTAAGTGAAATCCGCCGTGGTCACATCCGATTGCAACTTTTAAATTTTCCATTAAATTCTCCTATGGTTAGCTATTTAATTAATTATACAGATTTTTTACAGGAGTGTAAACTGTATTAAATAATATTAAAAAAAGCCCGAATTTTCGGGCTTAAGTTATTATGTGTATATTTTCTATTATGCAGCTATCCAAATAGAGCCTTCAATGTATGGATTTTGGCTGTCTGGGTTTTCTTTAATTCTTTTACCTTTTTCGCCAAGGTCTTGCATAAGTTTTATATAGCTTGCTTGTTCACTGTCACTGTCTGCATTGTTGTATCCGCTGGTTAAGTTTAAAAATTCAACTTTGCATTCAGACAATTTATCAGTATCTGCTGATTCATTGCCGAGTGTTTTTTCTGCTTCATCAAGAATATCTGATGTTTTACTTTTTTCTTGTATAAATAATGTATCAGAGCTTCTGTTTAAGTTTTCATTGCTATTTACTGATGTTTTTAATGATGTAAGAAGAACTTGTGCATTGCTGCTCATTTGTTGAAGGCTTGAAGTATCGTAAACATATCCTTGGCTTATGTTTGATTTCATTGTTCCGCCCAAGCTTAAGAATGCTTTAACTTCAAAATCATTTACATCATTTGCATTGTAGTAGCTGTTAAGTGCATCTGTGCTATCAATGAAATCGCTTGTTGCTTCTGAATTTTCTTGCATTTCTTTTTTGCTTGAAATGTTTACTGCACTGCCCATTACTTTGGTTGAAGTAGATTTAATAACATCTTGTACTATTGCTGATTCAACCACTGAATCAAGCTGTGCTGCTGTCATATTAGCTAAGTCTGCTACATTAATACTAACGCCGATTTCTTCATAGTTTGCAATTGTTTCAAAAAATTCTACTCTTTGAATAGCTTCTTCTTTGCTTATTCCGGTGCCGTCATATGCATTTGCAAGCTCTTCATTGTCGCATTTTCCTGTTTCATCTGCTGAATTTAAGAAGTTTGAAACTGAGTTTGTTACATCATCTTTTCCTGCAGTGTTTTCATCTGGAGTTGTATTGCTAACTGACATATCGCCTGCATTTAAACCATCCAGAAGATTATTTGATGCACTTAAGTTGCTTGCATTGTCGCCTGTTTTCTTGCCTGCATCCATATATACAAGCGCTGCTTTTGTTACATCTTCATCTGAAGCTTCAATGCCGTTTTGTTCGTTTGCTGCTTCGATTGCTGCTTTAATTTCTTCAAGAGTTGCTGTACCGTTTTGAATTTTTTCTTCTAAAGGTGCTAATTGTTCTTTTAAAGATGCTGCGTGAGCTTCATTTTTAGCTTTGCATTCTTCTGTTCTTGTTTTGTTTGCATCTTTAGCTGTTGCCTTGGCTTCATTGCTGTTTATTTCATTATTGTTTGCTTCAATTTGTGCATCAACTTCTGCTTTTTTTGCTTCAAGCTGAGCTTTTTCTGCTTTTAGGGCCTTAACGTCAACACCTTTACCAAACAAGCTGCTGATTCCGTTTGAGATTGTTCCCAATATGCCTGAATTTGCTTCAATTTGTGTATCCAGCTTTTCAATTCTTGCTTGAAGAACTTTTGAATGAAGAGTTAATGCTTGGTTTACGCTTTCAAGAACATCGTTTGCTACTTGGAGGGCTTGAATTTCATCTGATAAACGCTCAATGTATTCATCTTGTCTTTGGATTCTGGCTTCATACTCTTCAATTTCTGTAGAGATGTTTCCGTGATTTTCTTCTGCACTGCTAACAGCTGCGCTTACTTCTGTTTGTTGTTGGGTTAGTGCTTCAGTATCAGCATCTGAATCTACTGTAAAAAGGTCATCTGTAGCATTAACTGTATTTGCAGTACCTGCTTCTGGAGCAGTGAATACTGTATCTGCAGTGCCTTCTCCGTTAACTGCGGGTGTTGCATCTGTTTGGGGTTGAACACCTGCTGTTGGAACAGAAGAGCTGTAGTCAGGGTATTTAATGTTTTGCATTCCTGTATCGTATGACACTTTTTTGTTGCTCCTGTATTTTTTACCTTTCATATATATAAAGTATATAAGATTTATTTAATTTCAATAATTGGAAAATCTGTTACAATTGTTTACAAATATTCTAAAACCCTTGTATAGAAAGAAAAACAGGGTATATTATTTGTACCCTGTTTTAATTCTTTTATATTGCTTTATACTTTTTACTTTACTTGGCTGTTTCTTTAATGCCCAAGCTTTCTACGCGCCTTATAAGAGCCTTTAATGTTTCACCGCTAAATTCGCTTTTTAACAGTGCAATCAAGCTTGAGTTCTTAGATTTCAGTGCGCTGTCCAGTGCTTTTATGTCATCATCTGTCATAGAGCCATTTTGAAGCATTTGGTATACAACCATTTCATCTGTTCCCAGCCTGTTGGATGTTGCAGCTTTAAATGCCTGCAATTGTGCCTTATGTAAATCTTCAAGAGTGATTGCTGTTCTTTCAGGTGCATTAAGTTGCGGGTTGGTTTTTATCATGTTTTCATAGGCTGTAACTTCTGAGACTGCTGCATCAAGTTTTCTTAATAAATTACTCTCGCCGCTCATCCAGCTGAAATCATCTTTTATAGCTTTTTCAAGTGTTGTGCCATACATTCTTTCGTATTCTTTTATTACATCGACCAAATCTTGCCCCGCTGTATTATTAATGATATCTTTTACAACATCTTCATCGGTGCCGGCTCTATCCATTGCAGCGTGAAGTGCTTGAGCTCTTGAAGTTGCAATATCTGCGCGGATTTGCTCTTCGCTTCTTTCAGTATTGTCTTGCGGGTCAACCGTTGTTTTTGCTGCAGGATTAGTGCCTTCAAGCGTTTTTATTTTTTGAATTAAAGATTTTTGTGTTTCCAAGCTGGTTTCGCCTTTTATAATTTCTTTTACATCAACATTTTGAGCTTTGCAGTATTTAAGGAAATCCTTAAGTGCTGTATCATCCATTTTTTGGAACATATCAAATAATACTCTTTCATCTGTTCCCAGCCTGTTGGATGTTGCAGCTTTAAATGCCTGCAATTGTGC
>CAJUJH010000006.1 GCA_910586855.1 Candidatus Gastranaerophilales bacterium
TTCCGCATAAAAAGCTTATATATACTGTATCTGCGACTATTTGCTTTAAAAAATCAGCCCGCGGCAAAACAGCAATAATAGGGGCAAAAAGCTTATTATTACACGCTTTTAATACATTAAATATCTATAAAATTAAGGCAGAATGCTATTTTGATAATATTTATACGCCAAATTTCCTTACTAAGCTTGGATTTCAACACGAAGCAACTTTGAAAAACGAAACTATTGTTAACAACACGCCGAAAAATATTGAAATTTGGAGTATATTTAATCCCAAATTTATATAAAAAGCCTTTAAAACCCTTTAGTAGCAAAGCTTTATCCCCAATTCTCATATATATGTAGTATTTTTAAAAGAAAGGAAATTTTATGACAGATGAAACCGTAAAGTCAGACTATGAGGCATTTAAGAGAGAGGTTTGGAGCCAAAAATTAAATGCCGGGCTTGATAAAAACTGCGTAATGCTGCAGTGCGTAAACCGCGACTATCAAGCGGATGCAGACAAGGGCACAAGCCAAATCAATATTATAACGCCGCTTGAGGTTACAACCGGGGCATATTCCGGCTCTATCGACTCATATGGCGCGGCGGAGAGCGAAAAGAAAACGCTGAAACTAGACCAGAGCGTGTATTTTGGCTTTAGTGTACCGGATATAAACCAGGCGCAAAGCAATGTTAACATACTTGATACGATAGTAAATAAGGCTAAAAGCGCTGTGGAGACTGCAATTGACAAGTATTTATTCAGTGAATCAAAAAATGCTGCAGCAGATAATGTTATAGGAAGTGATTCCGCCCTCCAGGCGCTGACTTCAGACACAATTTATGCCCAATTTGTAAAGCTTGCAAAATTGCTGAAATCTTCCGGTGCAATTACATCTGAAAAGCAAGGCTGGGTTGTGATTCACCCCGATGTAGAAGAGCTTTTGCTTCTTTGCAGCGAATTTACAAATGCAGCAAATCTAGGCGACAAAACGCTTTCAAGTGGTTCTATAGGTAAAATTGCAGGGCTGGAAGTATTTGTGAGCAATAATGTAGGCAAAGATACAGACAGCTATACGATTTTAGCCGGTACAAAAGATGCAATAACGTATGCCTCACAAATCAAAAAAATCGAGACATTAAGAGCACAAAGCTCGTTTTCATCAATTGTAAGAGGGCTATATACCTTTGGCTCATTGACTTTAAACCCGTCTGCCTTAGCTGTAATTAAAGCCAGCATTGAATAAAAGGAGAATTTAAAATGAATAATTATCTTAATAATTCTTTACAAAATAGCTTTAACCCGGGACACAGATGCAACTTAAACCTTCAAGAGCACCTCAAATACGTTGATACACTGGTTTTATTGAAAATTATTGATACACAAACGGGAGAATCAATAAAACAAAATATGGCAGCAACCTTCAATAACAATGGTGTATCAAACCAAACCGGGTGGAATTTAAATCAATACAATGCTTTTAAGGATAGCAGTCTACAAAAACCCAATATTGAAGCTGATTTTGATATTTCAAAAAGCGAATTTCTAAAAGCGCGCGAGTGTCTTTTAAATTACCTTCAAAAGCTTGATATTGAGCTCAATAGAGAGGATTTAAAAAATATTGAAGCGGTGGTTTTGGAATTGGAAAAGGCGGCACTTTTAAGGCAGCAGGCAAAAAACAGCGAAAATGCTTTTGAACTCTTAAATAAGAACAATGAAATTGCCAAAGAACGTTTAATGACAGGCTCAATGCAGGGTTCCGGGATTCAAAATCCGCCAAACAAAACCTTTTCGCGCGATGAAATTGCTAAAATGAGCACGGCTGAATTTATTAAAAATGAACCAATCATCAATTACCAGCTGCAAAATGGCTTATTATAAAGCTTTTAGTTGTTTTAATTTATAACCCCTGTTTACATAATATCTATTATCATTACATTTCATCTAGAAATAAAACAGGGTATAAAATCAATAATAATTATAAACATTTTTATGCCCTGTTTTTTATTAAAAAATTAAAAAACAAATTACAATAAAATTTTTAAGTATGCTGAACGATTCAAAACACAATAAGGAAAATAAAAAGGGGCGTTTCCACCCCATTCGCATACTAGCCGAAGCATTAACAACACATTAATCATATCACATTGAACAAATATGAACATGGATTGTTAAGAAATATTAAGAAAATCGGAAAGAGGAGATATGAATGACGCTGATAACAAGCAAAAACAACGCAGATTCTTAGAAGAGTATTCTAATACCCTTGATATAAAAGCATCTGCGCTTGCTGCCGGGTACAAAAAGCAAACGGCAGTAGCAAATGTGCGTAATTTGCTAAAAAATCCCAAGGCGGTAAAGGAGCTAAAAGCAATCTGTGACAGCAAAGCCGCCCATTTAGAAATATGCCCCGGGTACATAATTTTTGGTTATTTGAAAATTCTGGACTGGGCGCTTGATTTAGACGATTATGGCAAGCCAAATGATGCTGCGCTTGGATTAAGGGCATTGGATGGGCTTGTAAAACAGCTGGGATACAGTTTTTCGGATTCTAACGCAAAAGAGCCCGAAAAAACTACCGATATGCCGGCTATAGTCACTTCTATAAAGGGTTTAGACCCTAATAAAATTTAAACTGAAAGGAAATTTATGCACCAAATTGATATAAATACACTAAATGCCCTGCCTATGAAGATTTCCAAGCTATTTGACAAGCTAAATACTGATAGGGCGGAACAATTAGCTGATATCAACACTGTTAAATCCTGTATTTACAATACTTCACGCGGTAATTACAATAATAAAAATTTTAAACTGCCTGATATTTATGAACAGGCGCAAACCCTGAAAGCACATATATTAGAGAGTATTGCATCCCATCCGGAGGGGTTGTTTGATGTTTCCCCCGGGGAATTAAAATTTTCACAAAATGCCAAAAAGCAAAAAATAATGCTTGTTTCAGCGCTTGAAAATATGAAAATGACCGATAAACTTGAAGGAATTGTAAATGATTTGGTAGAATGCGGCGAAAGCATTGTTTTTATTGGCTGGAAAAAGATTTACAAAAAAATCAGAAGGGCAGTTTCAGATAAGGGAAAAATTACCTTTATTGCAGATAATAAGCTGGTTTACGACGGTCCTGCGCTCAAGCGGGTGGCGCCTGAAGATTTTGTTTTTGATACAAAAACTGATTTTGAAAATGCGGCGAAAATTTTTAGGTATAAATGCACACTAGAAGAGCTTTTTGAGGATAAAAACAATAACTTTATTACAAACGAAATTAAAGAAGAATTAATGAATTTACAAGAGTCTTCATTGGACAAGATGTGTCAAAAGCTTGACATACTTGAATATTGGGGAGATATAAAATCAGAAAACGGCGAGATTATTAAGAATCAGCTTGTTGTAACGGTGCAAAACCGCTTTATAATTCGCTTAGAAGATAATCCATATTTAAATTCACCGTTTATTTATGCAAATATTATTGAAAACCCTTTCACAGGGCGGGGAATAAGCCCCTTGCGTGCTGCAATTGACCTAAATAGCGCCGCTAACGACATTTTAAATACGCAGCTCAAAGCCTATTCTTTAATTGTAAATCCCCCATATTTAGCGCCAAAAGGGGCTTTTAGGGGTGAACAAAATGTGAAGCCCGGAAAAATTATCGAGTATGATTCTGCGCTGCTGCCCCAGATGCCGACACCGCTGAATTTCAGTCAAGCGCTTTGCGGGTGGGACTTTATAAGGTATTTTAAGAGCTCAATTGAAAGCACCACGGGTGTTTTTAAGACTATGGGCGGGGAGTTGGAAGCGCAAAATCGTTCTGCTACAGAACTTAACATGACATCATACGGGCAAAGTGCACGTTTAAATATGGTTTTGGATGTTATAAACCGCAAAATCATTCTGCCAATTGTGCAAAAGACAGCTGACACTATTGCAAATTTTAGATTTGGAACAGAAGAGCTTTTGTATCGGGCTGCAGGCGAGATAAGGATGTTAGAAATCACTGATGATGTGCGTTTTGGCGATTATATTTACAGATACAGCGACCGAAAAGCCGCTCTGGAGCGCAGAAACAGAGAGAGGGAACTTGTAAAACTCTTGACAGGCTTTGCCAATATGGGAGAAGTAGCCTCTAAAATCAATTGGGAAGAGTGTTTTAAGCTTGCTTTGGGAAATTTAGGGGTGGAAAATGTCCAATTATACTTAAAAGAGAATGTTTCAGGCGTTTAAAACCATGAAAAGGATTGCAGGACAATGGAATACAGTTTATTAAAAAGTCAAAAAAAATTTTTAGAGGTGCCGCATGGGCTGGATATGGACGTCTGCGTGTATCAGGGCGGTTTTGGTTCAGGTAAAACCTGGGCAGGCTCTTTGCTTGGAGTGCTTTTGGCACTAAAATTCCCTGGAATTACCGGGCTTGTGGGTGCACAAACTTACTCACTTGTAAGAGACACAACGCTTTCCACCTACTTTGAACATCTGGAAAATTTTGGAATGCAAGAGGGCAGGGACTATTTTTTTAACAAGAGCGCTCAAAAATTAGAATTTAAAAACGGCTCTGTAGTTTTGTTTCGGCACTTTGACGAGCCAAATAAGCTGAAATCACTAAATTTGGGCTTTGTCGAGATAGAGGAAATGAGCGATATACCTTATTCTACGTTTAAAATGCTGCTCGGGCGGATGCGCCAGCACATCCGCCCATCCTGGAAAGGCTTTAAATACAGGGTTTTCGGGCATACAAACCCTGAAAATCAAAGAGGCTGGATATATAAGACATTTGTATCGTCTAAATTACCTAATTTTAGGCTAATTCAGGCACCTTCAACCGAAAATACCCATCTCCCTAAAACATATTTAGAAAATATGAAAAATTTGTATGATGAAAATTACTACAAAATCAATGTTTTAGGGCAATTTGACGATTCTGCTTCAAATTTGGTTGTAAAAAATTTTGAGGAAGAAAACGTCAAAGAATTAAGCTATATAAGGGATTTACCCCTGCATATCAGCTGTGATTTCAACGTAGACCCGATGTGTTGGATTTTAGGGTATAAAGATGCAAACAGAGTCTACTTTATAGACGAAATAGTACTTGAAAACACAACAACGGTGCAGGCTTGCGAAGAATTTTTCCGCAGATATTCCACACAGCGCGGCAGGATAATAATTAACGGCGATGCATCAGGCGATAATCGTTCTTGCACAAGCGAATACACGAATTATGTGCTTATGAAAAAGTGTTTGTCCGGTTTTGGCTTTAGGGCTGTAGATATTGAAATCAGAGGGTTTAACCCTCCTATTAAAAATAGAATAAGCGCTTTTAATTGTATGGTAAAAAACCAAAAAGGCTTGCGAAGACTGTTTATTGACCCTAAATGTAAAAAACTTTTGTATAATATTGAAAATTTAAAATACCGAGAAGGCTCATCAATACTGGATTTACCGGCTTATACAAGCATACGCCAAAACCCGGAGACAAAATTTCTGGGTCACCCTTTTGATGCTGCAAGCTATCTTGTAGAGTATTATTTCCCGGTTTGCTGAATTTAAATTTGAATCCGGGAGTCAAGATTGGCATGGGTTTTTGTGGATTTTTGCCCGTATCTTCATAAAAATTCATAAAAGTTAATTAAAGTTAATGTAAAAAGGTAAAAAATAATGGAAAATTTTGAAATTTTAATGAGCTATTCACCAGTCGTAATGCTGGTTTTAGTATATTTTATACAATTAAAAATATTTGTTACGCCGCAGGAGCTGGAGAAAAAACATAGAGAAATTCTGCTGGATGCCGAAAAACGCTTTGCTGCAAGCATTAGCGTTAATGGCTTAAAAGAACAAATTGATGAAATTAAAGAAAAAATAGACCAGATTTATAACCTGTTCTTAACCAATAATTCATAGCTATATCAGGCTTTTGCTGTAAATTACGTTATGCAATAATTTTAAAATTAATGTTTTTTAAAAAAATTTAGTATTGATTTTTGCCCTTTTAGCTCTTGTATCTGAACTTTTAGGGCATTAATTTCTAAATCTTTTTTCTTTAATTCTAAATTTAATTCGTGATATTTTTCTTGCCAGAATTTTACATTTTCTTTTTCTTCATTTCTAAGAATTTCCAGCTGTTTAAACCTGCCAGCTTCAACTGCCAGTTCTTCAATCCTTGAAATCAGCTGTAAAGTAACATCCTGAGAAGCTTTTTGAGTACTTTCAGAACCGTCGTTTTCCAGAATTTCCGCATTTATTACAGGAGATTCCGCTTCAAATTCATCTTTGATATTTTTTTGTAAAACCTGACGTGCAACCTTGTTTCTACGAGATTTCATATTAAAATTTCTTATTTCCTCTGCTTCTTTCCTGGAAATTACTATAACCTTACCCCCAGGTGTTTCTGCAGATTGCAGCTTGCCTTTGTCAATCCAGGAATATACAGAAGATTGGCTTAGTAAAAGCAATTCCTGAGCCTCAGGTATCGTTAATTTTAATTCATCCATTTTATGTTCCTATATTTTCTAAATAATTCTTAAAATTTCCTGTAATTAAGTGGAATTAATGAGATAAAATAAGAAGCAAGCTCCTTGACAAAGATTGTAGCATGGAATAACATTAAAAAGAATGTTATGTGAAGAGAGTTGAAGAAAGTAGTTTAGTTGCCAGAAATTCAATATTCACAAGCAATTTCGCTTCAACCCTTTTTGTAATATTAGATTTTACACTACAAATGCTAATTACGGCGATAATTGGAAAGCCGAAGGAGGAAGTTTTACTGCAATACCAGCTAAAAAGCACGGTTATGGAACGATTTTCACCAATAGAAAATTGAGCTGCCGAAAATGCTTTAAATGCAATGTATTGGAGCTTTATGGAAAATTAGTATTCAGCTAAATGCCCATCTGAAAACAAATAAAAAAGAAAAGTGCTCCAAACGAAGCACTCACACTACTTTTGATATTATAGCACATCTTTTTTGATTTGCAAGCAGTTTGTTTTGTTTATTTTTTTCTCTCAAAGCTGCACAGGGAGGCATTTTATTTATATTTTGTTTACCCAAAATAGCTAAGGAGAAGATTTAATGAATGTTTCAGAAGCAAAAACTCTAAAAAAGCTTTCAGGAGAAGAGGAACAACAGCAAAAAAAAGTCATAGTGCTTAATATAAGCCAGTTTGAGCTAACAAAGATATTGTATTCAAGCGGAATCTTAGCGCAATGCGATTTGACACCTTCCGCAAAACTCTTTTTGTGGGCGCTTTGCAGCCATTACAACCCGAATAATAAAACGATGTTTCCTTCCCAGCAAACCGTTGCAGCCAAGCTTGGAATCAGTGAAAAATCAGCTCAAAGAGCGGTAAAAGAGCTTAAAATGCACGGTTTGATTGATTATGAGACAAAGCGGGTTAATCATTATGTTTTTGGCGAAAAATTTTTTGAATTGGTCAAAATGTCCGGTATGATAGGTCAAAATGTCCTAAGAGAAGGGGGTCAAAATGTCCGCCTAACAAATAAAAAAGAAAAGAAAAAAGAACACGGATTTTCTTTGAATTTGAAAAATAAAAGAACTCCGGATTCAGAAGAAACAAGAAAATTTATTGATGAGAAAAATAAAATAGGCGCTATGGGCTTTAATCCGTATGATTGTGATAGAAAATCCGCACTGGAATGGCTTAGAAGCACCCCTAAATTTTGGCTTTTGAAATCCAAAGCTGCTAGATTTTTAATTGAAAAGTACAAATTTAGCGAATTTCAACAAGTTTTTTCTAAAAGTGAAGATAATGCGGATTCTGATTTAAATTCTGATTTGAATTAAATATTGAATTTATTACCGAAAAAAATTTGTTAGAATTTTATAAAATGTTTTGTAAAGTAATGTAAAAATTTTTTAGAAATAAAATGTTGAATACACCTCAGAAGCTTTTATATAAAAGATTCCAGCATTGTTTTAAGAAATTTTATTTGAGTAATTTTACTCTCTGTACAAAAAATATTATTTTGATATAGTAAAAATATGGTTCGGCAAAATTCAGACAGTAACTGGAATTAAGACGACTGAATGCCGGAAACGGTTCTTAGGACTGGATTAAACTTGGAAAATAGAGAAGCGATAGTTTGTTTGGATTAGATTTAGTTTTAAAAAAGGATTTTATTATTTTTGGCTGTAAAGCACTGTTTTTAAGCTTTTTAGCCATATTACCTATTTATGTTTCTATGAATAAACAAACGAAGCACCACACTCACACTACCTGGATTTGGGGCGTAACTGCCCCATTATTTTCAAATTTTATTGGGCAAAATGCTGATAATACAGGGTAAACCTACTGAAAAAGCTAGTTTTGGTCGTAAATTGAAAGCGGGGAAAAGATGCAGTTGACAACTAAACAGGAAAAAATTTTATCATTGGCGGCAAAGGGGCTGAAAGATAGGCTGATTGCCGATAAATTGGGTATTTCGGTGCGCACGGTCCAAAATCATCTTGCAAGAATTTACACTAAAATCCACACTAATAACCGTGTTGAGGCAATTATGCTTTATATGCATTCTGATATCAAAATTGTGGAAAGGCAGTCTGCGCAAGACAAAAAGCAGAAAGAAAAAAAGGACTAAGCTATGGGAAATTTTTATTATAATTTGCAAGGCGGGCTAAATACGCAATTGACACCGGTTTTGATGGGTGCAGAAAACAAAATTATGTACTGGGCGGACGGTTTCAACGTTGAACCTTATAAAAACCAAGGTATTACAAGACAAAAGGGTAATCAGCTTTTGTTGAAACTTGCGGGGAAAATTCCGCCAAGACCAAATAAACCCGAAAGTCTTGCAGCCGAAGGCTCTATGCCGGAAAATACACAGGAGCCTCCAGAAAGCGATTTAAGCGCAGTTATGCCGGTTGGAGCCTGTGTATATCCTAAAGGGGTGAAAAATTTTATTCTGGCGCTTTCTGACGGTCGAATTTTTTATTTTAAAGATGATTTGAGCACGCTGAATTTGATTTATGATTTTGAGCGGGATATTTCAGATTATGTTTTTGAATATTTTTTGGATGGCATTGTAATATTGCCTAAAAAGTATACAGGAAGTGCGATTGACGGTATTTATTACAATATTTATGCATCTGAAAAGGTTGACAGGCTGAATTTTAAAAACTCTCGTGGTGAGGTGATTTTAGCATCTTCGGTTTGTCAATATGCAGGAAGGCTGTGGATTTCAAGCGAAAGCACTTTGTATTATTCAGCACTTGGAACCTATAACGACTGGTCAAGTGCTCATGATGCAGGCTATATTTCAAATTTTCATTCAAGCACGGAGAAAATCGTTGCCCTGAAAGAATATGGAGGCTCGCTTGCAATTTATAAGGAGTTTGAAGTTTTTCTTTTAACAGGAAATGACCCTGAAACCTTTGCTATTGTTAAATTTGCGGATAAAGGCACCGGGGGACAGTCTTCAGTTTTAACCTGCAACAATAAACAGTATTTTTTCAATGACTGCGGGCTTTTTAGCTTATCCCTTGCAGGCGAGTTGTCCCAGATTGTAATGAGCCAAAACCGTGCAAAAAATATTACTGAACTCTTCAAAAGGCTTGATAAATCGCGGATTCAAGAGGTTGTGATGCTTGCGCTGGAATTAAAAAATCAAATTTGGATTTTTCCGCCAATTGCAGGTGAGAAGGAGCAAAAGGAAGTATGGATTTACGATTGGGCGCTTGACAGCTGGTTTATAAGGATAATCCCGTACGAAATCATAACTGCAACAACGGTTTTGGATGAAATATACACAATTTCACCTGATGATGGCGGCAAAATTTTTATTGAAGATAAAGGGAATACATTTAGTGGAAAGCCAATAAAATTCAGCATCTCGACCCCATTTTTTAATTTTTCAAAACCTACTGTAAAAAAGATTATTGAGGATTTTGAGATTGTGTGCGATGGAAATTCCGATAACTGCTTCTATTTCTCCGTTAGCACCGATTATTTAACCAAAAACCGCTCCATTCCTGATTATATCTTTACTTATTCACCCGATATACTTGTGTGGGAAGGGGTAAACGGGGTAATGTCCGAAACATTCTGGGCTGATGAAAATACGGGTGGAATTTGGGCTGAAAACCTGCAGGAGAACTTGAAATTGGACATATTTGACTCTAATAAGTCCGTACAGCTTCACTTTTACGGTGATGAAGCCGGGCAAGAGTTCACTATTATTGGGTTTGAGTTTAAGGGAATAATTTATGACGAATAATATTAATGCTCTAAAGGGGAAAATGTTAGACCCTGCTTTGCCTTTGGGCGGTTTTACGGGGGATGAGGAATTTTATTTAGAATACGTAGAAAGCCTTACGGAAGGCGATATTAGACCCATTGTGATAAAAAATTATGTTGAGGAAAACGAATGAACTATTTTGAGATTTTTAACAAAGTGCTTTTAGAGCTGAATTACAGGGCGGTACAGACATTTGATGCTATTTATAAAAGTGAGCACAAGAAAATTTTAGATGCGATAAACCGTGTTAATAATGAGGTTCTAGCTTCTTATGAGTGGGATTTTTTAGAAAAACAAACGCTTTTGGATGTTTTAGAGGGGCAAAATACTTATCAATTACCATTTAAGGGATGTATTAAAGCCGTATATAAAGATAGTGAGCGGGTTTTGTACACAGCAAACAGTGAAGATTTGCTATCAGGAAAGCTTAGAGGGAATTATTATTCCACTGCAAGAAATTCAATAATAGTATCTAAGCCAATAAAAACAGAGGTTTACAGGATTATTTACGAGGGAAGAAATTTTGCGATGGGGCAAAACGGCGAATTTAAGGAGAGACTGACAGCAAAAGACGATTCTTCAGTGCTGCCGATGCCTTTTGCAGAGCACATTTTAGTATACGGCGCCTGCCTTAAAGTAAAGGCAAATCCTTCGTATCCGAAGTTTGGCTTTTGGAATACAATGTACATCCAGGCTTTAGCGAATTTGCTGCAAAAAAGCCCGCAAACAAAAGAATGCGAGCCTTTTATAAATTTAGCGTAAAAAGCCTTGATTAAATACCTTTTGGCGCTGATAAGAACTGAATCAAATAATAAGCGAAGGTCAAAAGAAAGGCTATGAAAAGAAGAGCGGTTAAACTCTTTTGAAAATCAGCAAAAACCATTGCTTTTTTCTGCTTCTTAGCTTCTTTAAATTCTTCAAACTCTCTATTGAAAGGTCTTTCAGGTAATTTTGTTTCAAGATATTCCAAAACTTTTGAATATTTAATCTTAATCCAAAATTGGTAAGAGTCAATGTTTAACCACCATAGCACCGATACAACCATACCAAATGCACCTGTAACAAGGATTGGCACGTATGCAGGAGTCAAAGCTATGAATAAATAGCACACAAACAGCAATACAAAGCTCAAAACCATATAAAAACGGTTAGTTTGGAAGTGTCTGTCGATATATTTTTCCTTAGCAAGGCTGTAAGCCTGATACTGCCCCAAAATTAATTCTTTGTCGTCCATCTTAAACTCCTTTTGATTGCGAGTTTATTATACAAAATTTTTGAGGAATTAGCAATATGCACATGATTAATTTTTTTACGCTGGATAAAAATAGGCTTAAAATGCTTGATTTTAAAGTCTTTTGGGAGATTTTTAACCTGATGATTAAATACAGGCATAAGCTTTTTGATGATGAATACTTTAAGGGCGATAAGCCTTATATACAAAGGGTTTATGAGATAATAGAGGCGCATATTCCTTATTTTTGGGTATTTTACGATAAAATAACCGCTGAAATCCTTGGGTTTTGCTATTTTTACGACATTGTTCCGCATAAAAAGCTTATATATACTGTATCTGCGACTATTTGCTTTAAAAAATC
>CAJUJH010000007.1 GCA_910586855.1 Candidatus Gastranaerophilales bacterium
TATGGTGGTGATTGAGTGGAATAATTAAAAACCCGCATTAGGTGCGGGGGATGGGAAATTTAGATAAAACAACAATTTTTGGGGCACGTTATTTCATGTAACCTAATGTGCCTCTTTTTTTATTATTCAAAACAACAGTATAATTATACTTTAAAAAAGAATTGAACTGCAACTTACAGGCTTAATGTTTCAATATACCGCAATCGGTGTCTATTACGCATTTATATCAAATAAATCAAATAAGCCATATGTTATAAACTTAATCCTTCATTAAAGCTCTTATTTCATTTTGTAATTTTTTTAGTTTAATTTCAAGCTTATCTTCAGAAATCTTATTATTAAGCAATATTTCCTCTAAGGTCCTGTTTAAAGTATCATTTATAACTTTTTTATTTTTATACCCAAAATCTTCTTTTACAAGGGAATTTAATTGGCTTGCCCCTATACAGCGGGATTTTTCACATAAATCATCAGGGCAGTCTATAAAATAATCATCCAGAAGTACTTCCAAATTAGCAGGCAGCGTATTTGTAAGCTTGGCAAATTTTAATTGGTTTTCTTTATTTGTTAAAAGAAAAGCAAATTCTTTTGCAAGCTTCTTATTTTTAGCATTTTTAGGAATTACAAAATTCATTAAACCAACATCATATTTACCGTCAGGAGAAGTCAGCTGGCTTGTTATTTCAGACTGGGCATAAATATCAGGTGCATTTTCTTTTATCATTTTTATAAAATTTGACCCGGCAACAATAAACACGGCGTTTCCTGCCATATACTGTTCTATCATCTCTCTATGGTTCAATGTAAGTGTATCTTTTGGCAGATAACCTTTCTTGTACATATCATTAAACATTGATACAATGTGATTCAGAGTAACAAGTTCTGTATCATCTTCAAAATTTGAAATGTAATATTTATTTAAAATTTTTGCAAAAGTATCATTTTCATTAAGGTTTAATACAATTGATGGTCTGTCGGTACAATTTTTAATATCCTTAGAAATTTCATAAACATCTTCATAGCTTGAAACTACAGGGTAATGACCTTCAAAACATTTATTTAAAGTTTTTTGATTATATACAGTAACAGGACTTGTTGCATAAAAAGGAAGTGCAAAAATATTACCGTTGTACCTTAATTTATCAACAAGTTCAGGGTGAAATTCGTTTGTTTCTTCTTCTGTAAAATATTCTAAAATTCCCTTTTGGGCTAAAAGAGAAGAAAAATCAGGATTCAAGTTAATTAAATCAGGCGGATTGCCAGATAATACACTTGCAAGAGTACGCTTTTGAGCCTCTGCAATAGGTATATCTACCCAAACAACTTCAATATCAGGATGCTGTTTTTTAAATGCTTCAATATTATCTTCTATAAAGCGTCCGGCAGGGGCTTTTAATTGAATTGTCCAAAATGTGAACGTTTGTTTTTTATTCTTCTTAAAAATATTTTTAAAAGGATTATTCAGCGTAATAATTGGAGCTTTTGGCAAATTTAGTTTTGATAGGTTTTTAAAAGGATTATTTAAAGTAATTTTTGGAGCAGAGAATTTTTTAAAAAAATCACTAAATACATTCTTAGAATCTGCTTGTATTAATTTATCCGGCATATTGGTTTTAGGAAAAATTCTTTGGATAGTTTCATTTATACTCTGTATGTCATTATTTTTATATAAATAATACCCGCCGGCACAAATCCCGCCAAATAGGCTAATTAAGACTAATATTATTAAAATTTTTCTTATCATGCTAAAATTATACAATGAATTTATTTGATACACTAGAAGAAAATAATAAACAAACGCCTTTGGCAGCGCTTTTAAGACCAACGAGTTTAGATGAATTTTTAGGACAGACAAATGTTATAAGCGAAAATTCGCCAATTAACAATCTTCTAAAAGCAAACAGGTTGTTTTCACTAATCCTATGGGGTCCTCCCGGATGCGGTAAAACAACTCTTGCAAGACTTATCGCCAATCACCATAAAGCAAATTTTTTGGAGCTTTCAGCCGTAACATCGGGTGTAAAAGATGTTAAGGATGCTGTTTTAGGAGCTAAAGATAATTTAAGAAGCGGAATCCGCACAATTCTTTTTATTGATGAAATTCATAGATACTCCAAAACTCAGCAGGATGCACTTTTGCCGCATATTGAAAACGGAACATTTCATCTTATAGGTTCAACCACAGAAAACCCTTCTTTTCAAGTAGTTCCGGCTCTTTTATCCCGCGCGCAGGTTATTATGTTGAACCGTATTGATGAATCAAGTATTAAAAAAATAGTTGAAAAGGGATTTAATTATCTTAAAAAACATTATTCTAATATGCCTGTAACGGTTGAAGATGAAGCAATAGAAGCCATCGTAAGTCTATCATACGGCGATGCCAGATATGCACTGAATACTGTTGAAAATTCTTACTTTGCAGCATATGGAGATGGCAAAACCGTTGAAAATAAAAGTACTGCTGCAGTAAACAAAAAACTTATAGAAGATTTATTACAAAAAAACACAACCAGATATGACCGTCAAGGTCATTATGACTGCCTTTCAGCCTATCAAAAATCCCTAAGAGGCTCTGACCCGGATGCTGCAATATACTATCTTGCAAAAATGCTTGTTAACGGCGAAGACCCAAGGATTATAGCAAGAAGATTAATTGTCTGCGCAAGCGAAGATGTTGGCAATGCAGATTTTAGAGCATTTTTAATAGCAGAAGCTGCACTTAAAGCTGTTGAGACCCTTGGAATGCCTGAATGCAGAATCGCTTTAGCACAGGCAACAGAATTTGTCGCACGCGCTAAAAAGTCCAATAGAGCAATAATGGCTGTAGATGAAGCTATGGCAGATATTCAATCAGGCGCTGATTATCCCCCTCCAATGCACTTAAGAGATGCTCATTACAAAGATGCCAAAAAATACGGCTTTGGCGAAGGATATGTGTACACTCATAATAATCCTGAATACAAACAGCAATTTTTACCAGATGAAATTAAAGATAAAAAATATTTTCATTAAAATATCAAGGGGTACAATATGTAACATTTTGTTGTATAATAATAAAACATTTGCATGGTATTTTAAAAATCCATCACAGCAAAAACCATGCACAGCAGGAGTTTTAGGAAAGTAGTAATTGTAACAATTTCTTTACAAAACTTCATGAAATTAGCAATATTTAATCTTCACATGCTTTATTTTCAGTGTGTGAAAGGAATAAAGGAAACGCAAAAAATGTCTTCCATTAATGCAATTGGTTCACAAGTAAATTTTACGGGCGCTAAAAAAAGCTCAAAACATGCTGATAAGCAAAATATTAAAGAGCTAGGTGGCAGAAGCTTTGAAGAAAAATACAAAACAGAAGATGGCAAGCCTGTAAACGTTACCACGGCAAACTTAGGAATCCTTGGCGGTGATTTTATTTTAGACCATGCAATTGAAATCGGTCTTGCCGCTGTCACTTTTGTTGCACTTGCACTAAAAGGTAAATCTCTAATGAACGGGGTTACAGGCGGCATTGTTGATACAACAAAACAAATGGCTGATAAAAATGGCGATAAACTAGGTATTACAAAGAAACTTTCAACTTATATTGAAAGCACTATAGAGAATATTAAAAAGACAAAATCTCTTAGAAAACAAGATGCCAATAATCTTAAAAATAATGCTGAAGGTTTTATAAAAGAAAATGCCAAAAAAACTGTTATGGAAAACTCAATAATAGACAGATTGGCAAAAAAAGCAGATAATCCTGATTCTTTATTTTCAAAATTCGTTAAAAAAGTTTCAAAAAACCCTAATGCAGGTTCTGACGATGTAAGAAACTTCTTTGCTAAAAAATTCGGCATTACAAGAGGTGCTGATATCGTAGATAATGCTGCAGTTCTTGGAATAGCAGGCGGGGCTTCAGGTATAGTACACAGTATAACCGATGTTGTAACAGACCTGAATGATGAAGATGTTGCAAAAAGAGCCCAAGAAGCAAACCGCAGATATCAAGAAGCTGAAACCAAAGCAGAAAAAAAAGCTATAAAAAAAGAGCAATTTCAAGCTAGAATAGAAAAAATTGGAAAAGCTGCAGAACAAATGTCAGAAATAATATAAAGGATAATAATTATGATTACCCCCATTTCAAACAATTTAAATACGGCAAGCAGTCTTTCAAGCATTGAAAGACCAAGAGTACCAAGAAGAAATAATGCAGTTGACAGTGTCAGCTTCACAGGCAAAGGTAATTTTAGTGCCGGCAAAGTAGTTTCAAATATTAAAGGTTTCTTTGGTAAAGCTTTTGATTCAATTAAAAAAGGTGCAGACAGTGTAATTCATTCAAAATTTGTTCAAGCCGTTAAAAATGGTACACTAAAAGGTTTCCACAAAACTGTTGATATTATAAAAGGCACCCCGAAAGCAATTGGTAATTTATTCAAAAAAATTACAAGTAAATTTTCAAAAAAAGCATAATTTTAGATTGAAAGAAATGCCAATAAGGCAAAATATTATAAAAGACCCTTATTATAAAAGTAAGGGTCTTTTTTGTTTAATAAACAAAAATGGTTTTCGGTGCATATGCAAAAAATTATGATATAATTGGTTCAAGGAATTGTATGGTAAAAAAATTAAACATAGCATTTATTTGGCACTTTCACCAGCCTGTTTATCAGGAAAATTATAACGAAGATTTTCTTATGCCATGGGTTAGGCTTCACACTTCAAAAGACTACTATGATATGTTGTGGCGCATTGAAGATTTTAAAAATATAAAATTAAACTTTAATATTTCCCCAATTCTGGTTGAATCAGTTGAAAGATATATAAATGGCGCTCACGACGTACACTCAAGGCTTTTAGTCAGTGATGTGGATGCACTTAGCAATAATGACAAAAATTTTATTTTGCAGCATTTTTTTGATGCAAATTATGCAAATATGATTTTAAAAAGAGGCTATTATACAAGCCTTTATAATAAAAGATATTCTAAAGATAATATAAGCACAGATGCTTTTTCCAATCAGGAATATGCCGATATAATGGCAAATTTCACACTTTGCTGGATAGATAAAAAATTTGTTGAAATATTTCCAAATCTAAAATATTTAATGGAAAAAGAAGAAAATTACACTTTAGAGGATAGAAGGGAAATATTTAATATCCAGCTTGAAATTTTCAAACGTCTTGCTGATTTATATAAAAAATATCAAAAGCAAAAACGTATAGAAATTTCCACAAATCCTTTTTATCACCCGATTTTACCCCTTCTTTTAGATATAAGGGAAGACAAATATCAATACTGCGAAAATCTTCCAGAAAAATCAAAGCTAATGGAAGAAGATGCTTGCGAGCAAACTTTAAAAAGCTTGGATACTTTTGAAAAGTTTTTTGGCAAAAGACCAAAAGGAATTTGGCTTCCGGAGCAATGTATAAGCAAAAAAGCTGTTGAGCTTTTATCAAATCTTGGCATAAAGTGGACTGTTGCAGATGAAGGAATCCTTGCAAATTCAATTCAAAAAGAATTTACAAGGGATTTTGAAGGCAATCTTGAAGACCCGTTTGACTTATGCGCAAATTATAAGCTTGAAGGAAATACAAAAACAAATATTATTTTTGCAGATTCTTTCTTTGCAAACCTGGTAGGATTTGGTTACGGTAACTATGAAGGCGAAATAGCTGCAAATGATTTTTATGAAAAAATAAAAACAATTCAAAATAAACTTGAAAGCTCTCCAAGGGAAGACCATATTTTAACTATAGCAATGGATGGTGAAAATTGTTGGGAAAGCTACGCAAACGATGGAGATGAGTTTTTAAATACGCTCTATTCTCTGATTGAAAATGACCCCAGCCTTGAAACTGTTCTTATGAGCGAGTTTTTAGAAAAATCAGAGCCCATTGTTTTGGAAAACCTGTCATCTGGAAGCTGGATAAACAGAAATTTTGACTTATGGATAGGCGAGCCTACAAAAAATGTTGCCTGGCTTTATCTTGATAAAACAAGAACTGCACTTGAAAATGCCAAAAACCAACTTTTAGAAAATGCTAAAAGTTCAAAAGAAAAACATGATGCACTTGAAATTATTAATAAAGCAAAGCAGGAAATATATATAGCCCAAGGTTCAGATTGGTTTTGGTGGTATGGCGAACCTAATGAATCAGGTAATGACCATATTTTTGATTATCTTTTCAGGGCACATTTAAAAAATGTTTACAAGATTTTGAATCTGCCGCACCCGAATTATCTTGATGTACCTTTAATTTCAATAGTAGGAAAACCCGTTAGAGAACCAAGAAAGATGATTTCACCGGTTATAGACGGTACTTTAAATGAAAATGTTGATAATTGGGCAGATGCCGGGTATATTTTCTTGCCCGACAGTCCCACTTTCTCATCCGGGAAAACCATAAAAGGCATATATTTTGGCAATGATGAAACAAATATTTACTTTAAATTTGAATTAAATAAGAAAAATATTACAAATTCTAAATACTTCTTAAGAAACCAGATTTTCTTGTATTTTAGAAATGAAACACAAAATATTTTAAGTCCTGCAAGAACTACTATACGAACTGAAAATATTTATCCAATTATTGAAAACCAATTTACCCATGAAATTTATTTCTCATTCAATGACACCGAAATGCTTCCATTAAACCTTGCAAAATCAACCTTTGGCGGGCTATGGACATCACAGCTGTTAAAAAAAGCAAATTATGCCTATAAAGATACTATTGAAATTGCTATATCCTTTGAAGATTTGGGAGTAAACATAGGAGAAAGCATTGAGTTTTGCATAATAGCAGCAACTAATTCAAATTTAAATGAAGTATACCCGCAAGATGTGCTCTTATCTTTAAAAAGATAGTTTTCAATATAATTTCTTGAAAACATTTAAGTGGTATGATATATTTTAAATTAAGAAATTGTTTTATCTAAATTAATAATTGAAATTGTTTTATCGTAAAAAAGGTTACAAAAATGAAAGAAAATTTGTTATGCACGTATGGTGCAAAGAGTTTTCAGCAGGCTAAATGCTTTTTGGCTGAAGAAT
>CAJUJH010000008.1:0-866 GCA_910586855.1 Candidatus Gastranaerophilales bacterium
GAACAGGCAAAATGTGCAAATTGTCACAATAGAAGACCTGTAATTACAACAGCATCCCGTGCACCAATAGAAGTTTCAAGATTCAATAAAAACTATAAAATTACAGCTCAAAAAACTTACACACGTAACGGTATAACATATTATAACTAGATATTTGTAAATGAAAAAAATATTTCTCACATTATTAATATTTTTATTTACAGCCTTGAGTTCAAATGCTGCATACATGTGCAAAGGCAGTTATTGCCGTACGGGTTATGCACACCCTAAAACCCGATTTGCCAAACCAAATAAAAGATTTTCCCAGCCTCAAAAAAGAATGGCTCATGTCAGACCAAAATATTTATACACCCCTGAATATCAAAAAAACATAATAAAACACCAATCAGGAATGAAAAGACAACATCCTACAACTAAAAAAGTACAAAATAATACCCCGTCAAGATTCGATAAAAATTTCCAGACATCACAATATAAAACCATTTCCTGCGGCGGAATTAAATATTATGGTGTAAATAATTATTGTAAAAATTAAATCAAAATTAATTATTTTGCTCTAAATCCAGTAAATATTTTTTAATTTCAACTCCACCGGCATAACCGGTAAGAGTACCATTTGAACCGATTACACGGTGACATGGAATTATGATTGCTATTTTATTTTTATTATTCGCACTGCCAACAGCACGCGAAGCTTTCGGGCTGCCTATAAGTTTTGCGACATCACCATATGATGCGGTTTTACCATAATTAATTGTCATTAAAGCTTTCCAAACTTTTATTTGGAATTCGGTTCCATCAAGCAAAAGCGGTAAATCAAAACTTTTTCTTTGACCTTTAAAATACTCATCAAGCTGACTATATGC
>CAJUJH010000008.1:985-3105 GCA_910586855.1 Candidatus Gastranaerophilales bacterium
TCATAAAAATATTTTTTCAAAATTTGTGTCATAGTAATTTATATTATATAATAATTTTATGAAAAAAATACTGTGTTACGGAGATTCAAATACATTCGGATTTATTCCTGAAACCTGCGGAAGATACCAAAAAAACGAACGTTGGAGCGGAATCTTAGCAGAATTTCTGTCAAATTTTGAAATAATCGAAGAAGGAATGAACAACCGCACCGGATTTTTCAAAAATCCTGAAGGGCTAAAACAAAGCGGCGGTGAGTATTTACCTATATTTTTACAGAACCGCAGGGATATAAACATTTGTATTCTTGCTGTTGGAACTAACGACGCTCAGTTCTTCTACGATTTAAATGAATCAACCTTGCAAAACGGTTTACAGCTTCTTATTGATTCAATCCGAAATGTTAACCAAGAAACTCAAATTATTATAATTCCTCCGGTGAAAATTACCAAAAATATTCTTACAAGCAGGTTTTCAATGATGTTTGATAAAAATTCAATCGAAAAAATTCAAAAACTTTTTCCAATTTTTGCTAAAAAGGCTATCGAAAATAACTGTTTGTATTTTGATTTTAATGAAATTACAAACCCGTCAAAAACTGACGGGCTGCATTATACAATCGAATCTCATAAAATTATTGCCAAAAAACTTGCTGAATTTATTTTTGAACACTCAGTTTAAACCCTTGAAATGCCGGATTTGTGTTAACAAAATCTTGTGAAGAGTTTTGTTCTTGTGGTTTAGCCTGATGATCATATCTGTATTTTGTCCAGATTCTTGACACTGCACTTAATGTAAAGCCCATTGCAATTAAACTGAACAAATAAGGAACACCTGTTATTACAGCTTTTTGCTTAATAAGTTTTGCAAGTTCACCATCAACTGATGTGTTATTCAATTTAGAAAGTTTTTCAGCAATTTTTGGCAGCTCTTTTCTTGACGGAACATTTTCAATAACTCCGTCCTTACCACGTTTGATAAGTTCAGGGAATTTTCCTTTATTTGCCAAAATTTTCTTAAATCCGGCATCCAATATTGATGAACCAAATATCGTGTATAAAACCACAAGTGGAACTCTCGTCCAAACCTCATAAAAATCAAGTTTACCTCTGTCTTTTGCCGCACTTGAGTAGCCAAAAAGCCCCGTGATACAAGTTAGAGCAAGCTGTCCTTTACTTAGCGCGAGTTTGCCGTTATTATTCACAAAATCCAATTTCAGATAATCTTTTAAGAAATCATCTGTCTTAGCAGATTTCCAACCTATTTTATGCAAAAGTTTTGAAATCTGTTCGCCCGGTTCAAGTAAAATTTCAGAAAATTTGCGTGCCGTTTTTGAATTATGCCCGAATCTGGCAAGTACAAGCCCTGAACCGACTCCGGCAGCTGACAATAAACCGGTTTTTAAAAGAACACTTTTTGAATGTTTCTCAACTCTTTGCTGCTGTTCATTATTCTCGGTTTTATTTTTGTTTAAGTTTGCCACATTATTAAAATCACTAACCTTAAAAACTTTTAGGGTAAACAAATTTTTAGCAAAACCCAGCGCATACTCTAAAGCCGGAACAGTGATACATGCCAGTAATAATCCACCTTTTGTTGTTATAAGTCTGTTTTTTAAAGTTTTATCTAACTTTGAATTTTTGATTTTCTCAACACCTAATGCAAGGTTTTTTACAACATTATCTCTAACTTTTTTAGGCTGAACTTTTTTAAACAAACCTTTTCTGAATAAATGTTCTCCAAAAAACGGTGCTGCAAAATAAAATATACCTGATTCTAAAAATTCCAAAAATGTAAATTCACTAAAATCAATAAAGCTTCTTGATAATACAGCTTTTGGAAACCAATTTGTCAAAGTTCCCTGAATAAATCTTGTTGATGATAAATTTTCTTGCGATTTTAAAAATTTATCCAAATATTTTGTACTGCGTGTGAATTCTTTTTGTGCCCCTTTAAATGAAGGTAATGTATTTTGATTAAATTGAGTATTATTGCTATTTATTGATTGAATCATTTTCTTTTCCTTTATATGTTAAAATTTCTCACTAAAAAAGGACCGCCTGAAAGGCGGTCCTTAAATTTGTTATCTTGAAATCTTAACACATTCGATTCGCATAACAAT
>CAJUJH010000009.1:0-2213 GCA_910586855.1 Candidatus Gastranaerophilales bacterium
AATGAGCCTTTTGGAACTGTTAGAATCAAACTTGATGGTGAAGAAATTGATATAGCATCAACCCGAAGCGAAATTTACCCCCAAAAAGGTCATCTTCCAAAGGTAAATAATATCGGATGTTCGTTAAAAGAAGATATTTTGCGCCGCGATTTCACAATTAATGCTATGGCAAAATCAACTTTTACAGGTGAAATTATTGATTACACAAGCGGACTTGAAGATATAAAAAATAAAAAACTAAGAGTGCTCCACGATAACAGTTTTATTGATGACCCGACAAGAATTGTACGCGGATTGAAATTTTCCGTGCGCTTTGGGTTTGAACTTGACGAACATACAAAAAAACTTCAAGATAAATATTTGCAAAATATAAATTATGATATGTCATACAAGCGCCTAAAAAAAGAACTTGTCGAAACTTTTAGCCTCAACTTATGGACAGCATTTGAAAAATTTGTAAATGAAGGAATCTATAAACTTATCAGTCCGCAAGAATTTACCCTGCCGCAAACTAATTTGGAAGAACTTATTAAAGAGTACAAACCAACATTTCCCTGGATAATTTATGTCGGACTTCTTCCGAATATTTCAAACTTGCCGCTTACAAAAACAGAACAAAAAATTGTTGATGATTTTAAAGTTTTGGAGAGAAAAAGCTACAATTCTGACTTTGAGATCTACAAAGCTTTTGAAGGAATAAATTTAGAGACAATTTTGATGTTTGCAACCGTAAACCCTGAAATAACAGGAAGATATATAGATAAATTAAGACATATAAAACCTGAAATAACAGGAAAAGACCTTCAAGGAATCGGGATTGCTCCATCTCCTAAATACTCTGAAATTTTTGATTTCATCCTGAGTGAAAAATTAAAAAATCCTGCGCTTAACAAAACGCAGGAAATTGAACTTGTTAAAAATTTCTATTTAATCCCGTAATCAGCTTTTATCTTTTTCAAGTTTCCTTTTCGGGTTTCAATATCAATTACATTATTTACTGCACGAATCAGGTCACGCGACTCAATACCTTTACGAAATGCGACTGCATAACGTTCTTTCGTGTATCTTTTTGGAAGAAGCACAACACTATCATCTTTCAATGCCATTCCAAGCAAAATTGTATCATCTGCTACAATTGCATCCGCTTTACCAGCTTTTAATGCCTTATAAGCATCTGGATAATTTCTGTAACCAATTACACCTACATTTGGAACAGCAGTTCTCAAGCTTGTTTCAACGGTTGACCCGAAAACAATAATAGCACGTTTACCGTTTAAATCCCTCAAAGACTTTACACTTGAGCCTTTTTTGACCAACAAAGCCTGCCCTGCAGTGTGATACGGCATTGAAAAATCCAAAAGTTCCTGACGTTTTGAAGTTATTGACATAGTCGCAATAATCATATCAACTTCATTCGAATAAAGTTTCATCATTCTGTCTGATGCCGAAACCGGAACAAATTCAACTTTTTTATCGCTTCCCAAAATTCCGCGCGCGATAATCCTTGCTAACGCCGCATCATAACCAGAATAATGTCCTTTTTTATCAAGAAAACCGAACGGATAAGTATCAGTCTTAACACCGACAATAAGTTTATCCCGCTTTAAAATTGTATTTAAATCATTTGCCATAGGTTCATCCTGTTTTTTACCGCAGCCGCAGCAAACAAAGATTACAACCATCAATAACGCTAATATTTTCTTTAACATAATTTTCCTCTTTTTCTCATAATACCTTATTAAACCTTTAAGTCAAAAAAGTTAAATATATTTATTTTTTTTAAAATTTAAGCTATTATAAAAAAATGAAAATATGAAAATTTCAGAAATTTTTGCTCAAAAAGGAGAAAACTATTTTCGCAAATTTGAACAGGAAATTATTTTATCTTCTTTTATTACGGGAAATACAATAATCTCTCTCGGCGGCGGAGCTTTTGAAAATCCCGAAACCCGAAAGTTTTTACTAAATAATTCAACTGTGATTTATCTAAAAACTTCACCAGAAACAATTTATGAACGTATAAAAAATAACACGACAAGACCGCTTCTTTGTGGTAAAATGTCAGTAGAAAAAATTGACGAAATCCTCAGAATAAGAGAAAAAAATTACGAATCTGCATCCATAATTATAAATACAAATAACAAAACACCAAATAGAATAGTTGAAGAAATTACAGGAGCTTTACATGATTAATTTATCCGTAAATATTAGCG
>CAJUJH010000009.1:2223-2846 GCA_910586855.1 Candidatus Gastranaerophilales bacterium
ATTAATTATCCAATTTATATAAATAACAGCGATTTAAACAAATTAAAAAAATCAATTCTTGATGAAATGAATCACAAAAATTATATAGTAATTTATAGTAAAAAAGTTCACAAATTATATTCAAAAATTTTAGATTTTCCAAAAGATAGAACCCTTGTCCTACCTGATGGAGAGCATCAAAAAAATCATAAAAATTTATCAAAAATTTTAGATTTTGCCCTCTCAAAAAATTTAAAAAGAGAAGATGCAATAATTGCAGTCGGCGGCGGTGTAATTGGTGATATTTCAGGATTTGCGGCATCTATTTATATGCGCGGTATAAACTTTATACAAGTCCCGACAACCCTGCTTGCAGCTACAGACAGCTCTGTCGGCGGAAAAACCGCAGTAAATACAAAATTCGGTAAGAACTTAATAGGTTCGTTTTACCAGCCAAAAGCCGTTTTTATTAACGTTAATTTCTTAAAAACACTAGATGAAAAACAATTCAAAAGCGGACTTGGTGAAGTTTTAAAATACGGGTTTATTGAAAAATGCTGTGAACCTGACAATGACGCTCACCTGATAAATTTTTTAACCGAACACTATCAAAAAATTTTAAGCAAAGATATTTTAACACTGAA
>CAJUJH010000010.1:0-1986 GCA_910586855.1 Candidatus Gastranaerophilales bacterium
TCGACTTCGTCTTCGATGGTTCGAATCCATCCCTGCCCACCAAACAATAAATACACCATATATTGTGGTGTATTTTTGTTTTATATTACTATTTATAGTATTTTTTTTATTTAGGCACAATTTAGGAACATTTATGCAGTTTTATATTATTTTTACGGTATTTTTAAGAATAAGATTTCGTCTTTTTTGTATCTATGAGCATAAGTGTTTAGTGTTTGTTTATTATTGGAATTATTATTTTTGTTGCATACTGCTTTAGTATGTGATATAATATAGTTATGTTAAAAGAAAAACGAATCAATTACGCAATAGGTTTGATTTTTTGTATTTTGCTGTTCGGTTTTATGGCAGCGCCTTTTTTTGGCGATGCAACTTGTTATGAGCTTTTAGAAGCTTTTGCTATTACGCATGCGATAGGCGAAAACAGTCCTTTGGTTACAGTAAACTATGTTTTTTTAATAATAACAATAATTGCTGTAATATTGTTATCAATTCTTGCCATAATTGGATTTGTTTTAAATTGTACAAAATACAGACAAAGCAAAGCGGAGAATATAATATCGATTATATACTCATTAATGTTATTTTTTATTATCGCAAGCATGTTCGTAGTACTTATACTGAGTTTGATATGGCTTATAAATGCCGAGCTAAAAGTAAAATACGGATTTATTGTTTTATTTTCTATTATCTATCTGTTTCCGTATTTTTGCGCGACAAAGTTTAATTTTATATTTGCAGTTTATATGACGGTATGCATCACATATTTAGGATTTATTTTCTTTATTCTTCATGAAAAAGTATTCAAACCAGCTTATTATAAAAAGCCTATCTCTAATGAGGATTTAAATAAATCATTGTAGGTTATTACTGCTAGTCATTATCAAAATTGCTTTGTTAAAATAACTGATAATTAAAATAAAAAAAGCAAGAGGATTATAACTTGCTTTTTTTAGACAATGCAGTTTTTACATTGTCAGTCTTAGGATTTGTTGCTGATAAGCAACTATTTGTATTATAATATATAATTTTAAAAATAGCAAGCATTTTTGTAAAATATTTTACAAAAATATACATTTTTTTTTTTTTTTTTTAAATTTTTCTGTGTTTTTAGCATTAAAAAGGTGTAAAATTCTGATTTTTTATGTTTTTTATATATTTAAAAGACTGTAATTTAAGAAAATTTTATTGCTTAATGATATATTTTGCAATATAAAAGCTGTTTTATTATAAATGTTTGCTTTTGAAAGTTAAATCAATTATACTTAAATATAAAAGGAGAGCTTTTTATGAGGAAAAGTGTTTTAATAGTAGGTGGGTCGAGTGGGATAGGCAGGGCAATCGCTTTAAAATTTGCCGAAAATAATTATGATGTTTTTGTAAGTTATAATAATAGTGAGGTGGAAGACTTAAAATTCAACTGTGAAAAGCTTGGTGCAAGATTTGAAAGTTTCAAATTGAATGTGAAATTCTATTCTGATTATGAGAAACTTTTTGCTTGGTTGAAGAATGAGGCTGAATATTTAGATTGCGTTGTTTATTGCGCAGGTTTATCTCTGGATGAAAAACTTTTATTTGACGAAAATCTAGAGGATATTGACGATATTATTGATGTTAATTTAAAAGGTGGCATTTATTGTGCTAAAGAGGCTGCTCAGTATTTCAGTAAAATAAAGCATGGCTCTATTATTTTTATTTCATCAATTTATGGGATTTATGGTGGTGCTTGTGAAAGTGTTTATTCAGCGGCAAAAGGAGGACTTATCGCGCTTTCTAAAGCTTTGTCTCAGGAGTGCGGTAATTTTAATGTTAGGGTGAATTGTGTTGCGCCAGGCTGTATTGAAACAAAGATGACCGAAAAATATATAAAGACTGAAAAAGAGCAACTTGAGAGTGTAACGCCTATGAGAAGAATTGGTCAGCCAGAAGATGTTGCGTCAACTGTATTCTTTTTGGCAAGTGATGAAGCTTCTTTTATTACGGGAG
>CAJUJH010000010.1:2070-2844 GCA_910586855.1 Candidatus Gastranaerophilales bacterium
TCGCAAGTGTTATTGTGTTAAGATAGCCTTGATGAAAGAAGTAGATTTTTAAGGAGGAAGAGATGCATATAAAAAGCAGAGTTTATAAAGGTACTTTATATGTTGTGCTTTGTGGTGAACTTGACGAGCATTCTGCAAGTCATACAAGGATAACGCTTGATGACATATTTGCAGGAGGAGATTTTAATCAAATTATCATTGATTTATCAGAGCTTCAATTTATGGATAGCACTGGAATAGGGGTGCTTATAGGCAGATATAAGAAGATGAAAAATATGCAATCCATCTAAGCAGGCGGAGAAAAGATTTAAAATGACAGGGCTGTATGAAATCATGCCTAAAATTGTTTAAAGGAGAGGTTATGGCAAAATCAAACTTTATGGAAGTAAAATTCAAGGCTTTATCTATAAATGAGGGCTTTGCAAGAATATGCGTTGCAGGATTTTGTGTGCAATTAAATCCATCTATTGACGAACTTGACGATATTAAGACATCAGTATCAGAAGCTGTGACAAATTGTGTTGTTCATGCCTATCCAGATGGCGAAGGCGAGATTTCTATGCGATGTGAAATTGAAGGAGACAGTGTTAAGATTATAATCAAAGACGCAGGTGTTGGAATAAAAGATATTCAAAAAGCCAAAGAGCCTTTTTATACGACTAAGCCTGACGAAGAAAGAAGCGGAATGGGTTTTACTGTTATGGAAAGTTTTATGGATGGTGTGGAAGTTGAAAAAAATGAGTTTGGTGGAACAACTGTGACTATGTATAAGCA
>CAJUJH010000011.1:0-208 GCA_910586855.1 Candidatus Gastranaerophilales bacterium
AGATGAATTGATTTTTATAAACTTTAATGTAAAAATTAAAATATGATTTATAATAACCAAGAGCGCAAAACCCAAATATGGCTTAGCGGAGCACATTTTGTAAACGACATTTACACCGGGTTTTTAAACCCAATTATGCCTTTTATAGCTGAACAGATTAAAATTTCAATGCCTGTTGCTACAATAATTTTAAGCTGCTCACATATTT
>CAJUJH010000011.1:250-917 GCA_910586855.1 Candidatus Gastranaerophilales bacterium
GGATTTTTTGCAGATAAAATGAGGAAACGTGCCCTGATATTTTGGGGATTACTATTCACCTCAATATTTATTTCTCTGGTTCCCGCAGCATCCAAAATCCCTTTAATGATTTTATTTATTGTTCTGGGAAGCCTTGGTTCAAGCCTATTTCACCCTCAATCATTAGGATTTGTTGTCAAATTTTCAACATCCGACAGAGTTAAAAATATGGGAATCTTTATTGCAATGGGTACTCTCGGTTATTCATTAGGGCCTCTGCTATCCTCAACAATTGCACAATATTTTGGACTTAATAAAATGCCTTTCCTTGCAATTTTAGGTATTATATGGGCTCTTTTAATGTTCTCCAGTGTTCCTAAATTTTCAAATACCGAACAACCTAAATCAGATTTTAAATTAAAACAAGCATTTGTTGATATCTTATCAAACAAAAAATTGAATATTCTAAATATAATTGCAATGCTAAAATCACTTATCACAACATCTTGTTCAATATTACTTCCATTCTTGTGGAAAGCTCAAGGATATTCAAAGTTCCAAATAGGTTTAGCATTATTTTTCTTTTTATTCTTAGGCGGAATTGGTTCTTTACTTAGTCCAAAATTTGAAAAGAAAATCGGCACAGCAAATGTATTTTATATTTCAATGATTACAACTTTTCCAATGA
>CAJUJH010000011.1:927-2765 GCA_910586855.1 Candidatus Gastranaerophilales bacterium
CATATAAAACCTTGCCTGAATTATCATTTGTAATTTTTGCCTTGATGGGCTTTATAACTATGTTTGCAACCCCAATCACAATGAGCATGGCTCAACAAGTTTTACCGCAATATAAAAGCATAATTGGCGGCTTTATTAACGGATTTTCTTGGGGTATAGTTGCAATTGCAATGTCAATTATCGGATACATTGCACAAGCTACAAGCATAGTCCCGGTACTGACTATTATCGCTGCAATACCTGCACTTTGTTCAGTTCTCGTAAAATATCTTTTTGCTCAAAAAAATTAAGCTATTAAAGATAAATATTTAGAACTTTCATCTGCTCTGCTTTTATCAATAAGCGATTTAAAAGAATCTATAAAGGTTTTCATAAAACCTGAATCGCTATTTTGTAATTTATTTGATTGGTTAAAATGTCCAAAACCTTCTGATAAATTAACTTTTGTATTCTGATTTTTTATTACATTATCAGGAATAATAGTTTTTTTATGCTCAAAATATCCTATAGATGATACTAACATCTTAACCCCAGCTAATCTTTACTTTCAAATGATATTACAAATCTTTTTCAAAATCAAGTAACTATTTTTATAATTTTGAAACAAATTTATTATTTTTTATATAAAATCTCCACGGATAATCAGCAGCAACTTTAATTCCAATTCTTGTTGTAGTTACAATGTCGGATTCAGAATATTTTTTACAATCTTCTATCCATAACGAAGATTCATTATCTGTTACATCAACTTCGTTTAATTCTTTAGTAATCTCAAGTGCTCTGCATAACTTTCCCGGTCCGTTAGTATTTTCAATATTAATAGGATCTAAAGCTCTTATTAAAACAGCCCCTGCAGTTTCTTCCGGCTCAGTTGTGACATTAACACAATGATACATTCCGTAAATAAAATAAACATAAGAAAGCCCCGGCATCTTAAACAAAGTCGCAGAACGCGGCGTTTTACCGCGATAAGCATGACACGCCGGATCATTTTGTTTATAAGCCTCAGTTTCGACAATTATTCCTTCCAAAACCTTGCCGCCAATCCGTCTGCATAATTTACAACCTAGCAAATCTTTTGCAACAACCAAAGTATCTCTATTATAAAAATCTCTGTGAATAATACCCATACCAAAATTATACATAAAATTTCTTAATAAATACAGCCAAATAAGCAATTTTTAAATTCAGTATTCTTATTAAATGCAAAGGAATTTAAATGCAATTACAAACTCAAAAATATAATCCCCAATTTAAAGCACTCCACATCGCAAATTGTGGAGATTTAAAACTTTATAAAATTACAGATAGAGCTGATTTTAAATTTCTAAAAAGTTTACCCGATAGAATCCATACCAAAGATTTGATGCCAAATCTTACAAAAGATGAATATTCCCGTTGGGATGAAATGCTTCAATATGCTGTAGATAACAGCAAAAAACCAAAAAATATAACATATGTAGAAACACTTAATGATACGCCTTGTGGTATAATCACGTTCACTCCTGATAAAAATATTTTTAAACTTGATTGTATCTGTACTTGGCCTGTAGAAATTGGGAAAAAAGTTAAACTTGCAGGTCAAACCTTGTTTTACCAATTATTTAAAGATTTTCAAGAATCACACGGCAAAAAGCTAAAACTTGAAGCGATAACTAACGGGCCATATGATACAATTTCAAAATACGAAACCTTAAGCTTTATTCCGACCAAAACACATCTTACAAAAGTAGAAATGGAAACTACAGCAGCAAAATTAAAACCAATAATCAATTCATTAAATAAATTACTTAATTATAAAGAAGTTACAGTTGAAAAAGTCACTTTACATTAATTAA
>CAJUJH010000012.1 GCA_910586855.1 Candidatus Gastranaerophilales bacterium
TCAACATTTTTTAACATCTCAGCTAACTTTATATGATTTTCCCCCGAAAATTCCTCCCGATAATATTTCTCAGCTCCATAGTACGGAGGGTCTAAATAAAAAAGCGTTTCTTTTTTGTCATATCTCTCTATTATTTTCTCAAAACTCATATTCTCAATAATGACATTACAAAGCCTTTCCTGTACACTGTCCAAATAATCAGCCATAGTATTTATATTTTTCTTAACGCATCCAAAATAATTGCCTTTACTTCCGTAACTGGTTTTTATAAGCATAAAAAACCTCACGGCCCTTTGAATGTCCGTCAATCCCTTAAATCCACAGCTTTCTTTCATCTCATTAAATAACTGCCGTGAATTTAAACCGCCGCTTAACTCTCTTTTCAGCTCAGGCAAATGAAATTTAACACATTTAAACAGATTAACCAAATCACTGTTTAAATCATTATACACCTCATAGCCGTTTTTATCTTTATAAAACAGCACCCACGCCGCCCCGCCGAATACCTCAATATATCTTTCATACTTTTCGGGAAATCTGCTTACAATCTCTTTTTTTCAAATAATTCTTTCCCCCAACCCACGACAAAAAACTATTCATAATATACCTCCTTTAAAAATTTACAACAAATATTTTTTCTTATATTATAACTTTACGAATAAACGTTCTTTGACTTTGGTAAAAAATAAAAGCTCTTGCCGGAATTTATTCAGGCAAGAGCTTTTCATCATATCAATAAAATTAAACAATAGTATTCCTAACCTTTACATACACCTCCCCTTTTTCACTCGCTGTCACATTACCGCCAAGAACGTCAACAATTTTTCTCATCTGGCAAAAATTAAACCCGTTAATATTAACCGCCTCAACGCTCATTTCCTTTCCGTCAACATTCAGTCTCACCTTTTTAGGGTTTACAATAATCTGTTTTGTATCCTCGTCATACCCAACGTCAAATCCCAGCCGCCTTATAAAATCAGCAATGAAAAGATTTTTTCCGTCATCGAAATACCCCTCCGTAAAATCTTTTTCCCCATTTACAGCAACGCCAATAGTTTTTCTCAAAATTTCCGCCTTGCTTTCCTCAATCGTCTTTTCCGTCTTAAACTCAACCCCCAAATACTCACATATTCCCATTACAATTGCTTCCGCCGAAAGTCTTAAAAAATCCTCCGTTTTTATAAACTCCGCTTACCCCTTGCTGCTTTAAAAGTATTTTTAGTTCCTTAAAAAACTCTCTGCTTTTTATATTCATTCCAATATTTTTACATTTCTCCTCAAACTCAAACCGCATTTCAAGCTGTTCAGCCGTATAATCCGCTTTAAATTTATTCCACGTTTTTTTATCCATTATTCTTAATTCGTCCCAAAGTTTCGGAAAGTGTTTTCTTAAATTCCTTAAACTGTCGAGGGACTGAAAAGGGCAGCACCAGCAGGATACTCTGTCAAATATCTCATAAAGTCCCTCCCAATCAAAACCTTTATTATAGCAATATTGTAAAGCTTCTTTCTCGGTTATGCCAAAATCGTATAATGGATATATTTTATCTTTTATTCTTTTCGGCTCGTCAGCCGCTATGCCGACATATTGTTTTACAGTATAATTTTTGTTGAGTTCTCTCAAATACCTATTAATAACATCTGTTTTTAATTTTGAGGTACACCAGCGGTTTGTTCCGTTGGAAAACGGCCAGCCATAACCAATATCATTACTGTGATTTTTACTTTTTGCCTTATGCTGATATAAATAATAATCGTATTCCCTTTCAGCTTTTAACCTGATAATCGGACGCTCTATATATTTTTCCAGCTTATCAATATGCCTTAACATAGCCGGAAATTCTTTGCCCGTATCACAGAACAAAATTAAATCAACAGGCATATTTTTTTCCAGCATCATTAAAATCATAGCCGTACTGTCTTTTCCGCCTGACAGTGAGACAACATTTTTTATCGGTTTCTCATTCAAACAAAATACCTCCAAACAAAATAACAATTAATTTATGTATGTTTATTTATGTGTTATAAGAGATAAATTAGGGTATACAGAATTTAACCCGCATACCCCAATTATTGAAATATTTTAAAACTCACTTCACGTCAACAATAACTTTTTTGTTTATCTCATCATAATCAATGTTAAGTATATCTTTCAAATCCCTTAACCTGATATAATTCTCATTCGACTTTAAAATTTTATGTACAATTATGTCTTTACCCGCGATAATCATACTGTCCTCAGAGACTGACACTCCAAAAGACGGAACCTTCGTCTTTTCATTATACCCAACATCAAATCCCGCCTGTCTCATATCACTTAGACAAATAAAATTCTTACCGTCTTTAAGAATACGATTAACCTCATATTCCTTGCCGTTCACATTAATTTTAATCTTTTCAGCCGCTTCATCATCCTCCTTATCTTTATCCTCATAACAAATATCCGAAATTTTAAACCAATGAGTAAATTTATTTTTACTTAAAGGCACTTCCCTGCACCCATAAGCCGAACCGTCCTCAGCTATATAATAAGGCATACCGTTTTTCATTCCCGAATAAACGCCTATATGCCCTTTCAGCCAGACAGCAACCCCAACAGGAGCGTTTTTGATTGTGTCAATAGTATGTACCTCCGCCGCTTTTTCCTTATACTGTCCCGAACCATAAATCTTTCCCGTATACCAGCTTA
>CAJUJH010000013.1 GCA_910586855.1 Candidatus Gastranaerophilales bacterium
AGAAAGGAACCTGTTGACAGATTCCTTCAGATTTTTCTTAAGTTTATGATGTTACCCTAAGGGGGCATTATGTCCAATAAAGAGAAAAGGCATAGGTAAAATGGAGGTAAAGTCCACGTTTCGAAATCACATGTTAGATATCATTAAAGGGGTTTGTATCCTGTTTGTCATTATAACACATTACGATTGGCAGGAATCAGAACGTTCCTCTTTGCTATTTCCTTTTTGGATTGACATGGCTGTTCCGGTTTTTATGGTTATATCGGGTTATGCTAATGCGGCATCTTATAAACAAAATCAGATTCAATGCCTGGCTGACATATATTCGTTTCGCTTTTTGATAAAAAAGCTATTGCGGTTTACCATCCCGTTCTCTATTATCTATATTTTAGAGGTTTTTATTGAAATATGCATGGAGGGTAATCTTCTTTTCAATGGTTCATTCTCATATATAAACATCTTTACCTGTTTCCTTAGCGGAGGATGGGGGCCAGGAAGTTATTATTACCCTATTATGATCCAGTTTGTTTTTGTATTTCCTATAGTCTATTTTGTAATCAAAAGAAACCATACCTTAGGCTTTGTTTTTTGCCTGTTAGCCAATGCTATTTTCGAAATACTTCAATATTCTTATGGTATGAATGAATCTTTTTATCGATTGCTGTTGTTCCGATACCTTATGTTAATTGCATTTGGCTGCTTTTTATACCAAAACCGTGAAAAAAATTTTTCGGCTTTCTGGGGGATCGTATCTTTAGCCATAGGAGCAAGTTTTATAATATTATTTGTTTACAAAAACCATCCCCCTGTATTTATCACATATTGGACAAGCACATGCTGGATTGCTGGTTTATATGTTCTGCCGATTTTAACAATGCTAATAAAGCTCGATTTTCGGTGTACTGTTTTGGAAATGCTCGGCAGGGCGTCTTATAATATATTTTTAGTCCAAATGGTTTATTATAAATTTTATGCAAGTAACATATACGAAAAAATAGAAAGGCGCCGCTATGAATTATTGGCAAGTATCGTCATATGTATTGTTATAGGATTGGTTTTTTATTGGGGAGAGTCCTTTTTCACAAAGAAAATCATTAAACGGCTGGAACGTTTTAGTATAAAAAAAGATAATTCGATTTCTGATTGGTTAGACAGGCAATTATTTAAATCATAAAGCAATGGTCCATATACAGGAAAAGGGGGCCTGATTGATATGAATACCCGCCCAATTTTACGGGCGGCGATTGAGGCAAAAGCAAATATCCACATTACCGGTGGTCAAGGTTTTCTGGAATTGGGTTTATAAATTCCAGAAGCTATAACATCCTCCAAATTCTTTGGCATGGGAAAACCGGCAGGTATGTATCATAAGGGCTGTTGTAAAATATGGGGGTTCTACAAAATATGGCATTGCCATCAGGCAAATTTGAACCATATATTGCGGGATTTCCGGATTTTGCATCAGCCCTTTTTTTATCCTTCCTGCCATATCTTATTTTTCAAATACCCGATTTTACTGCCCATAGACTCTATGCTGGCTTTACCTAAATGGACTGGCACATAGAAGCAGCCTTAGGTAGTTTTTTGACAAGCTCATAAATCTTTTCAACCAGCTTTTACAGAGGTTCTCCAAAAAGCTTAATCCTCATAATGCCCCTTACAGGATGCTATAATGACAGCGCCATCTTTTTCCCTGTAAACCATCCGGTTCACTTCGTCAATCCGCCTGCTCCACCAGCCATTTAAATTATTTTTAAGCGGTTCCGGTTTCCCAATACCTTCATAGCAATTCCTTTGTATATCTTTGATAAGTGCGTTAATCCTTTTTAATATTTTCTTATCTTGTTTCTGCCACTCTAGGTATTCCTCCCAAGCACGTTCCTCCCAAAGTACCTTCATACATTAATCCTCAATCAAATCATGTTCTGCAAGGTTTGCTTTCCCAGATTCAATGTCTGTTATTACTTTTTTCAGATATGCCATATTGCTTTCCGAGTAGAACGGGTCTACAGATACTTCAAACGGTATTCTTTTTTCCCTTGTCATTTTTTTTGCAAATATCGTAAATGCTGCGGTCATACTTAACCCTAAGTCTTTGCAGGTTTCTTCCATATTTTTTTTAAGTTCCTCATCCATGCGGAAATTGATCATTGCCTGCGCCATAACACCACTCCTTCCTATTATTCTATTTTATCACCTTCTTCGTTTTGTGTAAAGCATTTTATATGTATTTGCTTTATAATATAATGCACAACTCCCATCCCTTTATTCCCTCTTTTGCCACAAACTAGATAGGCATTGCAATACGCAGCACAAATTCCCCTTCTTGCCAAACCTTTTTCCGGCTTTCGCAACCATCCCCTCCCCATTTTTGATTTTGAAAACCGGGTTTAAAGCCCGAAAATAAATATATATTCAATATAGTTGAATAATATAATCATATCCCCTTATTTTACAAGTCAGGAATATATTCCCTGAATTTTCTTTATCTACCACTTTACCTCAATTTCCTGAAGTTTTTTGTGAATCATCTTATTAGTTTTATTCCTTTTTCTATAATTGATCCCACTTTATGATATGAATTGTCTTTGGTTCCGATAAGGGCGGTTATCGGAAGCATTGCCCCCCGGCAGGCCCCCCCTGGGGCAATGC
>CAJUJH010000014.1 GCA_910586855.1 Candidatus Gastranaerophilales bacterium
TTTTCTTGTTGTAATAATTCCAAGTGTATCAAATATATATCTTCCGTAACCTCGACCTCATTTGTAGTGCCGTCCGCAAATGTATATTTGATAGTTTGCATATAAAAACCTCCACCTATAAGCACGGCAGAGGGTAAAAGTTTCGGTTTTTTTTGAAAATTTTTTTAATTGTTTGCATTTTGAAAACCCTCAGATTTTGATTTTTCTGTTAAAAAATCGCTGTCGGCGGTTTTCGCCGTATATAGAAAAGCCCCGACAGCGTGCAATACGCCGACGAGGTGCAATAGCCCATAAATGAAAAAAGACCGAACGAAAGCAAACCCTATTAAGGCGGTATTGCTCCGTTTCGGCACTTTCTTGTATGCTGAATTTGGCTCGAAAACAGATTAAAATATTCTGCGGTATTTATGCATAAAAATATAAAATCCGCCGTTCGGAGTATAACATTTCTAACAGCGGCAAAAATAAAAGGCTTTGTCAGATTATCACTTATTTTATAGAAAAAGAACGCCCGTTTTAGGCGTTCTTAATATTTGTACTTATAATTCCGTTATTGATTGTAACGTGTATGTATTTTTCGCATTTCGGACATTTTATATAGCCCTCTAAACCGTTTTGTGCTTGAATGAGAACGGCTTTACAATTCGGACAGCAAGCGTAAAAATACGACGCTTTTATTGTTTTGTTTTCGTCCATATTCCCGCCTATTCAAATTCACTCAATAAGTGACCCGCTTGCAGTATGTGATTTTGTGCTTTTTTAAGAAAGGCTTTTTTGCTTTTATTTGCACTTAATTCGATTGTGCAGTCAAGCGAATAAACAGTAAAACGATAGATATGCATTTTTCCTTTGGGCGGTTTTGGTCCCGCATAGCGGTGCAAACCGTAAGCAAATCCTTGTATGGCGTATCCTAACGACGGCACAATTTTTCCCTTTGGAATACCTTTTTCAATTCTATTATCAGCCGCAATATTCCAAATGCACCAATGTGTAAAGTCTTTAATTATATGTGTGGTGTCCTCTAATGTTATGGCTATTGTTTTTGCTTTTGGCGATAAATTATGTATTATAATTTCAGGCGAAATATCTTTTCCGCGCCCCGTATATTCAATAGGGAATTTGCCGCCGTTTTCTAACCCTACAATACTAAATTCCAGAAGTGAATAGTTTTGTATAGCGATATTTTTCATTTTTGCTCCTTGTCGTTTATCGTTTAAGTATTCGCAACTTTATTCTTTCGAGATAGCGCCTGTTCTTTTTCAAGAGAGCAATATCAAAAGGTTTACCGTGCGCGGGGTAGATTGCTTTTATCTTTTCATTGTCGATTAACTTGTCCCAAGTGTGTTTATAATCGTCAAGATTTTCAACAAAAATAATGATTTTATGTTTGCTCGGAAAACCGTTCATCGCCGCATCGCCGCAAAATAAAGTTCCGTCGTCAAACAATAAACCCATTTGGTCGTCCGTATGACCTTGTAAAAAAACTATTTCGGCGTTTATTCCGTAAGTGCGTAAATTATCAATATTTTCACAATCAATAGTTTTATGACTTTGTAAATTCACAATCGGAAAGGTGTGTTCGCCTTTCCCCATTAAGCGCATAAATTTACAAAACAAGTATGCCCGCAGAGTAGTACACCCGCCTACAAAGCGATTGTGCCCCTCTGAAAACCTATTTTTACTTAACAAATTAGTTATTAAAGTTATGTGCGGAAAATTATTTAACAGTTCGGCTAAAAAGCCTATATGGTCGTCGTGGGCGTGTGTAATAAATACATATTTTATTTGTTCCTTTTGAATACGGTGTTTAGATAGATTTTTAATAAAACGTTTATATCCGTTTGAATAGCCCGTGTCGATTAACAAAAATCCGTCGTTTAATTCGACCAAATATTGATTTACAACTCTATTTCCCAAGTTTAATATTTTCATTTTCTTTAAGTCCTTTAAGAAGTATGCCAACACCGACATTAAAACTGTCTCTTATAGACACAGAATTACCAAAACTATCGTGCTGAACTAAATAAACATAACCTTGTAAAAAACTGCGGAATACTCGTATAGTATGAACTTCGTATTTTTCACTTAAATTATAGGCGGATAACACTTGCCGTATAGTTTCTATTAAGCCGCTTGTAGCCGCTATTGTTTCTTGCGATATATGCTGGTTATAAGATTGCATAATGTTGAACAGCCCTAAATGTTCCAATGTAAAATTCAAATATGCGGCACACATAGATTTAATAGCGTCGTCTTTTGATTTGCCGATTGCTGCTTGCATTACTCTATATTCAAGTTGTTTCCAACCGTAAAGCATAAGCGCAGTATGCAAATCAGATAAACTGTTAAAATGGTTATATAGAGAGGGTGAACGTACTCCCAATTTATCTGCCAATACTTTTAGAGTTAAATTTTCTGCGCCTATCTTATCAACTATTTCCATAGCCGATTGCAAAATTATGTCTTTGGTTAATCCTATTCTTGACATTGTTTGCTCCTTATGATATATTATAAACTAATTCTAATTATATTTTACCTAATCAGATTAGTTTTGTCAAGTAAAAACATAGATTTGTTGTTCGCTTGTGCTTACCGTCTGGGGACGGAATACGCCGCCTTGACAAATTATCAAG
>CAJUJH010000015.1 GCA_910586855.1 Candidatus Gastranaerophilales bacterium
ACAGACCTTTACGAAACGGACAAGGAAGTACAAAATCTGATAGACTGGGTATGCTTATTGGAGCAGATAAAAGAAAACAATAATACAATCCGCAATCTGACCGGGGAATATAAAAAGATAGAGCCGGATTGCCGGGAGGGAGTGCGGGCGCAGTTGGAGCGCATGAAAGAACTCTGCAAAGAGCGTAACAGTCTTTACGAGAAACAGAACGACTTGAAAGGAAAGAAATACAAAATAGAAAAATCATTAGAACGATAAGAAATGCGGGGTATGGCGATTGCTATGCACCATATTTTTGTGGAAAATGGAGCGTGAAAGTGATATAATCAAATCGGTATATATGAATCTGTGGAGGTATCTTATGAGCAAATGGAATCAAGAAGCTGAAAAAATAAGGAGCGTTTTGGAAGAGATACGATAATAGCGTTATCAACAGTAAAAGATGATATGCCATATGTGCGATATGTAAATGCTTGTTATGAGAATGACGCATTTTATTTATTACATATGCTCTTTCAAATAAAATGATACATATTGAAAATAATTCTACTGTTGCAATTGCTGGTGATTGGTTTACAGCGCATGGAAAAGGTGTTAATCTGAGTTATTTTGGGAAAAAAGGATATGTCTCCATGGAAAATATGGGCAAATGATTTTTATGATTTTGATAATTATCTAAAAAATCTTGATACAAAGGAAGAAACTAAAGATGGTTGGGTTCCTGATACAACTTTATTTTGTTTCGATAGAGATAGAAAGATTTTTGTAGGGGCTGTTAATATTCGCCACTATTTAAATGATAAACTGTTAAAAACTGGCGGTCATATAGGTGACGGGGTTAGACCAAGTGAAAGAAAAAAAGGTTATGCGACTGCAATGATTGGTTTGGCATTAGACGAGTGTAAAAGACTTGGGATTAATAAAGTTTTGATATGTTGTGATAAAAATAACATTGGTTCAGCAAAATCAATTATTAATAATGGTGGAATATTGGAAAATGAAGTTGAAGAAAATGGACATATTGAGCAGCGTTATTGGATTCAGTTATAAAATAGATGATGAATAACTGATTTTGGAGAGAAATATAGATGAAAGAGATAATTGCATATGAAATGATATATAATAAAGCATTGAAGTATCAGAATGACATAATATGTGTTCCTTTTCATAAAGAATACTGGCATGAATATATGAGGATATATAATGAATGTTTTTACAAAATGAGAAAAGCGTTAGAAGTTGAGCCAATAAATTTTTACTATGATTATTCCCAAATTAAAGATAAAATAAATGATATTTTTCTTTTTTTGCAAAATGGAGTAATAATAGGTGCTGTTTCTTGCTATGAAAATGAAATAGATGATTTAATTGTTGAGCAATCGTTTCAAGGACAGGGTATAGGACAAAAATTGTTGTTATGGGGAATGAACCATATAAAGGAACAAGGCTATGAAGAAATTATTTTGCATGTAGCTGAATGGAATCAAAATGCAGTGAAGTTGTATTTGAAAAATGGATTTTGCATTAAGAAAAGAGAGAGGGTGCGTTAAAGGAAATAGTATTTTTAGCAAATTTTTCTTTAATGATATTTAAAGACATGGTGCTAGCACCATGTAATAAGGACATTAAGGAGAAAATATGTGTCGGATTTGTTACGCAGTAGCGTTTTAAAATACCTTATTTTACAAGGTATTTGAAGCATGGGTATGATGTGGAAGATATTTTATATATTTATTTTCAAAAACGGCTTTTATTGCGTAACATTTCAAAAATGGGTTGCCAAATTACCGGGATTTGCTATAATAAATGCGTGGCAACATTTTGGCAACAGAAAATCAGCAAGCCATAATAAATGATGTAATTAATGTAAAAATAGGCGTGTATTTTAAAGAAACTTAAATAAAAACAGTTAAGAACGACAAAGAACACGCCGAGTTTGAATGAGTTTTTGAAACTCTGAACCCGTTGCGGCACAATGGATAGACGGTTTTGTGCCTCTCTTTTGATAACGATTTGATAACGCACCCCATAGGCCGTATCATTCTGTATCCTCGGTGGATTGCAGGTGAAAAGTGTTCCTTAGCGGCTTGTGGGTGACAAAAACCATATTACAAAGCCCTTACCGATGGCAACATCGGTAAGGGCTTTTGCTGTCTGTCAGTCCTTGCCCAGCCTATCCTTGAACGCTTCTACAAGGAAGTCGCTCAATTCCTTGTAGGGGACTTTGACCCATTTCCGGGTTGTGTCGTAGGCTGTGTCAAGAGTTTTTCGCAAAATAGTATGCAGGTTCTGGGAGAAAGGAGTCAGCC
>CAJUJH010000016.1 GCA_910586855.1 Candidatus Gastranaerophilales bacterium
TCTTTTATTATATCTCTTTTTCTTTTGCTTGTCTACTTTTTTAATATACATCCAATGACAGGGTGGCTGAAAAAGAAATCAGAGACGATTTTGCGAGATAATTCCCCAGTGGGGACAAACGAAAGCAGGGCGGCGGTTGCTGTCCTGCTTTTTGTTTTATTAATATTACTGTAATCTTGACTTTTTATTAAAAATGTAATATAATGAATATGGAAAGTCAAATATAATTCTGCTAAGGAAGTGGTAGATAATGTGTATATATAAAATGGAAGAAATTACAGAAAAAATACGACCTATTGCAGAAAGCTATAATATAGAAAAGGTTTACCTATTTGGTTCATATGCCAGAGGCGAAGCTATTGAAGAAAGTGACATAGACTTAATCGTTAATGCCGAAAAACTAAATGGACTTAAGTTTTTTGGATTTTATGAAGATTTAAAAGAAGCTTTTCAAAAAAATGTTGATCTTATTACAGAATCACAAATTGATAGAAATCGCAGTAATCCGCTGTATCAAAGATTTATTGAGGAACTTGAAACAGATAGAAAGGTGATTTATAGTTTATGATAACGTCTGATGAAAGAGATAGAAATATTATTGCTCATATTTTAGAATATTGCAAACAGATTGATGAATGTTTTTCAAGGTTTGGAAATAGCTACGAAGTATTTATTTCAGATGTTATTTTTCGCAATGCTGTAAGTATGGCAGAATTCCAAATAGGCGAATTATCGGGACATCTTTCAGAAAAATTTAAGGAAGAAACCAAAAATGAAATTCCATGGAAAGAGATTCGCGGCATGAGAAATATTTTTGCACATAATTATCTTGAAATGGATGTTGAAAGAATTTGGGAAGTTGCTGCCGAAGATATTTCTGTTCTGAAAGAATTTTGTGAAAATCAGCTTGGTGAATTATTGCAAACTAAAGGACCAAATATAGACGAAGAGAGTTTAAAATTCATTGAAGAAACCTTGAAAATAGCCGAATGGTGTGAAGAAGCACAGGAAAAAGCCGCCGAACGTATAGCAGAATTTGATGAACAGAAATAACTCTGAAAGATAAATAATTCCCCAGTGGGGACAAACGAAAGCAGGGCGGCGGTTGCTGTCCTGCTTTTTATTTTTTAAAAGTATTGACAAAATCAAAAGTATCGGGTATAATAATTGTAGAACAACTATAAGTTGCTAACGTGGGGCTGACACGATAAAAAATCCGAGAGTATTGCCGTACTTCGTGTGACGGACGGTTGGCGGACAACAGAAAAATCAGTCGCTAAAGGGAGATGTCTTTCGCTACGGCAAAGCTTCTCCCTTTTAAATTTATACGGGAAGTGATCAAAATCGTGAGAAAATTTCAAGCAATTGATATTATATCAAGGGCGGCTAATATGTATGATAAGCAAATGAATCAAAAAAATTTATTAATTATATTCGGAAATCTGTCAAAACCTAATTTTATAGAAACACAAGCTTTGCCGAGAAATTTTTTACATTTAACAGGGGTAGAATTAAACAAAGACGTTAATAATAATTCTCCAGAAAAATTTTTTTAAAAATGCTATTGATCACAAAGTTAGTGAAAAAGATTTTTACTTTAAAGATGAAAATACAGAATTAAAACTTAATGTTTTAATTCAAACTTTACGAGTAGCCAGTAATGCTAAGATGATAGGAGATTATAATTATAATGGAAATTACATTAATCTTCAAACAGATAAGCTGGCTGGAGGTATTAACGCTTGTTTAGGTTTTGTTAAGGTTAATAATTATTATGTTCCAAATAACTGTATTGGCTACTGATATAAGGAAAGAAACAGATAATACACAAAAAGTTTTAGCAGTATTGAGTAAAAAAATTAAAACTGAAAAGTACAACACCATAGAAATGGTAGGAAAGAAAATAGACATAAAAAAGCTTATTGAAAAGATTTCGCCATTGGTTAAAATTGATAGCAGTATTATTGGCGAACAAAACAAATATACAATGAATAAGTTATATAAGGATTTTTTTAAGCAACATAACGAATTGCCATCCGATCTTGATTCAGTCGAAAACAGAGTCGTTGTTTCGGAATACATAAATACACAGCTTAATTACGGTAATATAACGGAATCGCAGCGTGAAAGTCTTGAAGATTTGCGGCAGGCTATATGGGATTTTGAAGAACCGCTCTTTATTCAAGAGGCAGAAAAAATAACCGAATGGTGCGAAGAAGCACAGGAAAAAGCTGCCGAACGGAGACCCCACCAAATTTTGTGTAAAAAGAATAAAGCACTTCCAATCAGGCAAGA
>CAJUJH010000017.1:0-863 GCA_910586855.1 Candidatus Gastranaerophilales bacterium
CACCCATCATTTGTTCAGGCGGCATGTGCTGCCTTTGCTCATAATCATAATTTAAATAAACCTTCATTGTATTAGGCATATTTTCACGGTTAAAACCCTGAGCATAAAAATCTTCCGGAGTTCTGCCGGTAAAGGAGATATTAAAATCCTGATATGCAAACATTTTTGGAATCTGTGTTTGCTCTATCGGATTTTGAGTATTGTTATTTTTATTAAATTGGGGTTTTGAGTATTGTTTTAGGGAGGTAATGTAAGAAATGTTTGAAATTTTCATATATAATATTTCCTTAATTATTTAAAACATTCAATTAAAAATTCGTAAATTTAAAAATTTGCCAACTTTTAATAATTATTTACAGTTAAATATTAATTATGGTAAAATATATTAAAATCTAGATTAGGAGATATTTATGAGTGATATTATTACAATTGGTAGTGCGACAATGGATGTATTTGTAGAATCTGATGAGGCAAATATAGTTTCTGTAAGAAAACCTGATAAAAAATCAGAATATATGAGTTATCCTTACGGATCTAAGATTGAAATTTCTGATTTTGCTTCTCAAGTCGGAGGCGGAGGTGTTAATACTGCCGCAAACTTCGCAAATTTAGGATTTTCTACAGCTGCAATATTCAAAGTCGGTGATGATATTTATTCAAAAGGTATTTTCGAATATTTCAAAGATAAAAACGTAAATTTATCTTCTATCATTCAAGATAAAAATGATTCCACAGGTTTTTCGATTATTCTTACAAGTTTTGAGGGCGATCGTACAGTACTTGCGCACCGTGGCGCAAATGCACACATAAAAAAATCAGAAATTGATTTTGATGCTATTAAAAATGCGAAACTCTTATATATT
>CAJUJH010000017.1:873-1489 GCA_910586855.1 Candidatus Gastranaerophilales bacterium
CCCATTAAACGGTGATAGTAACAAAGTTTTGGATGAGATTGTACATTTTGCAAAAGAAAATGATACTTACGTATGCTTTAACGCAGGTACAACCGGAATCAAAAAAGGATTTAACTATCTTAAAAAAATCCTGGCATCAGCGCAAATTGTTGTGCTAAATAAAGAAGAAGCATCTATGGCAACAGGTATTCAACTTCGTTCTGACACTAAAGATGAGAAATTTTCATGCCAGCTTATTCATCCTGATTTAAAATCAATGTTTAAAAAACTTAAGGTTTCAGATTACCAGCTAATCGTAATCACAGACGGCGGGAACGGAGCTTATGCCTTTGATGGGAAAAAATATTACTATTGTCCTTGCTTTGACGGACCGATTACCTCAACTCTTGGCGCAGGTGATGCTTTTGCCTCTACCTTCTGTGCGGCTTTATATATGTTTGATAAAAATATCGAAAAATCATTAATTGCAGCATCCATAAATTCAGCAGGTGTAGTTTCGGAATTCGGAGCAACAGCAGGACTTATGACATTTAATGAAATAGTTTCAAAAATGAATCAAAACCCTCTTTTTGCATGCCAATCAGAAGAAGCATAATTTAATTTTGAACTTTTTTAA
>CAJUJH010000017.1:1499-1861 GCA_910586855.1 Candidatus Gastranaerophilales bacterium
AAAAAGGAGATTGATTATGACAGATGAAATTAAAACATGCGATTGCAAAGAAAAATTTCTTAAAAAATTAGCAGATTTTGCATTTACTGCCGGAGCAGTATTTGTAGGAGCTCTGCTTGCAATTTTATTAAGTGCAAGTATTCTTAAACCTAAATGCCCGCCGCCAATGATGATGCCATATCCAGGAATCCATAGACAGCTTCCGCCGCCTGTAATGTACGGACATTTTGATAGAGGAGGATACAAACATCACAGAAAATGTCCTTGCAGACAATTTAGAAATCACCAAGGAAAACATTTTACAAAGAAATTTGACCACCAAAAACCTCAAATTCCTGCAAAATAAAAAAAAAAAAAAAAAA
>CAJUJH010000017.1:1871-2287 GCA_910586855.1 Candidatus Gastranaerophilales bacterium
ATACGATAATCGGATTTTTGTATATTGCCATACTCGGCAATTTTATTCTGAGCTAAATTAATGTTTAATGTAAATACACAGAAAGGCTGGAAATAAAAGTATGAGAAAAGATTATAATATTGTCATCGTTGAGGATGACACTCTTTCAAGATTTACACTAAAAAAAATGGTCCATCAAAAAAATAACAAATATGTTAGTGCAGACTTTGATAATGCCGAAGATTGCATTAAGCATATTACAAACAATAAAGTAGATCTTATTATTATGGATGCAACTCTTCCAAATATGAACGGAATAGAAGCTTCAAAAGCCATAAAAAAAATTAATCCTGATATTAAAATCATTATATTGACTCCTGAGACAAGTGAAACAAATATTATCAACACACTTTTTGCGCATGCTGATGCTTATTTCA
>CAJUJH010000018.1:0-1251 GCA_910586855.1 Candidatus Gastranaerophilales bacterium
AAAATGTCAAAAGACTTTACCGGATATTATGATGTAATAACTATGGATTTTAGAGGTCACGGAAAAAGTGGCGGTTTCTATACTTTTACTTCAAATGAAGAAAAAGATCTTGATGCTGTTATAGATTTTGCAAAAAGCATATATAAAAAAATATATTTATGCGGATTTTCATTAGGTGGAGCCTTAGTTTTACTTCACGGGGCAAAAAATAATGATATTGATAAGATTATTGCAGTTTCTGCGCCTGCAGATTTTGATAAAATAGAAAACCATATGTACTCGCCTGATGCGTGGATTCCGACATTATTTCAAAAATTTGAACCGTTAAGATGGCTGACAATTCGCGCAGGCTATCCGTTATTAAGCAAGGATAAACCTGTTGATTTTGCTGCTAATATAAACGTTCCTACACTTTTTATTGCAGGAGAAAAAGATCCGACTGTTTTTCCGTGGCATACAAAATTACTTTATGACAAAGCTTTATGCAAAAAAGATTATAAATTATTTAAAAATGCAAGACATGCAGAAGATTTATACAATGATTTTCCGGGCGGATTTATAAAAACCTGCATTGAATGGTATAAAACTTAAGTTATTTATGTTTTCTGTCGCCAGTACCTGAGCGGTATCCGCAGATTGAATAAATAAACGGTAGAGCTCTTTCGATATGAATTTTATCAGCAAATGGAATCTTTGCAAGTACACAAATTGCAACAGCATCATCAATATTTGCAATCATATCTTTTAATTTTAATTCACGTTTAGGTTTTTTTGCTTCCTTGTCGCTTCTTAAACTGTTAAATATTGCCATTGCTGTATTTGAACCGATTACAACACCCGTAACCGATGCGAGAATCTTAACGAAATTATTGTTAATTTTTTTATTTTTTGATTTTTCGCATAGTTTTATAGAACCATCAACCAATAACATTGGAAGAGATGTTAAAGACATTTGGAAAGCTCCTTCTTTCCATTTTTTTATTTTATCGGATTTAGGTTCACCTATAGAACTCATTAAAATTCCGCCGATATTAGCGCAACCTGCCATTGTGAGCATATGTTGAACTTTATATTTAACTTTGAAAATGTTAGGCGCTTTTTGCATTTTTTTAAACGCAAGAAGAGGAATCATAACCCCGGTTACAGAACCTGTTGTAGCAAGAAATTTATCTTTTACAGTAATATCTTTTCCTGTATTTTTTGTTTCTTCTGATTTTTTCAGGTTAATATGACCGTATGAAATTTCTCTGC
>CAJUJH010000018.1:1318-2285 GCA_910586855.1 Candidatus Gastranaerophilales bacterium
AAAGTAAATAGCATAAAAAGTATATAAAACTTTTAACATATTTAAATCAACTGATAATATTATAATTTTTTATGATAATATAAGCTTGTGTGAGAATAAGCTTATGAAAAAGATTATATTAACATTTATTTTATTAATATTATTTACTCCGTTAAAAGTTTTTTCTGAAGTTGTTCATTTATCTATGGATGAAGCGGTATCACTTGCATTGGAAAATAATATTGACTTAAAATCTAAACGTAAAAATGCAGAAGAACTTAAACAGGATATAAAAATAGCAAATGCTTTAAAAAACCCGCAATTTCAATCAAACTTTTTGATGGGAAAAGTAACCAGAGGTAATTCAAGTCAATTTGGTCTTGCTGTACCGGTAGAAGTTGGAAAACGTAGCATTAGGAAGAAAATTGCAAAAATAAATTTAAAAATTGCAGAAGATGAAATAAGAGCTGCAGAGCATGAAATAAAGATTAATGTTATGCGTGCATATTTTAATATTTTGTACCGTAAATCAATTGTACAGATTTTGCAAGAGCGTGAACGATTATTCCGTAATATGAAATCCATTGTGGAACAAAAATCAAAATCTTCGCCAAATAGTATTGATGTTTTACAAAATGACATGAAATACAAAAAACAGCTTGTATTTTTGAATCAGGCAAAGGCAAATCTTTTGGGAGCACAGTTTGAACTTAACAGTGTTATGAATATTAAAGGTTCTGAGGTTATGTATGATACTGTTGAAACCTCATTATTTGCAAAAAATCTTTCATTATTAAATATTGAGCTTTTACCTTATCAGACAATAGAAGATACTGCAATGAAGTATAGTTATTCACTATCAATCGCGGAATCAAATATAGAAAAACGTAGTGCGGAAGTTTCTCAGGCAAAGCGAATGCGTATTCCTGATGTAACCGTAAGCGGTGGTTATGCTTATCAAACAGCTCATCAAACCGGAGCAGAGGCT
>CAJUJH010000019.1 GCA_910586855.1 Candidatus Gastranaerophilales bacterium
GCCGTCCTTTTGCCTGTTTGGTTTTGCTTTTACACAAAATTTTTGATAATGCCTTTTATAAAAAAATCAGCTATAATTCGACAAAGTTTAGTAATTATATCAACCACTTCTTTCTTGTCGTAATTATAGCTTATAAAATATTATTATTCAAGTACTTCCGCACGAACGGCATTATCATAGCATAAACAGCATTATTTTATATTTTTCAACCACACTTCCGCAATAAAAATGTTGCCATTTTCGCTGAATTCAACATTTCCGTCATACTTTTTTGCAATTTTTCTGATTGAATTAATTCCAAATCCATGAATAGTTTTATCTTTTTTATTTGTTTTTAATTCAGGATTTTCTGACAAAACCGAAACAGCAATGCTGTTTTTTACAATAATTCCCGTGTACGATTTTCTGCTGCCTATAATTAATTCAACCGACGGTGAATTACTGCCGTTACAACCAATAATCGCATTATCCAACATATTTGACAAAAGGATACTTATATCGACATCGTTCAATTCCCCAAGTCTTGTATCGATCATACATTTCATTGCAATTTTGTTTTTGGTGCAAAATGCAATTTTGTTATTGATAACTGCATCAATTATAACACTTCCGGTATCAACCCCGAAAGAAGCAGTATTTATTTTTTCATCAAGAATACTTTCTATATATTTTTTTGCTTCATTAATTTTTTTATCAGCAATAAGTTCTGCTACTGTTGTAAGACAAAGTCTCATATCATGACGAAGCGTTCGTATCTCTGCATATCTTTCTCTTGCTTCTATAACAAGTTGTTCCTGCGATTTCAGACTTGCATTTGCAAGAATATACTTTTCTTTCAAAATATTATCATGCTGCATTTTATTAAGTAATATATACAATAAAACATTCAGAGCTACAATCATTATGTATACAAGCAGAAATTTTGGTTGATTTTCGGTATAAACTCTTGATATGCTCCAGAGTGAATTTGAAATTAAAAATGATAGCAGAAAACAAGAAAGCTGAATACCCCGTTGTACCTTACTTAGTGAATATCCGCCGCGTTTTCGCATTTTTATCAAAATTTCACATACAAAAAAGAATACAAATTTGCTGAAAAACAAAACCATAATTCGCAAATCGCCGTTTTGATTTGTTAATTCCAGTACACTGCAATGTGACAATGCCGAAAACGTCTGAATTACAATAAGATTTATTGGTAATGCAGTTATAGTCGGAACTATTGTAACAAGCATTTTTTCATAAATTTTTCCGTTAAGGAAAAGCAAAGAATATAGAAATATAAAAATTAACAGTAGCATAATAGATATATTTTCAAACCCGCTCAACTGACTGAACAAAATATTATCAGCAGCAAGCAGACCAAAAATAAGTATAGACTTTAACCAATTAAGTTTTGCATTCTTAAATCCTAAAAAACGGTTACAAAATCTTACAACAATAAAGCACTCTGTAAGTGACGCAATATTTTCAAATATATTATTCATAGTACACTCCGTAAATATTTTTTATGTTTATGTTTGACATTTTCCACTTTATATCTGCTAAGCGGAATTTCTGTTTTATCGTCAAGAATAACTAGTCTGGGCTGTATGGAATAAATATATTGACAATTTACAAGATAACTTTTATGGGTACGTACAAAATCAAATTGTGCAAGTTGTTCTTCCAATGATGTAAGACTGCCGTAACATTCAAGCGATTCTCCGTCGTTAATATATATTCTTAGCCAATGTCCGTAAATTTCAATATACATGGTCTTTTGTAAATTAAGAAAAACATCTCCGTTTTTAGTCTGAAATTTATATTTTATACTCATTATACGCTTATTATAAGCATCAATTAATGCCTTTACTGCTTCCATAAGCTCATCTTGTAAATATGCTTTTCTTACAAATCTGAATGGTTGAAATTTTATTGACGAATACACAAGTTCATCATGTGTTGTTAAAAATACAATAAAAGTCTCACTATCTTGATTTATATTATCTGCAATATCAAAACCTGAAACAACGGGCATATCAATATCAAGAAACATAATGTCAAATGGCTCTTTCTTATGTTCATCAAGCAATATTGTTCCATCAGAAAAATTCGTTACATTGAATTCATTTGTAAATTTTGAAAAAGCATCTGTAATTGATTTATTCATCACCTTTAGCGCAGCATTATTATCATCACACAAAGCAATTCTCATTGAAAAAGCTCCTTGTATAATAAATTTAGGTTAGTTAAGGATGCCTATCATCCTAAATTA
>CAJUJH010000020.1 GCA_910586855.1 Candidatus Gastranaerophilales bacterium
ATTTTTATCAGCTGTTTGTTTTTCATCTTTTGTTAAACCTACAGCTTTTAAAATCGGGTGGATTAATTTAGTTGCTGTTAATGGTGCAATTACAGCAAGCCCAATAATTGTTCCGATTAAAGAACTTGTCTCAATAACTCCGTTTGCAAGGTCAGCTCCGCCATTGTCAATGATGTTTTCTTTTGTAAAAGAGTCGCCTGTTTGTTTACTAATTTCACTTAACTTAGAAAGCTTTTCGGCTTCTGTTTCAAGTTTGAAGAATTTTTTGAATTCATCAGGAGTCTTGAAAGCTTTAAAGACAGCTTCATCTTTGAATAATTTATTTTTTGCAAGTGCGTATGTTCCGTGTTTGAATACCGGAATAATTACACCAAGGTACATTGCAATACTTAGAGCTTGGTATAAAAATTCTTTAGATGCTGAGAATTTTTTAGTATGCGGGTCAATATTTTTATCTAAAAGAATAAATCCCGGACGTGCAACTGCGTTTAAACTTGTTTTAATACCCATTTGTGTAGCTGTGCCTTGGGTCATGTTGAAGAATGTAGGGTTTGATATAATATTTTGAATTCCGTTTATCATCTTAACCTCCTACCTTCATTCCTGAATGAGTGAAATTTGCAATATTAACTTGATAGTTAGGAGTTATTTTTGCGAAATTTCCGGTTTGAGAAATTGGAGTCTTTTGTATTTCAATTTCCGGAGTTTTAGAAGTTACATCTAATTTTGCCGGTTCGGATTTATCTTTTTTATTGTAAATCTTATCGGTAAAAGGTTTTACAATTGCAGAACATAACCCCGGGATTACAACTAAAGCTGCTGTCCAAGTTCCTAATATTTGCAGATTATGCTTAGCCATTTTTACAGTTTTTGGGTCTGCATTTTTAAGCAAATTACTTCCTTTGGCTGCTAAAACCGGTACAATTAAATAAGTCGGTGCAGCAATAAGTTCTGTTATACCTTCTCTTAAAGCGGTATATTTTTTAGTTTCAGACGGGCTTTTTTTATCCAGCATAGTAAATAAAGGACGAAATATAAGCTCTGCCGATGCAACTGCAACTGTTGGCCAATATGGTTTTATGTTTTTTCCAATGTATATTAATGAGTTCTTTAATGACATGTGATTCCTGCTGTGTATTATTTAGGTTATCAATCCCATTTTTTATTTTAAATCAAAAGAAAAAATTTTTTGCTAATTAAGTGTAAAAATTTACATTATTTGAGTAAAATTTAATAATTACTTAACAAATTTAGCTTTTTTACTGTATAATTCTGTTATAAATACAAGTTATATGGGGTGAATATGATTGATAAAAAAATTAAGATATGTTTGTTGGCAATGATTATGATGCTTGGCGTTAGCGCTATTGCAGAAGAAGAGCCAAGTATGGTTAGTGAAGCTACAGTTCAGGCAGAAGAGAATGAATTGATTAAAGCTAATAAAGAAACTTTTGAAAAAGCTCAAGAGGCTATCAATAAAAAGGATTATCAATCAGCTATTGTTTATCTGACTGCATATATTTCATCAAAATCTAAAAAGTATGAGGCATATAAACTACGTGGAGAAGCGTTTTATGCTTTGCGTCAATATAAATTGGCATCAATGGATTTTCAAACTGCAATTGAGTTAAAAGCTTCGGATGATAAGTTTTTAACTGGGACTAAAGTATTGGGGGCAGTTGTATTAGGTGCGGATAAACAAAGTCAATACCAGAATCCGGAATTAGGAAATCTTTATGGTAGTTTAATGTATGCTCAAAAAGCCGTGAATAATCCGTCTTATGAAGTTTCATACCAAAAAGCTGTGGAATATAACTCTCATATTTATCTTCCTCAGCCTAAAAAAGAAGATATTGCAAAAATAAATTTCCCGCAAAAGTATGGTAAAATTTTAAATCCTCAAGGTGATGATACATATATTTACGGAGCAATAGAAGATATTGAAAAAGGTGATTTTCGTGAAGCTGTATTTAAGGCGCAATATCTAATTTCAAATTATCCAAAATATTATCTTGGATATTACTTATCAGGTGTTGCTTTTGCAGGTATGGAGCAAGAAGAAGATGCGATTACTGCTTTTGAATCATCGTTAAAATATAATCCGTATGATTTTGAATCTTTAGCAAGTTTGGGACAAATTTATTATAACAGGTCA
>CAJUJH010000021.1:0-1586 GCA_910586855.1 Candidatus Gastranaerophilales bacterium
GTTCCGTCACCGGCAAGTGAAAGGTGGCTTGGATGAACCCAATATCATTAACTTAAAGCATTAAAAATTTTATTAAAATATGTTATAATACATTACAGGGTGATGTATTATGAAAAAGATAATAAAAGAAGTAATAGAGGTTATAAAAAATACAATAAATAAAGAAGAATTTATAACAAAACATAAAACTAATGAAAAAGATTTTACAAGAAAAAGAAAATTAGGATTTAGAGAAATAATGTATTTTGTATTAGGGCTTTCTAATTCATGTCTGGATTTTGAAAAAGATTATTTTTGTGATGTTTTTAAAATAGAAAAAGTAAGTAACGCAGCAGTTTGTAAAGCAAGAGATAAAGTAAAATTTACAGCATCCAGGGAACTTTTATCTGTTACACAACAATTTATTCCAGCCCAAAATAAATATAAAGGTTATAATATTATAGCAGTTGATGGTGTAAAAGGGGAATTACCTAATACAAAAGAAATAAAAGATAATTATAAACTTTCCAAAGGCTGCTTATATCCACAATTTCATGCAGTAACATCTTTTGATGTGTTAAATAGTAAATTTATAGATGCCCAAATTGAAATGGAAACAGCAAATGAACGTAAATTAGCCTGTAAGTTATTAGAAAACCACATACCAGGAAAAGACATAATTCTTTATGACAGAGGTTTTGCAAGCGTAGCCTTAATACAAAAATTAGAAGAAAAAGGTATATATTTTGTTGCCAGGGTATCAAAAAGCTTTATAAAAGAAATAAATGAGTCCACAAAACAAAAAACACTTGATAAAACAATTCATATAGACTATACACAAGAAAGGGCAAAAAAAAGTAAAGTAAAAGATGTGAAACTGCCATATTCTTTTGATTTACGTTGCGTAAGAATATTTTTAAAAAGTAAACAACAGGAAATATTAATTACAAATTTACCAAGAGAAGAATTCAAACGTAAGGATGCAGGTCATTTATATTCGTTACGTTGGGGAATAGAAGTTGGTTTTAACCATTTAAAAAATGCACTATACCTGGAAGCATTTGTAGGAATAAAAGAAAATTCCATAAAACAAGAATTTTACTCTATATTAATAAAATATAATATTATAATGCTTTTTACAGAAGAAGCAAAAATAATGGAAATGAACAATAAAAAAAACTTTAAAGTTGGAATATAAGCCTAATATGCGAAAAACAGCTGTTTTTGTTGTAAAAAATATCTTAAAGATGCTTCATTCCAGTATAAAAGGATTGACAAAAATAATAAAGGACATACTTTGTAATATTGTAAAATTCAAATCTGCTATAAGAAAAAACAGAACTTTTTTAAGAAAACAGAATTCTTCAAAATATTCTGTTGGTTATAAACGCAATTTTTTATTAAGTTAATGACATTGGCCGCCGCCCCCCCCTGCCGTGAAGAAAGACGAGCCAAAGGTGCTGCTCCTACCGCCGAAGAATAAGGATTGCAGCAGAGTGACCGAGTATCTTTTCGGGCGTGGCATTGACTATCAGCTTATCCAAGAGTGCATCGCAGAAGGGATTATTTTCGAGAGTGCCGACTACCACAACGCCGTTTTTATTGGG
>CAJUJH010000021.1:1596-1854 GCA_910586855.1 Candidatus Gastranaerophilales bacterium
GTGTCGCAGGGAGATTTATCACCATGTTTTTTACCTTTTTCTGGTTTCGCTTTTTTATGTTTAACCTGATTGACGTAGTTGTCTTTGTCAGACTGCCACAGGCGGTTGAAAAAATCATAAAAAGTACCAACGCCAGGAGTGTCGTCAGCAGGGAAACCACTGAGGATGGCGTACAAGGGAGTTATTTTAAGGATCCTGCACCATTCAGTAATGGAATCCACTTTCAGTACGATGGAGAGAAGATAGGAACGGAGCAGG
>CAJUJH010000021.1:1864-2116 GCA_910586855.1 Candidatus Gastranaerophilales bacterium
CACCAAAATACGCCGCCTGCCGTGGTAGAGGCCGCTGAAAAACATTCTATTTTTTAATATTGAATTTTTGATATACGCAAAAATCCACCAGCTTTGAACGGGCTGATGGATTTTTTATGATTTAGATAAAGTTTTCTTTTATTTCAAGGGACATATTCTCTTATTTTACATTCATCAACTTAATGATCCGCTTAAGGTTTACTGCAAATATAGCCATTGCTCCCTGCATCTGCATGTTGATAAGGCCTGGTG
>CAJUJH010000022.1 GCA_910586855.1 Candidatus Gastranaerophilales bacterium
TGTTGCTCCTTTCTTTTTTAAGTTAGGAGTATTAAAACTCCATTTTGTTTTTTTTGGTTTCTTAGACAATTCCATTATAAAACAAAACGGAGTTTTTTTTCAAGTAAAAAAATAAAATAAAAAACAAAAAAACGAACAAAAATTACCCTCGGGCTTTTCTCTGAAAATTTTTCGCAAAAAATCCCTGATTTCTCACAAAAATTAAAGATTTTTCAAATCCTTTTATTTCTATATTATCAAGTAAAGGAAAAATCACGTTTTTCACATCTACGACCATTCCAAATGTTCGATTAAACTCAATCAAAAAACCAAACAAACATTTGACGAAAACTATTCGCAAAATTAAAGATTGTTTTGCGTAATAGTTTTTTATGCGTGCTTTACTGCTAACGCACCGCACGCAAAAAACTACTCGCAAAACAATAGAATTTTGCGAACAGTTTCCTGCCCGTGGTGCTTTTCGTGGCTTCGCTCGGTCGCTCGCCCCTCCGTTTTCTTTCAGGCAAATTGGAAGTTAATACAAATTTCTGTCGCGCTACCGCTTGACGCTACCGCACTGCGACAAACGCCTTTCGGCGTTGTCTCCGTTTGGTTTAAAAAAACAAATTTTTAAATTACCGACAAAACAATACAAATATTTCACATATGAAATTATATTTACTAAAAGTATTATACGAAAACCAAAAAAAAGAGAGGAAAAACCCTCTCCGAAACGTCCAAAAACCAACAAAAAAACATTCAAAACCGACAAAATTCAATCTTTTATCCGCCGATAAAGCTTATTTTTAAAGCTAAAATAATACTTTAGTATGTACTCTTCCGCTGTCATTCCGTCCTTATCGTCAACCATTTTCTCATCATCAAGCCATAAAGCGTTATGTGCGTCCCTAAATGTTCCCCCATAAGCCAGCAAACGCCGACCTGACAAAGCGGAGTCCAAAAAGCCAATAACATCAACATCTATCACAAACTCATTATTTATATGCTCTCTGCTGTCACAATTACTCTTCATATAGTCCGTAGGCTTGACTGTATATTTAGCGATTTCCGCAATTTCCCGCCCTCTCATATCCTTGTTTTTAGCCTTAAAATCCCTAATATCACACACGGGGTCATAATCTGCGTCTAAAGCTTGTCTCCATAATTTTACAATAAAACTCGTTTTAAGATAATTTTCTCTATATTGCTTTCGATAAGTATGCAGTAAAACGTGAATATGAACGTTATAAAACAAATAATTAGGGTTGGAGTCGCCTATATGTAAACCTCTGCTTTTAAAATAATCGTGCTTCTTGCCATAATACATTTTTTTAGTGATTATAGGCTCTCTGTCGCACGTTACTTCCAAAGCACGTACAAAACCGCAAAAAGCGTCTTTAAAAGCTTTATATCGTCTAAAACGGTCAAATGCCTTTAATATAGCGTCAACTTCTCCTTTAAGGTTTTCCCCTGTCACATTTTTCGTTGTAAGAGTAAGTAATTTAAAAGTGCTCTTCAAATTACTATCCTTGCTATCTTGCCCAACGATATAATCATAACACAATTTAACATTTACAAATGTCCTTAAAGACCTGCGCCACGAACAATAAGGACAAAACCGAAGCTTGCACGAATTAATCCTCCGTAATTTCTTTTTATCGATAGTCGCCCCTCTGGCTATAAGAAATTCAAGATAAGTCCCGCATTGATTTAACCTCTGAGCTTTTACATAATCCTCACGATAAAGATAAATTTGCTCAAGCTGTAATGTTTTTAATTTAGACGGGAGAAATTTTTCTTTATCGTCATTTATATTTTCCTCATACTCTTCCGCTAAATCCCAATCAATAACGTTGGAGTCATCAACCCTCGAAGCTTCTGGGCTCGCTTCCCGCTCAGCGGTTTTCTCCTGTCCGTCTTTAAAACCCCCGCTGCCGACATCAGAAGCATAATAATTATTTACTACAAAATTAAAATTATTTCTTACTTGCACAAAACCAAAATTATTGATATAATTATTAAACAAGGTTTGTTGCTCCTTTCTTTTTTAAGTTAGGAGTATTAAAACTCCATTTTGTTTTTTTT
>CAJUJH010000023.1 GCA_910586855.1 Candidatus Gastranaerophilales bacterium
TGCCGGACATCACCGGAGGGGCTATAAACTACCACGTAACCAGTGTTTCGCCGTCCTGGGCAAAGAAAATGACAAAGACGGTACAGATTGGCAATCACATTTTTTATCGGGATTAGGAGGGGGAGATGGGATATTTAGTTAGTTTTTTAGGCGGTGCGCTAGGGTTCGCAATTTTCGACAAGTCAACAGAAAGCGGCACAAAAAGCCTTAATCTAGTAGGGATAGCGGCACAAATGCTTATTATTTATTGGGTTTACAAAAAATTGAAGTAAAGGAGAAAAAACAATGTGGGGAACAGTTTTAAAATTAGGCGGTTCATTGCTTGCAGGTTTAGGAATTGACTGGGCTTGGGATTCTTATCAGGATTCACAGGTTGCAGCTGCAGAACAGGCACAAATGAATAAGCAGGCAAACTGGGGAAAGTGGATTTTAATCACTGCCGCCGTGTTAGTTGGCTACTCAATGCTTAAAAAAGGCAGATAATTATGACACAGGAGCTTTTTAACCAGCTTTTAGCAAATAGTCCGGTGGTAGCAGTTTTAATTTACTACGGGCAAAAAATCATTCAACTAACTGAACGATTATCTAAATTGGAGGGTATAATTTATGAACATTTTAGAAAAGGCAAAAAATAAAAGTTTTTGGGCGGGCGTTTTAACTGCCCTTGCCGGTTTGGTGGGCGGCAGCCTCTCCGCACCGGAATTTTTAATCTCAATCATTAACTTAATAGGAGGGTAGGCAAAATGGCTACACGTAAAAAGCGCACATCTACGCGTAAAAAAACGACCGCAAAACGCAGAGTTACAACGCGAAAAAGAAAAACCACGAGAAAAAAGAAGAGCAGGGGCTTTCTTGCTGATTTTTTAAACTCTTAAAACTAAAGTTTTAGTTTGACTTTCTCATTTTTATTTCTCATAATCTCCTAAAAGTTCAAACTTTTAGGAGATTATCCTATGAAACTATATCAAAAAAAGACTTATAAAAACGGCAAAAGAGAAGTATATTTACTAGGTTTCAAAGTTCTTCAATATTACCGCAACCGGCTGATCAAAGAGGCAATGCAAAAATCTTGTATTGATCACAAATTCTTAAAAAAAATCCATAGAGAAAACAATTTAAGGCTAGTTCATCCTACCGGAATAGTTATTTCAGACAGCACAATAATTGGTAAAGATTGCACGATATATCAAAACGTTACATTAGGACGTAAAGGCGAATATGCCCCAACATTAGGAGATAATGTCACCATCTACGCCAACGCAGTCATTATCGGCAATGTCCACATTGGCGATAATGCGGTGATTGGGGCAGGGAGTGTCGTTTTAAAAGATGTCCCTGCAGGTGAAGTCTGGGCAGGCAACCCCGCACATTTTATTAAAAAAGTTTAATCAAATTTTACATTCTTTACAGTGAGATAAGTTCGAATTGTCGCAGGAGTAACGTTCAAAACTTCGGCGATTTTCTTAATCGGAATATCACAAGCCGCCATTTTTTGCGCCGCATACACCTTGTGCGGCTTTATACGTTTTCTCCAAATAGCGTATTGAACATCAATTTTTCCCTCAATTGCCCGCAAGGGAATGTTTAATTCACGAGCAATCAACCCCTTAGTTTCTTCATATCCAAACCCTGACATCAGATAATTATATAGCTTAAGCGTAATTTTAGCATTATTATATTCGTATGTATTTATTTTAGGGTGGTTCAGAGCAAACTCTTTCATTTCTTCGACATAGCGCAAAATACTATCAAATGAATCATTTAAATCACGTTCCACACGCGAAACCTGTAAAAAGTCCATCTCAAAATCCTTGTTAATAACATTAAGTATTTATTAGTTAATTTTGTTATATATGTTATGTATATAAATAAAATATTTTAAAAACAATTCATTTTTCTTAACGATTTTTTAAGTGTTTGAATTTATTTTGAAATAAAAAAGGGGAACTATATAGCTTGTCGCATAATATATATTA
>CAJUJH010000024.1 GCA_910586855.1 Candidatus Gastranaerophilales bacterium
TCAAAAGAATTGCCAGAAAAATGTCCGGCTTTTGTCATATTACAATCAATTCCTGCTATATAAACTCTTTTCGGATGTGTAAATAAAATAAACTGAATTGCTTGTAATGAAACAGTACAAAAATTACCCAGAGGTTCTGAATCAATATCCAGTGTAAAATCACTCGGATATAATTTAATACAAGTTTTATATCTTAGTGCTTTAGATTCTAATGCAACATATTCAGGAATTTGAAAAGCAGCACCTAAATTTTGGTCTCCGACAAATTTTATACATTCATCAGGTCTGTAATTGATAAAACCCTCATAATATTGTTCAATTCCGACTTTATCAATCGCAAAAAGATAATCCATTTTGATTTTATCAAAAATAAAGGTTCTGTTTAAACCAACATTAACTGCACCTTCAATAGGTTCAAGATGGTTCAAGCTTGGACCTGCTCCAACAAGTAACACATCCTTTCCTCTATTTATCCCCTTGAATCTTGAAAAAGTTTTTTGATGAAGAAGTGCAGTAGTTATTAATCGTTTATTCTGTTTAATTAAATCTCTTTGCATATCCCTCATTCGGTTTAAAATAACTGCCTGCTTATTTTTAAACTTTAACTTAATTCCAAAAATATTAATTACTTTGTAATTACCGGAATTGTAAACCCCGATTATATTTTCAAATTTCATTATTTATCCTTTCCCCATATCAAGCTTTTTAAACTGATTCTTATACCAAGAATATTTATAAAAAACTCTTTCTTTTTCTTTATAAAGTGAACATGAATAAGTTGTTTTCTTAAATCTGGATGAACTTCTTTATATTTCAAAATCTTTTTAACACTTGTTTTAGAACGTTCATAAGATAATCTGTATAAATCTGTATTTAAATCACTCATACCTAAAAGGTATTTAAAAGCCTGTAGTCTTGTAATTTTCGGTGCAACTTCTCTGCCTTCATGAGATCCGACATGAGCATAAACAATTGTACCCAAACCGTCAGCTGTTTCTTTGTCTATAGCAGTTTTAAGCCAATCCGAATATTCATTTGCAATAATAGGGAATTTACAATCAAGATTGTAATTTCTTGCAACCACATCAAAACCTTGGACAAAGGAAAGAACACCTTGTAAATAATTATCAAATCCCCAAGATTTAGTATCAACATCGTTTTTATCTAAAACTGGTTCATATCTGCCTTCTGAATTAAATTTATATCCTATTGTTTGACCGTGCGGAGCACGTGAGGTTAATTCCAACAGCGCACAAGCATCATTTCTTTGAATAAAATAAAATCTATTTACATTTCTTGATTCAACCTTAAAAATACCATTTCTAAAATAAAAAGAATTTATAGGTTTATTATAAAATGTATTTATAACTGATGCCAGACAATTCTGAGTTACACCGCTTCCGGATAAATCTACAAATGCAAAATTATCATCCGTAAAATCAATTTCTTGTTTTAAATATCCGATTAGATTTTCGCACTTTTCAACATTCTCAGATTGAAGTTTAGTAATATATTTCTTATTACTTTTTAATGCATCAAGAATTTCTTTTCTGTGCACTTTAGTATAATTCTTATTAAATTCACGCAAATGTTCAGGCAAAAGTTTTGTTAAACGTTTTTCACTAATCCCAAGAGCTTTGCTTAAAAATTCTTTATTTAATCCATATTGCAAAACAACAGGATCAAGATTATCCATACATACTGCAAGAGATGTTTTTTGCCACGCTGCACGCGAACCGTATATATATTTTGTCTCTATATCTAAATTACAGCTTTTTATAAGATAATCCGCAGCTTCTTTTAAAATAAATCCATCACGAGCTATGAAATATAATCTTTTAAAATTTTTCTTAACAGCTTCATCTAACAACCACAAAACATATGGAACTAAAATA
>CAJUJH010000025.1 GCA_910586855.1 Candidatus Gastranaerophilales bacterium
TTAATCAAGAAGAAACTCAATTTGTTACTGAATTTGAAATTACTGATTGGACTATAGAAGAGTTTATTTCCAATATAACAATTTATGGACAACAAATTAACTTACCATTTAATGTTGAAAATTTACCAGATGATTTTTATTTATCCGAAAAAGGAGTCTACGTTGAAGTGACTGACACAACAGGATTTTCAATGTATTATAAAGATAAAGAAATTGCATATGTTTACTGTAATGGAAAATGCGAAGATAATTCCAATGCTTTAATTACAAGTATATGTTTTGGTATGTTTAATTCTGTTCCAAAGATAAAAATTATGGGAATTACTGAAAAAAGCAATTATGACTTTATAATAAAAAAACTTGGATTGCCTAATAATTTAAATAACGACAATGAATTAAGGTATATTTTTGCAAACAATAAAGAAATATTAATTCATTTTCAGAATAATGATGAGAAAGAAATTAATTTTCTTAGTATTGAATATGTGGAGGAATAATTATGACTGTCAAAGATATAAATAAAAAATTTGAAGAAGTTGATAAAAAATTAAAGGAAATTGAAAGCGTGTTAAATGATACAAGTATAGGTGTCGATTTTTATAATGCCTGTAAATTATATTATTCATCTGAAAGTGGCTCTCGAGAACAACGAACAGCAGTTTTAAATATTTTTGCAGCAGCTTTTGATTTTGCGGATTGGAAAATTCCAGCATATTTTGGCGGCGAATATATGGCAGCTGGAAGTTGGTTTATTGAGATAATTAAAAAAGATATTGCAGACCCTCAATTTATAAAGGAGCTTAAAATAGAAGCCGTTGAACTGTATAGAAATGATATATTAACTTATGAAGAAGCAGAAAACTATCCTTATAGGTGTATGGCTATGCTTGAAGCAATGAGCATTGCAAATGAAATAAATCAAATAGATGAAATATTCTATGATATAGGATTAATTAACCCAATAACCGGTGAAATAGATTTAACCGTATACAACAACTGGGAAGATGTTGTGAAACAGTATGCAGAAGAACATAATTTGTTTGAAGATGGATTTGATGAATTTTCGGCACATATATCAAATATAATTGGAGAAGCTGGCGATTGGTTTAAGGAGCTATATGATGATTTAAAATATGGAAAGGAAATAACTCCGCATGAACCAACAAGAAAAATAACAAAAGATACAGTTAAAAAGCTTCATACTGCCCGCACGACCCGCTATGACCCATTGATCCTCGACCTCGACGGCGACGGCTTTAACGTTGAGAAAAAAGAATTTGGCGCAAATTTCGACCTTGACAAAAACGGCTTTGCCGAAAAAATCAACTGGACAAGCCGTTATAATTTAAAAAGAAAGAGGGTGTTCGACATGGTTTCGTAAAATCTTCGCCAATTAATGGCATATACTGTAGTAGTAAAACAGCGCAACTCACAAAAAATTAAATTGGAGGCAGATAATATGACAAAAATTAAACGCAAATGTTTTTTTGAACGAAAACGACTTAAGCAGGCGTTGATATTGGTCGGCATACTGCTCATAACCCTTGCTTTTTCCGGGTGTGAGAAATTAGTCGAAACTGACGTCAGCGCGGAAACTAAAAGCACAATTCAAACTGTCAGTGAAACAACGGTTTCAGCAAATCAAGAAAGAGAAACGCAATATGTTACTGGCACCAAACAAAGTCATGAGTTAACTTTTGATGATATTAATATAATTGAAATTAATGGTCAACAAGTTTCTTTGCCATTTAAGATTGATGAATTAGGAGAGAATTATTCAATTGGAACGGTGCAAGGATTTGAAGAAAAAATATCTGCTATATATT
>CAJUJH010000026.1 GCA_910586855.1 Candidatus Gastranaerophilales bacterium
GAAAAAGAATTGATCCACGGAAATGTCCAGCAGGGTGACAAGCTGGTAAAAAACATTGAGGCTTGGTTTCTGGCCCCGGTTCTCCATATACATGATGGAGCGCGGGGTGCGATCCACAAGCTGAGCCAGATACTCCTGCGTCCAGCCTTTTGCTTCCCGTTTGCGTTTGATCTCACGGCCCAAGGCGTGAAAATCAAGATGTTTGTCGTATTGGTACATTCTCATATCACCCTATATTATTCTACATTTCGGGTAAGACTATGAGAACGAAATACAATTTTACTTATAGTAGTATTTTATTTCCTTCTGTGATTTGCTAAATGGAATATGACATCAATGTCTCTACGATCTGAGCCATTTCTTCAGGTGTTTCATGCCCACCACGTCTAATCCATTTAATTGATATGTTCCAAAATCCTCCGGTAAAAAACGAGAGCGCATATTCAGAATAATAAACCGGATTGTCATCTATTCTTTTGTCCTCAAACATTTCATGTAGCATAGGAAGATAATCATCAAATGCTATCAGTAATAATGGCAAAAGATCATTTTTATCAAGTAGAATTAAAAAATCTGAATGTTGCTTACAAGTTGAAAAAAAGGCTTTTGCGATTGCAAAGATTGTAAGTTTATTCTCTTTGTTTAAACGAGCGATATAGTCTTGGCATGTCCTGTCTAAATAAAACCGCAACACATCTTCTTTGCTCTTGAAATTCCTATAAAAAGTTTTTCGATCTACCCCGGCCTTTTGCGCTAATTCCTTAATTGTAATATCAGAATATTTTTTAGTTTTCATTAAAATTTGCAAAGCCTTTACAAGCCATTCCTTAGATTGTAAAGATAAAAAACTATTACTCTTATTACCCATACTCCCACCTGCCACATTTTATATATGTTTGGGACACTTCGCCTTGGCGTAGTTGACCGCATATAGATTTTACATTATAATTTTAGGTGCCGCAAGTGTGGCATCTAATTTTAAGAATTGGAGGTGTGAAAATGCCAAATAAAATTGAAAATGCTTATAAGCTCTCCCAAAATATATACGATGACGCATTAACGCAAAAAAAATGGTGGGCAAAATTATACAACTATGTTTTTTGGGGAGGAGTAGATAATCTGGAAATCTCCAAAAAAATATTAAGCATCATTCCCAAAGACTTTTCAGGCGTATTATTAGATGTTCCTGTTGGAACGGCTCAGTTTACAGTTGAAAAGTATGCTGCTTTGCCGTTGTCCAAAATAATATGTTTAGACTATTCAGAAGATATGCTCGTTCAAGCCAAATCAAGATTTGAAAAGCATCATATTTCAAACGTTCAGTGTATTCAGGGCGATGTTGGTAATTTGCCCTTTGAAAACCAGATGTTTGATGTATTAGTATCAATGAATGGGTTTCATGCTTTTCCCGATAAGGAGAAAGCCTTTAGCGAAACATTCCGCGTTCTGAAAAATGGCGGTATGTTCATTGGGTGTTTTTATGTTAAAGGGGAATGTAAACGAACTGATTTTTTAGTTAAAAATGTACTTGCTCCCAAAGGCTGGTTTACCCTTCCATTCCAGACTTTTTCGGATTTAAACAGTTTTTTGGAAAAGAATTATTCAACTGTTAATATTTATCACGAACATTCCATCGCATATTTCTGGTGTAAAAAATAGATAATGTATAGGCAGATCAAATTAAATAAACTGTCGCTCAACGGTAAATAAAAAAAACCGTTGTTTCGGCGGCTGAATATTTGCGCGCCAAAACAAAATACAGTAGCCTAACGGCGGTTTTGAAATAACAAATTTC
>CAJUJH010000027.1 GCA_910586855.1 Candidatus Gastranaerophilales bacterium
TGCAAGTGAAAAACATAAAAAGGTAAAACTTAAAAAAGGAAAATCTATTGCAAATATTGCACCAACTGTTTTAAAATTGCTTGGACTTGAAATTCCAAACACAATGGACGAAGCCTTATTTTGATTTATATTTTATTTAAAAATATCCATATTTCACAAAAAAATGCTTAAATTTAATATTTTTAAGCATTTTTTATTTAATTTTCGGGAAATTTCGCGTAATTATCCAATTATTATGAAATTTTATATATACATGAAAAACATGAAATTTATATAATAAATACACTTTAATATTTTTTAAAATTATCTTAAATTTATTTGCAAAAAAACTTGACATTTTTTTTATAGTGTGTTATTATTCTATAGTCAACATTATGCAGGTGTAGTTCAGTGGTAGAACACTAGCCTTCCAAGCTGGTTGCGAGGGTCCGATTCCCTTCACCTGCTCCATTCCGCTTCCGTAGCTCAGCTGGATAGAGCAATGCCCTTCTAAGGCAGAGGTCGAAGGTTCGAATCCTTCCGGGAGCACCACAACCAATTCTCTTATATGGTGGTCTTAGTTCAGTTGGCAGAACGCCAGATTGTGGCTCTGGAGGTCAAGGGTTCGACCCCCTTAGATCACCCCATATTTACCTTTTCTATTGGGGTGTCGCCAAGTGGTAAGGCATTGGATTCTGATTCCAACATTGCGAAGGTTCGAATCCTTCCACCCCAGCCATAAAGGGACTGGGAATTGGCTTAATATTGGGGTGTCGCCAAGCGGTAAGGCACAAGATTTTGATTCTTGCATGCGTAGGTTCAAATCCTGCCACCCCAGCCATAAAACTTTAAAGATGAAATGTCTTAAAGTTTTGAAAACTCTTCTTTGGTTTACTAGCTCAGTCGGTAGAGCACTTGACTTTTAATCAAGGGGTCCCGGGTTCGAGTCCCGGGTAAGCCACCAAAAACATCAGTTCTTCTGATGTTTTTTATTTACCCGGCACTTGCATATCTTCGACATGCCTAGGCTTCCGCCTATCGACCCCGTGACTTGTCCCGGTCGAAATTTCTTTTTATCGAAATTTGGCCATTCGCCTTTGCTCCCAAGCAAGCTCATAACGAGTCCCGGGTAAGCCACCAAAAACATCAGTTCTTCTGATGTTTTTTATTTACCCGGCACTTGCATATCTTCGACATGCCTAGGCTTCCGCCTATCGACCCCGTGACTTGTCCCGGTCGAAATTTCTTTTTATGAAATTTGGCCATTCGCCTTTGCTCCCAAGCAAGTTTCAAATAATACTGATTTTATCTTATTTAATTATTTATTATTCTAAATATAGTATTCAATTTAAATAAATCCTAGTTTGTTTTGTTTGAATATTTTTTAAAAAAAAGCTGCTAAAAAACAGCCTTTTAAATCGTTTATATTTCACTCTGCAAGCGTTTTTGCATAGTGAATAATAATTTACAATAAACCTATCTCATCATCCTCTTTTGAAAATAAGTTTTCGTACTCATCCTCTTGTTCGTCTTCTTCAATTTGTTTGCCATAAAGGCTTTGTTGCAATTTTTGATATGCTTCATTGCTTACTTTAAAGTTTTCAAGTGCTTTTACGCTGTCAAAAGCAAATAATCTTGCACTATCTTCCCCTCTAGGCAGACAATAAATAACCTTTTTCCTTGACAGATATTTCACAATAAAAGCTTCACATTTTTTCACATCAGTCATTTCATCAGTAATGTCATAAAATATTTGTTCATTTGGCACTTTATTTTCTTGTGCATGG
>CAJUJH010000028.1 GCA_910586855.1 Candidatus Gastranaerophilales bacterium
GCGGCAGAAGCACCTATTATGTAAAGGCTGACAGACAGTAAGTTTCATTCAACTTACTGAAAAGAATGGATAAAAAGGTTTATTCTGAGATACTTTGATTTATAGGATAGAACTATTAAAAAGGAGATAAGATGGTAAGGTGCGCTTATTGTGGGGCAGAAGGAAAAATGTCACGGGAACATGTGATACCAAAAGGCTTTATAAATAATATGGATTTTAAAGCATTAACAGTATGGTTGGATAAGGCTCCATCAAAAGTTATCAATAGCGAATTGATGGTTAAAGATGTATGTGCAGAATGCAATAATGGAGAATTATCACAGCTTGACGCATATGCATTAAAATTGATGATTAGCTATAATGAAAAAATATTGTATGAGACAAGGAAAGTGTTTTTTAAATATAATTATGATTTGTTAACACGTTGGCTGCTAAAGGTATGCTACAATTCAGCACGAGCCAATGATTCGTACTATGATATTGGCTTATACCAAAAATATTGATTATATTCTTAAAGGAAAAGAGGCAGAGTCAAAGATTGAGGTATATGCTTTATTTATGGAAACCGCATATGATAAACAAATGAAAAATGAATGTTATCATTTACAAAAAGATAGAAATTATGAAATAGATTGGTTTAGGATAGCTCCATATAAATTATTGGCCAAGCCAACATATTACACAGCAATGCGTTGCATATTAATAAATTCATTTGCGTTTTTAACAATAATATATGATGAAAGTGATACTATAAAATCTGATGAGGTAGAGAATGAGATTTTAAGGAGCCATCCTAATTTTATAAAGCTAAACAGAGGCAATAAGGCAGTTCTAAAAAAGGATAAAACGTTTTGGCTTGAGACATTTGAAACAAATAAAGTTTTGAGAGATAATTTTTTGGTAAAAAGAAAAAGTAAGAAAGATGATGTTATAAAGATTATTCAATTATCAAGAGAGGAAATTGAAAATAAAGATTATAGCCAGATAGTTTATGCCAAAAAAAGTTATTTAGGAAACAAGGAAGATTTGGAGGATTCATATCAAACTTTTGAAATAAGTGTTGATGGATATAATGATGAAAAACGGGAATTATATCAAATCAAGGAGTTTCAGGAATATATAAAAGGTGTTGTTGATAAGTTTCCGGATTTGATCTGGGGGCTTAATTTGGAATTCCCGTTTTTTCAGGTTTTAGTAGGTGCGTATGTTAATGATAATACAATATTGGAAAAGGACAATCCATCAAGGGAAATAAAAATAAATAAGGAAAGGCTGCTTGATTTACAGCTAAAATGTTTTACAGGCATAAATAAGCTAACCAATATGTATGCTTTTGATTTGAGTAAAAATATTGAACTGACTGAGAAATTTAAGAAAAACCTTTTTAAAGTGTTGAAAATTGTTGATTGATAAAACGGAAGAAGGTTGTGGAGTTTCGCCTGTTTGGCTGAATATTCTGTTGAAATATGGGGGATATTGTCATATTTTGTCAGGGTGTCTTAGTTTCCGGCAGATACGGACACGGAAAGCTGAGAAAGCCCTTAAATCCGCCACTTTTGGCACTACATAGGTTTGGGATTTACATTATTTCCGTGTGCTTTTAAGGGTATTTTTACATTGGCGAGGATGCGAACAGTTGTTCCGGGGTTCTTTTGCCTGATAGTATATACTCGTAGGCAAAAGTCGGTTATTATCACG
>CAJUJH010000029.1 GCA_910586855.1 Candidatus Gastranaerophilales bacterium
TGTGAAACAAAATAGTTTAAAAAAACACCATTTTAATATAAAACCGAGATATATAGTTTTTATTCTATTGTTTGTATTTTCGTGGATACTGTTCGGATTAAACTATTCAAACGCCGACTATGAAAATTATGAAGCGGCGTATAACGATATAAAATACGGCAGGGAAAACGATTATTTTGAAATCGGTTTTTTTGCGTTGATTAAATTATCCGCGGCATTGGGGCTTTCTTATCAGGTTTTCCTTGTTATAATTTCCGCCGTTTGCCTTTTTATTTTTACAAAAGCGCTAAGTTATCTTACAAATAACCTTGCTTTGTCGTTTGCCTGTTATCTGATTTATCCGTTTGTTTTCGACGTAGTTCAGTACCGCAATTTTTTGGCTTTTGCTTTCGTTCTGCTCGGATTGCATTATTTGTTGGACAATAATTCGAAAACGGTAAAAAATGTTTTAAAATACTTTTTATTCGTTGTTTTAGGTTCGTTGTTCCATTTGTCTGTAATAATCTACTCTCTGTTCTTTTTGGTTATTATAAAGCGAACAAGGATATTGGCGGTAGTAACAGCCGTTTTATTTGCGATAATAGTTTTCTTGATTATAAATCAGGAAATTTTAGTGAATTTGTTGCTTTTGCTGCATCTGGACAGATTTGCAAGATACACTTTCGACTATGCGTATTCTACGTTTTTTCAATATTGTGCAGTATATCTGTTCTTTTTGTTTTTGGCGGTGCTTAAATTCAAAAACAATATGCAATCGGCTAAATTCAAATTTCTTATTATTTCGTCGCTGTTTTTACCTTTCATAATTATGAACGGTACAAGCGCTAGATTTATCCGCAACGTTTTCATAATTTTTTACGCCTTCTTATTGGATTATAAGTGCAAAAAATTGTCTGAAATAAGTTTGCAACAAATTTTTATAGCGGTTGCTTTAATAGCGTCTATAACTTTTGTATTTTATAATCAGCTTTGCTCGGGACTTTATTACGATATAGTATTGAAGCCGGTGCTTCAATGTAATTGGTTGTTCAGGAAATATTTTTAATGAAAAAGATTTTATTAATCGGTAATTTCTGTTTTGGGGAAGAATCTCATAACGGACAAACTTCAAAATCAAGAGATTATTATCACTATCTTGCGGAAAAATACGGCTCCGAAAATATTGTTACGTTAGATACGGCGCAATGGCGCAAAAAAATAATAACTTCTTATTTATCACTGTTTAAACAGTTGAAAAATACCGAAAACGTGGTAATGCTGTTGGGCGTAAACGCAGCAAAATATATTTTGCCCGTGGTTGCAAAATTAAAGAAAAAACATAAATACCGCGTGTTATGGCCGATAGTCGGTGGAAGTTTATTGTATGACGTCGGCGCTCAGAAAAAATTGTTGCCTATGTTTGGTAAAATCGACGCTATTTTTTTTGAAACAAAAAAGATGGCGGAATTCTTTTCGGACAAGGGTACAAAAGTTTATTACGCGCCCGTTTTTACAAAAAGAGTTTTATCTGAAAAATTCGAGCCCGAAATAAATAACGGCGTGTTAAAACTGTGCACTTATTCAAGGGTATGTAAGGAAAAAGGTATTACTTCTGCGGTAGAAGCGGTAAAAATTATCAATAAAGAGGCTGTTTTATGTACATTGGATATTTTTGGACCGCCGTATGAAGATT
>CAJUJH010000030.1 GCA_910586855.1 Candidatus Gastranaerophilales bacterium
ATAAACAGAGCGATTATAGCATGGAATAATAATTAAGCTTCACGGATTAAGGTGTTTTTTTATTCTATGAGTATGGATGGAGATTCATTTTTCTCTTTCACAAATTTTATATATATAAAATTTGAATGTGCCCTTCTTCAAAAGAATATATATTTTTCTTTCTCAGGATATTTTATTCATATTTCTTTCTCTTTTTGAACAGATGAGTATATATTGTACCGTGTTAATTATTCCTATGCGAAAAATGAGAATGAATGGAGATTCATTATTCCATTATTTCTCTCTTTCAAAAATTTTGTATATAAAAAATGAATATATCCTTCTTCAAAAGAGTATATATTTTTCTCTCTCAGGATAATTTATTCGTATTTCTTTCTCTTTTTAAACAGATGAGTATACATTTCCACCATATCTTTGAGGAGAGATTCTATTTTTATAATTCCAATAATTTTTTACAAAAACTGCAGCATAAATGAGTCCCCCAATTTTTTTTGCAGCCGGAAACCCTTGTCAGGCAAGTGTTCCTGCTTACTCTATGAAATTCCTATAAAACAGGGGATTGCAAAGCGCTGAAACCCGATCTATACTTTAAATAAGAAAGAAAAAATGCGGAAATAAAAAGGGCAGGCAGCAGGCTTTATGGACATAAAAGTCCTAAATCTAATGAACAGGCTGCAGCAGTACAGGAAGCGGCAGAACACTGCATAGTTCTGTCCAGCCGGTGCGGCAGACCCTTTTGATGCCGGGGACTGCATTCAGAAATTTGTTTATAAATTTATATTAATGGAGGTGATATTATGAATGCAACATACCAGTCAAAAAAGCAGAAAATGGCTGATGAAAGATGCTGTTATTCAAAAAAATGGATTGAAGCAAAAGTAAATGTATTGGAAGAAGAACTCAAATTTGCCTGTGAATCCAGACGTCCAGAACTGGAAGAACAGCTTGCATATTATCAAAATAAATCAGATAATTTCAGTGAGGACGTAATTCCGGAAATTTCCAGGGAATCTGCTTCATTTGAAAAATCTTTTTATAAGAAACATTTTGCGGAATATGTCAAAAAGGAAAACAGTTTCCGCAGGGAAAAGGGCCGTTATGATTTCATGACATTAGAGGATTACCGTTCTTCTAAATATTCTTCTCCGCGTGAATCTGTTTTCCAGGTGGGGAAAAACGGTGACGCGGTAACAAAAGAAGACCTTTCAGGCTGTTTTGCGTTATTTCTTGGGAAACTTGAAAAATACCATGCGGAAAAAGGTCTGGACATCCCTGTTCTGGACTGGACAGTCAATGACAGCAGGAATTCATCCGTTCCATATGTCTGTATGAGGTATGTATTCATTTTTACGGATGATGAGGGGGTAGAGAGTGTGAATATGACCAGGGCCCTTCAAGCTGCCGGATTAGAACTGCCTGAACCGGATAAGCCGGAAAGCAGGACAAATAACCCGATGATGAAATATACAAATGATGTGCGCAGGCTCTGGACAGGCGCATGCTGTGATTATGGCTTTGATATTGATAATGCATCCTGAAAGAGCTGTGTAAAACATATATTCATAATTTTTATGAATGAAAATATAACGAAGCCCCCATTGTTTTAGCACTTAACTTGACCCACAAGTTTATGTGGATATCCTATTGTTTCTATGCTATACTAA
>CAJUJH010000031.1 GCA_910586855.1 Candidatus Gastranaerophilales bacterium
ATTGTGAAATAGAAACATTTATTCACGGGGCGTTATGTGTATCATACAGCGGGCAATGCTATTTCTCATATGCAAACGGCGGCCGTTCTGCAAACAGAGGTGAATGTGCACAGCCTTGCCGTAAAAAATATTCTCTTATTGATGAAAAAGGAAAAGTTATATTAAAAGATAAATACTTACTGTCATTAAAAGATTTTAATGCCTCTGATAGTATTGAAATCTTGCGGGGTTAAATCTTTTAAAGTTGAAGGCAGGCTTAAAGATATAAATTATGTAAAAAATGTTGTGGCATATTATAATGATTTATTAAATAAGTATGCACAAAGGACATCTTCAGGTAAGATTTTCTTAGATTTTGAACCGGATACTGATAAAACATTTAATCGCGGCTATACTGATTATTTCTTAAACGGGCGCGAACAGTGTTTTAATTTCTTATCACCAAAGTCACGTGGTCAAAAGCTTGGTAAGGTAAAACGAATTTGTCATAATTATTTTGAAATTGATGCTGATTTAAATCCGCAGGATGGTTTATGTTTTATTAAAGATGGTGAAATGAGCGGATTTTTGGTTAATAAAGTTGAAGGAAACAGAATTTATCCGAATAAAATGGATGGTATTAAAACCGGTACATTGCTTTATAGAAATTTTGATTCAAAATTTGAAAAACAGCTTGAAAATTCAAAGACTGTTCGTAAAATTGGGGTGAAATTTATCTTTAACGGTAAAATTTTGACTGCAATAGATGAGGATAATAATAAAGCTGAAATTATTATACCGAAAGGCGAAGAACCTAAAAAGATGAAAGAAAATATTATTTCACAGCTTCAAAAGACCGGAGAAAGCGATTATTATACACAATCTGTCGATATTAATAACGCAGAAATAACATTTCTTCCTATTTCAAAAATTAATGAAATTCGCAGAGATATATTAAGTTTATTAAATGAAGAAAGGTTAAGGAATTTTAAACGATTAGAGCAAAAACCTATTTGTTATACGACTTTTCCAAAACAAGAAATTGATTATCTGGCAAATGTGTTTAATAATGATGCAAAAGAATTTTATAAAAATTGTAATTGTGAAATAACACAACCTGCATTGGAATGTTCGGATAAAACCCCGTCAGGAATTGAACTTATGCGGACAAAGCATTGCTTAAAATTTGCGGCAGGTTTATGTGGTCAAGCCTGTAAAAAGCTGTATTTAGCAGATGTAAAAGGTAAAAAATATCCGCTGAAATTTGACTGTAAAAACTGTGAAATGGTTGTATTAAACCCTTAGTTATTTAATTAGAGTCTGAATTTCTCGAAAATTAGGGTGTTTTGAAGTTTTTAACCATTCAAACAAAGCAATTTCAACGCAGCTTATTTTTGCATTGTATTGTTTTAAAAGCTCAAGTCCGGTTTTATACTCTTTTTTGTTTCTGCTTGCGCAGGCATCTTTTATTATATATACTTCAAAACCTTCTTTAATAAGTTCACAAGCAGTTTGTAAAACGCAAATGTGAGTTTCAATTCCGCCTAAAACTATTTGTGTTTTTCCTGCTTCTTTTAGCAAATTAATTTTTTCTGCAAATGCAGGCTCAAGCATAGCAGAAAACGAGGATTTTTCTGTTGTAAAAGAATTAAGTGGTAATGAATTTTTAAGTT
>CAJUJH010000032.1 GCA_910586855.1 Candidatus Gastranaerophilales bacterium
ACTGGAATTATGTGGCATTGTGAAAATAATTTAGAGCAAGGCTCACGGATTCAGGATTAATTTAGAAAACCAACTACAACAAATAGTTATTCTTATTTATTGATATTTGATACAGTGTCAATCAATTCAAAATTTCTGATAAAAAAATTCATTTTTTTATCAGAAAGGGCTTCTATATCATTGGTACACTAAAGACGAACTTGGTACTGTATCCCTGCGATATAATGTAGAAGGTCAATAAGTTTGCCCTCTATTTACGGAAGGCAGATGCGTCTGTTAGCTTCATGACCGTTGACAACTGGATCTATTATGTCTACCGTTATGAAGAAAACCTTAACAGCATTGAAAATGCAATGGTATTGATCAGATACCCGAAAGATGCGTTCCATGTCTCCGAAGCCCTGCAGGTCTTTATCAGAACAGATGTTTCTTTAAGTGTATGGGAAAAATTGGACAAATATATGGAACGAAGCCAATGAAAGTATAGCCAATCCAAGGATAAACGGGCATTTGACAGACACCAGATCAGTTCATCAAAAGGAATTCAAAGGTACTGGTTGCTGATGTCACTGGCACATTTTTTCATGTACGAGTTGTGGGGAAACTATGCCCTTTGAAGACGGTTATGCTTTTATTTCCAGTCGTATCCAAGAGGAACGAATCCGCTACATCTACCAGTGTGGAGTAAGGCACATTCATTTTGAAGAAATCTTAGCTTTAGTGGCATAATTTATTATTTGAAATTGAATGATTCATTTTATAAAAATACTCTTTTGACTCTAACATCATATGATAGATATATTTAAAATATTAACTCGAAATCGTTCTATTTTAGTTATACTTTTTTAAAATTCAATATCTCCTGAATTCGTAAATTTAAACAGATTTTTAAGCTTAAAAATTTCTGCACCTATTAGGTGAGAGAAATTTGACTTTTCAAAAGTCTAAAAATCACCATAAATACTGATTTTTAAATTAAATTGTATAAATAATTTAGGTAATTAACAACGATTTTAGCGAAAAATGGTAAAATACTGCTTTCAATTTATCTGGGTGAAGATAATAGGTTCCTGTTGATACTTTCATTCTAAATAATAGATAACTCCTGATTATCATTCATTCTTGCTGTTCTTTTATATACTTGGCACAACATTCAATACTCTATATATTACCATTCTCAAAATTTTCATAAAATATTTTGTAATATTTTATCATTTTTTGTGTTTTTGCACAAGGGACAGAGTTGTCCAAAAGTGCAAAATCTGAATAAAATGTTACTTTTCACACCCACGCCAAATTTGGGCATTATGATGAAATTTAAAAAAATTTAATCCACATAAAATTCGTGGAAAATACAGAATTGTGGGCATGTCATTTTATATTGCATTCTGTGTGGATATTTTTTTACAAAACATCTGTATCTGACAGTGTTGTATTGCTTTTTGTATATTTTTGACAAAAAACAGCCAGAAACCGGCTGTTTTTTGTCCCGTCATTTTTACCAATACGCTGAGTTATCCACATTTGCATTTT
>CAJUJH010000033.1 GCA_910586855.1 Candidatus Gastranaerophilales bacterium
TAAGCACAAGCGAACACAAAAACCGTTATTTATTGCAAATAAATATTCTTTACAGTTGTTATAACTACTTCAAACATTACGTCAAAATCAGTTTGATAGTATTTTTCAAGCATAACATCGTGGCAATATTCTTCAATGATATGATAGGCTATTTGTGTTTTTTCCATTAAGTGAGGCAAGTTTATGCCGTTTGATAGAAGATATTCACAAATCGATTGTATTGCTTGGTTTTCCATTTGTTGTAATAATAAACCTGCATCATTGTCTAATACACATATACCCAAAAGTTCTTGGTGTGCCATTTTATTGTCATTGTGTGCTTTTAGACATAAAGGAATAAACTCACGCAAGATACTATCAAAATTAAACGGGGGCTTAAATTGTTTAAGCGTATTAAGCATAGGGGTAAAAGCGGTTTCAAAACATAGTTTTAACGAATGCAAAAATATGTCTTTTTTATCTTTGAAATAATTATATATAATTCCCGTTGACACGCCAGCAATTTTGGCTATTTCAACGGTTGTAGTGTTGTAATAGCCTTTTTCGCTAAATACTTTTAAGCCCGCTTTAATAATCTTTTGCTTTTTATCAATAGAAGTTCTTTTTATAGGTTGTCTAATCTCTGCCATAATAAGTGCATTATATCACAAAATTTTTGATTTGTACACTAATCTGAAATATATTTCAGAATGCGTTGACTTTATAATCAAAATAATATATAATTTAACTTGAAATATATTTCAGGTTGGGAATATTTATGAACTTAAACAAAAAATTATTTATGGTTGGCATTATAGGCTCGGTTTTATGTTTTACAGGTGATATGCTTTTAGGCTGTTTCGCACCGTCAGAAGAATTTGGAAACTCAATTATATTCCCGCCATTTTCAGAAGATTGGGCAAATTCAAGTCCAAATAGATTTATCATTGGCGGATTATTCGGAGTAATTGCCTTACTACTAATGTTTTGTGGCTTTTATGCTATATATCGAGAAATGATAGTGAAAAAATGTAAATACTCAAAATTGTTTATTATATGTGCTTTTGTTTTTATTTCAGTCGGCACTTTATATCATTGCGTTTTTGCTATGACTGCTTACATTTATAATAAACTTTATAATTTACAAGTGTTGGAGGCAAAGATAATTGCGGAACAACTATTTTTTGTTTTTATTGCTGTCGCATCATTGGCTGCTGTTGCCTTTGCTATTTTATCTATCTATTTGTTCGTAGTAAGCATTCGCGGAAAATTTAACAATAAAAAGTGGTTATCGATTTTCAATCCGTTATTGATAATGCTTGTGTTAATCGGCTTATCAAAAATTTTACCTGAAAATAAAGTTGTAAACGGTATTTTCGCTTGGGGGCAACAAAGTATAGCATTATTTATTACATTTATAATGTTTCTAATTTATTCTATTCGCTATAATCATTATCAACCATATATCGAAAAAAAA
>CAJUJH010000034.1 GCA_910586855.1 Candidatus Gastranaerophilales bacterium
AGCAAAAGAAACGGAAACAAACGAAACAGAAACAAAAGAAACAGAAACAAAGGATGATGAAACTAAAGCTTTAGATGTAAAATAAGAGCCAAAGTAAGAGGGAGAGAAGGAGTAAAAATATTTTACGAAATTAAATATACTAGAAAAAACCAGTTTAAATAAAAAGTGCCTATCTTAATGATAGGCTTTTTTGTTTTTATTGTATTTATTTTTGTCTACCAAAACTGCTAGAGAATTTCTGTTTTTAAGATTGAAGTTGTTTATGAGCAATATGAATTAGATAATAAAGCAGGCAATGCTTGTTTTTTATAATTCATTTTTTTGAAATTTAAAACAAAATCGTTGATTGGTCCGTGAAAAAGTAAAAAGAAATTAAAAGAATTTTGCCTTTTTTTAAAAGAATTTGCTTTTTAATGCTTGATAAAAACTGTTATAAAATCGTTAAAAATTAGGTCTAAAAGCAAACACTCGGTGAGGTGTAAACGAACACATGGTGATGTGTTAAAAAAATGCAAAAAAAAGTTTAAATTTTTTAATTTTTTTTTGAAAAAACCGTTGACAATTTTTTCCTATGGTGATATTATATTCATGCTAACTCAAAAAGGGCTGGTTGCCCCGTTAGCATAGAACCTTGACAACTACATAATACAAATGTTTTACAGAATGTAAAACGAGCAACAAATATCAATTATGCTTGTTAAATTTTATTCAAGTGTAATACGATACTTTGTGCAAAATTCAATTTACGTCGAGTAAATTAAATTATCGTTAAATATGATTACAAATACAAATTAGATTTTATCTAAGATGTGAAAATGCTAAGATTATCCAAAATCATTTTAAAATGATTAAGCTACAAAGAGCATATAGGGGATGCCTTGGCACTTGGCGCCGATGAAGGACGTGATAAGCTGCGATAAGCGACGGGGAGATGCAAATAATCTGTTATCCGTCGATTTCCGAATGTAGAAATACACTGGGGGTAATGCTCCAGTATCATAACATGAATACATAATGTTATGAGGGGAACCCGCTGAACTGAAACAACTAAGTAAGCGGAGGAAAAGAAAGTAAAAAAACGATTGTGGGAGTAGTGGCGAGCGAAACTGCAAGAGCCCAAACCTAGCGAAGAAATTTGCTAGGGGTTTAGGACGGCAATGTGATATGTCAAATGATAGGTGAAGATTTTTGGAAAATTACACAATACAGGGTAATAGTCCCGTAACCGAAATTAAATGACAGTCTAGCCGATTCCAGAGTAACACAGGACACGTGAAATCCCGTGCGAATATGCGAGGACCATCTCGTAAGGCTAAATACGACCAAGTGACCGATAGCGAATAGTACCGTGAGGGAACGGTGAAAAGAACCCCGGGAGGGGAGTGAAATAGAACCTGAAACTGTATGCTTACAAGCAGAGAAAGGACGACTTTCCATGAGG
>CAJUJH010000035.1 GCA_910586855.1 Candidatus Gastranaerophilales bacterium
CGCTATCGGATGTGTATTAGGTTCAATTCCATCATATTATCTGGGTTACTTTGGCGGAAGAAAATTCTTTGAAAAATACGGCAAATACATGCTTGTATCCAAAAAAGACCTTGATGATGCTGATAAATGGGTTGAAAAATACGGAGACTGGGCATTTTTCATTTGCAGAATGCTGCCTGTAATAAGAACATTTATCTCACTTCCGGCAGGTATTTTAAAAGCTAAAAAACGTACTTTTTTCACACTTACATTTTTAGGTTCACTAATCTGGAGTTACTTACTTGTTTATGTAGGCGTAAAACTTGGCGAGCACTTAGATAAACTAAAAGATATATGGCATAAATTTGATATAGTGATAATTCTTGCCATTCTTATTTTAGGCGGAATCTATATCTGGAAACACATTAAACATTTAAAAGAAGATTAATCTTGAAAAATAAATAATTTATAAATTTGAATATTGAACAAAATAATGTTAATAAAAAACATTAAATAAATTCGCTGTGACAATCTGTGCCGCCAGTTTTGATAAGTCCGTATTTATCAGCGATTTTAGCAACCTGATCAGGGTTAGAAAACTTTATATACTTTCTCCATCTAGGATATGGATAATAAACTTCTACCCCGTCAAGCCCCAGAGCTTTTAAATCTTTTATAAAAGTTTCCAAAGATAAAGCCCAGCAACAGCAAGGATGAGCAAGTACTGCGATTCCGCCGGCTTCATGTATAGCTTCTATAAGCTCTTTTATATTTCGTTTTGCAAAAATCCTTATAATATCTGCTTCTGTACCGCGCTTATCTTTTGAATAAAACTTTTGTAATTTTTCATTATGAACATCAATCCCATATGCCAGAAGGTGAAGAAAAATATACTTATACCACACATCAAATTCAACACCCGGTATCGCTTTTGTTTCAGGGTGCTCAAGATATCCTTGAACAGTATTATGATCAGTTATTGAAAAATGTTTATATCTTTTTATTTGAACTGCTTGTTTTTCAATATCTTCAAACGAAGCTAAACCGTCAGAATGCTTAGAATGAATATGTAAATTAATCCGATTAGCTTTATAATCTTTGAATGGCATCTGTTTGATTAAATCTTTGTAATTTTTCATTGTTTTTCTAAACCTATTTGTAATAAAATTATACTACAATAAAGGAGAGTTTATGTCCAAATTAAAAATAAAGAATAGCATATGGTTTGTTTTAGCTGAAGGTATTAAAATTTATTTTTCAAACATTGATAAATTTTTTATGTATATGTTATTTCCGGTTTTCGGACAGATAATCGGTATATCATTAGCTTTTGGCTTATCTTTAGGGTTTGCAGATACAATAACAGCCAAAGCAGCAAGTATTGGAAGTGCGTTGTTATTTGTAATCCTTTTGGCTTTACCGGGACTTTTGATTTTTATAAAAGCATTTTGG
>CAJUJH010000036.1 GCA_910586855.1 Candidatus Gastranaerophilales bacterium
AGGATTTCAATTGCGCGTAATGTTATATCGCCTAAATTTCCTATAGGTGTTGGAACTATGTAAAAATCAAATTCTTTCATATTTTGATTGTATCATAAATTAACATTTTGTAATTATTAAGCAACTTTTTCTAAAACAAAAACTTTATATAAATAAGTAGTTCGTGTGTGAAAATTTAAAGTGTGGTAATTGGTGGGAATGGAAGTATTTAATCCAAGCCGGTACTCTATTGGCTTGAATTCAAATATACAACTAAATAATTTCGGGAAAAATGTGTACTTTGGACAAAATCCTATTCAGGATAGTTTTCAAAGTAACTCACCGCTTCAATTGTTTAATGAAAGCGAAATCAAAAAACTGATTTCTCAAAATCCTGATGTTAAAAAAATTCTTTCAGAAAACAAATTATCTGTTCGTTTAAATATGTCTGAACTTCAAGAACTTTCAGAAAAACACTGTAAAGATACCCAAAATATAGCAGCACAAATTGCAAAGCATCTTCCGCAAGCTTTAAAACAACAGGTAAATATTAAAAACCTGAAAGACGGTGCTATGTTACATGATTTTGGCAAAGTTCTAATTCCGCCTGAAATTTTAAATAAAAACGGAGCATTAACCCCTGAAGAACATAGAATTATGGATTTACATTCAGAGCTTGGGTATCAGATTTTGAAAAAATCAGGCGTAAATAATGAAGTTCTTAATCTAGTTCGATATCACCATGACAACAAACAAAATAACTTTGTACCGGATATAAATCTGCAAATTTTAAATCTTGCGGATAAATATTCAGCATTAACAGAAGAACGTGTATATAAGGAAGCCTTTTCTCCTCAGAAAGCTTTAACTATTTTATACAGTGAGGTTAAAAAAGGTAATATTCATCCGTTTTTATTCAATGCACTTGTAAAATCTGTTCAGTCGCAAAATGCGATGCAAAAAGTTTCTTAATTGTAAACAAATATTAATAAGTATATAAACTTTATGGCAATTTTTTATAAGGAAAATTGTTTATATATATGTAAGGGATATTTAAGAAAAAGAAAATTGTTTGTAAACCATAAATTGGGGAAATAAATTTTTAGGGGAAAAAATCGAATCGAATCATCCATCATAATCAATCATTGGGTGCTGAATATATTTCAGCGCCTTTTTTATGCTAAAATCATCATATGAAAGAAATCAAAAAAGTTTTAATCTGCGGAATAGGAGCGGTAGGCTCAATTTATGCCAATAAAATAAACGAATTTGACAGGGAGAATTTACGCGTTCTTGTTGATAAAAAACGTTTGGAAAATTATACAAAAAATCCGAAAATTTTTAACGGCAAACCGTTAAACTTGAATTATATTTTGCCGGAAGATAATAATTTTCAGGCTGATTTAATAATTATTGCAACAAAGTTTGACGGACTTTT
>CAJUJH010000037.1 GCA_910586855.1 Candidatus Gastranaerophilales bacterium
CTTGCCTGATTGGAAGTGCTTTATTCTTTTTACACAAAATTTGGTGGGGTCTCGAAGAAAAGCTTTTATAAGTTCATGAACGAAAGGATTCATTATGATTTACGTAGAGCTTTTTCAAGTCTAACTGTTGTGGCGGATAGCATGGGTTCTAATGAATTTATGGATAGCTTTGTTAAATATTTTGATTCGCACTCCGAGCCCATTAATCTATTCGGAGAATCTGATCTTATGTTTGAAGATAGTAAGGATGACGTTCTCATACAAGTTGCGGATTTTATAAGCGGTACTCTTGCCTATGTATACGATTTGCATAAACAAGATAAAACTGCACCAGATTACCTAAAAATACTTTCTTCCAAAATTTCATATGTTCGTATATACCCTAAAACATTTGAGGAATTTATTCATGATCCTCTCGGAATGCCCCATGAATATGATGAAACAATTGCTCAGCTATGTCATAAGCAAGCGGCGTTATTTTTAGATAAACATAAAAACGATGATGATGTAGAAATTAAATCTCAGTGCATAGTTTTGGAATATTTGCTCTTTAGAATGATGAATAATAATTATCGTGGTTACATTCCAACAAAGGAATTAAAGAGCCAACTTGAATATATAGGCATGAAGCATATCTCAAACAGTACATTTCGTCTTAAAATAATTTGCAAGTTGAGGGATGCAGGCGTTATTATTTCAAGTTCGCCAAAAGGATATAAAATTCCTTCAAATGAATCAGAAATTTATGATTTTATTAATCATGGAAACCAAGTTGTGCTTCCTATGCTATGGAGATTAAAAAAGTGTCGTGACCTTGTTAAATTAGCAACCAATGGGAAAGTTGACTTGCTTGAACACGACGAATACAAAGACTTAAAAAACTTTTTTGATTTTCAAGATGGTATAAAATAACTGTGGATTCTTTTATTAAGCAGAATAATCTTGAAGTGTAAATATAAAAAACATCTGCAAGAAGATATATAATTCTATCTTGCAGATGTTGATTTAGCAGAAGTATCCATAAGTCTGTCCTTTATTTGTCCTTTGAAATTACGAAAACTTACTATAAATTTTGATATTCCGCAATATTTTAAGTGCTTGCAATCCACGTAAAATAGGCGCTTTTTCAAAATTATGATAAGTTATAAAATGACTTGATTTTAATTCAAGTCCCCTATGCTCCACCATTATAAACCACGTAAAACAGCCGTTTTCAAGCATTTGCGAACGGCTGTTTTATTTTGGCAATTTACGTTTTGTGCGCTGTTTGTGCGCCATTGCCGAAAAACAGTACAAAAATAAGCGGATGATCTCAAAAAATGAGGTTATCCGCTTTTTGTGTTTTTAGAGACCGTCATACTGCTCCTCTGTCAAGAAAAAAGCCAAGTTAAACAGACCAAATCGTATTAACCGAC
>CAJUJH010000038.1 GCA_910586855.1 Candidatus Gastranaerophilales bacterium
ATTAGAAAGCGCCTTGTGCGTTCTTTTATTTTTGAAAAAGTTGTAAAGTGGTGTATAATTAAAAAGGGTTGCGTTATTTAAAATTAACAAAAATATCTTTATTTTTGCAACAATCAAGAAAAATTTAAAGGAGAAATGCTAAATGACAAAAGCCAGAAAATGCTTTATAATTACACCTATTGGAGAAATCGGCTCTCGTACTTTCAGGGACGCCAAAGGAGTAATAGAAAGTTCAATTCGACCAGTTTTAACGAAGTACGGATTTAAAGATATAAAGCCCGCATATGAAATTAAAGAATCCGGTATGATCGGAAATCAAATAATCGAAAGGATTCTTTTCGACGATTTGGTTGTGGCAAATTTAACCGGAGTTAACCCAAATGTTATGTATGAATTGGCGGTCAGGCACGTTATATCTAAGCCAATAATACATATTTGTGACAGAAATACAATACTTCCATTCGACATCAAGGATTGCAGAACGATTTTTTATGATAATGATATGCTTGGAGCGAGAGAATTAGAAAGTGAATTTGAAAAATATGTCAGAGAAATAGATTTTTCAATAGAATATAACGATAACCCAATATGCAACAAGACCGACAAGATAAAAAATATTTTTACTGAAAAGGTGGAGCTTGGAAATTCAGATATTTTGATAAGAATGCAGGCAAATGATCTGCAATTGAAAAATATTCTAAAAAGAATACAGTTAAACCTTTCCGACGTTGTAGTTTCTGGATATAAAAAGGTCGGAGACATATTCCTTGTATACATAATGAACAGAAGGTGCCAAGATTTTGTGGATTTGTCGATTGAATTGCAAGATGTTTGCAAGTCATATGGTGTAAACGTATTTTTTATAGACGATTTGAAAAATAGTCAAAAATAATAATTCATGTAATTCGTTGTATATTTATTTTTTGGAGGATAAACCAATGAAGAAAAAACTTATAACACTGATGCTGGCAGCGTGTGTTCTGGCGAGCGGATGCGGAGAAGAATCGAGCAACAGTCGGGAATCGGAAACCGTTGCGGAATCAGAAAAAGACGAAAAGCCAGATTCAAAAGAACCCGAAGAAGAATCTAACCAGGATAAAAGCGGGCAAGAATCCGAAAACAAAGAAAGCAAAAAGAACAAAAAGAAGTCCAAAAAGAAAAGCAAACCAAAGAAAAAGTCAAATGATGAACCCGAAGAAAAGTCCGACGCACAAAAGAAAGGGGAGGAATTAGGAGAAAAGTTAAACGAAAAATTGGAATCCATTGATTGGGACGAAAATTACGAAAAGGCAGAAGAAGCTGGAAAGAAAGCGGCGGAATGGCTAAACAAATTATTTGAGTAAAAATATACATAGGAGCTTCCTGTATAATTCAAATATAGGGAATTCCAAGAAGGGTGGTTGATAA
>CAJUJH010000039.1 GCA_910586855.1 Candidatus Gastranaerophilales bacterium
TGTATAACCTTCGGGATGTCCTACATGAAGCCCTTGACCAGAAGGATAAGGAAATTCAACTAACATGTAAAATTTCTTTTTTTGCTTATCTTCTGTAACTTTAAAGCTATTTTCTTTTTTCCAATTTTCTTGCCATTTTTTTTCAATTGCATTATGATTATATTCCATAAATTTTAATACCTCCTAGAAAAACTTAATAAATTTCATCATATTATACAACAAAAAACTTAAAAAATAAAGCAAAAAGTGTAAAAAAATTGACTTTAATAAAATAAGTGTTACAATTCATAAGCCTTTTATTTAGCTGTATTTTACTTTCCCATAAATGTTAAGAAGATTTTAAAAAGTGATAGGTAAAGAAAAAAATCTTGAAAAGAAAAAGCAGATTTTCTAAGATAAGAAGAACAATAGAGAACAATATAGGAAGAATCTGTCCCATTGCCAACAGACGATAGGGGATAAATTGGGTAAAACGCCCTTCAAATAAACCGCTTGAAAGCAGAAGCTCGTTTTTGATAAATGCGACGTCGTGATTGCCCCACATAAAATTCAGACTATGAAATAAGAATGCGAAGTTAATAATTAAAAAACTTATTAAAAGGGCGGAAAAGTCAGTTTTATCCGGAGAGAGAGCCAGCTGTTGCAAAAGTTTTTTCATTGTATTTGCCCGTTTAAGTAATCAAATTGTTAAAGCGATAATGCAATATTTATTATCCAGATAAATAGCGCCGGCGGAGGGCCATACGGCGGTGGAGGAGAATATAAAATCACTCATTTCGCGGGTGATGTCTTCAGGGGCAATGGGGACCGCGTTGTCGGCAAAGTTTTGCGGGGCATAAAAGTTAAAGTGTTCACTACCAGTCCAATAACGTCCGAAAGGAGTGTGCAGCGTATAAAAGCCGTATTTTTCGTTGGTTGTCGGCGTGTAGTATTTATGGCGGAAATAAACTTCTCCGGTTTGGGTGATGTTATATATATTATCAGGCTTATAATCCGGATGTTGCTCAATTCTGCCGGTTATGCGCTGGAGGAGAAGATTTTCGGCTTTGAACCCGAGGAGCATTGTTTTGCAGAAAGATAAATTCAGGTTTAAATTAAACCATAAGAGCGTTGCGGATAAAGCTAAAAGGAAATTGCGCAGCTGTTGTGACCCAAATTTTTGGAGATAAAATAAGCTAAACAGCAGCAAAACGGGGAGAGCATAAAAATCCCCGCGTATCATAAATGCGGTGGGGTCGCGCGTGGTGTAGTAACCATCGGCAATTTGGCGGGAGAGCCACAAAGGCAATTTGAGCGCCAAAAGGAGTGCCGGAATAATGAGCAGGCTGATGTAGAGCTGATGCCGTTTGAAATATACTTTATTCAGGCAGATAATAAACAAC
>CAJUJH010000040.1 GCA_910586855.1 Candidatus Gastranaerophilales bacterium
TTATGGCAAATGCAGTTAAAAGGACAAAAACAAAATATACTGGAATTTATTTTAATGAAAACACAAAGAAATATGACATCAAATATAATTATACAGTTTATAATCCTGAAAAACAGAAAAACGAATACAAACAGAAATGGAAATATGGGATTTCTTCTGTGAAGGAAGCAAAGACAGAACTTCTGAAGTTACAGAATGGTGATGAACCAGATAAAACTAAATATAGTGAAATTACATTGGAAGGTGCATACCAGCTGTGGCAGACCAGGGCAGAAAACCAGAATTTTTCGCCAAAATCAGTCCAAAATACTGGTGCACATCTGAAAATGCTTTACCAATTTATCCCAAAGGAAACAAAAATACAAGACATAACTGAGGATATGTATGAAAAAATAATGAATGATGTCAAAAAGCATGGCTATAGTGGAGAAACTGTCCATAATATAAATGCAACTTTCAGAAAGCTCATACAGCTATGTTATAAGAAAAAAATGATTAAGACAAATATCCTTGAATTTGCTGATAATATACGGACCAAAGAAAAGGATGATTACAGAACCATACCAAAAGAAGATTTTGATGCAATAATTAATTTTTTCAGGCAGCCCAGACCTGCCCAGTCAAAAGTATACCATTATCCAAAATACAGGCTTCTGTTTTCGCTTTTATACTATACCGGAATCAGGATTGGGGAATGCCTTGCATTGCAATATGATGATTTTGAGGACTTTTCATATTTTGGAAAAAATGAAGAACCAAAAGATAAATTTATAATGAATTTCCCATGCAGAAGTGATTTGAACCGGGAGCACCTGATAGGGACACGGGTAAAGATAACGAAGGCTTATTTAAGCGATTTCAAAATAACCAAATCCCCTAAAAATTTCAAAAAAAGAACAATCCCTTTAGATGCAACGGTGGCCCGCCTGTACCAGTCATTACAACAGGATAACATCCAGAGTGGCGGGGCGGATTCTGACAGGATATTTAACTGGGGCCATGGCTCATGTAACCACATGCTCCAAAAAGCCTGTAAAAGCTTAAATCTTCCCCTCTATCACTGCCATGAATTCAGACATACATTTATAAGCAACCTTATAAGGGAAAATGTACCACTTCCTGTCATCAGCAAGGTATCTGGGGACACACAGGAAACAATCCTGAAGAGATACAGCCATATGTTCGAGAGCGATGAGTTTATGATTTTAAGGGCACTTTCTAAACTTTGATGAATTTACAACTTTTCTTTCGGAAATTGATAAAATTTGAAAATGTCAGGTGGATTTTCACCAAAAGAGCCTTGGGTAAAGTGAGAAATAATACTCCTTTTCCCAAGG
>CAJUJH010000041.1 GCA_910586855.1 Candidatus Gastranaerophilales bacterium
TTACCCACAATTCCATAAGACAGCCAGTTATACACATTCCCACAATGCCGACTACGGCGAAACCCCTCTCACTTTATCAAATAAAATCTTAAAAACATTATTTTGTATTTCTTTTTCCGCTTTTGAAATATTTATAAACTTGACAAATGCCAAAAGTGCTGTATAATACAGTAGTGGATAATACAACTATGGAGGTGAATTATGTCTACGATTGATTTAATCATTTTAGGCTCATTATGCCAAAGTCCTAAAAGTGCGTATGACTTACAAAAACAGATTGAATCCCGAAACTTGTCAAGGTGGATAAAAATTGGTTCGTTTACTGTTTACAAGAAAGTGGTTCAATACGAAAGCAAAGGATATGTTATTAGTGAAACTGTTAAGAATGGCAATATGCCCGAAAAAACAGTGTATACAATAACGCCAAAGGGAAAAGAAATTTTTAAGGAATTGATGACTAAATTTTCTTTAGCAGAAACAAGAGTATTTTTAGATTTTAATGCAGTTATTGTGAATATGGCTTTACTTGACGAAAATTCTGCAAATGAGTGTATTGCAAATATTAAAAACAGTATTCAAAACACTAAAATGCAGATTGCAGAACAATTACCCACACATAAGGACATTCCGTTATTTGGACGGACTATTCTGGAACAACAATTTTTGCTTTTAGAAACACTGGAAAAATGGGAAGAAAATTTTGAAAAAGAGTTGGCGAAAGAGAGGGAAGAAAAATGAATTTGATGTATTTTATATTTTTTAATTTGGTGATTTATTTACCATTTCACTTATTTGAGGAAGCTGTTGGTGATTTCCCTAAGTGGATGTATGAGCATAAATGGCTGCCTTATCATATGACGCATGGACACTGGATGGCGAACAATTTGTTTATTTACTATCCAATGCTTCTTGTATCAGTTTTTTTATTTGTGTTTATCAATCAGTTTGTCTGTTTCGGAGTGGCAATTCTTATATGGGGAATCATAAACTTTGGCGACCATTTTTTCTATACAATCAAAGATAGAAAAATTTCTCCGGGGTTAATAACTGGAACACTTTTTCTTGTCAATTCAATCTTCGGATTAAGAAATTATTATTTTTCAGATTTCTTTTCTGTATATCAGTTAATCATAGGAATTTTGATTGGTGGTGTATTATTTGGTTTGCCTATGGGATTATGTGTTGTTTTATATAAATTTTTTGATAAGTATTTCAAATAAATGCTTAAAATGCACCCGTAAACCATGCACCGCCCCATGTGGGAGAAAGGGGGAATTTTTTATGGCTTGTACAGAAGCATACAAGGAACACATCATGTATACTTTTAATGGTTTTT
>CAJUJH010000042.1 GCA_910586855.1 Candidatus Gastranaerophilales bacterium
TGGCTTAACCAAAAACATCTACAGGAATTTATCCTGGACAGCGGGAAGCAAAAACGTGCGGGGCAGATTTTATGGATGTTCTTAAATGTGGAACAGTTCCGCCGGATATATTTTGAACGAGAATGGCGGTATTAAATAGGCAAAATATTATTAGCAGAAAGGGGCTATGGAAAGGCTATGGTTATTGGTTATACGACAGGGGTTTTTGATTTGTTCCATATCGGCCATTTAAATATGCTAAAAAATGCCAAATCCCTTTGTGATAAACTGGTAGTTGGTGTTACCACAGATGAATTGGTGTCCTATAAGCATAAACAGGCTGTCATCCCATTTGAAGAGCGTTTGGAAATTGTCCGGAACATAAAATTTGTGGATGCCGCAATCCCGCAAGACAGTATGGATAAATTTGAAGCTTGGAAAAAAATAAAATTTGATATTATGTTTGTTGGGGATGACTGGTACGATACAGAAAAATGGAATGATTATGAAGAACAGTTTAGGAAAGTCAATGTAAAAATCATCTATTTCCCTTATTATAAGGGGACTTCGTCAACATTAATTAATGAAACTTTGCATAATTTACGGGGCAAATTGCAGGGTTCCCAAGAATAATTAGTAAAAAGGGCGGATAAAACCTTTTTATAAAATTATGAAAGGGTTTGAAGGTGGCATGAACCATTATGAGCATAATAAATTCTTTTTTTAGAAAATATTATAATTTATATAATAGGAAACGGTTGCACCATACAGATATTACTCTTATTTCAAGCAATTGCAATGGGGGATGTATTTTAAGCGATTTGCACTTAAGGTTCAATTCCCCATTTGTTAATTTGTGGCTACCCCCCAAAGATTTTTTGAAATTTTGTGAAAATATGGAACATTATTTGAATTGCGACTTAAAGTTTATTCCAGAAAATGTGGGGGGGGGTAATTATCCTGTAGGTATACTAGATGATATCAAAATATATTTTCAGCATTACGCAACAGCAGAAGAAGCGGCAAACCTTTGGGATAAACGGAAACAACGTATAGATAAGAACCATATTTATATCTTATTTTCAGATAGGGATGGATGCACCTACGAGGATTTGCTAAAATTTGACCAGTTAAAGTATCCACATAAAATTGTTTTTTGCAGTAAAAAATATAAGGAAATTAAATCCGCCTATTACATACCAGGATTTGAGGGGCAGGACTGTGTGGGGATATGCTCTGCCTATAAAAATAGGTTTACTTATAAAAAATACTATGACGCATTTGATTATGTTTCCTGGTTTAATGCTGCAGGTTCACCTAAGCATATTCCAAGGCAT
>CAJUJH010000043.1 GCA_910586855.1 Candidatus Gastranaerophilales bacterium
TTTTTGTAAATTTTTATTTGGCAGTTTTTTTCGAGTGCATTTAATCAGACCGTTCGAATAATTATTGTTGAGCGGTCTGTATTTTTGTGTTATTTAGAATAACAGCCATAGATTAAAAATTACATTTTTTATTTATTTCAAAGCGTTTAGTGGCAAAGGAATGGTTTTGTCCTATTTTTATTTTAAATTAAGAGCTGCAATTTATTAAGCGTCTGCAAATGCTCAGCACCAGTGGAAATTAAATAAATCCGCGTCGTTTCAATACTGCTATGCCCCAAAACATCTGCTAGCCTTACCACGTCTTTGCATACCTTATAGAATGTCCTAGCAAACAAATGCCGCAGATTATGCGGAAACACCTTGCCAGATTCAACGCCTGCTTTTTTGCACAGGGCTTTCATCTCTGCCCAAATCTGCTTACGCCCTAACCCCCTGCCGCTTCTGGTGAGAAATATCTCGCCAGAGGTTATTTTTTGCCCTTTTGTATATTTAAGCAGCTTTTTGCACAGTTTGCCGGTTAACAGAATTGTACGTATTTTCCCTTTCAAAGATATTTCCGCTTTACCTGTTTTAACAGCTTCAACCGTTATGTATTTCAATTCGCTCACTCTAATACCTGTTGAACAGATAGTCTGCATTAGCAACGACAAGCGTTCTTTGCCTAATTCTTGCGCTTTATTAAGAAGTTTCATATATTCTGCCTTAGTCAATTCCCGGCCGGAACTGCGAAACAGCTGCCGTTGAATACGCAGATACTTCACTTTAATATCTCCCCAACCGGCAACAACTAAAAACTTATTTATGGCAGATAGTATTCCGTTTATGGTTTTAGGATTGTATTTCTTCATTATTAAATGTTCTTTATATGCCGTTAGATTCTCTTTTGTCACTTCTCTATTTTGCAACCAGTTGGCAAATGATTGAATATTTTGCAAATATTTTTCTATTGTGCTGTTTTCTCTTTCTTCATTTTTTAGATAGTATCTAAATTGCTGCAACAGTTCAAATGTGATAAATTTTAACATAATTTGTTATATCCTCCCAATTTTTCTACTTGGAAAGATTATATCAGATATGACAATTATATGACAATTTTTACCTGCCATTATTTACAATAACTAACATTGCAAGCAATGCCCTGGTATATACCAGGGCATTGGACAAAAAGAGTATAATGTGATAAAATAAGGATTATGGGAAAAGCAAAAGAAATGACGGATCGGAAATGTCCGATATGCGGGAAAAAATCGTTCGGGAACGCAAAAGTGTTTTTGCAATGAA
>CAJUJH010000044.1 GCA_910586855.1 Candidatus Gastranaerophilales bacterium
TAAGCGGAAAGAGAGAATTTAAAATGAAAAAAAAACTCGCTTCTTTATTTTTAACGGCGGTAATAGCTTTGTCTTTTACCGCTCCTGTCCACACTTTCGGAGATTTTGACCCTGATACCGTAATAATGGTAAACGGAAATATCGTTAAACTTGATAAACCCGTGTTTTTTGACGACACCGGCCTTGAGACTTATTTGCCCGCCCGAACCTTTTTTGAGAATATAGGTTATAAACTCCACGGCTTACATATCCGATTTTACAGTGTCAAAAATTATTAACTCCTCAGTCGTTCACTATATTAGAAATGTTGAAAATATCATCGAGTTTATAAATCACGGCGCCTCAGACAGCGAATATGATTTTAATACAAATCATTATATTTCCAATAGCGATGTGTCAATCCTTACTTTTATGTTAATCGCCAATCTAAAAGATTTTGACGATGACTCCATTAAAGAGGCTAAAGAAATTATATTTAATTTTTATACCTCAAAAAACTATGCTTATTTGACTGAAAATTCTAAAAGCGCGGGCGCTCAGATAATTGAGAAAAAGCAGAATATAAAAAAAGAATACGCCGAAAAAATAACTGATTTGTTTAAAAGAAATGACAGGCTTATTTATTCTGAGACAAGTGCTGAAAACAGTACACGGTTTATGACAAATTTTTTCCCCTTTATTAAAAATGAAACCGCTATTGAGTTAATTACGCTTGTTTATCATCTTTCCGGCTCTTTAAACACAGAAACCTATCAAGAGGATTAAGACTTTTATGACCGAACACGATATAACTGAATTTGACTATTCTGAATATACTAAAACATTAAAAAAACTTCTCAAAGACCACTCGGAAAACCCTAAAACTAATGCTGTACCGTATGAAATTTCCTTAAAATTCATAAATAGTATGTTTAACAGTTTCTCATCTCAAAAAGAAATTGACGAAATTACAAATGAAATGAAAATTTACATAGAGGATTTAAACAGAACAGCCGCCGCTAAAGATGAAAATCCCATACTTGACAAAAGCGGGTTTATATCGGCCGAGCGTGAACTTTCAAATATTTATATGCGAATTAAAAAAGTCTTGCCGGAATCCTCAGAACATACCCAATTTATGAATGAAATATCAGACTACGTCAAAGGTCTTTTATTAAACAGTCAGCGGCTGAACACTCAGGAAAAAATTGATACCGCGGAAAAAAAGTTAAAAAAATATATTGATGAGCTTAAAATTT
>CAJUJH010000045.1 GCA_910586855.1 Candidatus Gastranaerophilales bacterium
CAAATGGAGATGAGCTTTTTAATGAGTTAGAACAATATGGGCACTAATAATTTTGAGGAACAAATAAAACCGTTCTTTTGGGTAGAGCATGAAAACAGCGTATCTGTTTGTTTGAATGTTGGCGAGTATAAGGATGAGATTTTTCAAACAAGAGAAAACGAAGGCTTTGAAGGAACGGGTTATGACTGGGCTTCTTTGGCACGAGTTTTTTTAGACGAATTGGAGCCTAAATTAATAGATATTGTTCAGTTTGACCCCGAAGCCGATATGTTTTGCGCATATTCTGACGATAAAGAAGCATTGAAAACATTTATCATAGCCTTCAAAAACGCCTGTGAAAATGAAACTTTGATACAGGATTTATTTTCAAGAGCAGAATTGGATTAAACCAATAATAATCCCATCTATCATCTAAAATATACAAAATAAGGGAAGCTAAAGAACTGCTTCCCTTATTTTTTCACCCTTCAAGAAGTGTCTCTTAAAAAAGTTATCAACAGGTATTTAGTCGCTTATCCCTATTGTCTTATGGTTGTTTTTAAGGGGTGGTTATACTGGATTTACCATGCGTTTATTTGTCCGTTTTTCTCCTTTCTTTATAGCTTAATAATCGGGGGCTTTGATAAGTAGACTTTCTTCCTGTTCCCGTGCATGGCACGGTATATTTCGGGGGCTTTTCTTTCATGCTCCGCAGGAACAAGGGGGGCTTTTCACCGTCTTTTGACGGTATGGGGCTTTGAAGGGGGCTTTTGGCGTTTCCCCATCGTTTGTAGTAGATGCCACACAAGTAGATACAGAAAATACCCTAATAAGCTATGGTATTTTCATGCCCTGATAAATTAAATCGGGTTATTAGTTACTTTTTCTACTTTAATCGGGGGGGCTTATTGTTTCATGCTCCGCAGGGATAAAGGGGGCTTTTACCGCCATTTGGCGGTTGGGGGCTTTTCTTTTTAAGGGGGGCTTTTGCTCCGCAGGATAAAGAGTTTTGTTCTTTACTGATTCAGTTTTTGTTCCTGTTCTATCTGTACCCGTTGCCGTTCTATCTCTTTTTTAAGTTCCTGTTCCGTTGGTAGATAAAGCATATATTTCGATGCAAAAATCTGGCTGCTATCATTCAACAGGCTATATTTTACGATGGTCTTATCCTTTTCGGTACACAAAATAAGTCCGATTGTCGGGTTATCGCTATCCTGCCGTATCCTGTCCTCAAAATAGCGT
>CAJUJH010000046.1:0-697 GCA_910586855.1 Candidatus Gastranaerophilales bacterium
TGTAGTGGAGCCACCCCTCAGATACCCCGCAGCTCTGCTGCGGGGTAGTTCATTGAAACAGAATCCCCTGATACAGCAGTTGTTCCATTAATTTTTATAGTTGCATTATCAACATTTCCTTGTAATTTGGCATTTGGTGTACTTTTCTCTGCTGCATTTGCCATTGATGGTGCTGGTATAAGTGAAAAAACTAATGCAGCTGCCATAAAGAAACTAATTTTGCGTTTTGTTTCTTTCTTTTATCTATATCAATTGTAAAGCGTAAAATATCTTTTAAAAACCTTATAAGCGCAGGCAAAAGCGTTAAGGTTAATTTATAAATGCAGCATCTTTTTTGATATTTCTTGCTTTACAACTGATAACATGGAATAATGTTGTGTAATAAAAAATTTTTTCAGATATACGCAGAACTGCTTTTAGCTTAAAATGCTTTGAAAGCCGTCAAACTAATAATATTTAGTCCGGATTTCATTAAAGCATCTGCTGCAACACCCTTGTAATATAAGGAAGTGCAAAGATAAATTAAAATATTACACCTGTGTATTTCGTGAAGGTGCTATCTTCACGAAACTGGAAATAAAAGGAAATTAGAAGGAAAATCCAGTTGAAATGCAGAAAAAAGATTAATTTACAATAAGGCGGTTATATAGCAAATATTAAATTTATAATTTTTATAACATGTGTAAATCAATAACCA
>CAJUJH010000046.1:707-1189 GCA_910586855.1 Candidatus Gastranaerophilales bacterium
TGAAAAGGGTAAAATAATGTATATTAAAGAAAAAAGCAGAGAAAAAGAGAAATTCGATGATTTAGTTAAATAGTAGTAAGAAATAAATTTTTGTGTCTTTTTTTAGATTTTTCTGACGGGAAATCTGACGGCTTATAATTCATATTTAAGCATAAATTATAAAAATATAAATTTAACTAATTCTATACTCAACTTTCCCCATTTTATAAGGTTTCCCCAATCTTTTATATCAGAAAATCAACCATTTTCCCTTGTTTTTGCCCTTGTCGGGTTGAAACAAGGGAAACTTTTTTAATTGCCACCCACAACCTTATCCAAAAGCCTTGCAGAAGTCCGCTTTGCCTCTCTGGTTGCATGGGCATATACATTCATTGTGGTACTCACATCTGCGTGTCCAAGAAGTTCCTGCACGTCTTTTGGGGCAGCACCGTTTGACAGTAAGTTACTGGTATAAGTGTGCCGCAACATATGGAAATGAAAAT
>CAJUJH010000047.1 GCA_910586855.1 Candidatus Gastranaerophilales bacterium
TCCCTAAATTTTATGAGAAGCGGCAAGTACACTATACGGGAATAGCGTAAACTCCGCTTGGCGACTGTCCCCTCTACTACTTACCTATGCCCGTTTTTGCGCCGTAAAAAAACAATTTAGAATTGTAATATACATAACTGATTGGAACTGCATACGGATAATCATTATCTCCTAATAAAGCTAATACACCGGCTGTTCCTTTTAAGATTTCAATACATTCTTTTTCGGCTAATATTTGTTTTTCCTACGCATTCTCTAAACATTTTTCTTGCCTCTTTCTACTGATTTAATATATAATGCAATGCCCGCTAAAGCGACAAAACACTCTGTAACTGGAAAAGAAAGCCATACGCCTGTCATTTTTAATATAAAAGACAGGAAAAATGCCATAGGGATTATCATTAAAAATCCTCTTGACAATGAAATGATTTGTGCAGGCAAGGCTTTTTCTGTTGACGTAAAATATGCAGATATAATGATGTTAAACCCAACAAATGGAATAGCAGTAAAATATAATTTTAACCCTGCTGTTGCGATTTCCTGCAACTGCATATTTTGCTCACTGTTAAATATGCTGACTATTGGATTGGCTGCAAGTAAAAAAAACAGGTAAATACCAAATGATATAACTAACATGGTTTTTAAAGCATATTTTAAAATCTGTTTCTGACTTTCATGCTCTCCATATCCGTATACTCTGCTTAATACCGGCTGTGTTCCCTGTGCTATCCCGGTATAAAATGAAACAACCACAAGTGATAAATTTGCAACTACACCATAAGCCGCTACACCGATATTCCCCTGCAAGTGCAGGATAATCGTATTAAAAACTATCATTACAATTCCCGAAGCCATTTCAGTGATAAAGGACGGAACACCTAATGAAATGATATTTCCTATCAATCGAAAGGAAGGCTTTTTGCGCACGAAATGAAACTGGTTTTGTTTTGTAAGCCAATGCTTAGATAAAACAAAGAGACTAATAACAGGTGCTAATCCTGTTGCCAATACTGCACCGAATATCCCCATATTAAGAGGAAAAATAAATATATAATCTAAAATAATATTTGAGAAACTTCCCGTCAACATACCAATCATAGACAATTTAGGATTTCCGTCATTTCTTACAAAGCAGATCAGTGTATCATTTGCCATAAATGCCGGGGCAAAAAGTAAAATAACCTGTA
>CAJUJH010000048.1 GCA_910586855.1 Candidatus Gastranaerophilales bacterium
TGCCTGATTGGAAGTGCTTTATTCTTTTTACACAAAATTTGGTGGGGTCTCCAGTGGGGAATTATCTTTCGTGATTTTGATTTCCATGTTCCGCCAAACGTTCGGCAGCTTTTTCCTGTGCTTCTTCGCACCATTCGGTTATTTTTTCTGCCTCTTGAATAAAGAGCGGTTCTTCAAAATCCCATATAGCCTGCCGCAAATCTTCAAGACTTTCACGCTGCGATTCCGTTATATTACCGCCGTCAAGCTGTTCAACTATATATTTTGATACATAACCTCTACTTGCTGCTGTATCAAGCGTTTGTGGCAAATCACCATGCTGTGTTACAAAATCATTATGTGTGTTATTCAGAAAATCAGTATAAATCTCGTTTAATTTTTTTAAAGCGTTATCTTGAACGCTAATTTGTGGGTATTCCAATTCATTTATAATACAGTATTCTATGTATGCTTGCTCTAAAAGCTTGAAGTCACAGGAGTTTTTTCTAAGTACAGGGGTTGAATATTTGATAACATCAGAATATGTACGAGATGCCATTTTAAAAATTTTATCACGTTTTTTTCTGCAAGCAGCCAACTCGTTTAAAACTAACTCTTGGCGTTTGGGTTCTATCATTGTTTTAATGTCTAATTTTACCAAGCATTGATTTGGTATAGGTATCATATATTTAAACCTTAATGACCCTTTAATATTATTATGTTTCTCCTTGGTCTGTATAAGCATAGAGTACTGATCTTCTTTTATTTTTGACGAAACAGGAACAAAATAATTAATGTCGTTTATATTAAGAACAGCACCATAAACAAACTTGCTTCTATTTGCGTACTCAACATTTGGAACACAAGTATATCCTCTATGCTCAATTTCATAATTTTTCAAGTAGTCAACATATTCTTTATTAACATAATAAAATCGTATATCCATTTAATGATCCCCCTATAAAACAAATGAGGATAGAAAAACTATCCCCATTGCTATTGCTTTTTAATCCCGCCTTTTTAATGAGAGCAGCGGAACGCTCACAGACATAATCCCGCCTTTTTAATGAGAGCAGCGGAACGCTCACAAGATGAGCAATAACATCATTCATTTATATTATATCCGATATTTCAGGTTTTGTCAACATTTTTTGAAAAAATGATGTGGACACACGGCGCATATTATAAAAAATCAAGAAA
>CAJUJH010000049.1:0-215 GCA_910586855.1 Candidatus Gastranaerophilales bacterium
GACTATAAACTTATATCTCACGCTCACGAAAGAACGGTGTTTACGTTTTGTATGTGTCCTGGCGGCGTGGTTATTCCTGCGGCAAGCGAAGAGGGTGGCGTGGTTACAAACGGTATGAGCCTTTATGCTCGCGACGGAAAAAATTCAAATTCCGCGCTTATGGTGCAGATGAGAAGCGAGGATTGGGGGCAAAATCTATTTGACGGTATGAATTT
>CAJUJH010000049.1:287-509 GCA_910586855.1 Candidatus Gastranaerophilales bacterium
AACAAAGTTTCTTGCGGATTTGGTGAGGTTATGCCAACCTATGCTCGCGGCACGGCGTTTGCTCCGTTAAACGAAATATTGCCCCCGATAGCCGTTAATGCTTTAAAGGCGGCAATTCCCGATATGGACAGGCGTTTAAAGGGCTTTGCTTTACCCGACGCCGTTCTTACGGGTGTGGAAACGAGATTTTCTTCTCCCTTGCGCATAGTACGCGATGAAGAG
>CAJUJH010000049.1:519-1166 GCA_910586855.1 Candidatus Gastranaerophilales bacterium
GGAATAACAAGTTCTGCGGCAGACGGACTCAAAATAGCCGAAAAGATTTTTGAAAAGTATAAAAAAAGTTAAAAAATAAATTAAATTCATTCAGTTTTCATATTTTTAACACATTTATACTCTATAATTGCAACTGTAGATAAGGCATACACTCAACTTTTTTCATATTCTCTCAAGGGGGGAGCAAGCTATTTTGGCTTGCTCCCTTCCCTTATAAATGAATAACTTTATGAATAATTGCATAAATTCACAATTTTATAATTTGAATAAAATTTTTTATAATTATAAATTTATGCTAAAAATATTTACTATTACCATATTATTTATATATTATAATTCATAATTATATGTAACTTTGATTTTTTTCATAATTAATCTATAATTTTAATTAAAAATCAGTTGCTTTTTTGTTTTTATTTATTGTATAATTTTAACGTATGATTTTTTGAGGATGTTGCTCATCCTAAAATTACGTATGTTTATTTATGAAAGCAGTTTTTGTTTTGTTTCGATAATTTATTAAAGGAACGAAAATAATAATATCATTAGGAGTTTATACGCAATTGAAAAAGAAGATTTTTTTGGCAATTCTATCCGTTATATTTGCGTTGTCGCTTTCGCTTGCGATTGCAGGCTGCGATAGCTGT
>CAJUJH010000050.1 GCA_910586855.1 Candidatus Gastranaerophilales bacterium
TACTTTGTAAAGTTAATATATAATTGAATAATGCTTGATTTCTTCCATCACCTGCGGTCATATTTAAGAAATCCATCGTTGTTTTTATTGGTAATAACCATTTTGGAAGTTCCATTGCTTCTTCATTTTCTGCTTCATCATATAAAATTGGTCTTTCTTTGTTTTTAAATTTTAAAATTGAATATGCATTTCTTTTTCCAATTTTTATATCAGCTGTAATTCCCAAAGCTAATGTTGCATGTGTTCGATTACTTTCAACTAAAACATTTTTAAATAAAAAGTGTTTTCCCCTAGTTGTTTTATATACTCTACATTTAAGTTTTAGGTCTTGAACAATTTTAAATAATATTTCACTTTCATCAAAATCATCAATATCTATAAGTATTGTGTCTGTTGCAAGAATACCTGCAAATTCAGGTAATGATTGAACCTGTTCATAATTTTTGAAATCAGTTCTTCCTTTGAACTTTTCAATACATTTCTTGTCTTTGGTTTCAACATAACCTTTAAAGAACATTTTTCAATCACCCCTTCCTTTTTATTTTTTAATCATTTGATTTGCACATTTTGAATGTGACCATGTTTCATTTATTTTTGATTTGCAATATTCAAATTGCAAATTTTCAATATCTTCTTTTTCAATTATTTGTCTACAAATGCAACATCTTTTCTTTGTGTCATCATCTTCATATGCTTTTAGCAATTTCTTTTTTAATTTTTCTTTTTCTACTATCACTTACATCACCCCAAAATCTTTCAATCTTTTTGCTGCAAGGTCAATATACCATGCTTTATCTAATTTCTTTGGAACTTTTACACCATTTACTTCATCATTAAAAATAAAACAATGTTCAGGTGAATTTGATATTTTGGCTGGTCTTCCTGTTGTTGCATGTATTTTTGTAACACCTTTATCATTTTCATTAGTTGATGCAAATATCCTGATGCATTTTTCTTTTATATATTCATCACCATGTAATATGTGTGTATATTTATTTGATATTTTTGTAACCAATTGAAATTCCTTTAAGTCGTTACATTCATTGATTGTTTTTTCTATTGGCACATCGTGAACCATATATTCAACTAATGCTTTATTGATAATTGGCAAATCATAATCCAAATTATTTAATTTTTTAACATAAGCACCTTTTGATTTGTATT
>CAJUJH010000051.1 GCA_910586855.1 Candidatus Gastranaerophilales bacterium
GCAGGACAAAATGAGCCGAAAGGCGAAATTTGGTACTGTGGTAGAATCTTGCTCTTAAAAAGTGGCGGTTTCCTCTGTGCTGGCTTCCGTCAATACCTTTCGTGCCGCAAGCGGGGATTTTGCCAAAGCTGCGGAAACATTTCTCCCTCTGATACCTACAAACCCGCAAAATGCAAAATGGACGTTGATTTGCGGAAATTTCCCCTTATTCCTTACAACACCACACAAGCCGGAATAGGCGGAGATTTGCGGAAATTTCTCTTTGCTCGCCCTCCACGGACAGCTTGCGGATTTGCCAAATGGGAGAGGAAATTTCTTTCTATCCCCTTTGCACGGCATAATACTGGCGATTTTTCAAAATGCCAAAAATGGGCGCAAAAAAACAGGAAACCTTTTCTTGATTTCCTGTCTTGGTGTGCCGTTCTGTATGTATGGCTACTATTAAATTTTTAGCTGGCTACGATTCTACAAATTGGAAGTTAACCTTTTAAATAAGTATCAATATCCTTCCGCAATTGTGAACGTTTTCCAGTTCCAGTAAAAAGTTTTTTTAAAGGCTCAATAACTAAAAGACCGCCATTTACCGTCTCATAAGAAAGTCTGATATGAAAATAATTTATTTGTTCTATTACGGCCATAAAATACAGTAAAATTCCAACAATTATTCCGGATAGACCTTCTTTTTCAAGAAATGCCATAATAATAATCAGTAGATAGGCTGTTAATAAAATTACATTTATCCATCTTAATTTATTGTAAATCCTGCCAATTTCAAAATTACTTAACGCCTTTTTTCTTCTTACCATTCTCAGCTTATTGCGCCAATAGAAACTGCCCTCTATTACTATGATAGAAAATACCAACAATGGATAAAACGAAATCCAATTTAATTTGAACACGTTCTTTCCAAAGTCCATATCGATAATAAACTTTGTTGCAAAATACATTCCTGCAAACATTAACACGCCGTATAGTTCAAAGTCAGCTAAGAATTTCAGTTCTTTTTCAATTGGTCTTTTCTTTAACTGTTTTGCCATATAGTTTTGTCTCCTTTACAACTTCCGATCTGTTGTCATTTTATTATATATCCATTTTTTCAAAAAATGAAAGCAATTTCTTATACTTCCTGTTCATCAAAGCGAAACTT
>CAJUJH010000052.1:0-213 GCA_910586855.1 Candidatus Gastranaerophilales bacterium
AGTCGCTTTATAAATATAATAAGGGAACGCTGAAAGCGGCTATAGATTGTAGTATGGACAGGGTTACGGTTTATAGAAAAAAAGATAAGGTTATAAATGAGGTTATGAGGTGGTTAAATTTCTATAATTGAAAAAATGTGCAAAAATAATGCAAATATTGTGCAAAAAATATGCAAAAATAATGCAAATTTTTCTAATAAAAACTATGTTAAG
>CAJUJH010000052.1:257-480 GCA_910586855.1 Candidatus Gastranaerophilales bacterium
CGAAAGGTAAGACAAATCGACGGCACCTGTTTAACCTCTTATGAAATATGTTAGACCGGAGCTTAGGTTTCGGCCAGTATGGGCGTATAGGTTTAGTTTATCGGGTTCAATTCCCGAAGCGCCGGAACAGGTTAATTCTTTCATTTATATATAAGAATTTTAATTGATGATAAAAAATATTTTACGTACGGAAAACGTTAAAATTTTAGCGAAAGGTGTTTTG
>CAJUJH010000052.1:534-1146 GCA_910586855.1 Candidatus Gastranaerophilales bacterium
AGCGTAAAAAGAACCGCTTGGCGGTTCGGAAAATTTTAAGTAAAATAATTTTTTATTATTCCTTAAATTGATTCTTATATAACGTACTTCTCCTTTCAGCGAAAAAGACTTGCTGTTAATACAGCGGGTCTTTTTTGTTTTAAAGGGAGACAATGAGGTTTGATGAGTTTGTAAAAAAGGAAAAGTTGATTTTATGGTATGGAATTGTAAGGCTGTTTTTGAGGCAAATTTATATTACAGGTTAAGCGGGTGATATGATTGAATACGGTGGAGCCTATCAGGGATATTAATACGATAAATGATATTATGGATTATTTAAAGTCAGTGAGTGAGAGAGACTATGTTCTTTTTTCTATTGGGGTTTACTCGGGGCTTAGAATATCGGATATATTAACTTTAAGGGTTAGGGATATACGGGACAAACAGTATATTTATATGAGAGAGAAAAAGACGGGCAAAGAGAGAAGATTCATTATTTGCAAGGAATTAAAAAATATATTTAACGGATATATTAAAAATAAAAAAGATTATGAGTATTTATTTATATCAAGAAAAGGTTTGAACAAACATATCACGAGACAGCGGGCTTATATGATATTGCGGGACGTGGGG
>CAJUJH010000053.1:0-922 GCA_910586855.1 Candidatus Gastranaerophilales bacterium
CATCGCTTCCGCCATAGGCCGAAGTATGCACGTTATAAATACAGAGCTGACGGCAGGCTAGAAAATGTAAGTTTACGGGTTTCTGAAATTGAAACTTATATTTATACACCTTCAGGTAAACTGCTTGCGCACTGGGTTGGTAAAAATTGCTATAATGCTGCAGGTGAAATTATTATGACACGGCAGGTTTATTAGTTGTAAAAATAATGTTTTTTTTGTCAAATTATATTTGTAACAAAAAATTAACAAAATAAGATGTTTTTCTAAAGATTTTTACAGGATATGCCGAATATATATTTGTAAGGAAACAAAAGGGATACATCTAATGAGTTTAAACGTGAATTACAATTCATTATACAAAAACGGCATTGATACATCTGTATTAAAAGATGTTTCTAATGAAATTTTACGCCGTGCTGCTCAAAAGAATTCCCAATATGCAAATTCTTCAGTGTCAGCACAAGTTCATTCAGTTGCAAAACCTGTTGAATTAGGAATTGATTTATATCAAGGTAAAATTGATATTTCTGTTCAAAAACAAATTGCAATGAATAATGCCTTACAATTTCAATTAAATGAAGCAACATTAAATTCTATTCAGTATTTAAATTCTCAAGCTGCAGTTTCAAAGAAACTTGATGGCAAATATATGCCTGCTGTTAACGAAGTTGTTACTGAAACTCAAAAAGCTGCAGAAACAACATCAGCTTCTCGTTTTATGAGTATTTTTGCAGCAGCTACAGCTAAAGATAAAGATGGTTCAAACCCTTTTTATAACGGAGAACTTCTAATGGGTAAATCAGCTAAAAAAGAAGAAATACAAGATGTTGAACCGTTAAAAAGTATTTTTGCATAATATAGATTTCTCAATATAAAAAATTTAATTTTCCTTCCTTTTGTTTACTAAATTTATCTCCCTCGT
>CAJUJH010000053.1:932-1140 GCA_910586855.1 Candidatus Gastranaerophilales bacterium
GAAGCAAAGCGAATTCGGATAGTGAACAGATTGAGTGAATAAGTGCAAAGCACTATTAGAGAAATTCTGTGAGCGTAGAGCAAATAAAAGAGCGGGGCAGGGGTTTAATTATTTCTATCGTGCTATAGAACTTGTGGATTTTCGCATAATAATGCTTAATTATATTTACCCCTAGCCTGTTGGCTGATTTAGTTTTTTATCAAATAGT
>CAJUJH010000054.1 GCA_910586855.1 Candidatus Gastranaerophilales bacterium
ATCATTTGATCGGGCGGTTAAAACAATAGAGTTATTAAAAGAAAATAAAATGCCTGTGCATGTGAATACCGTTTTAAATAAAGATATTTTAGCTGATATGGATGCTATAAATTCATATTTTACGCGACTGGGAGCGGCAGTTACATTTCTGCCTTTGGCGGTTTTCGAAAAAGATAAATTTCCTTATAGTAAAAAAGAAACTGGACAGATTATTAAATATATAAATAATCCTATTAATTTAAAATATGTAGTTTCCAAAGGCAGGCATAAAATTTCAAATTGTTCTGCGGCATCTTCTGGCTGTTTTATAGGAGCAGATGGGACGATATTTGCATGTATTCCAACATTCAGGGAAATTAATAATCTTGATCATTTTGTATTGGGAAATTTAAAAAAATATAACTATAATTTTGATGTATTGTTTACAAGCAATATGGCGGAGAAAGCCAGGGAGAATGTAAAAAAATGCCATGGATGTGCTAAAAACTGCGAAGTTTCGAGAGAAGTACGGTTTAATAATTTTTCGGTGGACATAACGAAAAAAGAAGCCATGCGGTTTAAAGACTATCTTCCAACTGAAATCTGCATTACCAGGCCGTCGTTTATTAGTATGATCAGTGGTTGGTATGAAACGGAACATCGGTTGATTTGGATGAAAAAAGAAGCTTGTGTGCTTTTGAACAATAAATCTATCGAAAATCCCAAGTTAAAACTTACCCGCATAAATGGATGTCCGGAAAAACATGGGGATGCCCTGAGATGTCAGATATATATTAACGGAAAGCTGCAAGCGCGTTTCAGCTTTGATTATTATGGTGAAGAAAAATCAAAAGTTATACCGCTGGATAAAGGTTTTGGGATTTATAGGATTCAATTTAAATGGAACAGAGAGTGGATTCCTGATAATTATTTGCATAACGGTGATACGCGCAACTTGGGGGGGGGTATCCTAGAACTGAAGATTGAGTGATTTGGAAACGGCTGCAATAGATTTTTTCAATAAAAATATTGTGATTTACATTATAAAAAAATCACAAGGCAGAGTTTTGAAAGCAGGAAAGATCATAACTATACTTCTGATTACTTGGAAGCATACGGCACAAAATATTAAAGATCGGATCAAGT
>CAJUJH010000055.1 GCA_910586855.1 Candidatus Gastranaerophilales bacterium
TATGCTCACGAAAAAGCTTTGTAAAATGGCTTTGTGAGGAAAAACACAATGTATTTGAAACCAAGGCATATGGATATTCTGTTTTTTTTAACATTTCTGCTGCAGTATCAAGCCTTGTTTCCTGTATAAAAGCATGTATTGTTTTTCCTGTTTCTTTTTTAAAAAGAGCAGACAGATAACTTGGATTAAGCCCTATCTGTCTGCTTATGCTGTTTATCATAAGCGGTTCATGCAGATTATTGTAAATATACCCAATACATTTTCTTATATGGTGTGAAACTATCCTGGTTTTGCGCAGTTCTTTAATATGCATTGTAAAATCATATACCATTTTATCATTTAATTCTTGTATTTCCTCAATACTTTGGCAAAAATGCAATAGCAGGAATTAAAAAAGAAGCTGTTATCCAATGTAATAAAAATAAAAAAACAGCATATATAAAACTGTTTACTCTAAAAACAGGATACAAAAACTCAACGGAGATTAAATAAATGTATATAATGATACCAGGGGCAAAAGGTATTTTGGATTACCCGCATCATTGAAAAAATTAAGGAAAAAGTAAAGATTTTTTAATTAATTTGTATTATAATTACAGTATAAAAAACCATTGGGAATTTAATAGCAACTGGTAATTACTTGTTTAAAGGGAGAAATATTATAAATCTGATAATATTCCTCCCTTTTATTATTTAAATAATATTAAAAATCAAAGAAATTTTTGCCAAAACTTTCACGTGTATTCCTTTTGCGCTTACTAACACTTGCACTTCTTTTATGCTTATTTGGTGTGCTTTTTACAGGAACTGTCCTTTTCTGGTAATGGCTGCTATGGTTGCGGCGTCTTGCCTTTTCTGGTGCATTCTGGCGTCTTGCCCGTTTCTGCATCCTTGCATGCCTTCTTCGTCCTGCCTTGCTCCTGTAACCTCCGCTACTTCTATGTGCCCTTCCTCTTCTGTTACGCAATTTTTTAAACAGGAATACTGCTAAAAATATTACAATTGCAGCACCTGCTATAATTACCGGAATAATGATATGCTTTCCAAAAAAATTTATTACTGGTGAAAATACACCTGCAATTGCATTTTTTATCTTTGCAATACGCTTATTCTTACTGGCATTTT
>CAJUJH010000056.1 GCA_910586855.1 Candidatus Gastranaerophilales bacterium
TACCTTGGTCTGTGGGTCTGTTTCATTTGGGCTTTTTTTATACTAACACTAGCTCTTTTATTTTCAAACTTCCGTTTTGGACGTTGCGTTTTGCTCATATCTAGTTAGCATAAAAAAGCTTAATTCTTTATCCCAAATCAATAAGATATTCATGCAAAGCTTCCATAATTTGTTCTTGAGAATATTCTTCCAACGGATCAGTTAAATATTTTCTAAGAATTTTTGTAATTCTGTATCTTTTGATATAAATACCTCCACAAAATTAATTTAATGTCTAATTAACGTAATTGAATATAAATTCCCACTGTCATCAAACCAAAAGCCAATGCAGCCCTTTCCGGTGTTTTTATCTTGGTAAATAACAATAGGACCTTTTTTATTTTCGTTGTCCGGTTCACCAAAAATGGAATTTACTTTACTTAATGTGTCACCAAGTTTTACTCCATTAACAACAATAGATGTATTTAAGTTTAAGTAATTATTATTTTCAACTTCATAATATGTCGAAAATTCATAACATTCTATTTTTTTAAGTTCTTTAAATTCTAATTTTTTTATGTCATAATATGACAGTCGTAAAATCGGATCATTATTTTTATATAATACCGTACCATACGCCTCATCACCTAATTTGTCTGGCGTACTTTTTTTAATACTAAATTCCTTACCTAAATTTTCCACAGTGAAAGGAATCGGTATATTTACTCCATCAATGTAAAGCATTTGTGAAACCTCATTATAGCTCCATCCATCTTCTGGTCTTGTTAAAATAACAGGCTCATATGCTGCCACAGAGCTTGTAACACCCGTATCCGACGCTTCAATATTTTCATTCTTGCAGCCTGCAAATACTAAGCAAGCCATAACTGCACATAAAATAAACTTAATCCTGTTTTTCATAATAATTTCTCCTTTTTCAAACGAATAAAATTTTTCTTATGTCAGCTAATATAAATGTCAGTTATTTTGAATACGTACATATTACGATGTATTAATACCCTGCGCCAATAAGGGAAACTGCCTATAAGCTACCTCCTCATTAATCACCTCCCTAACGGTTAGCATAATAGCCTTGAGCAAAACGTAGCAAAGCGAATAAACAAGCGGTTTTGCAAGAC
>CAJUJH010000057.1 GCA_910586855.1 Candidatus Gastranaerophilales bacterium
GGGCAAGCTGGGAGTTCCATTGTTTTTCCTGCGCTTCGGCGGAGTTCCATAAGGTATTGCGGTCTGCAAACTCCGGCGGCGCATGGGGTGGGAGCATGATTTCTTTGTGGGTGACTTCGTTCTTGTAGGGATAGTATTTCTGCTCTTGGTCGTATTCAGAGAACAGCTTCTCGCCGCTCTGGTAGGCGGCGGCAGAAACGGCGGATTCATTGTTGCTCCGCTTAATGATGGTGATTTTACAGTGCGGGCATGGCAAGTGTGCGCCCTCCTTCCTCCCGGATTCCGGGCATAGAAAAAGCAGGATACCTTTTTTCAGTTTCCTGCTTGCGTTGCCGCTGGTGGGCGGCAGGTATTTAGTTTTTGATGAGTTATCAGTTTGATAAGCTTAAATTTTACAATTTGAATTTATTCCTACAAAAGTACAAATACTCTTTAACGGTTATTTCTTTACTATGTAAAATACCGATGATAACAAATATAATTCCTGCGACTGTAAGGTAACAGTCCTTAATATCAAAAATAAAGAAGTTTGGTATCTGCAAAAAGTCTAAACTTCCTCCCCAAAAAATTTTATCTATTAAGCTACACAAACAACCTGCCAACCCAAAAACTAAAATTATTTTCACTGAAAATTTAGTTTTCTTCGTTTTTGCTCTATACAATAAATATCCTGATAGAATAATATAAATGGCAAGAATGTTAAAAACAACCATAAGAAATGAACTTGAAAAAACATCAGCAAAATTTCCAAACCATGACAAATTTGTATTTTGTTCTGGGTTAAATCGCAACAAATGAAATATTATATCAAACTCGTCTTGCATAAATAACTTTAATATAATTATTTTTATAGTTTGGTCTATCAATGTCAAAAAAAGTACAGGGATAATAAATGGCTTAATCTGTTTGATGATAAAAAACTCCTCCTCTCAAATCCTGATTTATCGCTGGCACTATTATACAGCTTTAACTTGCTAAATGGAATACGCTTTCTGAAAGATTTCCGGGTGGCAAAGCCACAAAGGGGTAGCTGGCAAAGCCAGCGCAGGGGAAGGGTAGCTTCCCCTGTG
>CAJUJH010000058.1 GCA_910586855.1 Candidatus Gastranaerophilales bacterium
GGGTCGCACAGGAGCACCACGCCAGGGCACAGCTGCAAGTCCCACCGCAGCGTCGACGGCTATTATGGGGCTTGACGGGTGGGTCTGCCTTAAAAACTCGTTCATATACTTGACTTCGTGAGCTGTTATCGGCTTTGCAAGAGTACCGTAGACGTAACAATTTAAATTTTTTAATTTTTCTTTAAGCTTGGTTCCCGTAACGGGGCCCAAACTGTCCCCGACCGACAAATCGCTCCCTATACAGAGAATGACGGGATTGGCATTGTTTGCTGCAAGCATCTTTTTGAGCGCCAGACAAATTCCTTCGGGTGCAAGCGCATTATATAAATTAAACGAATAGTCCATAAAAACCTCGGGTAAATTATTGACGCCCCGTCTGTAAATTATAATCAAAACGCCGCAATTTAGTTAATTTTATTTTTTATAAGCCTTTAAAACGGCATGCGCTTCAATTTATCAATAGCGCGAAAATTTATTGCACCCGTAAAAAAGGTCAATGCTGATTAAGATTTGCACAATTTTATCCACAATTTAACATTTTATCCACAATAAGATAAGGGGTAAAGTAATATAAATGTCACATTTTATCCACTAAAATAGCAAACACTAAGGGTAATCGAACGATTTTCGGAAAATTTTGAAAAAAACCTCGGATAATTGTCCACAATGATTTTTAATAAATCATAAAAATTGCTTAATTTTATTCACAAAATCCAAAAGTTATCAACATTTATCCACAACAGTTCAAAATCAAGCGTTCCGCGTTTCACGTGAAACAGTATCAATGTCAAAAAATTTGGGTGAATGTTTCATATGAAACATTTTTTAAGATAAATTACATAGGGCGCATTGATATTTTTTGCTCAATTAAGGCAAATTTTTATTCAAACCTTAATTTGTTAAACGGTAAAAAGCAGTCAAAAACCCTGTGAAAAACAGATAAAATTTTCTAAAAATCGAAACTTCTTTTTTTAAATAGTTGAAATGTTTGAAAGTATATGTTAAAATTAATATCAGACGTATATTATATAGTTATATTATAAGGTAA
>CAJUJH010000059.1 GCA_910586855.1 Candidatus Gastranaerophilales bacterium
AAAGATACACCTCCGCGCCCGCGCGCGTATTTTTTAAATTATTTAAATTTAAATTATTTAAATTTGATTTATTATATATGGGTGTATCTTTTAAACACCCCTCTGTATCTTTTAAATACCCCTGTTTCGGGTTAGGTGTATCTTTTAAATACCCCTTTTCGGGTTGAGGGGTATCTTTTAAATACCCCTCATTTTGGGTAGGGGTATCTTTTAAATACCCCTCTTCCTCAGTGCAAAAACCGCCATTTTTGCAATAAGAAATTCCTGCGTCAAGCGTCAGCAAAATATCATTTGATTTTGAATAGTTTGCACGCTCTATAAGTTGTATAAATCTTAATTCTTCTAATGATTTAACCGTTTTAATCATTGCCGCTTTTTGGCAACCATTCATTTTGGCCAACTTTTCATAGCCGAAAAAGCTGTGCCCGTTGTTATATCCGGATATCCGGATAAAATTACACAAAGCCCGGAACTGCAGGCTTGACAGGTTTATTTTAAATAAATCGTTCGGAATCTGTACGAAACTTTGAGACATTGGCGGTTGTCCTTATACATACTAGTTGGTTAACTAGCAAAATTAGTAAAAAAATACTAGTTACACAACTAGTCTATATTGGTTAAAAAATAGTTGTCAAATTAAAAAAAATATGGTATGTGGATAATGTCATATAACATTACATAATAACATAGAGGCTTAAATGTTTGATATTTATATGGAAAAAGCTATTTGTAAGCAGAATCTAAAAAATCAAAATCAACTTGCAAAATTCATAGGTATATCAAGCGCTTCAATGGCCACAATGAAATCAGGTAAAATTTTGCCATCTGAAGAAACCCTGCTGAAAGTTGCCGCCCTTGCCGACATACCTGCAGAACAAGCCCTAATCGACTTGAACCTTTGGCGTTCCCAAAAAGACCCTGCCCGCCTCGCCGCTTGGCAGAAAATATCAAAATTGATAAACAAAACCGCACTTATCGCTTAGTTTTTAGGCGTTTCTTC